>DUZS01000012.1 GCA_013349405.1 Desulfuromonadales bacterium | reverse complement strand
GCGACAATCTCGGCGTGGCTCATCTGTTTGATCAGGGTGTCATAGAGTACGATACGTTTGACCTTGCCAATACCGGTAAAATAGGCATTGGAATGGTTACTCCGTTTCGACGCATCCATCTGCAGCACCTTCCCGACCTTGAGCCCCGCCTTCTCCATTATCACTCGGATGTCGTCCTCCAACCCCGGTTCGGTGACCGGCTCATATTTATTGAAGAGCGGCTCGATCACATAGGGGGAAATGAACATCATGAACAGGCTGAAAAGAGCCATAAAGCCCCACACCCAGAGCCACCACTGCTGCGGGCTCCAGCTGATGAGCCAGAAGACAACCGTGATCAGGAAAGCAAGCAGGACCGCACCGATGGCCTGTGCTCTGATAAAATCGGTAATCCAGATGCGCGCTGTCGTCGTGTTGAAGCCGAACTGTGCCTCGATGCGGAATGTTCCGTACAGGTCAAAGGGGATGCCGAGCAGCGTAGATGCCCAGGTCAGCAGCAGGAAAAAGAGGATCGCGGAAAGAATCGGCGCCGTGCTTAACGAACGGATGAAACCGTCATAGGTCACAATCAGGCCGCCAAAGAGGAAGAGGACCAGCAGGGCATTATCAAAGAGTGAATCCCACAAGCCAAGGCGACTCGAGGCACACGTATAAGCCGAGCTTTTACGAAGTTTCTCCTCATCAATTGCGCCTTCAAATCCTTCCGGCACCCTGTTGCCATAAAGTTTAAGGTGGCGCAGATTGATGTAGCGCAACCAGTAGGTGAAGGCGGTAATTGCGGCGAAGAGAGTGAACAGAATGAGCTTCATCGGTGATCTATCCTTTATAAATGAGCAAGGGCGAAGCACGCTTCGCCCTTGCATTGTTGTATACGGCTGAGAAAATCAGATGAGATTAACAACCTCTTTCACGCATTTGTCGATCCCGTCGGCAACCTCGGAAATACGGGTGGCCAGCATGTAGGCCGGGGTGGAGACAATCTTGTTCTTCCGGTCTACGACGATTTCATGAACCGGACATTCCACATGCCGTGCTCCGGTCTTTTCGATCTCGGCAGCGGTACCGCTGTCGTTTCCGATCGTTACTGTCGCAGTCAGTTGTTTTCCGAGAACGGCGGCAATCACCACCGGGGCGATACAGATCGCACCGATCGGCTTACCTGCTGCCGAGATCTCCCTGAGAAGTCGGGTCACTTCAGGATGCACCGTTGCAGCGGAGCCCTTGACGGCAAAGTCGCACAGATTTTTGGCAGCACCAAAACCGCCCGGCAGAACCACGGCATCCAGGTCGCCAACCTGTACATCCTTAAGATCCAGAATGTTGCCACGGGCGATGCGAGCCGCTTCTACCAGGGCATTGCGCGTTTCGCCGCCTGCCTCTTTGGTCAGATGATTCGTGACCGCGAACTCTGCATTGGGCGCCATGCAGACAGCCTGACAACCGGCCCGGTCAATAGCCAGCAGAGCAAAGGTCGCCTCATGAATTTCACTGCCGTCAAATACACCACATCCAGATAACAGTACGCCGATTTTCTTCATGACTATTCCTCCCTATCATAAATTGGTACTACAGAGTCAGCGCCATTTCAAGGGCTCTCGGGTCTGAACACCGCGGGAGATTGCCTTGAAGAATACAGGCAGAACCGGATCAGGCCGCGCCCGCTTTCCGGTGAAGTGAGTTGAATACCATGTCAAGGACACTCTTCTGGCGCACTTCGAATTTGTTCAGGACCGCCAGGCAGGAACCCATCGGGCAGATATCATGCAAAAAATCAGCATCTCTTCCCGAGAGTATAACGATCCGGTTTTTGTCCATGCCACTGTCAACTGCAAACTTGAGAAGCTTGAGTCCATCCATGGTCGGCATTTCAAGATCAATAAGCATCAGGTCATAGCCGCCACTTTTGATTGCTTGAAGCCCTGACATCGGATTGTTACAGATATCTACCTGAAGAAGCGGAAAATTGTCGGCTATATAGGCTGACAAAAAGCGGGTAAAGGCAGAATCGTCATCAATAAGCAGTATTCTTTTCATAATTATGATCTACCGGACGTGCGCATATCGCTAATGGCAACGCATACAAATATGACCAGCAGAATAACTCCGCAGAAAATCCAGTCTGCCACACTGAAATCAAACATGGTCAACTCCTCCTGAATGCTTCTGCAGCTTCGGTCATCATGCCTGCTTCCTGATAGCAGGTTCCGAGGAGATAGTATACCTCATTTAACGGGAACTGTTCGGCAAAAACAGGGTCGGCGAGTACGTCGAGTATTATTGAGGCGGCTTCATCGTTGCATCCGTTACCATGTTGTTCGATCGCAACAGAAAGCGCTGTCAGATAGTCGAGTGGCGGCACCACCGGTATTTTGCCTGAAAGAATTCCGGCAATTCGCGCTTCAACCTGAACACGCTCCGCCGGCTCCAGAAGAGTGATAACGTCACTCCATATCTCAGCAGCCTGTTCGTAGCGACCCAGCACGTACAGCACTTCACCGTATTCATAAACTGCGTGGCGATCCTCCGGATTCAGAGCCAGCGCTGTCTTGAGCTGTTTTTCGGCTGCGTACCAGCAGGGTACGCAGTATTGCATGCTGGCCAGGCGAGAGCCCTTGTCAACGTAGGCCCGGGCGATTTCCAGCGGGATCCCGGCATTTTCGGGATCGATCAGAGCCATTATCTTGAGAAGATTGATTTTGCGATCCAGGTAGGGTGTGTCAATTTCCTTGGCCTCCAGCATGATAACCTGTCCCCCGAGTTCGGAGATGACATGCGGATAGGCATCTCTCAGCACTGCAGCGTACGCAGCCGCGCCGCTACAATCGGGGTTAAGTCGCAAAGCCTGATAGATGCCGCGCCCCACCATATCATAATCTGGGAGGTTGACTTCCAGAGCAGAAAAATCCTCCTCCAGCAACGGGATGGGAGGCTTTCCTGCCCACGGGATTGCGACCATTCCGTCCCGACCGCTGAGCAGGTAATCATCAGGCGGGGTGTAGTAGCGCATCCCCTCCAATGGTGTCGGTTGTTTCTGCACAATGTGGCTCATCGTTTTTCTTCCTTTTTGTCCGTCAACATGTTGAGCCCGAAAAGAATACCGTTGGATATCAACAGCTTCCGAGTATAACGGGGAAAATGGTCTTCTTTATGCTGGCGATACATTTTTCAACCGCCGCCAGCGCCACTGTCCGTTCATCTTCTTCTGCCCAGTGCATGGCGTCCAGCAGTACCCGGTTCTGATAGCCCAACGGCTCGATCTTGTCAATAAAGGAAAGGGGCAGTCGTGGATTCAGCTCGACGTTGTTCATAATTGCCCAGGCCAGTGTCCATGCCCGCGCGGTGTTCATAAGATCATAGCCGCCCCCGCCGAGGGCAACCCAGGGGATCTTGAGTCGCTTAATTTTTGTAATAATTTCGCAGTAGCTGTACGTGGTGATTTCAAGATTGGTGAGCGGATCGGTGCGAAAGGTGTCGACACCGATCTGGGTGACGATTATGTCCGGATTGAAGCCGGCGATCAACGGATACGCCACTTCGTCAAAAGCCTTCAGATATATGGCATCGTCCGTATGGGCCAGCAGCGGTACATTGACAGAATATCCCCTGCCGCGTCCTTCACCGATTTCGTTCTCAAAGCCGGTACCGGGATAAAAATAGACTCCGCTTTCGTGGAGCGATATCGTCATCACCTGATCGGTATCATAATACGCTTCCTGAACACCGTCACCGTGGTGGGCGTCAATGTCGAGATAGAGTACCCGCCGTCCACGGGCAACAAGCCAGTTAATCGCAATAACGGCATCATTAATGTATGAAAATCCGGACGCCTTGGCGCGGTGGGCGTGGTGCCATCCTCCGGTCAAATTGAAGGCGACATCACACTGCTCTTCTTCAACCAGCCGTGCGGCTTCCAAGGTTGACCCGGCACCGAGCGCGGCACACTCAAACAGTCCCTTGAAGACCGGGCAGTCGGCATCACCGAGGCCGAACCTGAAATCAGCGCGTGGGACATCGGATGCGCTGAATTCCTTAAGGCGGTCAATGTAGGCAGGGGTATGGAACGACAGCAGCTGTTCATCAGAGGCCGCCAGGCAGTCGCGAATCTGCATATGCGGGAGTTCATGCAGGCCGTAGGCAGACATCAGCTCATACGCCATGTGGATGCGCTCGAGCTTGAACGGATGGTCGTCGCCATAGTTGAAAGTGCCGAACAGCGGTGAATATATGAGAGCGGTACGACAGGGGGGCATCAGCAGGCCTCAGGCAGATTGAATAGCTCCGTTAGTTTTGATACTGGTCAGAGATCACGCATAGTATGATATCTGCTGCGCCTGGCCAAAACCGGTGATGCCGGCCGCAGAAATGGCAGAAAGCGCCGCATTGCCCGCTCCGGAGGATGACGGTGCCGGGTTGCGCAATACTGGCTTTACCGGATCAGCAGCAGCGGCACTTTCCGATTGTTTACCGGTTACGGCCGGGTTGCCGTAGGCACGCTGTGAATCACGAGCAACAAGACTGTCAACCTGCTTTCCCGGCTCTACTGATGTTGGTGGTCGTGTTTCCCCGGTAGCTGGCGCCGCCGCCAACTGCTGTCTCGCCTCCTGCTGCATGGCGGACGCCTGTGCGGCAACGGCTCGATCCTGAGGAGAAGGGTCAGCCGGGGCCAGTGCGGCCTGGATAACCTGCTGCATCCGGCTGATTGTTTCCTGAGGAGTTTTTCCGGAAGAGATAGAAATTGGCACTTCGCCGCCGGTAATGTAGTTTTTACCATCCGGGCCACGCGTGTATGTGTAGGAGACGGGGCCGGTCATTGTTCCCCCGGCAGTCTTGTGCGCGGCCTCATGAGCCTTGACCTTCTCCTCGATGGATTTCAGCTGCGAAATTTGCGCCTGAACCTGAGGATCGGGCTTTGTCTGGGCGCCACCAGCGGGAGCTTCGCCATTTTGAGGCGTCTCTACTCCACCTGCCGGCTTTGACCCTTGCGCACCGGTCCGCCCATATGGCTTGAATTCAGGAGTGAAAGGTTCAGTTGCCTGAAAGCCCTTCTGATCGGCCGGTGAAGCAGAAGCGACTTTACCGGGGCGCGGCTCAGCTGTTCTCAAGCCGTTAGTATCAGGGGGGGCCCCCTGTAATGTCCTCCCGTCCCCTCCAATGGCACGCGTTGAAGTCAGAGGTTGCCGGTATGTAGATCCGACCGGTTCCATCGTAGGTTCCTACCCCTCCAGATCTCCCGAATGATAGTGGTTGTTTCTCATCTGCTTCGGCATCCCGGCAACCCTTGATACTGCAGATTTACGCTACCAGAGGCAGCGATACGGTGAATACAGCGCCATTTGCACTGCTGTGCACATCTATTGTGCCAAAATGATTGATTATTATGCGATGTGCTATTGCAAGGCCAAGTCCGGTGCCATGGTTCTTCGTGGTGAAAAACGGGTTGAAAATTTGCGGCATTATCTCTTTCTGAATTCCGCCACCACTGTCTTCAACGCAGACAATAATGGTTTTTTTGTCCGGGGCGACCTCCTTCTGAGTGAGAGTAAATAACAGTTCTCCACCTTCCTGCATGACATCGCAGGCATTTAAAATCAGATTAAGGAACACCTGTTTCAACTGGTGAGCGTCACCGGAAACAATCGAGCTGCAGGAATCATCTGACAGCGATACTTTAATGTTGTGATCCTCAAAAGTGGTGGCGCAGTTTGTCAGACAGTCCTGGATGATTTCTTTAAGGTCGCAGGCGCTGAAGCAGATAGTCGGCTTACGCGAGAAGGCAAGAATATCTGCAAGCATCTTCTCCAGGCGGCAGGCTTCGGAAACAATAGTATCGGCATAGTGGTGCTGCTGCGTCTCAACCGGCAATGATTTAAGAAGTCTGCCGGCAAAACCTCCGATAGTGACAAGCGGGTTTTTTAACTCGTGAACCAGATTTGCCGCCATCTCCCCGATAGCAGCCATGCGTTCGCCGTGTTTCAAGCGCTCACGGGCGTCTTTCAGGTTAAGGTGGGCCTCTTCTATACGGCTATAGAGCATCGAATTTTCAATGGCCATGCCGGCCTGATTGGCAAAAAGCCGGAGAAAAGTCATACTGACGTTCGATATTTCGCGACCGGTATCCGGATTGTCAACGACGATCATTCCGATAGTCTTGTCATGGCAGACAAGAGGAATTGCCACAAAGGCACCATTACACAATGCTTTGATAAAGCGGCAGGTTTGACAGTGATGACAGATGTTCTCATCAGAACGGCACGGCTTTCGTTCTGAAAATATCTGATGAATAAGGGCGCAGGAGTCATCAATATCAATGCGGGTCTGCCGCACATGCATACTGAAATAGGTGGCCCTCTGCCGGGATATTGTTTCGTCACTGAGGTCCCAGCGACTACCGAGAATATCCTCGTCGCCGACGATCTGTAAATCAGCCTCCAATCGCCGTGTTATACCAAGCATACCCTGAAGGACATCAGATTTCTCGTTGCGCATAAACAATGCGGCACGTTCAAAAAGGTTGGATGATGGAGTGGTAATAGCCGTAAGAATGAGGTGAGTCAGCTTGTTGAGGCGTATGGTTGAAAGCATTGTGTTGCTGAATTGATACAGCAGTATCAGTTCAGCAACGCTATTTCCCGGTTCAGAATATGGTGAGGAATCGCTACTTTTCATGTCAGATCCAGGGTGTCATTGTGCCTGGGGAAAATTACGTTAGACCCTTCGCTCTTTTTCTTCAGCGATCATCTTGCAGTCGATACATTGGGTCGTTACCGGTCGCGCCTTCAGGCGCGCCTCGCCGATATCTTCTCCGCAATCGTCACAAATGCCAAATTCTTTTGACTCTATACGATCGAGTGCATCTTTAATCTTGTTGATCAGCTTCCGCTCTCTATCCCTGATGCGTAACTCAAAGTTGCGGTCTGATTCCTGAGTCGCACGGTCAGTAGGGTCGGGGAAGCTGAGAGCATCAGTCGTCATTTCTGTGACCGTCTTGCCGGCCTCCCCCTGCAAAGCCTTCATTTCCTCATTCAGTATGGTTCTAAAAAAATCCAGTTTTTCCTGTTCCATGACCAACTCCTAGTTTCAAATAAACTGCGAAATTTTAGTGAAAATAGTGCAACAAGTCCAGAAAAAAATGGAACATACCCCCTATGGATAACCCGCTTATTTTACAAAACTATTACACTTACTACAGTCGTGGCGTTGCTATTATGCACGCACTTTACCAAATGGAGGAAGTATGACACAACCACTGAAAATTGGGAAGCACACGATTCGTTATCCCCTTATCCAGGGTGGCATGGGGGTCAGAATCTCCGCCGGCCGGCTGGCCGGACATATTGCAAAAAACGGGGGTATCGGCTTGGTTGCGGCGGCCGGGATTGCTCTCAATAGCGGCTTCTATGACGGCAAAAATTTTTTTCAGGCCGAAGCTGAGGCATTTAAGGCCGAACTGCGCAAGGCGTATGAGATCGCTCCTGATGGTGTCATCGGCGTCAATGTCATGGTTGCCCTTTCCGACTTCGAGCTCCTTGTCAAAGCCGCAATCGAAGGGGGCGCCAAGGTAATCGTCTGCGGTGCCGGACTGCCGATGGGACTGCCGGAACTGACGGCCGACCACCCTGATGTTGCGTTAGTGCCTATTGTCTCCTCGCTCCGGGCAGCTCAGCTTATCGTGCGTAAATGGCAGAAAGCCTATCACCGGCTGCCCGATGCGGTGGTCGTGGAAGACCCGGACACGGCCGGCGGCCATCTGGGCGAGAAGATGGAAAATATCGGTATCGGTGTGTATGACCAGTACGCGACCGTCCGGGACATTAAAGCATTTTTCCGCAATGAATGTGGTGCCGATGTGCCGGTAATAGCCGCGGGCGGCGTCTGGAATCGTGCCGATCTGGAGCATGCTCTGGCTGAGGGTGCTGACGGGGTTCAGATGGCCAGCCGTTTTGTCTGTACCGAGGAATGCGATGCCGCCGATGAATTCAAGCAGCGCTACATTGACTGTAAAAAAGAGGACATCGGTTTGATCATGAGCCCGGCCGGATTGCCGGGACGCGCCATTTTAAACAATAAAGAGAACATTCGCCAGTACGACCTTGATAACCATACTCCCTGCCGAATGGGCTGCCTGAAAAAATGCTCCTACAAGGAGTCGGGCGAGCGTTTCTGTATAGTAACGGCCCTTGACCGGGCCCAGCGCGGTGATGTGGAGACCGGTCTGGTCTTTTGTGGCACCAATGCCTGGAGATCTGAGCGGATTACCACTGTGCGGGCCATATTTGACGAACTTTTTGGTGAAGCAGCGGTAAAATAACAAATCCCGCCCGCTCAACTCACCGGCCGGGTGTTTTACAGAATAGATTTTAACGAGGCCATGCAATTTTCTGCTTGACTTGTTACATCCGTGTATCTATATTCCAAAACTCTTTAAAAATCAGAAGCGGATGGAGATGGCATATGTATGCAGTAATTAAAACAGGTGGAAAACAGTATAAAGTTACTGAAGGTGAATTTCTCAAAGTTGAAAAACTTGAAGGAGAAATCGGCGACAGTGTTGAATTTGCTGAGATCCTTATGGTCGGCGGGGAGAATACAGTCGTGGGCACGCCACTCGTTGCCGGGGCTTCGGTAACTGCTAAAATCGCCGTTCAGGGTAAAGGCAAAAAAGTCCTCGTGTTCAAATCAAAGAAACGTAAAGATTCACGCAAGCTGCGTGGTCATCGCCAACATCTGACTGTTCTCAAGATCGAGAAGATTTCGGCGTAACGTACCCAATTAAATTTTCCCCAGGAGAGACGGAAATGGCACATAAAAAAGCTGGCGGCAGTTCAAGAAACGGCAGAGATTCAGGTGGACAACGGCTCGGTTGCAAAAAATTCGGCGGCGAAAGCGTCAAGGCCGGCAACATAATTTATCGCCAGCGCGGCACTCAGATTCATCCCGGTAACAATGTCGGTTGCGGCAAGGATTATACGCTGTTTGCCCTTATTGAAGGTGTGGTTGCCTTTGAGCGCCTTGGCAAGGATCGGAAAAAAGTTTCGGTGTACCCAAACTGACGTTCCGTCTCTATAGTCACTAATGAAAAGGCCCGGGAGTTTTCCTCCGGGCTTTTTTTTGTTTGTACGTCGATACATCGACATTCCAGCTTGAAACTGACAGTTTGGGACTTGCCATCCCTGCCACAAACAGGCATAATGCCGCACATTTTGTATGTGGAGTATATCGTATGGCATTACGCATTTACAACACCCTTACCGGTGAAAAAGAGACTTTTGTCCCGCTGATTCCCGGCAAAGTCGGGATGTACGTCTGCGGGGTAACCGTGTATGATTATTGTCATATCGGTCATGCGCGCGCCGGCGTGGCGTTCGATATCGTTTTTCGCTATCTGAAATATGCCGGTTTTGATGTTACCTATGTACGCAACTATACCGACATCGATGACAAAATCATCAATCGCGCCAATCTGGAGGGGACGGATTACCGGACGATTGCCGACCGCTATATCCAGGCGTTTGATGAGGATATGGAGCGCCTCGGTCTGGCAAAGCCGACAGTCGAACCGAAGGCCACCGACCATATCGACGGCATCATCGCCATTATCGAAGCACTCGTTGCCAAGGGGCACGCATACGCCTCCGATGGCGACGTCTATTATGCCGTTGAGACGTTTCCCGGCTATCTGAAACTTTCCGGGCGTAACCTTGAGGAAATGCAGGCGGGAGCCAGGGTTGAAGTTGGCGATAAAAAACAGCACCCGATGGATTTTGCGCTTTGGAAAGGTTCAAAACCGGGAGAACCGTGGTGGCAATCGCCCTGGGGCAACGGTCGTCCCGGGTGGCATATCGAATGTTCAGCCATGAGTATGGATTTTTTGGGCAAAACGTTTGATATTCACGGCGGCGGCAAAGATCTGGTATTTCCCCACCATGAAAATGAAATCGCCCAGTCGGAGGCGGCTCATGGTTGTCAGTTTGTACGCTACTGGCTGCACAACGGCTTCGTAAATATCAATGCGGAGAAGATGAGCAAATCTCTGGGCAATTTTTTTACCATTCGTGAGGTATTGAAAAAGTATGATCCGGAAACGCTCCGGTTTTTCATCCTTTCAGCCCACTACCGCTCACCGATTGATTTTTCCGACCAGAATCTCGATGAGGCGCAAACCGGACTGGAGCGAATTTACAGCTGCCTTGCGGCGCTTGACGAAATACTTCACAGCCAGTCTCCCCCGTCCGAATTTGCGGTTCTTGAAAACCTGACGCAGGTCGGATTGGAGCTTCAGGAGAAGGTAGACCAGTTCATTCCCCGCTTTGTCGAAGCGATGGACGATGACTTCAACGCCACCCAGGCGTTGGGAATTCTTTTTGAAACCGTGCGCACTACCAACCGTTTTTTGGCAGAGACGAAGGAAATGACGTCTGTTTCGCTGGCACTGATTGCGCACGTTCGCCATCTTTTCGTAGAGACAGGAACGGTACTGGGGCTCTTTACGACTCCTCCAGCAATCTGGTTGGCTGGGATCAAGAGTGCCAAGGCCGACCGGATTGATATTCCTGCGGATGAGATCGAGCGCTTGATTGTCGAGCGAACCGAGGCGCGAGCTGCGAAAAACTTTAAACGTGGTGATGAAATTCGTGACCTGTTGTTGGCAAAAGGTATTGTGCTGCTCGATTCTGCGCAGGGCACTACCTGGAAGGTAAAGTGATCTGATTTAAATTCTACGGAGTTTTGTGTGGATCAGAAATATTGCTGGAACAGCGACGAAATTGAACAGGCAGATTGCCCGAAGGTCGGAGCGGGCGATGAAGAGCTGCTCGTTTCAAAGCAGCAGCGCCGCCTGGAAAAGTGCGGTGAATGTCCCCGCTTTACCAGTGACCTGAAACAAATGCATAGTGAAGATAATCCGCTCGCCCCCCTTCTCTCTGATCTGCTCAGTGAAAACCACCGTCAGAAAAGCCAAATCCAGTCTCTGGTCAGTTTTCTCGATAATAAAACGATGGAAATGCGTTTCCTGCACGAGCTCGGATCTGTCCTGCAAAGCTCCGTCGATCTGGAGGAGGTACTTTCAGTAGCACTGACTGCCATCACCGCCGGCAAAGGTTTTGGTATGAATCGAGCCTTCCTGCTCCTCTGTGATCGTGAAACGGACATCCTCAAAGGGTATCTGGGAATCGGACCCCGCAACATGGAGGAAGCCTGCCAGGTCTGGAACGAGATTATCCAGAATGACATGGACCTTCAAACCCTGTCGCAAAACTTTCGCCTGAACAAATTGTCATCTGAACGGGCTAAATTCCATGATGTCCTGGAACAGTTGACCATTCCGCTTGCCAATAAAGATCATATTGTTATCAAAGCGCTCGATGGAAGACACCCGATCGTGGTGCAGGGTGCATTTCAGCACCCTGACGTCCCGCCGGAGCTGGCTCGGCTGCTCGGGGTTGACACCTTCCTGCTGATGCCGCTCATTTCGCGCAATCGCCGTATCGGCATGATCATCGCCGATAACTGCATCACAAACCAGGCAATTACGGAAGAAGATATGCGTTCGCTCGAAACATTCGGCTTTCCGGTCGCGTTTGCCATTGAACGGGCGTCACTGTACGAAAAACTGCAGGTGGAACTCAACCGTGTTACTGAGGTCGGAAAAAAACTGAAAGAGCAGCAGGAGTTGATCGTCAGGATGGAAAATATGGCGCTGGTCGGGAGAATCACCTCCAGTATTGCCCATTCAGTACGTAATCCGTTGATGATCATCGGCGGCTTTGCCCGGGCGATGCTCAAAAACAGTTCGGCCTCAGACCCTAAACGTACCTTCGTTGAGTCTATTGTTGCCGAAACACATCAGCTGGAAGGTGTCCTGGATGAGATTCTTAACTATTCCGATTCGCTCTACCCCACGCGAGACTTCTGGGATGTGAACCAGTTGATTGAGGCGACGTTGCGCGACACCGCAGATATGTTGACGTCGCTTGGCTATGCGACCGGATATTCACCCGGTCAAGACCTGCCGCCGGTCTATATCGACTTCAAACAGCTCTCCTATTGTATCCGCACACTGCTGCAGAATGATATCAACGGCATTGGCACTGAACTTTCGATCGCGATCAGCACTCAAAAGGAAGATGATCGCATCATCATCCGCATTGAAGACCGCAGTCGGCACATTTCCCAGGCAGAATTTAACCACCTGCTGACACCGTTTGCAGAAACTCGCGATCTGGGAGCCGGACTGGGATTGGCGCTCTGCAAGACCATGCTTGAAAAGCAGGGGATTCCTTTTGTAGCACTGGCAGATGAATACAGCGGAATTCATTACACCATCACACTTCCCACCAGCAAGGAGGAACATGTATGAGCAGGTTACTGGTAGTCGACGATGAAGCAAACATCCGGTTGCTGTACGCCGAAGAGTTGAAGGACGAGGGGTATGACGTAGTGACGGCAGGCAGTAGCTCAGAAGCGGCAGAAAAACTGCAAAGCAATGTGTTTGATCTGGCGGTGCTTGATATCAAGCTGAAAAACGAAAGCGGTATTGACCTGTTACAGAGGTTGGTCAAGGAACGTCATGATATGCCGGTAATCCTCTGCTCGGCGTTTTCCTGTTATAAGGACGATTTCTCAGCCTGGCTGGCAGATGGCTATGTGGTCAAGTCGGGCGACCTGACAGAGTTGAAACAGGAAATTGCCAGGGTGCTCGCCAAGAAGGCGTTGAAAGCAAAAACAGCAGAGTAAGGAGCCCCCCCTATGAAAGCCGTCATAATGGCGGGTGGCTTCGGCACCCGCATCCAGCCGCTTACCGGCAGCATGCCCAAGCCGATGATACCGCTCTTTAATCGCCCCATCATGCTGCATATTGTCGAATTGCTGAAAAAATATGATATCACTGAACTGGTCATGCTGCTCTATCACCAGCCGTTTTATATCAAAAACTTCTTCAGGGACGGCTCCGATTTTGGTGTCAAGATAACCTACGTCACCCCGATTACCGACATGGGGACAGCCGGCGCGGTGAAAGCTGCTGAAAAGTACCTTGATAAGCGTTTTCTGGTTATCAGCGGCGACCTGCTGACCGATTTCAACCTCAAAAAAATTATTGACTTCCATGATGACCGCAAAGCCAAAGCCACTATCACCTTGACATCAGTGAAAGATCCGCTTCAGTTCGGAGTTGTCATTACAGACAAGGAGAAGCGTATTACCCAGTTTCTGGAAAAGCCGGGGTGGGGAGAAGTCATCTCCGATACGATTAATACCGGAATCTATGTGCTGGAGCCGGAAATCTTCAAATATATCCCTGCTGGTGAAAACTTCGATTTTTCACAGGATCTGTTTCCGCTCATGCTGAAGCAGCAAGACGCACTTTTTGGAGTCACCGCCAAAGGATATTGGCGCGATATCGGCAACACCGATTCCTATCGGGAGGCATACCATGATATTTTTAAAGGCAGAGTAAACCTGAAAATAGATGAGCCGAAGCAGGATTATGTCGGCAAGGACCTGCGCATAGGGGTCGACGTCAAACTGGAACATTCCGCCGGCCTTGAAGGCACGGTGGTGATAGGCGACAACAGCCAGATTTTGGGAGATGTACGCATCAAGGACTCGGTAATCGGTCGCAACTGTACGATTGAAACGGGAGCCAGACTCAATCGCTGCGTTATCTGGGACAACTCGTATGTCAAAAAGGGGGCCCGGATTACCGACAGCGTTATCTGTGCCAACGTCCGTATCGGGCAGGGGGTGACCCTTGAAGAGGGGGTTATCGTTGCTGACGAAACCTCGGTTGGAGACGAAGCAACTATCAAAGCCGATGTCAAAATCTGGCCAAAGAAGACGATTGAGGCGGGCGCAACGGTCACCTCTAATATGATTTGGGGGGAAAAATGGAAGAAATCACTTTTTGAGGGGGCGATAATCAAGGGGCTCTCCAACATGGAGCTTACTCCCGAATTTTGTGCCAAAATGGGGTGTGCCTATGGCACCTCGCTCCCCAAAGGAAGCTTCATGCTCGGTGGCCGCGATTCCAATCCTTCATCTCGCATGCTTAAGCGCTGTTTTATGGGGGGGCTTCTCTCTGCCGGCGTCAATGTGCGCGATATGAAAATGACTTCACTGCCGCTGGTTCGTTATAAATTAAAGACTTTTGGAGAAGTTGGCGGCGTCCACTTCCGCCAGGCCCAGGATGACCCGGCCCAGCTGGAGATTGTGTTTCTTGACGGTGACGGTCTCGATTTTTCCAGCGGCATGGGTAAAAATGTCGAGCGCACTTTTTTTAAGGAAAATTTCCGGCGAGCCCACCATACTGAACCGGGCGTTATTACTGATATCAATAATGTCGGTGATTTTTATCGGGAAGGATTTTTACGGGCACTTGACCGCGAACTCCTCAAAAAATCGGCATTTACTGTGGTTGTAGACTTCAGTTTTTCCCCCGCCAGCCAGACATTGCCGCAACTTTTAAATGAGCTTGGCTTCTCTGTTATCGCTCTTAATGCATATGTTGATGAAGGGAAAGGAGTTCAGGTCAAAGAAAAAGAGCTGGCCTTGAATCAGCTTTCTACGATAGTTTCATCGTTGGGGGCTCAGGCAGGCTTCTGGCTTGACCCTTCTGCTGAGGCAATTACGCTTGTTGATGAAAAGGGCACCATCTGCTCCGGCATCGAGTTGCTGTCCCTGGCTGTTTCACTGTTGATGAAAGCCGGCCAGAAAGGCACCATTGCCGTGCCGGTGCAAACCCCTTCGACCATCGAGCAGATGGCAGAGCAGAAGGGATGTCAGGTCATCCGCACCAAGAGCTCGGATCGAGCCATGCAGGAGGTGGCCTCTTCTTCGGAAATCGTCCTGACCGGCACGACGGATGGCCGTTTTGCCTTTCCCCGCTTTCAGGCGGCCTTTGACGGCATGTTTGCCATTGCAAAGCTGATGGAACTCAGCGCTTCCAGTGGCGCAGCGCTGTCTCAATCTCTCTCGGAAATTCCGCGCAGCGCGTATCTACAGAGCAGTTTCCCCTGCCCCTGGGAAATGAAGGGTGGTATCATGCGCAAAATGAGCGAGGACAGTCTCGACAAGGAGGTCACATTCATAGATGGCATCAAGGTACATTTTGGTGCCGATTGGGTGCTGATACTCCCTGACCAGTATCTGCCGGTGGTCCATATTGTCGCCGAAGCACAGGAGCAGAAAACAGCCCAGAAGCTGCTGACGGACTATCAAAAGAAGATTTTACAGTGGAAAAAGGAGATGGTGTAACCACATTATGCAGAAACCGCTCGACGTGGTCATTGTATGGCATATGCATCAGCCATTTTACAAGGATCCGCTGAAAAATGAATATGCTCTCCCCTGGACCTATCTGCACGGCATCAAGGATTATTTTGATATGCCGGCCATTGTAGAAGATACGCCCGGCGCCAGGGCGGTCTTCAATCTCGTCCCTTCCCTGATTGAACAGCTTCTGGAGTACGCCTCAGGCACTGCGGTTGATCCGTTCCTTGAGAAAGGCAAGGCGACTCCGTCAGAACTGAGCCTTGAAGACCGTGTCTTCGTGCTGGAAAACTTTTTCTCCGCAAACCGGCAGCATATGATTGAACCTTCCAATCGCTATCTTGAACTGCTCTATATGGCGGGTGAAGGGAAACCGGGAAGTGCCGCTGAACGGGTCAAACATTTCAGCGATCAGGATCTGCTCGATTTACAGGTGTGGTTCTTCCTCGCCTGGACAGGCGAGGCGGCCAGGCGCAGGTATCCTGCTTTTGCTGCCCTGGTCGCCAAGGGTGAAAACTTTACTGCCGCCGATAAAAACCTGCTTTTTTCAACTCAGCGGGAAGTATTGCAGGCGATACTGCCGCTCTATCAGCGCCTCCATGCAGAGGGGCGTATCGAACTGTCAGTGACCCCCTATTATCATCCGATTCTGCCGCTGCTCTGTGATCAGAAAATGGCTCAAACCGCCATGCCGAAGGTGACACTTCCGCTTGCCGGGTTTTGTCATCCCGAGGACGCCCGCGCACAGATCCGGCGCGGGATCGCCTATTTCAGGAAGATATTCGGCTTCAATCCAACCGGGATGTGGCCTTCCGAGGGCTCTGTCAGCAACGAGGTTTTGACGCTCATCGCCGGGAGCGGCATTACCTGGATTGCGACAGATGAAGAGATTCTTGAGAAAAGCATGGATGGCGGACTAGGTGTGGGTAAAGAGCGGTTGTATCGACCCTGGCGCTACAGCAGCAGTCACGGTGAAATCGGGACATTCTTCCGCGACCATCAGCTCTCCGACTTGATCGGCTTTACCTATTCGCAGTGGGAAACAGGGAGGGCGGTGACTGATCTGTGCGGGCGCCTGGACAGCATCAGGTCCAGCCTGGGCGGTGACGGCCGGGTTGTATCGATTATCCTTGATGGTGAAAATGCCTGGGAGTACTATCCCGATAATGCCTATGACTTTCTCCAGGGGATGTACAAGGGAATTGCCTCATCAGCCACGCTGCGTCTGACGACCTGTAGCGACGTGCTGAAAGATACCACTTTTGAAGGCCGCCTGCATACGATTTTTCCCGGTTCATGGATAAACGGCAATTACGCCATCTGGATCGGTCACCCGGAGGAGAACCTCGCCTGGGACCTGATTGCCCGCGCCCGTGAGGCGGCTGTATCCGCCAACTCACTCGTTGCGGCGGCTCTTGAAAGCGGAGAACCCTCTGAGGACGCCACTGCCGAGATGATCTGCCGATCCCTCTACGCCGCCGAAGGGAGTGACTGGTTCTGGTGGTATGGAGACGATCATTTTTCACCGCACAGCGACCGGTTTGACCGGCTTTTCCGCCAGCACTTGATGAACATCTATCGGCTTTTGGGACAGGACCCGCCCCGCGAGCTGCTGGAGCCGATCAAGAAGAAGAATCCGGCAGGATTGGTCCGGGAGCCGGCCGCATACATCGCCCCGGAGATCAGCGGCAGGATCAGCGACTACTTTGAATGGCTGGCGGCAGGCCTGTATGACCTTACCCGCCAGGGCTCGGCCATGCACTCGTCCGACCGGATGCTCCAGAGCTTCTATTATGGCTTTAACGAGAAATCGCTCTTCTTTAGAATTGATGGAGTTCAGGATCTCTCCCGGTTACTGAAGGAAGATGATCTACTCAATATCCACCTGATCTATGATCGGGATTACCGTCTGCCGCTGCAGATGAAAAGCGATGAAGGGCTTTTGCTGGTCAAGAACGATGGCGCATGGCTGCCGACCAACTGTTACTGCAGTTGGAAGATCGCAAAAACCTGTGAGATCAGGATTCCGTTGAGCGGCATCAAGCTGACGGCGGGAAGCAAGCTGTTTGTTTCGATAATTCTGATCCGTGATAACGAGGAAATCGGCCGCTGGCCAAGCGACACCCCGCTGATGCTCTATTATGCAGGCGCGGAAATTGAGTTGGATAATTGGTTGATATAGTTCAAGGTTCAAGGTTCAAGGTTCAAGGTTGAAACCACGAACATTGAACCACGAACATTGAACGGCTTTTTGGAGGATACATGTCAGAACTGCGTTGGGACCCGATAAAGCTGCACTGGGTAATCATTGCCACGGAGCGCGGCCGGAGACCGCGTGATTTTCAAGTAGTTCCGGAACAGAGCGGCCTGATCGCCTGCCCTTTCTGTTATGGCAACGAAGATAAAACCCCGCCGGAGATTTTCGCTATTCGCCCGAACGGCGTGCCGAACGCCGCCAACTGGCGGGTACGGGTTATTCCCAACAAATACCCTGCTCTACGGGTTGAGGGTGAACTCAACAATCACGGTTACGGCATGTATGACGTCATGAACGGCATCGGTGCGCATGAAGTGATCATTGAGACCCCTGACCACAATCGCACCCTTGCTGATTTGACTCCCCATGAGATAACGGATGTTCTGACGGCGTATCGGCATCGCTATCTTGACTTGAGGAACGATATCCGCTTTCGCTACATGGTGCTGTTCAAAAACCATGGCATTCGAGCCGGCGCGTCGCTGCACCATTCTCACAGCCAGCTTATTGCAGTGCCGCTCCTGCCGCCGGTTGCGAGTACCCAGCTGAAGGTTGCCCGCACCTATTTCAGTGATAAGGAACGCTGTATTTTCTGCGACCTGATTGAGTTCGAGCTGCGCGAAGGGGTTCGTGTGGTGAAAGAGTTTTCCAATTTTGTAACGCTGACGCCTTATGCGTCCAGTTCGCCTTTTGAGCTGCGCCTCTACCCGAAGCGTCATAGCCATGATTTCGCTCTGATGAATGACGCTCAATTGGCTGAGTTGGCGGTGGCAATGAAAGATATGCTGCTGCGGGTCAAAATGGTACTGCGCGATGCACCCTACAATTTCATCCTGCATACCGCTCCGCCCATGCATCGGCGCCCCGGCAAGCCTGACCACTGGAATTCTCTGGTGTATGATTTTCACTGGTACATTGAACTGGTGCCACGGCTGACACAGATGGCCGGATTTGAGTGGGGTACCGGCTTTTTTATCAACCCGACGTCTCCCGAGGACGCCGCCCTGTTTCTGAGAGAGGCGGATGTCTGACATTCGCTCAGCGCTGGACGCTCTCTATGCGTCCAGATCGCTCCTGCATCTGGACAATGACCCGTTGTCTTTCTGTCATCGTTATCACGATCCGCTGGATCAGGAGATTGCAGCGGTAATTGCGTCATCATTTGCCTATGGCTCAATAGCCATTATCCTTCGCACGCTGGAGACGGTTTTTTCCGAACTCGGCAGGTCGCCGAGGAACTTTATTGAGCATTTCAACCCCGGAAGCGGCTTACGCACCTTCTCCCGCTTCAAACACCGCTTTAACGATGGCCGTGACCTCTGCGCACTCTTTTCGGCACTGCAGCAGATGGTGAGACAGGCCGGCAGTGTACAGGCATTTTTTCTGAAGGGTCATTCTGCAACAGATCGCGACGTCAGCACCTCTTTGAACCACTATACCGCTGCCGCCCTGGCGCTCGATTATTCCGCTGTCTTCGGTTCAGAAGGTATCCCGCCCGAATCCTACCTTCCTTTCCTGTTTCCTGCTCCCGCATCCGGCAGCGCCTGTAAAAGGCTCTGCATGCTGCTGCGCTGGGTGGTTCGCCCGACCGATGGTATCGATCTTGGCCTCTGGAACGGTATAGCTCCTGCCCAGCTGATAATACCGGTTGATACACATATCAGCCGCATCAGCCGCTATCTCGGTCTCACCAGACGCAACTCGGCAGACTGGCGCATGGCTCAGGAAATTACCGCCGCGCTGAGCAGTTTTGATCCTGCTGATCCGGTCAAATATGATTTTTCTCTGGCTCATCTCGGCATCAGTGACGGCTGTGACGGCAAAGATATGAGCCGCTGCATTTCTTGCCAGATTGCCCCGATATGCAGGCAAAACCGGACTAAATAGTCGAAATATCTCAGCGTAAAGATTTGACACCCTCTTCGCTTTCTGATATAGGACAATCGTTATTTCAGATAGTTTTGCTGGTAGCTGCCCACCATATGCTGTCATCATCAAGGAGTCGCAGATGATAATCCAATGCGAAAAATGCCAGACCAGGTTTCGACTGGACGATTCCAGAGTCACAGATAAGGGTGTCAAAGTCCGTTGCACCAGGTGCAAACATGTTTTTACTGTGCGCAAGGAGGTGCCGGAAGGCGTCTCTTTGCCATCCGCGGTGGCCTTAGCGGAATTGTCTCCCCCTGCTGCAGTTGGCGAGCCCCCCACTGAACCTCGCGAAGAGTGGAGCTCCACTGCGGATGTGGTTCCCGCTCCTGCCGCTGATCCAATTGTTTTCGGAGAGACCCCTCCCGAGAGCGAAGCAATCGACTTCACTTCGCTCGAATCATCTCCTTTTGATGTATCAGGAATATCATTTGATACTGAAGAGCATGAACTGACTGGCGCTGAAAGCGGCCATTCATCTGCGCCTGTCTCCACTGCTGCTGGTGGTGGTAGTGAGTTTGATTTTTCAGACGATGAATTGAACGGATCCGTTGTCAAAACCGCGCAGGAAACTGAGCCCGGCGATTTCTTCTTTGATTTCGAGGATACCGGCTTTGTCGAAGAAAAGGATATGAGCAAACAGGATTCAAGCAGTACCAGTGGTAATCAGCCATCTTTTGAGACGCCTGCTGATGCGCCGTTCAAAGGGGGAGAAATTGATTTTGGCGATGAACTTACGTCTGTTTCTGTTCCACAGGTCAGTCAGAATGACCTGAAACTTTCTCAGGAGATACAGTCTGTTCCTCTGGATGAGACCTCTGCCAGCGCAGAGGGCGGCAAAACAGAGGAAGATATGTTTCTTGGGGAAGCAGCTTCCAAGGGGCAGCAGGAGCCGCCACCACTCTCGATTTCATCACGTCGTAAGCAGAGCCCGTTGTTTGGTATGCTGATTGCGGCCGCTGCACTGCTGGCAATTGTCGTTCTTGGTTATTTCGGGTATACCTCCCTTTCTACGCCGAAGGAAACTGCTCTTCCCGAGAGTGGTAAAATTAGTGTGCGAGCCGTTACAAGCGCTTTTGTTGCAAATACCGCCGCAGGAGAATTGCTGGTAGTTTCCGGTGAAGCATTCAACGAGTATGCAAAACCTCGGGCTGCATTGCAGGTAATGGTAACTGTTTTTGATGCGACGGGCCAGATTGTTGCCACCAAGAACGCCTATGGTGGTAACCCGCTGACAAAAGAGCAGCTGGAAAACCTGCCCCTCGATAAGATCGAGGCAGCAATGGCCAATCCGTTTGGTGACTCACTGACGAACATGGGAGTTGCTCCCGGTAAGTCGATTCCTTTTGTCGTGGTACTGGCACATATACCTGCGGGAGCAAAGGATTTCAGCGTGAAGTCTGCCGGCTCAACGGTCGCGACAGGAAGCAAGTAGCGCGCATTCCATTCAATAAGAAAGGCCGTTGACAACAGCAGTGTCAGCGGCCTTTTTTGTACATCAAGATTGGTCCGGTCTACAGGATTTCCACCAACCTGATGGTAAAGGTCAAATCACGACCGGCCAGGGGATGATTACCATCAAGCGTAATGGTTGTCTCCGTCACTTCTGTCACAAGCACAGGCAAGGGGGAACCATCCTCGAGAATCACCTCCATCTGATGGCCCGGTTCAGGATTGATATCAGCCGGAATCTCACTTCGCTCAATAACTGCAACCATCTCTTCGGCACGCTGCCCATAGGCATCATCGGCTGAAATTGAAACGGTGACGCTCTCTCCCGGTTCAAGTCCAATGACTGCCGCTTCAAATTTCGGTATCAACTGCCCGGAGCCAATGACAAACTCCATCGGTCCGGTGCCATGGGTACCGCCTCCGCAGTCATCATCTCCGGTTTTTTTGCTGCTGCAGCAACATTCGTGATCGTGCTGTTGGTGCGCAGTTTCTTCCGAGCTGTCAAAAACAGATCCATCTTCAAGCCTGCCGGTGTAGTGTACGGCAACCTTGTCGCCTGTTTTAGCCTGTGCCATTACGTACTCCCTTTCAGACGAGTTCATCGCCGATAAGTTGTCTGCTGAAACTTTCAAGTAACCCTTTGAAGCTCATCTCAAACTGAATCCTCTGCCTGCGGACCTCTTCAATCCGGCTCATCAACTCCCCCAACTGCCGTTCTGCATCAGCAACAATGCGCTCTCCTTTGATCTCTGCTTCAGAAATGATCAACTCCGCCTCTTTACGGGCATTGGCTTTCATCTCTTCGATGACGCGCTGGGCTGAAAGCAGCGTATCGCGCAGCTCTCGCTCTTTCTCAGCCATATCGAGCATTTCACGATTGTGCTGTGACTGATCTTCTTTCATCTGACTGTTTTCGCGTATCAACTCTTCCATTTCACCAGCGATGGATTGCAGAAAAGCATCCACATCTTCCGGATCAAGTCCACGGAACGTTTTTACCCTGAACTGTTGCTGCTGAATGTCAAGCGGGGAGATTTTCATTACGTAACAACCTCGTGGAACTTATTGAGCAGATAATTTCATGTAGCATTCTGCTTTATAAAGATTTGCGTCTGCAGCAAGCGGCGAATCAGGATTGTTGAGGAGGTAGCGATCCAGCAGCTCAAGAGCAGTACGGCAATCATCAACTCGATATGCCTTTACCGCCGCTTCAAAAAGCTTCTGGTTCGAAACGGCATTAACAGCAGGGGGGATTGTTGGTACCTGACGTGTATAATATGCAGGGAGAGGAGCGGAAAGCTTCGGCACAGCCGACGCTTCTGATACAGTATTTTTCCTGGCCGGGAGTACTGGTTTATTCTTGTGTGTACTTTTGGTACTTTTAGCCGTTTCAGGCGCTCTCAATTCACTGAGTGAAATCTCCGTATTTTGAGGCGTAGCAGTCGACTGACGTGCTGGAGCGGTTGCTTTCATTTCTGGCCGGGTTTTTTTTACGCCAGCTGCTTTAGCTTTGTCTGATTTCTCCACCGGCTTTGAAGCAGCGTTTTCATCGTTGTCGGCATGGTGGGTTAGCGGAACTTTGAGCTTGTTCCCCGGGTAAATCAGATTTGGATTATGAATCGAGTTAAACAGAAGTATCTGGGGGAAATACATGCCATGACCGCTGAACTTACGGGAAAGATCATACAGTGTATCACCTTTTTTAACATCAATTTCCTGAACGATGATGCCTTCCTGCGCGGGAGACGCGTTCCTGGTAGTCACGGGCTGAGGAGCGTACAGCAGATACTTTTGTGCAGGAGCCTGGGGGGCGTTCCGCGGAGGCTCTTGAGCCCGGGAGGTCGGTACTGAGCAAAAAAGGAGCATGGTGACTATCGTTCGGAGTGCATAATGTGCCATATCAATACCTGTTCCCCAGTCGGTCTTCATAGGTCAGAATATTTTTGACTTGGATAGCGGTGCCAACTCCGATGCCCGGCTTGACTCTGAATGAAACCCTGATGCTGCGTTTCTCTCCGGCTCCCAGTTCCTTAAAGCGCCAGACAATCGCCCCGTTGCTGACAACACTGGTTGCAGGATCCGCAGCCATAAGCTCCAACTGTTCCGGCCAGACGCTCTGCAGCTCTACTATACGCGCTATATTAGAGCCCTGGTTTGCGATTACCAAATCAAAGGAGGTTACGTCACCGGGCTTAAGCCGACCATCACGCCCCGACATGGCCATATTTAAAACAGGTCTCGAATAGGTCAGCTGAGTCGCCCCTGATGCAGCACTGGCAGGGTCCCCTTCTGATACAAATGAAACCTTGACACTGTCCTGACTGCCATCAATTGCGCGCTTTGCTGTTTTGATTTCTACTACGACACTCGCTTCTTCATGAGGCGCCAACGGGCCAATCTCAGTAATAACCGGTTCACCTGCCTGCCTGATGCCGTCACGGTTGATGTCGTGGAAAATAACCGCTTCCTGAAGGCCGGAAACGACGGAAACAATCTTATATTTTTCCCGGATATTGCTCTTGTTGGTAACAACAAACGGAACCGCTATTGTCTGACCGGGAAAGGCAACCAGACGCTCTGAACCGGTGCGAACGAGTATACTTCGCTGCGGTTCCACATAGGCCGTATTAGAAACAAAGGCGGCAGCGGTTTTTTGAATAGTGTTAATCAGCTCAACGCGTGCCAAAAGTTCCTGGCCCGCCAAAGAATCATCCTTAAGCTGGAAAGCGACGGAGAATTCGCGGCTTTCCCCCGATTTTACCTGCATTCCGTCAACGACAAGTGCTGATTTCATCTCCTGCCTGAAACCGGCCGCCACGTAATCGACCGGCTCAAACTGTGGCGGGAAGTTAACGCGGAAAGTAACATCCTGCGCAGCATCCGAACCTGCGTTAAGGATTGCAATGCGATACAACACCTTGTCTCCCGGAAGTGGCCTGGTTTTCTCTGTGCGCAGAATTGCGCGGAGGAGCGGTGCAGAGGTAATAACCTTGACCTCACGTGACTGGCTCGCTTCTGCAGCCAATCGTGACGCCACTTTAACCGGGTACGTTATGCGCAGGCCGTCAATACTGGCTGGCGGAATGACAAAGGAAAGAGAGCCTTTAAATGTTTCGCCCGGGCCAAGTTCAGGAGTCTGGTTGATTGCACCGCCGGGAAATGCGGTTGAGGCAAAGCGTGCGCCAAATTCAGCAGGGAATGCCGAATCAAGATAGAATGAATCGACACCGTTACCCCGGTTTATGACTTCAAATGGTACCTCAAACTGTCGTCCGGCAGTAAACGTTTCCGGGCGGGCAAGGAGATTAAACTCAAAGGCGGCGAATTGAACAACTTCAAACCGTAAAACCTGGGTATTTTCAAGCGGGGATGCTTCACCAAATGCAGGGGGTAAAGCGGTGACAATGCCGAGCTCACGGAGCTTTGCTGCTGCAGTAACTGCAGCAGCAGAGGCAGGGTACTTGTCAATGATGGATTTATACTCGCTGATTGCTTTCTCACGATATGCCCGTTTTGAAGCATCAGCAGTCACCTCGGTAAATTGTACCGGTGCCCTTTGGGAGTCTTTATTCTTGAGAACAGCCAGTTGATTCTGCTCTGCTCTATAAACGGCCAGACGTTCTTGTTCTTTCTTCTCTTCAGCTGCCACCGCAGCAGCCAGTTTTGACTCTTCAGCCTTTGCAGCAGCCAGCATCTCCTGCTCTGATGCCAGTACAGCCATGCGAATCTGCTGCGTGATTTTGAGGGACTCTTCAGCTTTGAGAGCGGCAACTTTCTGCTGCTCGGCTTTTTCCCGTGAGGCAGCTTCCAGAGCTATCCGATCCTGCTCAGCAGTAGCCGCAGTGACACGAACTGATTCCGCCGCAGCGGCAGCCCGTTTCGCCTCTTCAGCTTCAACAGCAGCGGCCAGTTCTTTTTGGGCCTTTATTTTCTGGGCCGCCAGGAGGTCAGGCGGTCTGACCGGAGGTGGTCCGCCGACCAGTTTTTCGCCCTTTTCAAAGCGAGCCGTAAGGGCGAGCAGTTCGTCCTCAACAGTACTTTTGAGCGGATTATCAGGATATTCTTTGGAAAATTGAGAAAGATAGCGGGCAGCTTCCTGCTGGTTGCCCACTTTAAAATAGGAGCGGGAGAGCCAGAAAAGCGCCATATCCCTGAGTGGAGTATCGGGATGTTTCTGCAACACCTCATTCATTTTTTCAATTGAAGATGCGTA
Source organism: Desulfuromonadales bacterium (assembly GCA_013349405.1). Taxonomy (GTDB): domain Bacteria; phylum Desulfobacterota; class Desulfuromonadia; order Geobacterales; family Pseudopelobacteraceae; genus JACRCG01. The sequence continues at coordinate 65,718 of DUZS01000012.1, read as the reverse complement.
ATCTTTCTGCTGGTAGGCGTTGAAGCCGGCAATAAAAAGCTGAGAGTCCTCCGTGTCCTGACAGAACGCCGGAGACGCGATCAGAGAAGAAATTAAGATCACGACGACCATGAGCCGGGGGAGGATGTAGTGGCATAATCTCAATAAAATCACTTTAATTGACCTCTTTTGGCCGGACACGCAACTGACGACGTACGGAGAGCAGATGGAGAGTACAGGTAAAATGCGTATTGAGTAGCACTTCTCTGTACTATTGTCAACGAAAGAAACGGTATGTGAGGAGCTCAAACAAGGTTTGCCAGTATTTGAAATGCAACATAAAACAAGCTAGTTAGCGCATAATCCATCCGTTGTTAGTCCAGCCCGTTGCAATCCGTTTCAGCATGTGAGGATCAGGAGGGGGCAGCAGATTTTGGCGCATGTGAATACGCCTCTGGAAGCCCCTGAAGGCTATCTCGGAGCGTTAGAGGGGGGGGGGATAACTCTGTGGCTGAAGTGACATAAGCTTAACAGGAAGCCCCATTCTTTGTAGAACAACGGGATTGGTCCTGACTGTTACCACTTTGGAAAGTTCGACCGGCGGGATGGTGCTCCTTTCGTTGAGAAGTTTCGCAGCCAGGGCAAAAGCCTGCCTGCCCATGGCAACCCTGTCTATTTCCAGCACAGCTGCAGCGCCCAGTCCCAGATAACTTGGCGCAAACGAGATCACCGGCACAGAGTTCTGCTGGCCGAAGCGGAAATATGCTTCGGACGTTTCACGGGTTACCGCAGTCGTATCCGGCAGCATCCAGAGCGCATCAACCTTGCCGGCCAGTGTTTCAAGTTGTGCAACTGTTTCGTGAGGTGCAGATATTTCCCGGGTCACCAACTCAATCCCTGCCTCACGTGCCGTTTTACTGGCCAGTCGCTGATACCAGCCGCTTTTTTCCGCATCGCCGACCACGCCGACCCGCCGGATCTTCATACTTTTGAACAGACTGACATACTGCTCCGGATGAGCAAACATGCTGATACCGGTGAGGTTGGACGTGGCATGCTTTTTGTTATGGATGCCGAGCGCCAGTACCGAGACCACCGGCAGGTTCCTCACCGTGCGGCTTGCCGTCACGGCGGCATCACCCACTGCGAGAATCATGCGGGGGCGATCCTCACGCACGATGCGGACCACATCAACTTCGGCGTAGTCAGCCAGCACGACCACCCGCTGCGACACGCTCTGGCCGCTGCGGAACCCGCTCAACACCTCTTCATAGGCAGGATCACGGCGGCTCTGGAGTATCAGCACGTCGTAGGCCTGTGCCAGCGAGGGGAGCAGGGTCGCCAGGGCGACTATCAGCAGGACCAGGCGCCGCATCAGAAGTTCACCCGGAGTCCGCCTTCGAACCAGCGGGTTGGATTGGTGTATAAATCTTTATTGGTAGTCTGTACGCCATTAAAGAGGTTATGCCCGGAGAGGAACAGTTCCGGCGACAGACCATGAACTGGGCTCAACTTCCAGTTCAGAAGCAAGTCCCAGATTACGCCGTTGCTTGCAGCCGGAAGGCTGGGAGATGAGTTCCACCAGGCATAGTTACCGGTTAGCACACCGCGCAGTCCGTTCTCGGAGTTATTGTAATGTAGTGCCAGTTTCACCAGATGGGGAGGGACTGATTGGCTGCTGTCGGTCTGCAACCGTTCCCCGGTATCACTGTTTTTTGCGTACAGATAGGTATAGCCGCTGGTGAGCGACACGTTGTAAACCGGGGTGGTGCTGGCTTCAAGCTCAAACCCCTGACGATCCTGATTGGTGGTTATAAGCATTGCAGACTGACTATCGCGCAAGGTGTTGAAGAACCAGGTGCCCTTCAGCCAAAGATAGGGAATTGCACCACTCTCCAAACCGAGCTGGGACGTCTTAATCCGTTGAAGATCGGTAGAATAGCCCAGTAGCGGCAGGTTGAAACCATCTGCGTAGTAGCCGCGCAGCGTCGTGGACTCGGCAAGTTGATAGGTTGCGCCGAGAGTATAGCTGGTTTTATCGCCGGATATACCGGTCTTGTCGAGACGGAAGCCGGGGAGAATCGTCAGTTGATTGATCGTCCAGGTGCCGTTGCCGTAAATTGCCGAATGGTCAAAGCTCCGGTCGTAGTTTAGCGGCAAGTGGAGCAGGTCGCCACCACGAGATTTTACATGGCCGTATTCAACACCGGTTACCAGATTGCGCTGGCCGTCACCCCAGGTCAGGCGGGCACTACCGTCACGGGCTGTAGCGCGTTCAGTAAGATCATTGGTAAATATTGCTCCACCTTGGTTATCAAGCTCTCCCCAAAAGAAATGCTCATCAAAACGGAGGAAATTGCCGCTAACATCAAGGGTCAGTTCGCTGCCTAACGGCTGATTGAGCTTGAAATAGCCGCTGCTACGGTGGAACTCGTTTTTATCATGAGTCCATATCCCCCGACTGGACGTCATGTCCGCTTCGTCCAGACCGTGGTGATTGCCAAGCTGTGACAGACCCAATGTCACCGTCCCACTGCCGGGGAGGCGATAGGTGAGCTTGCCGTGTAGGTGATTCATGTTGGTGGCGCTGTTGGGGGTAAGACCGTTTGAGCGGATATTTCCAGCGGTCAGGTAGTAACCAAGGCGATCCAGGGTGCCGCTAAGCTCGGCACGGGAGTCACCGGTGAACTGCGAGCCAACCGATCCGGAAACCATTCCGGACATTTGACGATCCGGGTTTGGCGTTTTGGTGATGATATTGATCACGCCGCCAAGCGCAGATCCCCAGGCGGCAGAGGCCGCACCCTTGATGATCTCGACCCGTTCGATCTGCTGCACCGGAATCAGGATGGGAATAGCAGACCCTGCGTTATAGCTGTTCTGACGGATTCCATCTAACAGCACCAGTACAGAGGAGGCATATGCACCTTGAACGTTGAAGCCACTGAAGGTCGCTGGGGTGCGCATGTAATCGAATACAATGCCGGGAACAGTCTGCAGCACCTCGGCTAGAGTGTGGGCATTGAGGCGTTCGATATCAGAAGCAGTGATGACTGTGATGTTTTCGGCAATCTTTGAGCTTGGGTGGGGATTACGGTAGGTGGATACAAGTGCTTTTTCAGGTTCTACAAAACCAAGAACATCAATGGATTCATCGGCGGCAAAAACAGGCATAACACCGCTGAGCAGGAGTACCAGCAGGGCAAAAAGCAGTTCTTGACACACGATACGTCGCAACTAATGACTCCTGAAATAGCAATGACTGAGCTTGAGGGCAAAAACTTATAGCCTAATTTGGCGGCTTTGTCTATTATCAAAACCTGATTAAGGCCATTCTAACCGAATGGTACCAATCCACAGGGAGGATAAATTCATGTCAATCGAAATTTTGGATGAAGGGGTGGAGAATACGGAAGTAGTCAGTGCCTGCTGTACCGGCGGTGTTTCAAGCGTACGCAGCTAATGCATCTGTCGTTAACCCTGCGATGGGGAGCATATGCTCCCCATTTTTTTTGGAGCAACTATGCCACTTTCCCGTTACATGAAAATATACCCTGACCGTCCCGGTTACGTACTGCTCTACTCGACCAGAAAAGGCTCGGTGGTCAGGGTACCGGAAGAATTTCTTGCCACTGCCAGAGACGGCTCTTTATCAGAGTCGGATCGAGGTACACTACGGCGTCTGGAACTCTGGGTAGACGACCCGCTGGCAGAGCGGGAAGCCATGATACATTTGATTGATCAGACCAATAGCTGTTCCGGGAAGTTTATGGCAACGGTGGTCCTGACCCTGGATTGCAACCTCGCCTGTCCCTATTGCTTTGAAGATCACTTTCGCGGTGCCCACGCTATGAGCGAAGAGACAGCCCGGCTTCTGGTCGAGTATATAATGCGTGAACAAATCCAGCATGGCCGTGACGTGGAACTCCGCTTTTACGGTGGCGAACCACTCATGGCGATCCCGCGACTCAAGGACATTGCCGGTGCTGTGCAGGAGGCAGCAGTCAGCGCCGGTACTGAATTCTTCTGTAGCCTGGTCACCAATGCCACGCTGCTAACCCGTGCCGTTGTGGAGGAGTTGCTGCCGTTCGGACTGCGTAGTGCGCAAATAACGCTTGATGGACCGGCGGCGGTACATAATCGTCAGCGCCCTTTTGTTTCCGGGGAGGGGAGTTTTCAAATAATCGTGGACAATCTGTGTGCTGTCTGTGATCTCATTACTCTCAAACCGGGTGGTAATTTCACCCGGGAAAACTACCGCGAGTTTCCGGCCATGTTTGATGCGCTGCTCGAAGCCGGTATTGATCCGGCACAACTGGGGCCGGTGCAATTTTCCCCTGTGCATCCAAAATCCGGCGGACATGATCCGCACAGCGCCTCTTGTGCCATCGGCAGCGAACCATGGCTGATTGAGGCACACCTCTTTCTGCGTAAGGAAACCCTGCGACGCGGCTTTGCCGTGGATAAGCCACACATGGGTGTCTGCATGATCGAACTGACCAACAACCTGGTAGTCAACTATGACGGTTCGCTCTACAAATGTCCCGCCTTGATGGGGTGGCCCGAATACGCCATCAGCACCCTCGCCGACAGTATCAGCGACTACCGCGAATCCCACAACCTCGACGTCTGGAAAAACGATGAATGCCTGGAGTGTGCCTATCTGCCGCTCTGTTTCGGTGGCTGCCGTTTCTTCCGCCTGCTCAAAACCGCCGCAATCAACGGTGTTGACTGCCGCCGCGCCATGCTGGACGCCTCCCTGGAGGCGATTGTGCGACAGGATCTAGCAGGTCAAGGCATCCTTAATTCCCAAGGGATTTAACTCCCCCCAATTATTACCGCAATCAGCGAATACTGTCTTCCGGATAGGCTCCGATATTGTGAATTGCGATATCGGCGCCGTTATATTCATCCTCCTGGTTAAGGCGAATGCCGACGGCTTTATGCAGGGCTCCGTAGACGATAAAGCTGCTGGCCAGGGCGAATACAACGGCAAGAGCGCTCCCGCCAAGTTGTGAAACAAAGCTGACGCCACCCATCCCGCCGAGAAATTTCTGGCCGAATATACCTGCAGCTATCCCCCCCCAGGTGCCGATGACGCCATGTAACGGCCATACTCCCAACACATCATCGATCTTGAGTTTTTCCTGTTCAAAATGGAATCCATAGACAAAAATTATCGAGGCGATCGCTCCGACCGCAAGAGCTCCCAACGGGTGCATGATGTCGCTGCCGGCACAGACTGCAATCAGTCCGGCCAGAGCACCGTTGTGAATGAAACCGGGGTCGTTCCTGCCGGCGACAAGCGCCGCAATGATACCGCCAACCATCGCCATCAGAGAGTTCACCGCAACCAGGCCGGAGATCTTTTCCAGATTACCGGCACTCATGACATTAAAGCCGAACCAGCCGACGGCGAGAATCCAAGAACCAAGAGCCAGAAAGGGGATGTTGCTGACCAGAATCGGATGCGACTTACCGCGCACATAGCGCCCCATGCGTGGTCCAAGGATCAAAACCGCAGGGAGTGCAATCCAGCCGCCGATTGAATGAACGACGACAGAGCCGGCGTAGTCATGAAATTCGGCACCGCCGATCGATTTGAACAGAGATTGTACGTGGGACATGTTCTGTCCCCAGATCAGCGATTCAAAGAGCGGGTACGTGAGCCCGGCAAAGATGGCGCCGGCGGTTACCTGTGGCCAGAACTTGGCCCGTTCGGCAATGCCGCCGGAGATGATGGCCGGAATACAGGCGGCGAAGCAGAGCAGGAAGAAGTAATGGACGAGATCGTAGCCTTGCGTTTTTCCGAGCAACTCTTCGGCCGGCTTTAAAAACGAGATCCCGTAGGCGATCGGAAAGCCGATGACAAAATAGACGACGGTCGAAACCGCCCAGTCGGTGAGAATTTTTACCAGTGCGTTCACCTGGTTCTTTTTTCGGACGGTGCCGACTTCAAGGAAGGCAAAACCTGCATGCATCGCAAAGACCATCGCCGCGCCCAGCATAAGAAACAACACATCAGCACTACTCTTGAGGCCTGTCATCGTTGACATCGCTTCCATACAGAACTACCCCCGTTGGTATCTGTCTGCCCGTCATTGGGCAAACTTCTCGTTTATGCAATAACTTTGCCGCCCCTCATACACTCATAACATACTTAAATCATTTAATTATTAAAGTGGTGCCGCTTTTTGCTGCTGCCTTAATTTTAAGCAGCGTGCATTATTAATGGGCGAATTAACCTTTCCGGAAATATGTAACTTGTCGAGTGTTTGGAAACCATTTGGTACAAAATCAGTACAAATAATCGTTCTTGTTATGAGAGGATATCGATTTTGAGTGAAACGCATGATTACATTGGTGGGTGTACCCACCGCGACCACGGACGCCACCACCAAGGCCTATGTGGATGGCGCAGTGGCTGGTGGAGCTGTCAGCCTCCTTCGCAGCCCCCCCAGCAGATCGCCGTGCTGGGCTGGTACGAAGTCAATAGGTCATTCCCGGTACCGATTGCAGTCTGACCAGGTTTTTTTGCTAGTTTTACAAATGCCCCCCCTTATTGCATGAATGTTGGGGATTACGGCGTAACGTCGGGAGAAAGATGCTGACTCAATCAAGCATTAAGTTGAACTTGGTATCACTTAGTGCTATATTGACGACATGATTATCAAAACCCGAAAATTTGATCGTTGGGCTCGTAAGGCGGGATTGGTCGATAAGTTGTTATGCCATGCAGTAGCAGAGATGGTGATGGGACTTGTTGACGCTGATCTCGGTGGTGGCGTCTACAAAAAAAGAATTGCACTGCCGGGAAGAGGCAAAAGCGGTAGCGTTCGAACATTGTTGGCTACCAACCGTAATAATCGATGGTTTTTCGTGTTTGGATTTGAGAAAAACGAACGGGCGAATATTTCAACAAAAGAACTTGAGGCTCTTCAGTTACTTGCCGACGACCTTCTTTCCATGAAAGAAGAACAGATCCGACAAGCAGTTATTGATGGTGCCTTACTGGAGGTAAACGATGAGGAAGCAAACCAGTAGCATCCTTGACGCTGTACATGAAACTGCGTCCGACCTTTGCCGTCTTGGCATTGTTAGTAAACAATCAATGGAGCGTTACGACACTCTATGTGTTCCACCGGTTCCCGATTATTCATCCGAACAGATAAAATCACTACGGGAACGGTACCGAATTAGCCAGGCGGTCATGGCGTCTATACTGAACACGAGCTTGTCCACGATTCAGAAATGGGAGATTGGTGAAAAACACCCCGGCGGCCCTTCACAAAAATTATTGAATATTCTTGATCGTAAGGGAATTCAGGCCTTGATTTGAACGAATCATCTCTGCATTGATACCGTCTGGATGAATCTAAACTTTTTAATGAAAGTTTAGATTCGCCCGAAGTGGACCTTTTTAAACTGCGCTTAATGTGGTATTATAATTCCCGATTTATTACCTCACTTGAGAGTAGCAAGTTGAGGGTTTTAGAGAGGCAGAGGAAACAGAAGGAGCCCGTAGGCGACTGGCGTTTCCTCTGCCTCACGGCGAAAAGAGGGACATTCTCCCTATTAATAATGGCCGGGCAAGCCCCGGCCATTATTTTGTTGAAGGCTGCACCAATTATGGTACACTGTTGACGTGGAACAGACCAATTTCATCCTTACTGTGAACTTTTATCGTACCGATGCCGGAAATGAGCCGGTACGTGACTGGCTGAAAGGACTTCCCCGAGACGATAAGCGAATTATTGGTGAAGACATCAAAACAGCTCAACTTGGCTGGCCTTTGGGAATGCCGCTTATCAGAAAAATGGACAAGAACCTGTGGGAAGTCCGCTCATCATTGCCGGACGGCATAGCGCGGGTTTTATTCACCGTCGATGGAAGCCAGATGATTCTGCTTCATGGATTCATCAAGAAATCAAATAAGACACCACTAAACGAACTCAAAACGGCAACAGTAAGACTCGGTAACTATTGGAGGAACAAACAATGAACAACATTCACTCGGGATCAAACTTTGACGATTTTCTGCAAGAGGAAGGTTTGCTGGCTGACGTGGAGGCCACAGCAATCAAGCGAGTTGTCGCGTATCAAATTGAGCAGGAGATGCAGAAATCAAATCTCTCAAAAACTGCACTTGCACACAAAATGCACACAAGCCGCTCGGCACTTGACAGATTGCTCGACCCTGGGAATGTTTCCGTAACATTACAGACTCTCGAAAGGGCAGCTCTGGCACTTGGAAAACGTTTGAAAGTAGAACTTGCCTAGAAAATGCTGCTACTAAATATCCCCACAGAATCATTCAAAAAGACAGAAAAAGCAGCAAGGCAAAGGCAAGAAAGGCGAATTTCCAACCAGAAAGTTAGATCCGCCCAAAAGACGGCGGGTCAACTTCATGCCCGTTATCTGAGAAAAATACCAAATGATAAAAACCCTGAAAATTTCGTCGTTAGCATTTAATGCGCGGATATAATGAACGTCTCCATTGGTGCATCTTCAATGCCATTGTGCGAATTTTCGGCATAACGGTAACGTTTTTTGCAGTTGTCTCAATCAGTTTGGGAATATTTTATTACACCCATCCTCGTGATGGCTAAGAATGCAGAATCTGAGCAATGGGCAGAATATCGTGGGGCTAAAAAGACATTGAGCCATAAGACACTTGAACCAGATATCTTGGGCGGAAATCTTACAGGGAATATTGGCCTGGGAGTATAGAAGGCCCTGTTGCAAGAACTGGCGCTAGGTTAGATATTCATCATGCCTGGTGGAAAGATCAGTGTCCTTGCAATCAGTCGCGATGTCAAAAAGAGCCTCAAGTGAACCGGTGGCTCGCTTTACTGGCTTTGTTGCTCTGCCACGCTTGGCGACGAATTCCGCAAAATCAATAACTTCACGTTTTTGTGGAGAGGTAAGGGTAGAGAATGTCTCGACCAAATGGTGCTGAAGTTGATTTTTTTGTGCTGTTGGCATGATGTCGCCTCCTCACTTTTGGTGAAAATACGGTAGCACAGATGATGAATGATGACAAGATTGACAGCATTTGAAGAATTACACCGTCACTACAACTAACCCCGGAATGTCAGCAAAATCTTTTACATTGCGGGTAAGGAGCGAAAAACCATGCTGAACCGCCTGACTGGCAAGCCAGAGATCCTGTATGCGGGGCCGCGGATTCTTTCCACCGGCTTTCAATTGAGCGGCAAGCGAACCAAAGATTTCTCCGGTGGTTTCATCAATCCGCAGAACCGGTTTAACCCGTATTCTGGCAAGCGAAGCCAGGCGTTGCTGGCGGATCGCCGGTGTTGCCGCACATTCGGCACCGAATTTCAGCTCGGCGATGGTGACCGGAGAGAGATAGACCGGCTCTACTCCGGTGACGGCAACAATATCAGCAGGGGCAAGGTTTCCCTGCTCGACATCAATCCAGATACAGGTATCAATCAGGAAACCCATGGATCACGCACCTCGCTGTCACAGTTATCGTCAAGGCGACTGTCGGTAAGCCAGGTTTTACCCGCATCCGCAGGCAGAGTACGATAGAGGTCGCCAAATGCTTCAGCGGCAGTCATGGTTGCAGGGCCGGGAATAAGCCGGGCGACAGGGAAATTATTGCGAACGATTAACAACTCTTCGTGCTGGAATTCGACTCGATTGAGCATGACGCGAAAATTGCGGGAAAGATCGGTTGCGGTAATTGTCTGCATGAGTACCTCCCAGAATCAGATAATCTGATTTTATGATATGAAAAAGTGTCTTATATAGCAAGCATATAAATAGTACCGGAGGAACCGGTTATGAAACAGCAGATTATCTCAGCACTCGCTGCCGTACTTGTGTGTGCAACGACGGCGCTGGCAACCACCATGAACAGCCCCAATTTAACCAGCAACGCCGGACGCTTCGTCAGCGGCGGCAACAGCAGTACAGGGTATGTAGCCAAGCCAGCAACTACCGCAACAATTGCCGGCGGTGGTGCCTGCGGCATTCGCAGAGGCGACATAAACTGACCACACCAACGACCGTTGTCCCCGGCACCCAGACGCCGGCAGCCGGCACCTATAAGCTGACCTTTTCTGCCATCAGTTTGTCGTGGTTGCGCCGGTTAAGGCCGCTGTGCCAATAACGGTAGCTGGCACTCCTTTTTAATCGGGTTACCTGAGCCTCTACCGCGCCTCTCATTCCTTTTCTCGCGCAAATCTATAAAAGGGCAGATCCTGCGTAAAGGATGCCTCTTCACATTCCGGAGGCAAACAGGTAGAATGTCCTCCATGACTCTCGAAAACAAGGTTCAGCAATTTCCGTCCTCTCCCGGCGTCTACCTGATGCGGGATGCCTCCGGTGAAATAATCTATGTCGGCAAGGCTCGCAATCTCCGGCAGCGGGTGCGCTCTTATTTTAAACAGGCTGGCGATGCGCGCTATCAAATCAAATTTCTGATGGCCAAGGTTGTCGATATTGAGGTTGTGCTGACAGACACGGAAAAAGAGGCGTTGCTCCTTGAAAACACGCTTATCAAGCAGCACCACCCCCGCTACAACCTCAATCTCAAAGACGACAAAACCTATTTTTCTCTGCGCATTGATCCGCAGGAGGAGTTTGCACGTTTTACGGTCGTTCGTAAGCGCCCTCATGACGGGGCTCGTTATTTCGGCCCCTATTCCTCCGGTTCTGCCGCACGGGATGTCCTTCGCCAGATGATCCGGATGTTTCCCCTCCGTCACTACCCGCTCGCTGCCTGCATGTCCCGCAAGCGCCCCTGCCTCTACCACCAGATCGGCCAGTGCAGCGCGCCCTGCCATCACTTGATTACGCGGGAGGCGTATGCTGCTCTGGTCGAGGGCGCGATGCTTTTTCTTGAGGGGAAAGGTCGGCTGCTTGTTGCACAATTCAAGCGGCGCATGAACGATGCCTCAGAGCATATGCTCTATGAAGAGGCCGCCCGCTGGCGCAATCTGCTCCGGTCAATTGAAGTGACCGTCGAGAAGCAGAAAGTCGTACTGCGCGGCGGCGACAGTGATGTCGTCGGCTTCTATCGAAATGAGAGCAGCATTGAAATTGCGCTGCTCTTTATTCGTGCCGGAGTCCTCTCCGGCACCCATCAGCTCTCCTTTTCCTGGGAACTGGACGATGCCGCCGCCATCTCGGCATTTCTGCTGCAGTATTACACCGGCACGGTTTTTATTCCTGAAGAGATACTTCTCCCGCGTGCCATTGAAGAAGGGGGAACACTGGCCGAGCTGCTCGGCGAACTGAAGGGGAGCAAGGTGCTGCTTACCCTCCCGCAGCGCGGCACCAAACGGGAACTGGTTGCCCTTGCCGGCAAAAATGCCGCCTCTGCATACCGGGAGCGTGGTGACGAACAGGCGACCGCTGCAGCGGTTCTGGCCGAAATCTCCCGGCTGCTCCATTTGAGCCGGCTTCCCAGGCGGATTGAGTGCTATGATATTTCCACCATTCAGGGCCGTTTTTCGGTGGGCAGTTGCGCCGTGTTCACCGGCGGCATGGCTGACCGGAGCAGCTATCGCCATTACCGCATCAAAACCGTTGAAGGTCAGGATGATTTTGCCATGCTCCGGGAGATTATGCAGCGACGCTTTCGTGCCGAAACGTATGACAAAGAGAGCGGGCCTGATCTTGTCATTGTTGACGGCGGGGTAGGCCAGTTGCATGCCGTGCAGGAGATACTTGCCGAACTTGGGCTGTCAGGGAGTTTTGATCTGGTATCGCTGGCCAAAAGCCGCGTTAGCCATGACACTTCTGCAGAAACGGCAGAAAAAAGTGCTGAACGGGTCTTTCTGCCCGGTAGAAAGAATCCGGTCGTGCTGCGCCAGAATTCAAAGCCGCTGCTGCTGCTGGCAGCTGTCCGCAATGAGGCGCACCGCTTCGCTATCGGCTATCACCGGAAGCTGCGCAGCAGGGAAGGCATTGCATCGGGAATTGACAGCGTTCCCGGAATTGGCCCGAAACGCCGCACAACGCTATTAAGGCATTTCGCCAGTCTCCAGCGCCTGAGGGAGGCCTCCGTGGAAGATATCATGACCGTACCGGGCTTCAACCGGACAACTGCGGAAACCGTATACAGAGGCCTGCATGATGAGTGAAGCAGAAATATCTCACAATATTCTTACCATACTCGGTCCGACGGCATCGGGGAAGACGCGCCTGGCCGCCGCTCTGGCGGAAAAATATGGCGGAGAGATCATTTCTGCTGATTCGCGCCAGGTTTTTCGCGGCATGGACATAGGCAGCGGTAAGGATCTCCACGAATATGGTCAGATCCCATACCATCTGATCGATATTCTGGATGCCGGCGAAGAGTTCAGCGTCTTTGAGTTCCAGCGCAGATTTTTGAGCGCCGTAGCTGACATTTCCACCCGGAAGGCGCTTCCGATTCTCTGCGGCGGCAGCGGTCTGTATCTGGATGCAGCACTGCGTGGTTACCGGATGGTTGAAGTACCGAAGGACGACGCTCTGCGGAGTGATCTGGCACTGAAGAGTGACGCTGATCTGGCAGAGGAGTTATGGCGTCTCAAAGCGACTCTGCACAACAGCACTGATCTGCTTGATCGGGAGCGTACGGTCCGGGCGATCGAAATTGCCCGTGCGGAATTGGCACAAGATGCTGCGACTGTACCCCGGCCTCAGGTACATTCCGTAGTTATTGGCATCAGGTGGGAGCGCGAATTGTTGCGACAGAGGATAACCACCCGCCTGAAAGAACGTCTTGAGAATGGTTTGATAGAAGAGGTTGCATGTCTCCTTGCCAGCGGCATATCCTGGGAGCGGCTCGATTATTATGGACTTGAATACCGCTATGTCGGTTCCTATCTTCAGGGTGCCATAGCGAGAAATGACATGCTTCAGAAGCTGAACAGTGCAATCCATGATTTCGCCAAAAAGCAGGGAAACTGGTTCCGAAGGATAGAGCGGCATGGTGTTGCCATTAACTGGATTGATGGCAGCGGTGATCATTTTACTCAGGCAGAGGAAATTATCAAAAAAAAGATTGATCATAACTTATTTTGCTTGACAGAGTGTTATGGTAACTGATAGCTTGTTGAAAATTCGGATATATCCGGGTAAAATCATTAAGAAGAATCAGGAGAAGTAAGCACATGGTAAACGGAACAGTAAAATGGTTTAATGACAGCAAGGGTTTTGGATTTCTTGAGCAGGAAGGTGGCGAAGATGTATTCTGCCATTTCTCCGCAATCGCAGGCGAAGGTTTCAAATCCCTTGCAGAAGGTGATAGAGTAACTTTTGACGTAACAAAGGGTCCGAAAGGGCTTCAGGCCGCGAACGTAACAAGAATTTAAGCTCAGGCTCCAATCAGAACCGAAAAACCCCGGATATTCTCCGGGGTTTTTTTTTGCGGTTTTATGCTCGGCAAAAAGTGCGGCCCTGAATCAGGTACACAGCGAATGCGATACGTTACGGCCCCATCTTAAGGGACATACTCATACTAATCAGGTAATGATAGGCGGTATCAAACAGGACAATCTGAAGCACGTATATTGCCGCAAAAGCAACAATTGGCGACACATCAAGCATTCCGGTATCAGGCATATGCTGACGGATCCTCCTCAGTACCGGTTCCGTAACACGGTGGATAAAGTTGACCAGGGGGTTGTAGGGGTCGGCATTAACCCACGAGACAATAACACTTGCCAGGAGAATATATTTGTAAAGCGTCAGCAACCCGCTTGCCAACTCAACCAGCTTGGCAAGCGCCAGCAGAATATTTGCTATTAAAACCATCGTAATGCTCCCATTAGTACAGGGTAAAAGTGTGCTTACTATGCCTTAATGCGCTCCCAAAGTCAAAACAGAAACTTCCAGTCCGGTACAAAGAGGAGAAACTGATCGTGAACAGAAAAATATCGGCACTGCTGCTTTCTGCCCTGGTACTGCCGGGACTCGGGCAGCTCTATCTCGGGCGCAAGACCATCGGCGGGATTATAATCGTGATCGTCAATCTGATACTGGTGCTTGGACTTTTCGTTCTGCTGCGGGGGCTTTCACCGCTGATCGCTGCACAGATAGCCGGTGGTGCAATCAGCATAACGCCGACTGAAGTAATGAAGTCGCTTGATGACAGCACCGGTTTCGGTAAAGCGGTATTGGCAGCATTTTTTCTGGTCTGGACGTTTTCTGTTGTCGATATACTCCGGGCTAAAGTGGAACGGTAGGCCGATATCAAAGCTGCCTCCTTGACAAACGACGTTATTTTATGCAATGGTGCCCATATTAATTAAAACAAAATCCGCGCAGCCTGTTCGAGAAACATCGGGGGAAAAATGATAATTTCAAAAATCATCGGAAGCGGCTCATGCCTGCCGGATCGGGTCATACCCAACAGTCATTTTGACTATCTGGTAGAAAATGCGGACGAATGGATTTTCAGTCGCACCGGCATCCGCGAGAGACGCTTTGCCCACGAAGATCAGGCGACCTCTGACCTTGCCACAATTGCCGCAAAAAATGCTCTGGAGGCCGCCGGCATTAACGCCTCCGAAATCGACTGCATTGTTGTCGGCACGTCAACTCCTGATATGAGCCTTCCCTCTACCGGCTGTATTGTCCAGGAGAATATCGGCGCGAAAAACGCCTTTGCCTTCGATATCAATGCCGTCTGCTCCAGCTTCGTCTATGCGCTTGAAATCGCCGACAACTTCATCAAGTGCGGAAAATACAAGACCGTCATGGCGATCGGTGCCGATACCTACTCTAAAATTCTCGATTTTAATGATAAAAACAGTTGCCCGCTCTTTGGCGACGGCGCCGGTGCGGCTATTTTAAGCAGCGGTGGTGATGCCGAAAACGGCGTGCAGCATACCTATATGCGCAGTGACGGCAAGGGGTGGCCGCTGATTCAGGTCCCCTCATCCGGTTCGCGCAGCCCTGTTTCAGCTGCGACGATAGAGGCCAGGGAGATTTATTTCCAGATGGCCGGCAAACAGGTCTATATATTTGCAACCGATGTCATTCCCGACATTATTAATTCACTCTGTGCCAAAGCCGGGATAACTCCGGCAGATCTTGACTACATTATTCCTCATCAGGCCAATGTGCGCATGATCGACTTCATCTCAAAAAAGAGTGGTTTCCCCAAGGAACGCTTCCTGCTCAATCTCGACCGGTGCGGCAACACTTCTGCAGCTTCTGTGGCGCTGGTGCTCGATGAAAATCTGCGCAACGGCACGATCAAACCGGGTCACCTGATCCTTGCCATGGGCTTTGGCGGCGGCCTGACCTGGGGCGGCCTATTGATACGGTTTTAGTCCTCCGATCCCCTCTCCAGCCTCACTCGATTTCAAGTGATGTTTCTCAAATAATGCCCGCAGTTCCGACTGCGGGCATTGCTGTTTCCACCCGCCGTGGAAGCTGTCTGCAGCAAGCAGCATTCCGCCCGGAGCCAGCAACTCCGCAAGGTTGCCGATCGCCAGCTCTAACTCCTCTTTTTCATGAAGAATCGGACCACCCAACAGGCCGTTGCAGAGGATAATGTTGAAATCGCGCTGTTCACCAACGGCAGAAGAAGCCGAACGTGATACCGGGCTCAATATATCCCGGCAGCTGAACATGATACGGCGCATATAATTGTTTTCCATGAGGGGTGAAGTCGTTTTTCTCAGCGTGATTTCGCGCCGCCGGTCGTGCGGAAAACGACGCGTTGCCGCTGACCAGACTTCCAACGGCTCGAGCGTCCAGCCATCAATGAGAAGCTCTTCAGGCGAAAACCCCAACTTTGCAAGCATGAAGGCCAGATCATATGTCCCTTCTCCCGTTCCACACGCGGCATCCAGACAGCATACCGGTTTCATGTTTTTCTCCATCAGCCATTTTCTGATAAATTCCTGCTGCCCCGGATACCGGCAAAATCCGTTATAGAAGCGTGAGGGCAGGAAGGAGGCAAACAAAAATTCTATCAGCAGGGAGCGGTCGGACATCAGAGCTTCCAGGAGACGCGCTGGATTAGCGCTGAACTGGGCATTCTGAGGCAGGGTGACAAAAACATCGGCCCAACTCATGGCGTTATGGAATGGAGTGCTGGAGAGAATCGGGGGATAGGTCAGAGCAGAGCGGTATAAGCGATAAAAGACCGGGGAAACCTCGTCAATCGGCACGTAGCACTGGCACTGGTTGCGTATCTCCGGAGTTATAATTAACCCGGGAGCGGGTAACGGCACAGGGCAGGTCTTTGCATAAATAGTGAACAAGGCGTACAAACGGCGCACGGAATTATGGAGGGAGCTCGGGTCAACGGCATGCAGCAGAAACTCCGGAGCATCAGATTTGGCGGTGGCACTGCAAAGCCGCATCAGAAACTGCGAATCGGGTGGTACAGTGTGTCGCGCTCAACAGGGGTTTTTCCCGCTTTTCTGATCAGGCGGATGATACCCTCTTTTGTCTGTGACTGTGGCGAAGTGGCACCGGCATCATGGCCGATCTTCTCTTCAACAACGGTGCCGTCAAGATCATTGACACCGAAGGCCAGTGAAACCTGAGCGATTTTCTCACCAAGCATGATCCAGTACGCCTTGATGTGGTCAAAATTATCAAGGAAGATCCGTGCAATGGCCAGCGTCTTCAAGTCATCAAGGCCGGAGGTACCCTTGATATCCAGCTTCAGATCGGAGTTTTCCGCCTGGAACGCGAGGGGAATGAACGCCTGGAAACCGCCGGTTTCATCCTGTAGGGTTCGCAGCAGTTCCATATGGGCCACCCGGTCGGAAACGGTTTCAACATGGCCGTAGAGCATGGTCGCGTTGGTCTTCAAGCCGGCCAGGTGTGCGAGGCGGATTATTTCCAGCCAGCGTGCCCCGGAAATTTTTTCCGGACATATTTTCTGCCGGACCTCTTCGACCAGGATTTCGGCACCACCACCCGGCATGGAGCCGAGGCCGGCCCTTATAAGGCGCTCAAGCACCTGCTCAATCGTCAGACCGGAAATACGGGAAAAATATTCAATCTCTACTGCGGTGAAGGCTTTTATATGAAGCGTTGGTGCGGTGTGACGGATAGCATTCAGGGTCTCTTCATAGAACTCGAAGGCAAGGTCGGGGTGCAGTCCGCCGACGATGTGCACTTCGGTCGCCCCTTCTTCTGCAGCTTCACGGGCCTTCCGGCAAATCTCGTCCAGTGCCAGAGTGTACGCGCCATCTTCGCCGGCGGTTCGCGAGAACGCACAGAAGGCACAGCGGTTGACGCAGACGTTGGTCGGGTTGATATGGCGGTTGACGTTAAAAAACACGTTAGCACCGTTTTTGCGTTTGTTGGCCAGCGCGGCCAGCTCACCGATGGCCAGCAGATCGTTTGAATTGAACAGAAACAGCGCCTCGTCAGCCGTGACGCGCTGGCCGGCGTGAACGTGAGCGGATATGGTTGCGAAAGTTGTCATGGGCGGGAGTCTACGAAAAACAGGCCGTTTGTGCAAGCGGAAAGGAGAGTAGGCTACTCGGCCAGTTCCACGGCCATCCTGATTGCAGCGAGGAGGCTCTTCTCCGAGGCTGTGCCGCTGCCGGCCAGGTTATAGGCAGTGCCGTGATCAACCGAGGTGCGGACAATCGGCAGTCCCAAGGTTATATTTACCGCGTCATCGAAGTGCAGCATTTTGAGCGGGATCAACCCCTGGTCGTGGTACATGGCGACCACGCCGTCGTAACGGCCCTGTTGGGCGAAGTGGAAGAGGGTGTCGGCCGACAATGGTCCTTCGACAGTAATACCTTCCTCCCGGGCCGCTTTGATGGCAGGTTCGATGATCTCTGTCTCCTCGGCACCGAACTTTCCGGCTTCACCGCAATGCGGGTTGAGGGCAAGGACCGCAAGTTGTGGCGATTTTATTCCGGTCAGACGCACGATCCCTTCCGCAGTGATGCGAATCGTCTTGAGAACCTGTTCGAACGTGATGAGGCGCGGAACATCAGCCAGAGCCTCGTGAATGGTTACAAGGCTCACCCGCAGCACATCTCCAGCCAGCATCATGACAAAATTGTCCGAACCGCATAATTCTGCGAGCAGTTCTGTATGACCGGGATAATCGTGACCGGCCTGATGCATGGCCTCTTTGCTGATTGGCGCGGTCGTCATTGCAGCAACATGGCCGTCAAGACAGAGACGGGCGGCATGGCAGATGTAGCGATAGACCGCGTCACCAGAGGCAATGGATGGCGCTCCGTAGACAATATCGGCCTCTGTCAGGCGAGACAGTGCCAGCAGGGGGATACACTGTTCAGGGATATGCCGCGCATCTTCAACAGCGGGTATTTCCAGGATTTTCAGAGCCGAGTTACAGACCAGCAACGCTCGTTCCAGTGCCATTCGATCACCGATAACAAGCGGTACGCAGGTATTGGCGACCTCCGGTTGCTGCAGCGCTTTGACGATGATCTCCGGTCCTATGCCGCACGGGTCACCCATAGTGATGACAATTATAGGAAGGTTCGGCATACCGTTACGCCTCCTTGAGCTGAGCGATCGCCAGAGTGACATTTCCCGACTTGACTTTATTCAGTAATAGCACTCCGCCACCGGAGGCCAGAATTGCCGCCGGTTCGGCAACGCCGGCGACTCCAACTGCTGCGAGGGCGTGTTCCGAAGCGGGAGAGGGGAACGGCACCTGACTCAGTTCACAACTGTCAAAACAGCGCAGCGCGACGCCGAGGCGCTCAGCAAACGCTATGAGCCCCGCCTCATCGCGCTTGGCCGCTACCGATGCAACGGTGCAGACACTTTTCAGGGAGAGGCACAGCTCATTGAAGTGACCGGCAACAACTGCTTCGATCTCATCAGCCGCTGTGCCGCGATTACAGCCGATGCCGATTACCAGATTGCGCGGGCGGAGAATGAGCAGCTTTTCCGGAGCGACCTCCAGTGGCTGTTTCTGATCGGTAACAAACAAAAATCCGTGCGCGGCACTTGCGGCCGCTTCGGTAAATGTATCATAAAAGCGAATCCTCCCCCGGCCACGAAGCCAGATTCGCGCCTGACCGGTCCGGTCGACAACGGCGATCTCTTCGTTGTCAAGCAGCAGGGTGTTCAGCGTCTTGACCCGCCTGATATCGTCAATGAGCCACCCCTGCTCTTTCGCCAGCATATCAAAGGAAGGGAGATCGTTGGCATCGGTGGCGGTTGTAACGACAGCCCGGGCTCCGGTTGTCAGGGCGCAGCGTTCGGCCAGTGCGTTGGCACCGCCAAGGTGGCCGGACAGGAGTGAAATGGCAAACCTGCCGGCATCATCCATGACCACGACTGCAGGGTCCGTCTCCTTCGACTCAAGCAGCGGTGCGATCATGCGTACCACAATGCCGGTTGCCATAATCAGCACAAAACCATCATGTTTTTTCCAGAGGGAGGCGATCAGGGTCTTCAACTCGTGCGGGGCAAAAAGAGTGCAGTGGTGGCCGGCCTGATCTGCATAGCGGTCGGAAACGTACAGCTGAAGTCCGGGGCCGCTCTCACAGAGCGTCCGGCCTATCCGGACACCACCCCTGGTTATGGCAATGACGGCGATGTTCATTTCAGGCAACGTGTACGTCCCGGAAACCGTGCGAAAAGCCGCTGTCGTACAGCAATGATTTTGCCTTGAGCCCTTCGCGGCGGGCAGCCAGTACATTACCGACGATAATAAGCGCCTGCCGGTCGATCCCCGCCTCATGCACTTTTTCGGCAAGCTCTGCCAGAGAACATTGAATAATGAGCTCGTCTTCCCATGAGGCACGGCAGACAACTGCTGCCGGGGTGGCAGCCGTATAGGCGCCTTCGAGCAACTGGTCAACAACCTTTTCGATCATACCGACAGAAAGATAGATCACCATCGTGGCGCCAAGGCGGGCTATTGCACGCAGCTGCTCCCTTTCCGGCACCGGAGTGCGCCCTTCAATGCGTGTAATGATGACGGTCTGGGAAACCTCCGGCAGTGTCAGCTCCTGCTTGAGCGCCGCCGCTGCGGCAAAGGCACTGGTTACCCCCGGAACCACCTGATAGTCGATTCCGAGCCGGTCAAGGGCCTCCATCTGTTCCTGTATGGCGCCATATATCGACGGGTCCCCGGTATGCAGCCGGACAACGCTGCGGCCGGCTGCGACGGCATCCATCATGACAGCAATAACTTCGGTCAGCGTCATGCCGGCAGAATCAAAGACATCGGCCTGCGTTGCATAGAGCTGAACCAGTTTCCGGTCCACCAGACTCCCGGCAAAAATGACAACATCAGCATGGCGCAGAAGCCGCGCGCCTCTGATTGTTATCAGGTCAGCTGCCCCTGGTCCCGCTCCTACAAAAGATAGTCTCGCTGCCATCTGATCCCCGCCGCTTCATTATTTCAACTGAAATATCTTGTTTCTTGTAGTAGGAAAGCAGTGCCATGTCAAGTATGAGCTACCGTAATTACACTTCCAAACAACGGTAAATATGATATAACACGGGAAAGAATACCTACACGGGAGGTTGTATCATGATCAAACGTCTGCTTGTTATCGTTGTTGGTACCCTGTTTACGTTGTCTGCAAGCGGCTGTCTGGTCGCGGAAAGCACTTACTTGAAAAAAGTGGAGGAAGCTGATGGTCTGTCGAAAGAGCTTTCCGAACTGCAGTCAGTTCACAAAAAACTTGTGCTCGAAAACAGCGCACTGAAAGCCAGATTTAACCGGCTCACTGAAGATACTGCTGTGTTGGCGGCTGACAAAAAACAGCTGGAGGGGATTCTTAAAGCAAAATCCGATATTTTGTCAAAAAACATCAGTGAGTTACGCCAACAGGTGGCGGAATTGAAAGTGGAAAACAGTAAACTTAACGATGACATTACCGAACTCCAGAAAGCCAAAGAGGAAAAGGTTAAAGAGGTCAGCGGCACCTACGAACAGCTGCTTGCCAACATGAAAAATGAGATAGCAAAGGGGCAGGTAACCATTTCAGAACTCAAGGGTAAGCTGACGGTAAACATGGAGGCTGCAATTTTGTTTGATTCCGGCAAAGCTGATGTCAAGCCGGAAGGGGTCGATATCCTGGCCAAGATGGTTGAAACGTTAAAGAATGTCAAAGATAAAGCCATTCGGATCGAGGGACATACTGACAACGTACAAATTACCGGTGCTCTGCTGCGAACCTTTCCGACCAACTGGGAACTGTCCGCAGCCCGTGCCATCAACGTTACCAAATTTTTACAGGAGCAGGGCATTGATCCCGGTAATCTGTCGGCAGCAGCTTTTGCCGAACATAAACCGGTTGCTGACAACGCGACGAAAGAGGACCGGGCAAAGAATCGTCGTATTGAAATAACTCTGGTGGCAAAGGACTGACGTGTGGCAAAAAAACAACGGCAGCAACATCCACCCAAACCGAAAGAATTTCATACTACTCCGTTTGGCGCTCTGAAAGGGGTCGGGGTTGCCGTTTCTGAAGTGGTTCCCGCTCAACCGCTTCACCCTCTGCCCCCCCAAAAAACGGAGTCGCCTGAAGAGGGGCTCGACCTTTTCCTTCAGGCGGTCAGTGATGTGCAGCCCTTCCAAGCCTCCCCTATAAATGCGGTTCGGAAAAATTCTCTCCCTGTACAGCAAGCAGCACTGAAAAAAGGAGAAGAACTTCCTGTTATTGAAAAGAGTGCTTTCCTGGAGGAAATCGGCAGACTGAAGCTGGACACCACATTTACTGATTCTGCCCTTGACGACGGCGAGTTACAGCCACTGGCGGGAAATCGTCTGCGGCAGGTGAAACGAGGCGTTGTCTCCGTCAACCACCAACTGGACCTCCACGGCCTGACTCGAGAGGAGGCTCTGGCAGCGTTACCGGGGTTTTTGCTCTCCGCACAGAAAAAGTCCCAGAAAGCGGTCCTGGTGATTACCGGTAAAGGCAATCATTCTCCTGAAGAACCGGTGCTTCAACAAGCCGTAGCTTCGTGGCTGCGCGATGCAGGGCGGGCAACAGTGCTTGAATTTGCTCCCGCTCCCCGTGAAATGGGCGGCAGCGGTGCCTATGTGGTTTTTTTGCGGCGACTGCCTCCTCCACTGTAAAGACAGAAGTTTCCTGCATAAAACGACCACCCATTGACAGCCTCTTTATGGCACTGTATACAAACGAATATGTTACGCAAATTCCTGCAATGAGAGGTATTACCATGATCACACATATTGTCTTATTCAAACTGGCTGAGCCAACTATGGAACATATCGAGGCCACAAAAAACAAGCTGCTCAGCATGGACGGCAAAATTGACCTGCTCCGCCACCTCGAAGTCGGTGTCGATGTTGTCCGGTCGGAGCGTTCGTACGATATTGCACTCACGACCCGCTTTGATTCACTCCAGGATCTGCAGGCCTATCAGGTTCATCCGTACCATGCCGGAGAGGTCGTCCCGCACATGAAGGCATTCTGTTCAGCTATCGTAGCCGTTGATTACGAAAACTGACGAAATTGTGTATACACTTTTTAGCTTGACGAAACATGGTCGTATGCGTAAAATCCGGTTTTACTTTCGCCTCTGCGTCACAAAAACACGTAACGATATGTTATTGTTTGATATATCATGACTTAAATGTATTTTTTAAGATTTTACCAGCACATACCATGTGTCTGTAAACACAAAAACAAACAGGAGGTAGTAGATGTCAGATTACGGAACTCTTCAAGACCGCGTACAGTGTAAATCCCTTATGAGCAAGGTAATGACCGCCGAGCAGACCATCCCGTTCTTTAAAGACGGCATGAATCTGGGCTGGTCAGGCTTTACCCCGGCCGGATACCCCAAGGTTGTACCTATCGCACTTGCAGAACATGTTGAAAAGAATAACTTGCAGGGCAAACTCAAGTTCAATCTTTTTATTGGAGCTTCCGTCGGCGCCGAAACTGAGGACCGTTGGGCCGTTAACGACATGATCGACCGCCGCTGGCCATACCAGACCGGCAAGAACATCGCTGCCGGCATCAACGCAGGCCGTATTCGTATGGGTGACAAACACCTCTCCCTGTTTGCCCAGGATCTCGGCTACGGCTTCTACACCAAGGATTCCGCAAGCGGCAAACTGGATCTTGCCATCATCGAGGTTTCCGCGATCAAGGAAGACGGCAGTCTGGTGCCAACCTCCTCCTGTGGCGTTATTCCTGAGATTCTGATGATATGTGACCGGATCATCGTTGAGGTCAATACCGGACAACCTTCATTTGAGGGTATCCACGACCTGTTTACCCCGCTGACTCCACCAAACCGCCAGGTTTTCAACATAACCAAAGCTAATTCCCGCATCGGCTCCACCTCTATCGCGTGTGATCCGAGTAAAATTATTGCCGTCGTCGAATCAAAACTCCGTGATCAGGGTCGAGCCTTTGCTGAGCAGGACGATACGTCCGAAGCGATTGCCGGCCATGTCATAGAATTTTTTACCCAGGAAGTAAAAGCCGGCCGGTTGCCGAAAAACCTGCTGCCGATTCAGTCTGGAGTTGGTTCTATTGCCAATGCCGTTATTGGTGGTTTGGCCAAAGGGCCGTTCTCCAATCTTTCTGTGTACACTGAAGTTCTGCAGGACACCATGCTCGACCTTTTCGATTCGGGCAAGCTTGACTGCGCTTCATCCTGCTCATTGTCTCTTTCTGCCTCACCCGGCTTTCCAAAATTTTTCGATAACATGGACAAATACTTCGATAAAATAACCCTTCGTCCGCTTTCCGTCTCCAATGCACCGGAGCCGATTCGTCGTCTGGGTTGTATCGCCATGAACACCCCTGTTGAAATTGATATTTACGCACACGCCAACTCCACTCTGGTCGGCGGTACCCGCATGATCAATGGCCTCGGCGGTTCTGGAGACTTCCTCCGCAACGGTTTTCTGAAGATGATGCACACTCCGTCGTCACGTCCCTCAAAGACCGACCCGAACGGCATCTCCTGTGTTGTTCCGCACTGTTCCCATATCGACCATACCGAGCACGACCTCGACTGCGTAATAACCGAGCAGGGTCTCGCTGACCTTCGCGGCCTGGCACCGAAAGACCGTGCGCGTCGAATCATTGAGAAATGTGCCCATCCTGAATATAAGGATCAGCTGACCGAATATCTTAATATTGCTGAAGCTGACTGCCTTAAACGTAAGGTCGGTCATGAGCCTCAGCTGTGGGATCGTGCCTTCAAAATGCATCTCAACCTTGAGAGGAACGGCACTATGAAACTGAAAAACTGGGACGTAAAAGTTGACCTCTGCGAAGATTAAGGCTGGAAATTTACATTAACGGCGGGAGCGGGGAATGAGGCGACTCATTCCCCGCTTTTTGTATGAGCCTTGGGATGGGATTTATCGTAGACCTCCATCAAACGATCAATGCTGACATGGGTGTATTTCTGTGTAGTGGAGAGAGACGCATGACCAAGCAGCTCCTGTATGGCACGCAGATCCGCGCCCCCTTCCAGCATGTGGGTGGCGAACGTGTGCCTGAGCGTATGTGGCGAGATTCTTTTGAATGCAGCAATCCGCATGACATGAGTATCGACGACCCGTGCCACGCTGCGCCGGTTAATCCGTTCTCCTCTCGTGTTGAGAAAAAGTGCCGGGCAGACCGGGTCGCCTCCCCGGTGGTCAAGATACGCCCGCACCGCCTCCAGAGCTCTGCTGCCTACCGGAACGATGCGTTCCTTCCCCCCCTTGCCGGTCACCCTGACCATGCCGGACGCCAGATCAAGCTCACCGATATTGAGGCCGGTTAACTCGGAAACCCGGAGACCGCTTGAGTAGAGCAACTCTAACAAAGCCCGGTCTCGCAGTGCGTACTTCTGCTCTCCGCCCGGTGCCTCCATCAGTGTCGTGGTCTGGTCAATATCGAGATGAAAGGGGAGGCGCTGTTCTTTTTTGGGAGTCGCTATCAATTCGGCGGGATTCCGGGCCAGTATGCCACGGCGTACCAGAAAGCGGAAAAACGAGCGGATGGCAGCCAGCTTGCGACCAATGGAACTTTTTTTGGTATCCTTTGCCAGGCCCGCCAGATAGCGCCTGAGGAGCAGGTGGCTGACGTCGTCCGCAGAGACCCTTTCCCCCTTCTCTGCCTCAGCAAAATTCAACAGCTGTGCCAGATCGCTGCCATAGGCTGCCAAAGTATGTGGAGAGACGGCTCGCTCGGTTTGGAGGTAGAGTGTGAACTGCTGAATCTGCTCTGCTAACAGTGACATGCCTGAACCTCTCGGCGCTACTCAAAAACCGGCAGTACGGTTTTCAGTATCCAACCCCTGCTGCTCTCCTGGTAAACCCACTCCTGTCGATAGGAAACCGTTTTGATTTTGCTGGACGGCATCATGTAATAGTCAAACTCGGCAATCACGTCACCGGATTTATTTTCCGGAAGACATGTGGAGGTGACAATACGAAAATCGGCAAAAGCAAGACCCCGCTTTTTAAGGGACTCGGCCTGTTTCAGGTACTGATTCCGCAATTCCGGATCAATGTAGGTCATGCCGGCATGTTCAATTTCATGCCAGCGCAGCATGCGGTTATAGGATTTAACACTCTTATCAAACTCCTCACTCAAATTGGCCTCGGTTGCTGCTGCACAGGCGGTCAACACCAGGCAAGAAAGCACCACCATTCCATGTGTCAGCCATCGGATCATTTTTTCTCCTTTTTACTCTGTACGAATATGATATAAGAGACAGTCTTATATTTGAAGGGAGTACTCATGATACACACACTCATACAATGGCTGCTGAACACGATAGGAGCCATGGGCTACCCCGGCATACTGCTGCTGATGGCCATGGAAAGCTCCATCATTCCGGTACCGAGCGAGTTGGTAATGCCGCCGGCCGGCTATCTTGTCCATCAGGGCAAAATGAACATGGCGCTTGTCATTCTCTGCGGAACCGTCGGCAGCCTCATCGGAGCATATGCCAATTATTTTGTGTCTCACTACCTGGGCCGCCCGCTGATCCTTAAATATGGCAAGTATGTACTGATTCCGCCCGATAAATTTATCCGGGTCGAGCACTTTTTTCTCAAGCATGGTGAAATCTCCACTTTTATCGGACGACTTCTCCCGGTGATCCGCCACTTAATTTCAATTCCGGCCGGTGTGGCCGGAATGAACCATGTCAAGTTTACCTTGTATACTCTGCTCGGTGCCGGTATCTGGTGTACCATCCTGACACTGATAGGTTATGCCATCGGCGAAAATCAGCAGTTGATCATACAATATTCGCATAAAGCACTGCTCTGGGTCGTCCTGTTCTGTGCCGCTTTGGTGGCAATCTATGTCTGGCGACTGCGTAAGCGTGATAGTAAAGCCTAAATCGTCTCAGAAGGCAAAAAAAAATTGGGGTATCCATCATGCAGATGAAGCGTATCGATCGAATTCAGTACGTTGACGTAGGATTTTCCGGGGCACCATGTTCAGTACAAGGCTTCACCACCCGCCATGAAGGCGTTTCACGTCCCCCCTATAACTCCCTTAACCTGGGTATGAACACTCAGGATCAGCAGCCTACCGTCGAAGGCAATCGCAGTCTCCTTACCCGTGCTTTCGGGATCAACCAGGAAGCGCTTGTCGCACCTCGGCAGGTGCACGGCTGTGACATTCTGGTCATTAACGAGCCAAATGAAGATTACAGCCATTTTCTATCTGTTGAGGGCGATGCCGTCATTACGAATCAGCCGAACGTCATGATCGGCGTCTGCGTGGCAGACTGCGTGCCGATCGTGCTGTGTGATCCGGAGAAAAAAGTTGTTGCTGTTGTTCATGCCGGCTGGAAGGGCACCGCTGCCGGCCTCGTTGCCAAAACTGTGGCCGGAATGAAATCCGAATTCGGCTGTAATCCGGCGAATGTCCAGGCAGCAATCGGCCCGTGCATCCAGAAATGCTGTTACGAAGTAGACGAACCGGTCAGGAAGGCGTTCCTGCACGGTGGCATAGAGTGGGATGTCTGTGCTGAATTAAAGAGCCCCGGCTCGTGGCAGCTCGATCTAACTATCGCCAACCGGGAACTGCTGGTACTCGCCGGAGTTTCAGCTGATTCGATTCAGGTCTCCGACCAGTGCGTCTGCTGCCACAGTGAGCAGTTTTTCTCCTATCGCCGCGACAAAGACGACTCGGGGCGGCAGATGGGGTTTATCATGTTGAAGGCGTAAGACAATTTTGAATATTAGATTTTGAATGCTGAATTATTTCAATTCAAAATCCACAATTCAAAATTCAACATTGGAGGTTGATTGTGCTCGCAAAAGTTTTCAGCAGCGCCCTGATCGGGATTGATGCCATTCTGGTTGATGTCGAGGTTGACCTCGCCCCCGGGCTTCCTGCCTTTGCTACAGTCGGACTTCCTGATGGAGCAGTTAAGGAGAGCAAAGACCGGGTCAAAGCGGCGCTGAAGAACTCCGGATACGATTTCCCGGCCCGGCGTATTACCGCCAACCTGGCACCTGCTGATATCAAAAAAGAGGGGGCTGCCTACGATCTGCCGATTTCGATTGGTATTCTGGCCGCTACCGGGGTAATTAAGGGGCCAAAGCTTCACGACTATATTCTCTTGGGCGAACTCTCTCTGGATGGCGGTTTGAAGCCGATTCGGGGTGCGCTGTCGATGGCCGTTGCCGCCAAGCGCGCCGGCCTGGTCGGGCTGATCCTTCCGGCGGAAAACGCCCCCGAAGCGGCTGTCGTCACGGGAATTGATGTCATCGGCGCCACCACTCTTGCCCAGGTTGTCGAGTTTTTAAGTGGCCGCGAGATCATCGAACCGAGTCGAGTTGACCTTCAGGCGCTATTCGCCAGCGGCTGCGAATACGGTGAGGATTTCAGCGAAGTAAAAGGGCAGGAACACGCCAAGCGCGCGCTGGAAATTGCCGCGAGCGGAAGTCATAATATTCTAATGATTGGCCCTCCGGGATCCGGAAAAACAATGATCGCCCGCCGCATCCCGACAATTCTGCCGCGCATGTCTTTTGACGAAGCAATAGAGACAACTAAAATATTTAGTGTCAGCGGTATGCTCGAAAAAGAACGGGCGCTGATGGCGGTCAGACCGTTTCGTTCTCCGCATCACACGATTTCTGACGTTGGCCTGATCGGCGGCGGCACAACCCCAAAGCCGGGGGAGGTTTCGCTTGCCCACAACGGCGTACTTTTCCTCGACGAGCTTCCCGAGTTTAAGAAAAATGTTCTTGAAGTGCTGCGGCAGCCGCTTGAAGACGGTAAAGTCACGATCTCCCGCTCGCTGCTCTCGCTCACCTATCCGGCACGGGTCATGCTTGTCGCCGCAATGAATCCCTGCCCCTGCGGATATTTATCCGATCCGACTCACCCCTGCACCTGCACTCCGGTTGCCATTCACCGCTACCGTTCCCGTATCTCCGGCCCGCTGCTGGATCGTATCGATATCCATATCGAAGTGCCCGCTGTCAAATATCGTGATCTGGCCGACCGGGGCGAAGCGGAAAGCTCGGCAGCAATCGCCAAACGCGTTGAGCATTCGCGAGAAATCCAGCTGGAACGTTACAAAGGAACCAAAATCCACTGCAATGCCCAGATGACTCCGCGCTTCATAAAGAAATACTGTGAACTGGACGCCAGCGGCAACCGTATGCTGGAACTGGTGACCGACCGCCTCGGTTTCTCCGCCCGCACCTACACCCGTATCCTCAAGGTAGCCCGTACCATTGCCGATCTTGATGGCAGTGCGACGATTCATGAGCAGCATATTGCTGAGGCGATTCAGTACCGGAGTTTGGATAGAAAAACGGCGTAATAATTGATGCTGAGAACAAAAAAGAGTAGGTGTTTGAGAAAGGGTTATTCATGGCACAGGTCACCAGGTTCGACGACAAGATAATTAGTTTTATGCGCCAACACGGCGCGGAAAAAATTTGTGTTTTTGGTTCTTATGCCCGAAATGAAGCCAGTCCCAACAGCGACCTGGATCTTATGGTCTGGTTCAAAGAGCAGAAAAGTCTCCTCGGTGTCATTCGAATAGAACGGGAACTTTCAGAACTGCTGGGGGTTAAGATTGACTTGCTGACTGAGCAGGCGGTCAGCCCCCATCTGATTGACCGTATAAGGAAAGAACTCAAGGTAATTTCATCATGATTCGAGACGATCAGGTTTATCTTGCGCTTATTGTGGATGCTCTGGAGCAGATAACCACATACACCATTGGCATGGATGATGAAGCTTTAGGGCGAACCGCTTGGTACAGGACGCTGTCATACGGCAGTTCGAAATTGTCGGCGAGGCAACCAAGAATCTTTCGGCTCGTTTTCGGGAAAGTCACTCCGGCTTGCCGTGGAAGGATCTCGCCGGTTTCCGTGACAAATTGATCCATCAATATTTTGGTGTTGACCTGTCAACCGTCTGGCAGTCAGTAGTTGATGATGTTCCTTTTTTGCTGGATTAGGTTCAGAAAATATAAACTGGCGGATAGCCAAAAACAGTGCAACTCCCTGATGACGCCACGTTTTATCAAAAAGTACTGCGAACTGGACGCAAGTGGCAACCGCATGCTGGAGCTTGTCACCGACCGCCTTGGTTTCTCCGCCCGCACATATACCCGCATCCTGAAGGTAGCCCGCACCATTGCCGATCTTGAAGGCAGTGCGACGATTCATGAGCAGCACATCGCTGAGGCGATTCAGATCCGGAGTCTGGATAGGAAAACAGCGTAGCTAATATACTACCACTCAGCAAGCTACGAGGTATCAAGTCAGTAATTGTATTCTCTCATCGAAGCGAGCTTCGCCAAGGCATTCCAGATTCATTCCATTTACCCGTTTGCACCATGCAAGCCGCCCCACTGAGTCATCCGGACTGTCGAACGGAATATATGGCAGGTGTCTCGTCATGTCTTTCATTACCAAAGCGTTTTGTTGAAATATTTTTTGATCTCCTACTACTGATTTGAGACAACATGCTGCACTACATCCCATCCTCCTCCCAGAGAAGTATTCAGACCTATCAGCGCTTTAGCGGCATTGCCTTCAGCTTGGTGAAGTTGCACACGTAAGTCAGCATGTGTGCGCCGGGTGTCCAGAACGGGTAAATAGTCGCCAATACCGGATTGATAGAGATCCTCAGCTTGTTTCCTTGCCTGTAACGCTGCTTCAACAGCGGAAGCAAGATGCCTCCGTCTCTCCTCGGATCTGATATACAGCACGATACTGCTCTCAACATCTTCGAGGGCAGTCAGGACGGATTTCTCAAAACCGACAACCGCTTGCTGCTGGCGTGCTTCTTCTGCTTTAACCAGTGACTTAAGTCTTCCGAAATTAAACAAAGGGAATCGAATGGAAGGCCCGGCAGCCCAGTAAT
Organism: Desulfuromonadales bacterium; assembly: GCA_013349405.1. Taxonomy (GTDB): domain Bacteria; phylum Desulfobacterota; class Desulfuromonadia; order Geobacterales; family Pseudopelobacteraceae; genus JACRCG01. Next base: position 35,458 of record DUZS01000012.1, on the reverse strand, counting down.
TACTGCCAGCGGCAAATAAGTTGCTGAGCGAAATGCTTTGTGTACCGATTGAACCAAGCAGAGAAACTCTCGGATACAAATCAGTCCTGGAGATCTTTACCCTGCCCGAAGCTGCAATAACTTCCTGTTCAGCTTTCAATATATCTGGACGACGAGATAAAAGTTCAGCCGGGGCGTATAGACCAACCGTATCAGGAACATGTGGAACCATTCCGCTCCCCAGCACGGCGCTCAACGCGCCAGGCCGCTGACCTGCAAGTACGGCAAGGCGATTTTTGACTCGCTCGACCTCACCTTCCAAACGTGCAACTTCGGCATCAGCTGAGCTACGCTCTGCTTCTGCTCGATACACGTCAAGCAGGGGAACCAGTCCATTCGACTCTTTTATTGTGACGATGTCTTCGATACTTTGACTACTTGAGCTGTTCTCCTCTGCAGCAAGTAATTGTTGTTGGAGTACACGCAACTCCACATAGTTACGGACAGCCTCTGCAATAACAGCGATCCGAATTGCGTAGCCATCGAGTTCTGAAACTTTCAACTCAGCATCGGCAACATCCACACCAGCCCGGACACCACCATAAAGGTCGAGTTCCCACGATGCTTCCAGGCCGCTATTGATCATAGTATAATTGGATCTACTGCCAGCTAACGGTGGGAACGTCGATGCATTTTGACTTTGTCTGACACGGGAATAAGAAGCCGTGGCATCAATCTGTGGTGCCAGGAATCCCTGTCGCGCGTTCCTCAATTCGCGTGACTCAATGACACGGGACTTGGCCAGTTTCAAGTCATGATTGGCTTCAATAACCATCTTTATATGCGTGTTCAACCGCTCATCACCGAATTGTCCCCACCATGTTGACAGATCAACGTCTTTTACCTGCGGCAATCTTTGCCCTGATTCTGTTTGCCAATGTTCAGGCATCTGCTCAGCGGATGATTTGTTTGCAGTGATAGTTGTGCAGCCTGCTGACAACGATAGTATCAGGAGTAGACACATCACTCTCATGGCGTCCTCCCGTCCGGTCCGTTACCGGCCTCCAGATAGACATCCATCTGTTGTCCAACATACAGGGGGAGTTTCTGCGCATTTATGGCATAAATTACCTGTAGGACACGGGTATCCACACGCTCGTCGGTCGATCCGGTCAATGATTTCTTGGGGATTACCATTGGTTCAAAACGAACAAAGTTGAGTTCAGATTTGATGCCGCTGTTACCACGCAGGCTGCCGACCGCCTTGGCTTGGGATTTTACCCTCCAGGCATCATTTTCATCGATATCAACTCGAACGTGTAAGGTCCTGGTATCTCCGATGACTAATGGCGTGCCTGTTCCGGGAGAAACAAATTCTCCCAATTTGATAGTAAGTTGCAGTATTTCTCCCGCTATGGGTGAGCGAACTGTCAGACGTTCCAGTTCGGTTTTGACAGCCTGCAGATTTGTTTCAGCCTGGACGAGCTGGCTTGTGGCAATGGCAATATCGTGCTGCCACGCACCCGCTTTAAGCAGTTCGTCACTGGCTTGAGCCTGTTCCAGTCGGGCTTTGGTCGTTTTCACGGCAGAATTGGTTTTAATCCGGTCATCTCGACTTACAACGCGGGGGTCATGTACTGCATCCTGAAGCCGGAGGCGATCTTCTGCCTCTCTGGCCTGCTCGCTCATCTCCTTTACCCTGGCTGCTGATATCGGGATTTCCTCTTTCCTTGGAAGACTCTGCAACCGGTTGAGAGATTCCCGGGCAACAAGGACCGCCGCTTCCCGTACCTTTACTTCCGCCAGCGCCTGACGGTCATCGAGCTTGAACAGTGGCGCCCCGGTTTCCACGTGGTCGCCTAGTTTCACGAATATGGCAGAAACGACTCCCTGGTAATGAGAGCCGATAGCTATGTTGCGTGTACTGGCTTCAATCAACCCAGCACCGGAAACAACGTCTTTGAAGGGCTTTGCTGCAGGCGGTGATACTGGTTGTGCCAACGGAACATCACCGTGCGATAGCGTCATTTTCAGCATCAGTATCAAACCGATTATGGAGAGGGTTATGGTGATATAGTTTCGTTTCAACATGGCATTTACTCCTGACTGTTGTAGTGTTATAACCGGTTTAATCCGTTTTTGGCCTCCACTGAGACAACGTGGCCATCGTTCATACGGGCAATCCGGTCGGCATAATTAAAAATTCGGGAATCGTGGGTCACAACCACAAGTGCCTGATCTGGAGAAACGGCAACTTCACGCAAGAGGTCCATTACGCCATGGCCGGTTTCACTGTCCAGAGCACTGGTGGGCTCATCACAGACAACTATGCGTGGTCGATGAACCAGAGCACGTGCGATTGCAACCCGTTGCTGCTGGCCTCCTGAAAGTTCCTGCGGGTACTTGTCCATACGGTGACCGAGGCCCACTCTCTCAAGGAGCACCGATGAACGCTCCAATGCCTCTTTATGGGTTACCTGATTTATCAGGAGAGGCACGGCAACATTTTCTCGTACAGTCAGTGCCGGAAGCAGGTTGAAGGACTGGAAAACGAAGCCGACTGAATCTGCCCGCCAGAGCACCTTTTCATCGGCCGACAGCGCGCTGATATCACGACCAAACACCGAACACGAACCGTCGCTTTTATCCAATATGCCCGCAATAATCGAAATCAGAGTTGTTTTGCCGCACCCGGAAGGCCCGACCAGCATCATCAGTTCGCCGTCCTCAATGTGCAGATCGATACCACGCAACGCTTCAACCCGGTTGTCTCCCTCTCCGAACACCTTCGTCAGACCGGAGCACGATACGGCAAAGGGTTTATTGCTATTTCCCAAGGTCATTTCAGTCATGACATCACCCCTTGAATACAACGGCAGGTTCCAGCTTGTAGACTTTCTGCAGGCTGATTACGCTGGTCAGCAGGCAGATGGTCACAATCGAGAAGGCGGTGAAGAGCGGGATCTGCCAGATCATAGAAAACGCCAGCCCGCCCTTGATAAGAAGTTCGCCTATTACGACCGCAATACCGACGCCGAGTCCATAGCCGATCGCTGCGACTACAAGCCCCTGCAGCATAACCATTTTTGTCAGAGTCCTATTAGTAACCCCCATAGCCTTAAGAGCGCCATAGTAGCGCAGGTTGTCGAGAGTGAAGTTGTAAAAAGTCTGGCCTGCTCCCAGAAGCCCTATGATTATTCCCAATACCACAGCCGTACCGAAATTGATCAGGATGCCGGTAGCTGTGGTTATGTAGCGGGCGGTGAGATGGATAAACTCTTTATTTGTGCGGGCTTTCAGGCCGGTTCTGGTCTCAATTTCTTTTGCAACGTTTGTTATGCTTTCGCCAGGTTCGACCTTTACCAGAACGAATGACATAAGGTTGCGCTCCATTGGTGCAAAGCTCAGGGCGCGGCTGTAGGTTGTGTACATCACCGGTTCCCAGAAAAATGATCTTCGTCCTCGATAGCTCCCGACAATCTTGGCGTCATGCTCATTGACTGAAAAACGATCACCAACCGTCATGGAACGACCGCCGCCACGTTTCATCCGCAATTTGTCAGGGGCATCGGCATCTATAAATACAGCACGGTCACTCCGGATATCTAAACGGTCACCGTTAACCATAAACGGTGGCCCCCCGATAAGAGTCGCATCGTCAATTCCGACAAGAATCAGGGAAAAACGTGTCCCATCGGTCATCTGTCCTTTCATGAAACCCTGTCGCAGTGGCACTGCCCATTGAACCCCGCTTACACCCCGTACCCGCTGTAGCACCATGTCTCGTATCGGAAGTGAATCCTGTGAAAAGCGCACCTGTGAATCCATTATCCAGAGATCAGCCTGTGCGGTGTCTCGGATAAATGCTCCCGTTTGCTCAGTCAAGCCGACCAGGATGGATGCCTGCTGAGCTATGAGCATGGCGGCAAAAGATATGCCCAGAATCAGACCGTAATATTTTAACCGGTCGGCAAAAAGCATCTTTATGGCAATGGAGTACATGATCAACCTCTTGATGGTGCGATAAACCATTTACTAATGTTGTTACTGTCAACATATAAATATCAAAAGAATGTTGTCGTAGTCAACATGTATTTTTTGTGCTATAAAGATGACATCTGAAGATTCGAGGAGAAGTAAATGACTGATCCGGCAATGGGGCCAAAAAAATACCATCATGGCGATTTAAGATATGCATTGATCCAGGCTGGTATTGAGATCGTGAGGGAGCAGGGAGCTCATAATTTGACCTTGAGGTCTGTAGGTACTAAAGCTGGAGTGAGCAGATCAGCACTGTACCGGCATTTTTCATGTAAGGATGCCTTGCTGGCTGCAATTGCAGAAAAGGGATTCAAGATCCTTTACGAAACAACAAAGCAAAGTATTGACCAATTTCGCGACAGGCCGCTTGAAGCGTTCAGGGAGTCCGGGCGGGTATATTTCCGGTTTGCCATGACAGAACGGGAGTATTATCGTGTGATGTTCAATGAAGCCTGTGCCCTAAATCCCGAAAAATATCCGGAATTACATGCCGCTGGTATGCAGACATTCAATCAGCTCATCGAGACGATAGAAACATGCCAGTCCAGCGGCGATTTCCGAGCCGGTGATGCCCAACAGATTGGGCTGCAAGTGTGGTCGGCAGTTCATGGTCTCACCATGCTGCAACTTGACGGACAACTGCGTTTTTTGGACATAACGCCGGAGCAGATCTTCCATATAGGTGAAGGCGTCACCGAAATGATGGTCAGGGGATTGTCGGCATAGTTGAAGGTAAGCAGGCAAAACTATTTCGTCTATATATGTATGGGAGGGTCACATTGTTTATTTTATCCCTCGGAGATATTTCGACGATCCACCTTTTACCGGTCACCCAGCAGCAGTATCGGAGCTTGGATCGGAAGACGATTTGAATCCAGGCGACAGACTATTTGCATACCGGCAGATAGCACAATCGCCGTAGCGAATACCTAACACAAACCCCAAGGATCAGATGGAGATAGAGACATCATTGTGGAGTTTGGAATGATCAACGGTGCAGTGCCGCCCACACCAGATTCGGTGAATGCCCGTTGACCCGTACCATGCGCACCCACATGAGAGTCATATGTTCCAGATGCAGCGCCTGATCGAGCCCTCCCACATCGACCGGCTCCCAGCCAAGTTGGGCTATCAGGTCGGTTACGACACCTTTTGCCGTGGCATCATTGCCACAGAACAGCATCGCAGGCTTGACGTTATACACCGCATATCCGTTGTCCCGGAAGTTCTCAAAGCCGTATATGGTGAAAGCCTTAACGACCTTTGCCTCCGGAACCAGCTTCTGCACCATTTCCGATCCCGACTGAACATTGTTCAATCCGTGGGTAAGTCCCGGCCCGACCGGGTTGGTGCAGTCGATGAGAATCTTTCCCTTCAACTCCTCTGCAACAGATGCGAGTGCTTCCTCATTGGCCTGAAACGGCGTGGCAAGAAACACAACCTCGGCATCCCGGACCGCATCTTTTGGCGGCACGGCCTTGATGCCGGCATTCAGCGACTGCACCTTCCTGACATTCTCCGAGCCGCTGTCTTTCGCTGCCAGGGTCACCGTATGACCTAGTCTTTGCAGATGATCCGCCAGAGGTGCCCCTACATTTCCATACCCGATGAATGCAATGTTCATTATTTGCCTCCTTCCAATTATTTACCGTGCAACTTCTCCTTGATATTCAAGCCATCTTTAAACGCCCTGCCAGCCATCTCTCCGATTGACCAATAGCGATTGTCCGGCATGGTCAGCAACAGTGGATTGATTTTAGTGATATCCGGGACACCATCGGTCAGGCAGCCAGGTTTGCAGTAACTCTCGACAACCTCTCCGATATAAATCGTATTGGTGGGCAAATCGATTGTCTGTGCAAGGCGGCACTCGATGTTTAAAGGGCAGTCCATGATCATAGGTGCCGTTTCCGTATCACCATAAAAGATGTCGAACAACTTCGATTTGTCTACAGACCGACCGGATACGACACCACAATAGTCAGCAAGCTCCTCCATGGCGATCGGTGGGAAGCAGATGCTGAACGTACCATGTTCCATGATGCCTTTTGGGGTGTAATGCCCCTTGTTCAGTACCACTGCCATCATCGGTGGTTTAAAATTAACCCGAGTAACCCAACCTACAGTCATAAAGTTAGGTTTGCCTTCAACAATGGCTCCTACCAGTGCTACCGGCATGGGAGGAACAAACACATTTGGACCAATACGGTTCATGGCTGCATCCTTGCTTTGATCTCTTCGACGGTTTCTCCGCCGAAGCCTAGATTGGCATCCTCCTGCTCACGGATCAACACCGAAAAAAACTGGGGAGGGATGTTGGTTACCTCCGAAGCCACTGACGTGAAACGGTGGATCAGGTCCCGTTTCTGCTCCCGGTTCAGTTTGCCGCCTTCCAAAGTGATAACTGGCATTACGATCTCCTTTTTGAATTGTGTAGTTGACCATGCGGTCAAGTAAAAGGGTAAAAAATACCGGGAATCTGCTGACGTTCCCGGCGGTCCTTATCGATTGACCGATGTTACTCCCAGCAGTTGCCTTGCCCCTTCAGGCAGGTCGCGAAGCAGTTCCGGATCGTTGTGAATACGGGCATTCATCAGTGTACCCTCGAAATAATGGAGCAACCGGCGCGCGGATGTATCGGTATCCGTTGCTGCAATAACCTCTTGCGCTACAGCATCACGAACCGCAGATGCGAAATACCTGAAATAGAGATCGATCACGCAGCGAACCTGGACAAGAATTTCCTTGTCCAAGGTAGCTACTTCAATTCCAAGATCGAAATAGGGACAACCGCAGACGAAACCTGACAAATGCTTGCGCTCGCTCTGAAACTCGTACACTTTATTGAAGTAGGCGTCGAGCCTTGCCAGTGGCGCCACTGTCGGCGAGAATATGCTGTCGAGTAGCGGCTTATACTCTTGCCAGTGCTGATGTATCGCCGCAGCAGACAAATAAGCTTTAGAGGGAAAGAAGTGGTAGAATGTGCCTTTGCGTACGCCGGCACGTTTGCAGATGGCATCCACCCCTACCGAGTGATAGCTTTGCTCCCAGATCAACTCAAGAGCTGCCGCCAAAATCCGTTCCCTTGCATCGCTTACTCGTCCCATACGGACAAAATACTTTACCAATCAGTCAATTTCAAGATATATTTTCAACGAACAACTACTTTGGGTGAGGTTATTTATGGGGAAGAACAGGCTTGAAGCATTCAGTGATGGAGTGCTGGCGAGCATAATCACCATCATGGTACTTGAAATGAAAGTTCCGACAGGCAGTGGCGGATAATGCAAGATAATTAGAATGTGTCATCCGGGCAGTCGAACGGAATATAACCTAGAAATTTGATAATACTTGGATTATATTGCAGTTCTGGTTCGGTGCCGTGCTCCCAGTTCCAGATAGAGGATTCGGTGACGCCGATGATCTCCGCGACTTCTCTCTGGAAGAGGCCGAGATCCATTCTTTTCTTGCGGATGTGTTCGCCGACTGTGATGGGAAATTCGGGATAACCGGGAAGCTGCTGTTTTTCGAGGGGAATTTGAATTGAGAACGAGTGCCGTTTTAAGTGGGTATAGTAGAGAAAGGTTAACACACCCCTGCCCCTGCGGATATTTATCCGATCCGACTCACCCCTGCACCTGCACTCCGGTTGCCATTCACCGCTACCGTTCCCGTATCTCCGGCCCGCTGCTGGATCGTATCGATATCCATATCGAAGTGCCCGCTGTCAAATATCGTGATCTGGCCGACCGGGGCGAAGCGGAAAGCTCGGCAGCAATCGCCAAACGCGTTGAGCATTCGCGAGAAATCCAGCTGGAACGTTACAAAGGAACCAAAATCCACTGCAATGCCCAGATGACTCCGCGCTTCATAAAGAAATACTGTGAACTGGACGCCAGCGGCAACCGTATGCTGGAACTGGTGACCGACCGCCTCGGTTTCTCCGCCCGCACCTACACCCGTATCCTCAAGGTAGCCCGTACCATTGCCGATCTTGATGGCAGTGCGACGATTCATGAGCAGCATATTGCTGAGGCGATTCAGTACCGGAGTTTGGATAGAAAAACGGCGTAATAATTGATGCTGAGAACAAAAAAGAGTAGGTGTTTGAGAAAGGGTTATTCATGGCACAGGTCACCAGGTTCGACGACAAGATAATTAGTTTTATGCGCCAACACGGCGCGGAAAAAATTTGTGTTTTTGGTTCTTATGCCCGAAATGAAGCCAGTCCCAACAGCGACCTGGATCTTATGGTCTGGTTCAAAGAGCAGAAAAGTCTCCTCGGTGTCATTCGAATAGAACGGGAACTTTCAGAACTGCTGGGGGTTAAGATTGACTTGCTGACTGAGCAGGCGGTCAGCCCCCATCTGATTGACCGTATAAGGAAAGAACTCAAGGTAATTTCATCATGATTCGAGACGATCAGGTTTATCTTGCGCTTATTGTGGATGCTCTGGAGCAGATAACCACATACACCATTGGCATGGATGATGAAGCTTTAGGGCGAACCGCTTGGTACAGGACGCTGTCATACGGCAGTTCGAAATTGTCGGCGAGGCAACCAAGAATCTTTCGGCTCGTTTTCGGGAAAGTCACTCCGGCTTGCCGTGGAAGGATCTCGCCGGTTTCCGTGACAAATTGATCCATCAATATTTTGGTGTTGACCTGTCAACCGTCTGGCAGTCAGTAGTTGATGATGTTCCTTTTTTGCTGGATTAGGTTCAGAAAATATAAACTGGCGGATAGCCAAAAACAGTGCAACTCCCTGATGACGCCACGTTTTATCAAAAAGTACTGCGAACTGGACGCAAGTGGCAACCGCATGCTGGAGCTTGTCACCGACCGCCTTGGTTTCTCCGCCCGCACATATACCCGCATCCTGAAGGTAGCCCGCACCATTGCCGATCTTGAAGGCAGTGCGACGATTCATGAGCAGCACATCGCTGAGGCGATTCAGATCCGGAGTCTGGATAGGAAAACAGCGTAGCTAATATACTACCACTCAGCAAGCTACGAGGTATCAAGTCAGTAATTGTATTCTCTCATCGAAGCGAGCTTCGCCAAGGCATTCCAGATTCATTCCATTTACCCGTTTGCACCATGCAAGCCGCCCCACTGAGTCATCCGGACTGTCGAACGGAATATATGGCAGGTGTCTCGTCATGTCTTTCATTACCAAAGCGTTTTGTTGAAATATTTTTTGATCTCCTACTACTGATTTGAGACAACATGCTGCACTACATCCCATCCTCCTCCCAGAGAAGTATTCAGACCTATCAGCGCTTTAGCGGCATTGCCTTCAGCTTGGTGAAGTTGCACACGTAAGTCAGCATGTGTGCGCCGGGTGTCCAGAACGGGTAAATAGTCGCCAATACCGGATTGATAGAGATCCTCAGCTTGTTTCCTTGCCTGTAACGCTGCTTCAACAGCGGAAGCAAGATGCCTCCGTCTCTCCTCGGATCTGATATACAGCACGATACTGCTCTCAACATCTTCGAGGGCAGTCAGGACGGATTTCTCAAAACCGACAACCGCTTGCTGCTGGCGTGCTTCTTCTGCTTTAACCAGTGACTTAAGTCTTCCGAAATTAAACAAAGGGAATCGAATGGAAGGCCCGGCAGCCCAGTAATTACTGCCAGCGGCAAATAAGTTGCTGAGCGAAATGCTTTGTGTACCGATTGAACCAAGCAGAGAAACTCTCGGATACAAATCAGTCCTGGAGATCTTTACCCTGCCCGAAGCTGCAATAACTTCCTGTTCAGCTTTCAATATATCTGGACGACGAGATAAAAGTTCAGCCGGGGCGTATAGACCAACCGTATCAGGAACATGTGGAACCATTCCGCTCCCCAGCACGGCGCTCAACGCGCCAGGCCGCTGACCTGCAAGTACGGCAAGGCGATTTTTGACTCGCTCGACCTCACCTTCCAAACGTGCAACTTCGGCATCAGCTGAGCTACGCTCTGCTTCTGCTCGATACACGTCAAGCAGGGGAACCAGTCCATTCGACTCTTTTATTGTGACGATGTCTTCGATACTTTGACTACTTGAGCTGTTCTCCTCTGCAGCAAGTAATTGTTGTTGGAGTACACGCAACTCCACATAGTTACGGACAGCCTCTGCAATAACAGCGATCCGAATTGCGTAGCCATCGAGTTCTGAAACTTTCAACTCAGCATCGGCAACATCCACACCAGCCCGGACACCACCATAAAGGTCGAGTTCCCACGATGCTTCCAGGCCGCTATTGATCATAGTATAATTGGATCTACTGCCAGCTAACGGTGGGAACGTCGATGCATTTTGACTTTGTCTGACACGGGAATAAGAAGCCGTGGCATCAATCTGTGGTGCCAGGAATCCCTGTCGCGCGTTCCTCAATTCGCGTGACTCAATGACACGGGACTTGGCCAGTTTCAAGTCATGATTGGCTTCAATAACCATCTTTATATGCGTGTTCAACCGCTCATCACCGAATTGTCCCCACCATGTTGACAGATCAACGTCTTTTACCTGCGGCAATCTTTGCCCTGATTCTGTTTGCCAATGTTCAGGCATCTGCTCAGCGGATGATTTGTTTGCAGTGATAGTTGTGCAGCCTGCTGACAACGATAGTATCAGGAGTAGACACATCACTCTCATGGCGTCCTCCCGTCCGGTCCGTTACCGGCCTCCAGATAGACATCCATCTGTTGTCCAACATACAGGGGGAGTTTCTGCGCATTTATGGCATAAATTACCTGTAGGACACGGGTATCCACACGCTCGTCGGTCGATCCGGTCAATGATTTCTTGGGGATTACCATTGGTTCAAAACGAACAAAGTTGAGTTCAGATTTGATGCCGCTGTTACCACGCAGGCTGCCGACCGCCTTGGCTTGGGATTTTACCCTCCAGGCATCATTTTCATCGATATCAACTCGAACGTGTAAGGTCCTGGTATCTCCGATGACTAATGGCGTGCCTGTTCCGGGAGAAACAAATTCTCCCAATTTGATAGTAAGTTGCAGTATTTCTCCCGCTATGGGTGAGCGAACTGTCAGACGTTCCAGTTCGGTTTTGACAGCCTGCAGATTTGTTTCAGCCTGGACGAGCTGGCTTGTGGCAATGGCAATATCGTGCTGCCACGCACCCGCTTTAAGCAGTTCGTCACTGGCTTGAGCCTGTTCCAGTCGGGCTTTGGTCGTTTTCACGGCAGAATTGGTTTTAATCCGGTCATCTCGACTTACAACGCGGGGGTCATGTACTGCATCCTGAAGCCGGAGGCGATCTTCTGCCTCTCTGGCCTGCTCGCTCATCTCCTTTACCCTGGCTGCTGATATCGGGATTTCCTCTTTCCTTGGAAGACTCTGCAACCGGTTGAGAGATTCCCGGGCAACAAGGACCGCCGCTTCCCGTACCTTTACTTCCGCCAGCGCCTGACGGTCATCGAGCTTGAACAGTGGCGCCCCGGTTTCCACGTGGTCGCCTAGTTTCACGAATATGGCAGAAACGACTCCCTGGTAATGAGAGCCGATAGCTATGTTGCGTGTACTGGCTTCAATCAACCCAGCACCGGAAACAACGTCTTTGAAGGGCTTTGCTGCAGGCGGTGATACTGGTTGTGCCAACGGAACATCACCGTGCGATAGCGTCATTTTCAGCATCAGTATCAAACCGATTATGGAGAGGGTTATGGTGATATAGTTTCGTTTCAACATGGCATTTACTCCTGACTGTTGTAGTGTTATAACCGGTTTAATCCGTTTTTGGCCTCCACTGAGACAACGTGGCCATCGTTCATACGGGCAATCCGGTCGGCATAATTAAAAATTCGGGAATCGTGGGTCACAACCACAAGTGCCTGATCTGGAGAAACGGCAACTTCACGCAAGAGGTCCATTACGCCATGGCCGGTTTCACTGTCCAGAGCACTGGTGGGCTCATCACAGACAACTATGCGTGGTCGATGAACCAGAGCACGTGCGATTGCAACCCGTTGCTGCTGGCCTCCTGAAAGTTCCTGCGGGTACTTGTCCATACGGTGACCGAGGCCCACTCTCTCAAGGAGCACCGATGAACGCTCCAATGCCTCTTTATGGGTTACCTGATTTATCAGGAGAGGCACGGCAACATTTTCTCGTACAGTCAGTGCCGGAAGCAGGTTGAAGGACTGGAAAACGAAGCCGACTGAATCTGCCCGCCAGAGCACCTTTTCATCGGCCGACAGCGCGCTGATATCACGACCAAACACCGAACACGAACCGTCGCTTTTATCCAATATGCCCGCAATAATCGAAATCAGAGTTGTTTTGCCGCACCCGGAAGGCCCGACCAGCATCATCAGTTCGCCGTCCTCAATGTGCAGATCGATACCACGCAACGCTTCAACCCGGTTGTCTCCCTCTCCGAACACCTTCGTCAGACCGGAGCACGATACGGCAAAGGGTTTATTGCTATTTCCCAAGGTCATTTCAGTCATGACATCACCCCTTGAATACAACGGCAGGTTCCAGCTTGTAGACTTTCTGCAGGCTGATTACGCTGGTCAGCAGGCAGATGGTCACAATCGAGAAGGCGGTGAAGAGCGGGATCTGCCAGATCATAGAAAACGCCAGCCCGCCCTTGATAAGAAGTTCGCCTATTACGACCGCAATACCGACGCCGAGTCCATAGCCGATCGCTGCGACTACAAGCCCCTGCAGCATAACCATTTTTGTCAGAGTCCTATTAGTAACCCCCATAGCCTTAAGAGCGCCATAGTAGCGCAGGTTGTCGAGAGTGAAGTTGTAAAAAGTCTGGCCTGCTCCCAGAAGCCCTATGATTATTCCCAATACCACAGCCGTACCGAAATTGATCAGGATGCCGGTAGCTGTGGTTATGTAGCGGGCGGTGAGATGGATAAACTCTTTATTTGTGCGGGCTTTCAGGCCGGTTCTGGTCTCAATTTCTTTTGCAACGTTTGTTATGCTTTCGCCAGGTTCGACCTTTACCAGAACGAATGACATAAGGTTGCGCTCCATTGGTGCAAAGCTCAGGGCGCGGCTGTAGGTTGTGTACATCACCGGTTCCCAGAAAAATGATCTTCGTCCTCGATAGCTCCCGACAATCTTGGCGTCATGCTCATTGACTGAAAAACGATCACCAACCGTCATGGAACGACCGCCGCCACGTTTCATCCGCAATTTGTCAGGGGCATCGGCATCTATAAATACAGCACGGTCACTCCGGATATCTAAACGGTCACCGTTAACCATAAACGGTGGCCCCCCGATAAGAGTCGCATCGTCAATTCCGACAAGAATCAGGGAAAAACGTGTCCCATCGGTCATCTGTCCTTTCATGAAACCCTGTCGCAGTGGCACTGCCCATTGAACCCCGCTTACACCCCGTACCCGCTGTAGCACCATGTCTCGTATCGGAAGTGAATCCTGTGAAAAGCGCACCTGTGAATCCATTATCCAGAGATCAGCCTGTGCGGTGTCTCGGATAAATGCTCCCGTTTGCTCAGTCAAGCCGACCAGGATGGATGCCTGCTGAGCTATGAGCATGGCGGCAAAAGATATGCCCAGAATCAGACCGTAATATTTTAACCGGTCGGCAAAAAGCATCTTTATGGCAATGGAGTACATGATCAACCTCTTGATGGTGCGATAAACCATTTACTAATGTTGTTACTGTCAACATATAAATATCAAAAGAATGTTGTCGTAGTCAACATGTATTTTTTGTGCTATAAAGATGACATCTGAAGATTCGAGGAGAAGTAAATGACTGATCCGGCAATGGGGCCAAAAAAATACCATCATGGCGATTTAAGATATGCATTGATCCAGGCTGGTATTGAGATCGTGAGGGAGCAGGGAGCTCATAATTTGACCTTGAGGTCTGTAGGTACTAAAGCTGGAGTGAGCAGATCAGCACTGTACCGGCATTTTTCATGTAAGGATGCCTTGCTGGCTGCAATTGCAGAAAAGGGATTCAAGATCCTTTACGAAACAACAAAGCAAAGTATTGACCAATTTCGCGACAGGCCGCTTGAAGCGTTCAGGGAGTCCGGGCGGGTATATTTCCGGTTTGCCATGACAGAACGGGAGTATTATCGTGTGATGTTCAATGAAGCCTGTGCCCTAAATCCCGAAAAATATCCGGAATTACATGCCGCTGGTATGCAGACATTCAATCAGCTCATCGAGACGATAGAAACATGCCAGTCCAGCGGCGATTTCCGAGCCGGTGATGCCCAACAGATTGGGCTGCAAGTGTGGTCGGCAGTTCATGGTCTCACCATGCTGCAACTTGACGGACAACTGCGTTTTTTGGACATAACGCCGGAGCAGATCTTCCCTATTGGCGAAGGCGTCTCCGAAATGATGGTCAGGGGATTGTCGGCATAGGAAAAGGTGTGTTGCCCCAACTGTTTGGGGGTGTCGATTTTTCAATTGAGGTCATCAAGGATTGTTAGGGGGGAATACGGTAACCGGCGAGCGTGGCAGCTGGGGGATTGGCTGCACTTGCTTTGCCATAAATACAAGGAGATATACAATGTTCACTATTCGAAAAGCAGATCAACGTGGCCATGCCGATCACGGCTGGCTGAATACCTATCACACGTTTTCTTTTGCCAATTATTACGATCTCGAGCACATGGGGTTCAGGGATCTGCGGGTTATTAACGAGGACCGGGTACAGCCGGGTGAGGGATTCCCGACTCATCCGCATCGCAACATGGAAATCATTTCGTACGTCCTGGAAGGGGCGCTGGAGCACAAGGACAGCATGGGAAACGGATCGGTTATTGTTCCGGGCGAAGTGCAACGCATGAGTGCCGGAACCGGCATCACCCACAGTGAGTTCAATCACTCCCGCACGGAGTTGGTGCACTTCCTTCAAATCTGGATCGTGCCCGATACGGATGGGGTGAAACCGAGCTACGAACAAAAATTTTATCCTGATGAGGAGAAACAGGGGAAATTGCGACTGATTGCCTCAGCGGATGGCCGGGACAACTCTGTTACCATCCATCGGGATGTCAACCTGTATGCGACTCTCCTTGATTCAGGCGATGAAATCGTTCACGAAATTGCGCAGAACCGCCATGCCTGGCTGCAGGTTGCTCGCGGGTATGTTGTGGTGAATGGGCAGAAAATGATGCGTGGTGACGGGCTGGCGGTAAGTAACGAAGAGCGGTTGACTGTTTCCGGTGACGGACCGGCGGAAGTGCTCCTGTTTGATCTGGACTGACGGGTGTTACCAGACTTTACCGCCTCTCATCGACTGTCATTTGTCACAAATCGCTTGTAGTTTCCGTCTGCCTGCCTTGTTTTAGGGCGGGGCTGCCGGCTGCGATCACCAACTACATGTTAGGGATGGAATTTGATATGCTGAAGAATCGTATAGAAGCGTTTAGTGATGGGGTTCTAGCCATCATAATTACAATAATGGTTCTTGAACTTAAAGTGCCGCATGAAGTCAGCCTGAATGCTCTTGTGCATATGGTGCCGTTGTTTCTTAGCTATGTATTAAGTTTTATCTATATTGCCATTTACTGGAACAACCATCATCATCTGCTGCACACCATCCAAAAAATTAATGGATCAATACTATGGGCTAACAACCATTTACTGTTCTGGCTTTCATTAGTGCCATTTGTTACTGCATGGTCTGGCGAGAATCACTTTAGTCCATTGCCTGTTGCCCTATACGGGATTGTGCTTTTCATGGCTGCCGTGGCCTATTTCATTCTTTCGAAAACCATAATCTCCACTCACGGGAAAAATTCAGTACTGGCTCAAGCGATAGGTAAGGATTTTAAAGGAAAGGTATCGGTGGTTTTGTATGCAGCCTCCGTTCCGATAGCTTTTTGGCAGCCTTTTGTGGCGCTCGGCATTTATGCTGCCGTTGCAGTTATGTGGCTTATTCCAGATTCGCGCATTGAAAGAACAATGCAAGAAAAAGACCTCGGCTGACCGGTATTAATGTAAATTCCGTACTGCCTCCACAATTCGCGAATGCTCAGACACCTCTACAGCAGGTAATTCTGTTCACGAATTCTGTTGCTCTCGACTGGGCTTACCCCGGCCTATCCGGCAAAATCAGGCCAGGCGGCAACTGCTTCCTGCACCTGCCTGATAACCTTATGTGCTGTGCCAACGCCGAACCGATCGGCAACCGCCAGCAGATCCGCCTGAGAAATGCCGGTAAATTTACCGTTCACCGCCATGAGATGCTGCCAGGTCCACTCGCCGGATGGATTGAAGGCGTACGTCACATCATATGCCGGTGCCAGTTCCCATTGCCCGCCTTCCCGCAGCATGAAGGATATATTCTTGGTGTGGTCGTCGCAGTTTACCGCCATAACGTTGAAAACAATGCGCCGGAATGCTTCTTCAAGCGCGGTATAATCCAGTCCCAGACGGACAACGGTCTGCAAAAATTGGCTGTAATCATGGGTCGCCTTCTGTTTGTAGTCCAGATGCGCCATGGCGCAGAGTGATTGCAGATGATGTTTGTGGTTCCCGTCACGATCAAAGCGACGGGTCATGAAGTGAGCCCGACCGTTCTCTTCCAGCAGGCGACAGGGTGACATGGTAATGCCGGCGGCACAGGCCATCCGGTAGTAGGCATACTCGATCCGGCCACAATCCTGTGAGCCGCCCAGCTCCCGATCAACACCCATACCGTCGAATTTGAGCAGCCAGTGTTCAAAGCCTGATTCCACATCAAACTGTCCCGACCGGATCTCGCCAGTCTCAGGATTCCAGGCAATAGCCGCCTTGGCCCGAGCGCCGCCTGCTGAGGTGCCGACCTGAATAATCTGCGCCAGAGCTGCTTTGGCAAGGTGGTCTGAACCCAGTTGACCATGAACAGCCTGACGGGCACTTTCGACCAGGCGTGAGAGCTTGATAGCGGTGCTGCTGGCAATGGCCGGCGTTCTGGCCGGCTTGAATTCAAGTGCCCCCATGCCGCGCTTGCCCATGTACGCGAGGCGGTCAAGCGGCGTCACCAGTTTTTTATCGATACCTTTACTTGCCATCCAGGCATCAATCAGGGCGTTGCCGAAATCGTCCGGCAGGGCATCTGCCACCATCGCGGGCAGCCGTTTGAAACTCAGCTCGGGAAGATCGACAAAGATGAAGGGTTCACGGGCTTCTGTCAGCGGCATGGTAAGCGGAGCCAGTTCGATACCAGTCTTGACGAATTTGCTGTCATACTCGAAGGCGTAGTATCCCAGATTAGGAGCCAGGGCGACTGCGCCGACGGTTTTGCCCCAGATGCGTACTTCAATGGCTTGAACAGGTTTATGCATTGGCGTTACCTTTGGTTTTGGAGGCACGCTGTCGCGGCTGTTTTGCCTTCAGCATCTGCATCGGGCTGATGGTAACTGCCGGTGCCAGGGTTTCCAGCCAGTCAGCCCGCCCAAGGGAGCGCAGCACCTTCACCAGTGACGTAAGCGTAGCCCCTCTGCCGTTTTCCAGATTTTTCACGGCATTCAGGGCAATACCCGCCTGCTCGGCCAGCTGGCGCTGATCAATGTTCCGGCGCAAGCGCAGATCGCGCAACTGCTGCCCGAAGGCAGCTTCCATCTCTTCTGGTGTTTTAGTATTTTGCATAAACATCCTATTTAGGACTCTTGATGCGATAAATATAATCAATAGCCTTAAAATAGTCCATAGTTTTTATTGCGCTGATTTTTTCATGGAATGGAGCGATGGGAGTCAGGACGATGGTATATGAACAGCCGGTTACTGCGTGTTGAGGAGATATTGAAAAGCCGGGATCAGCCTGACATTCTTGCCATCCACGCTCAGTTCACCTTCTTCCTCGTAAGTAACAATCTCGCCACTCTTCAAACCTGTTTCATTAAGTGCCTTTACCAGTGCACGCAATTCACGGTTGCGGGTTTTGTCATCACCAAGATCAAGGACTACCTGAATCAGGCTTGTGATCTTCCCCTTGCTGCTGCAGGCAAAGTCAACTTCCTGCCCATTGGCCGTCTTGTAATAGTGCAGCTGATTGCCCCTGCGTTTCAGTTCGAGATAAACCAGATTTTCCAGCAGATGTCCGCGATTTTCGCTAAAACTGAAGCCAACGGCTCCGGCCATGCCGGTATCAATGGCATAGATTTTCTTCGGGCTCTTGATCAGCTCTTTGACCGAAAAGGCAAATAGATCGAGGGTAAACAGCAGATATGCGTCACTGAAATATCCCATATATTCCTTTACCGTCTTGTCGTTAAGCCCGACCAGCGGTGCAAGTTTATTGAAGCTGTAAAGCGATGAGATGTTCGATGCCAGATAAAAAAACATATTTTCAAGTTCAACGGCCTTTTTGATCGCGAAGCGCGGTGCAATGTCTTGATAAAGAATATTGCGGGCATACATGACCAGGACTTCTTTTTGGGTAGCCGATAGCTTGATGGACGTTGTTTCCGGAAATCCTCCCTGACAGAGATAATCATCAAAAAGTTTGCGCAGTCGGTTGCGTTCCCGCGTAACCGCAACGGCATCCGTAAGCTCCAGACCATTGGCACACGCATATTCAGCGAACGAAAACGGATAGACTTCAACCGGCAGCGCCCTTCCAGAGAGCAGGGTTATAAATTCCGATGACAACAGATGCGAGTTTGAACCAGTAACGATGAACTTTATCTGCTGCTGTTCGTATCTGGCTTTTACAAACACCTGCCACTCAGTAAAATAGTGTACTTCATCGAGAAAGCAATAGACGGTACCCTGCGGAGCAACAAGCTTGAGGTAATCTTCGTAGGCGCGTTCCAGATAGGAAACATCGCTCCGATAGCGACTGAACTGAGGGTTTTCCAGATTCAGAAAAAGGATATTGCGGGGCGGAACGCCCTTGTCCCGGATCAGATGATTAATCACCTGGCGCACCAGTGTACTCTTGCCGGAACGACGCACACCTACCAGGGCTATGATATGAGGAATGTCAAGGTACTCTTTTACTTTGGCAAGCGCTTCACGGGGAACTCCCTCGCAATAGAGCGGACCGTCCCAATGTGCGTTTTGATCGACAATTACGCTTTCGAACATATAAATTCCGAACTGAGCTGTATTTGTTCGCAGTATAGCACGGATAAATGAATAATACCTACATATTTTGGCTCGTTAAAGCCCGGCTTTCAATCTGATTCCATGCACTCCCTGATATTTTTAAGCTCTTGCCGCTATATCCTCCAGTAGACGACGGATAACCGTATCAGGCTTGGTCTTAATCTCCCGGTATTTCTCTAACACCGCGTCTTTACTGGGTGTAAGCAGGCAGTCAAACCGGCGAAGAACGGTAAGCGGCAAGATAACTTTGCGATATTCATTACGCTTGTAAGGGCCTCGGAGCAGATTGCATATTTTCCAGATAAAGTCGGCAAGTTGTCGGTGGGTTTCAGATGTCATTTATTTCTCTCCAGTGCTCTAAGCTTTTCAATTGTTACCTTTTCATCTTCACGAGTCAGGTCGATAATTAAACGGGAATCCGACGAGCTTGATCAGCACTACAACTTTCTCGTCTCCTGCCACGCCGCAAATTCCGCAGGGCGCAGGCGATAGCGGGCAATTATCCCCGGATGCAGACGCTTGATCTCATCCTGTACCATTTCGACAAAGGCGGAGCGATTTTGCTCGTCGATGCGCTTCTCTGCGAACTGTTCAATTGTCTGCAGAATATCCAGCCGCTTGTTGCGAACGATATCCGCTACCAGTTCGTGCAACTGTAGACGATAGCGAAGCCGAATAGGATCAGGCTCCGCCAGGCTTTTGCGGACCAGGACATATTCCCTGGTAGATCGTTCATAGGCCCAGACAAACAGGTCTCGGAGCAGTTCGATCCGGTTCATTTCGTAAACACCCAGCATGGCGTCGATGTAGGCCCGATCCGGCACATCGATAAACGTCAGTGGTGAGAGGTTATGTTTTATCAGCGAGATATTGGACCCGAGTCGGGAAACCCGCTTATTCACGTCCTCGAAAGGTTGCAGATAGGGGATATGCACCAGGATGAAAAACGCCTGTTCAAAGGGATCTTCGATTTCAGAAGCTTTTCCGAGTATATCGTGGAAACATTCTTCGATGAGTTGTGGAGCCGCAAGCGGCACAAATACAGAACCGCCGATCTGGACAGGCCGGGAACGCAGGCGTCCGCTGGCGTCCGGGCCAGGCATCAGGTTTTCTGATAACAGACCGTGCAGGCTGAGGAAGGTATGTGTATCAAAGCCGACGGATTCTGCCTCATCAAGCAGCAGCTCAATGGCCGTCTTGTGATTGAGAATCATCTGCGCTTCCTGGGCGTCCTTCCCTTCCGCATAACGGCCAAACTCGATCAGGTTTTGTGTGTCGATGCGGGAATAGGTGTTCCCTTCCAGGCGGCTGGATGCCCAGGAAAGATCGATCAGCAGCCGGTTGAGAATGGCCCGGCCATAGGTCCCGGCAGGTCGCTTAAGCTCACCCGTATCACCAATGCGATGCAGGTGTTTGCGGGTCATCTCACCCAGATACCATGTTGTGTTGGGGATATAAGCATCGAGGAATGAGCGTTCATACCCGACAGGGGTTCGCGCTCCCCGTGGGCGACGAACCTGGGAGAATATCTCGCGGCCCTCTTCGGAGAGCGGAATGTACGTTTCGTAGGTTTCTTCCGCACCGGGTGTTTCTGATTCGGGTGAAGCCATACGGATGTCAGTTGGCGCGAGCAGCCGGTAGATCGTTGCCTTGCCTTTGCCAATAGCAGCAATATGACGCTTTGCCGCCAGTTCGGCGAGCCAGCGCTGTACCGTACGCAGGTGCGGAGGGTAACTCAGTTCGTTCCGAATGCTCTCACTATTACGTCCATCAGGGTGACGGGCAAGGGAAGCAAGGATCTCTTCTTGTTGGGGAGACAGCAATGTAACAGTCATGTTCAAGTCTCGCTGTTGATATTGACGACGAATAGCGACAGTAATAATGTCGTTAATCGTCGTGAATTGCAACTAATTTTGTCGCAAATCGTCGCGAACACTGTTGTGAAAGCTGTCGCGACGTATTGAATGATGAGCAGCTACCCCCTAACTCTTCACTCCCGACGGTAAAAACTCCATCGTATCTTCCAGCCCCAGAGCACGATACTCAACCTGATAGCCCTGATATTCCTGCAGCAGTCGCTCGGCCTTGTGCTGCAGGGCCGGCAAGCTGATGCGGGATTTGTTCCGTTTGATCTCGGCAATGACCAGCACTTTACGAAGATCGTTCACCGCAACCAGGTCGATTTCGTTTTTATTGCCTCGTTCCCAGTAGCTGCCGATCCGGTTATACTTGCCGCTGGCGGCAAACAGATCGTGAAAGAAGCGCTCCAGGATCTTGCCGGACCAGGTGGCGTAATCGCGTTCGATGATCTCACGGACATAACCGAAGTTGCCGGTCTCGATCGCTGACAGGTTGCGGTAGATAAAGCGGAACCAGAAACTGAGGAAATTATCCCGCAGATAGTACTTCTGCAACCTGCCGCCAGGTTTGGCGTTGATCGGACGGTGTTTGGCAATCAGGGCGTATTCGTCTTCCAGTTTGGCCAGGTATGCACCGCTGTGGATTTCCAGAACCGATTCGATTTCGCTGCGGGCCGTTTTGCCGGAGGCAATCAGTTCGAGAATGGAGAAGTAGGTGCCATATTCCCTGCCGAACTCTTCCACCAGCAGGTTTTTCCCCTCGGCAAGAAAAGGTGAATGCGGCTTGAGAATAAAGTCGAGCATCTTCTTATGCGTCAGTGACTTGTTCTCGGCCAGCATCTCCAGATATTTGGGGAGTCCGCCGGTTATAGCGTAGCTGTCGAACAGGGACGGTGTGTCACTGTGACCATGATCAGTCAGGACTTCATGGATAGCAGCGATGCTGAAGGGTTTGAGAAAGATGATCCGGTCGGCCCGACCGAAGAGTGGTTCCTTGGCATCCTGAAAGATGCGGTGCATGAGAGAGTGAACCGAACCGATGCAGATCAAGTTCAGTTTGCAGGTTGCTTTGTTGCGGTCCCAGATACCCTGAATCTCGGAATAAACAGCCGGATTGATGCTGAAAAACTCCTGAAATTCGTCAATGATCAGGGTAATGCATTCGGAGCGGGAAAGTTCAATCAACAGAGTGAAAATGTCGCGAAAGTTACGGATCTCGCCGATGACAGGCAATGTGCCGATGCGCCGGATCTCTTCAAGGTATTCCTGGCAGAGTAGTGATTCCGCCTTGCGGGAGACAAACAGGTAGAGGTGTTTGGATGTTTTTGCCGATTCGAGAGCCAGGATCGTCTTGCCGACCCGCCGGCGACCGGTAATAACGGTCATTCTGCCGGATGATGCCGATTGCTCGTGGAGACTGGCAAGCTCTTCCAGTTCGCTGACACGATTGTAGAATTTCATAGACCCACACCACCGCCAATGCATTAATGGTAATGGCGGTTACTGTAATTTATTTGCTATGCGTGTGCAACAGCTTATTCGGCAAATAGCACAAATTTTGGTTTTCGGTAAAGGATCTGGAACCGGGTATCAAGTTGCAAAAGAAAAAAGGTCACTAATCCGAAGAAAAGTGACCTTTCTGATAATTTGGCGTCCCCTACCGGATTTGAACCGGTGTCGCCGCCGTGAAAGGGCGGTGTCCTGGGCCAGGCTAGACGAAGGGGACGTTTGAAACTTGCCGCGCTGTTCCATTAAAGGAATCAGGCCCATGAAGCGCGGGAAGGATGGTTTTTATACCCAACTATTGCATGTAAGTCAATTATTTTTTACAGGTAGAGGAAATTTAATTTCTGAAACAGTCTGCGGTTCGGCATACCAGCGGCGCACAATAAAAATATTCTTCTGTATTGTACCGCTTGGCCACGAGTTTACAGGGTGACGCGTTCGCATTATCTCTGCTATCCGCAGCGACAATGGCGTCATTACCACCCCGCCGTTTCCCGGTTTGCCGCATACAAGCCGGCTTTCAATAGCGGTCTGCTGATCAAGCACGATGATGACATGGCCGTTCCAGACAATCAAATCAAGCGGCAGAAGCACGTTAGAAATATCACGGGAGGATTTTCCTGCGATGTCAACACCTTGTCCATACATGAGCAGCTGAGCTGTGTTACGGGGAGTCCAACCTCCGGTTGCTTGATAGAGCAGCCCTGAGCAATCAAGTCCCGCCAGTGTAAGTCGGCCTCTTTCCTCCTCTCGAATGCCCTTGTAGAACCATGCAGAGAGCTCAGGCACGCCGCCGAGAACGTTACCACCCCAGACATATCTACTGCCGACTGCTGCCGTGAGAGCTGACACAATTGCTTCACGTGACGGCAACGGCGCTCGACTAGGCGGAACAGCCGACCGCGCCGGACGTAAAAAGCGGCTGTCGATATATAGTCGGGTATCTGCCGGAGCGGTATATTCATCAGTCTCAACCTGGTAAATAGTGTCTGACGCAGACGGTTGTTTTTTCACAATCGTAAATACAGTACCCGGTAAGGCGATGTACTCGAGTTCACGCACCTGCCCGCAGCGATCTGTCTTCAAAGCCGCCCCGCTCGTCCCTCCAAAAACGCCTTTAAAATCGGGAGAATTCAACACCGGGGTTGAAGTCACGGTTACCCCATATTCAGCAGCATCAACCGCTAAAAGAGGGGTAACACAAAGTGCTATAATAAAAATTAAAAAATGCTTCATGCGGGAGACCGTGATCCGGACTTTCGGACAAGCTCTTTTTGAGCAAACGTCAGGCGGGGTGAAGCAAGCAGATCGAGCCGTGTAGCGGCGGGTAGGCCGGGCAGAAACAGGGTGAACCAGATCAACGGGGTACGGGGATTTTTAAGGATTGCCAATCGAATATTCGGGCGGTTTTTCCAGCGGCTGTTCCGGGCAACCAGTGAGACATTTTCCGCAGTTGCGTGTGACGAGGTAAGAAACTGGTGCAGCGCCCCCTCCTTCAGATGCGGATTATCAAGACATATTTCTATGATATTCTGTGCACCTTCACGCAGCAATGCCTCAACAATTGCAGCAGTTCCCCGCCGCGCCATTGTCAGCTTGTTCCCAAGCGGCTGAGTGGGCAACTGCTGGACTATTTTACGTTCTGCGGCGAGATGTATGTCAGCCGGAACCCCCGGTATGTGGCACAGCTTGAGCAAATCAAAGATATACAGGAGAGGAAGCACCGTTTGCGCAATATGAGGCGGAGTATCCGGATGAGCAACCAGAGCCACTTTGACAGAATGTGACTCCATAAGCCGCTTGTGTGCGTAGATGGCGGCGAGAAGAGGGCCAACTCCCCGACGTTTAAAAAAAGCACCAAGATGCTTCGAGTCCAGGTTCGGATTACGCAGCGCGGCCTGAAGCACCTCTGCACGGTGCGTCTGGATGACAGTAAACAGATGATCCTTGTCGGCAGTGAGGGCTTCAAGCAGAAGCGCAGCGCTGTCTGCGACATTCACAGGGCTATCAGTCAGCAGAGATGTGTGGTCCGGTTCCTGAGACATGGTCTGCACTGTAGCACTGCCTATTAAGGCACCGCAATATTTTTTCCAAAGGAAATGCCGGTGGCGAGTTTAATGCCTCTCTTTTCTAGCGGTTGCGTCGCAGACGGCTTCGTGCTACTAAAGAATACGCGCGAAAGTGGATGAAGAGGTTACCATGATGCACCTTTTGTCAGGACATTCCCTGGTGGATTCACTGGAAATAAGTGATGATGCGCTGACTGAGATCAGCAGGGTCCTCAACATGCGCCGCGGCTTCAGCATGTCAATCTACAAGGACAACTGCATGAAGCGCCGCATTGCCATTCGGATGCGCTCATGTCGCTGCAGTGACGCTGCTGAGTATTGTACTTTGTTACAGCAAAGCGAGCAGGAACTTGATCACCTCAAGAAGACGCTAACCATCCATGTAAGCCATTTTTTTCGCAATCCTTCCATGTTTGCAAAGCTGCAAACGGGCATACTTCCCTCTCTGTTTCAAAAGGCGATTGCCGAACGGAAAAAGCTTCGCTGTTATAGTCTCGGCTGTGCCGGCGGGGAAGAAGCCTATACTGTGGCCATGATTCTGCGTGAGTATTATTCTCGACAACTCCTGCATACACCGGTAGAGATTGCTGCATACGACATTGACAGTGATATTTTACAGACTGCTGTTCGTGCAGAATATACCGAGGACCGTCTGAAGGACCTTCCGCACTCCTTCGGTGAGCGCTACTTTGTCCCAGAGGGAAAGCGCCTGCAGTTAACAGCTGAAATCCGGAATATGGTCTCGTTTCATCAGCACAATCTTATGGATGTTGAAACTCTTGACCCGTGCCAGTTGGTCCTCTGTCGCAACACTCTCATCTATTTTACCCGGCATGATCAGGAAAAAATAGTGCGCGGTATTGCAGACATTTTGCCGACCGGTGGTATACTGGTGCTCGGAAAATCTGAAACAGTGACAGCCGGAGTACGCCATCTTTTTGCTGCCATCTGCCCGGTGGAGCGGATATATCGTCGTTTGTAACGAATCATTGCATATTTATGGAGGGTAGAGCATGCGTATTCCTATAGGCTATAAATTTATCATCGGTTTCGTCGTAGTGGTTGCAGTTGTCGCATTCAGTCCCCGCCTGGTAGAATTGCTCGGTTATTCAGCAGAGATCAGTGTCATTCTTGGCTATGTAGTTGCCCTGACGATAGGCTTGATCCTTGGATGGATTTTTTCAAAAGGCTTTACCGCTAATTTTGGGATTCTGACCGATTCGGCTGAATCCATAAGCCGTGGCGATCTGACCAGAGACGTTGCCATACGGCCATCAGCGGTTCCGGACGAAAGCCACGAACTTGCGGCCTTGATCAATTTGATGCTGCAGAATCTGCGCGACCTGATTCGCCACATAAAAAGAACTTCCGGCCAGCTGTCCGATTCTGCCCGGGAGTTAAGCTCAACGGCTCTGGAAATTAATGCTTCGACTGAAGAGGTTGCGCAGGCAATTGAACAGATTTCCCGCGGTGCGGAAACCCAGGCCGAGTTGGTTGAAAAGGGGGCAAAAACCATTCGTGAAATGGCAATTTCAATTGAAATGGTTGCCACACGCGCCCATGAGACGGCAAAAACGGCACGGGAAACAAGTATGACCGCACAGCACGGTGGCGCCTTGGCGAATGAGTCTCTGGAGAGAATGAAAGAATTTTTTGCCGCGCAGGAGTCGATCGGTAAGCAGTTCGATACCTTTAACAGCAAGCTCCAGAAGGTCGGTAAAGTTGCTGACTGCATCGGAAACATTGCCCGTCAGACGAACCTTCTTGCCCTGAATGCTTCGATTGAGGCCGCCAGAGCGGGAGAATACGGCAAAGGTTTTGCGGTGGTCGCCGAAGAAGTGCGCAAACTGGCCGATGGTTCTGCTCAATCCGCTTCCGACATCAACGACATGATCGAGACTCTCCGTGAAGAGAGCCACAAGGTCCTTGAAGCAATCGTTGAAAGCTCACGAAGCATCAAAGAGGGGAAAAAAAATGTCGATGTAACCGCCACTGCTTTCCAGGAAATACTCAAAACAGTCCTTGATACTGAACGTAAAGCCTCCAGCATTGCCGATCTTTCCCTGATGCAGAAAGATGGCTCGGAAAAAATGGTAACAGCAATTGACGAAATTGCTCGCTTGGCCGACGACAACGCTGCTTCCACCGAGCAGGTTTCTGCCGCAACCGAAGAACAGCTTGCCGCGATGCAGGACATGGCACTCGCGACGAAAGAGCTTGCCCATCTTGCGGAAGAGCTCATGGCTGTCGTGGAACGTTTTCAGGTCGATCACGGGTAATTTGAACAGTATGAACAACAGTAACAGAAAATTTCTTGTTTTTTCACTTCAGGATTCGCTGTACGCGCTGGATGTTGCCGATGTGGCTGAGGTCGCCGATCCCCCGCAGATGTGGCCGATACCGCTTGCTCCAGCATACTATGCGGGCGTTTTGAGTTTTCACGGAGACATTGTTGCGGCAATGATACTGTCACGTTTCCTTGGTCTTCGCCAACAACACCAGCCCGGTAAAATAGTTGTACTCAGGCAGGAGGTGGCCTCACTTGCTTTTCTTGTCGATTCAATAATAAGAATCGCTTGCGAAGAAGAAGTTTCCTTCAGCTCACCTCCGGATAGCGTCTTTGCACAAAGTACGCTTACCATTATTGAAGGCACAGCCATTCAACTTGACCTTAAAAAGCTTATGTGCGCTTTAGAAAATGACATGCAGGGCGCCAATCAAGGCCAATAAATCAAAGCTATGCAATAAAAGACTTGACTCTCTCAATAATATGCGTATATTCCTAGGTCGATTTAGAAACCATGCGCATTGCGTTCAAATGGTAAACTCACAAAAGAAAGAGGTAACACACATGAAAAAGCTGATCTCCTTGACACTCGTACTGGCACTTGCAACTGTTTTCGCAGCTGGCTGCAAGAAAAAAGAAGAAGCACCTGCACCTGCACCTGCTGTTGAGGCACCGAAGCCTGTTCAGGCTCCGATGACCGCAAAGAGTGGCGCTGCACCTGCTGCTGCTCCTGCAGCTGCTCCGGAAGCTCCTAAGAAGTAATTTGCTTTCCCTCAGGGGAGTGCATAAAAGCCTGCGGGGTTTCAGCCTCGCAGGCTTTTTTTATGGTCAACAGGAGAAGCCATGCATGAAATGTCTATTACTCAGGGAATTATTGAACTCTGCCTTGATCATGCCGGGGGACGGCGTGTCACTTCACTCGACATTGAAATTGGAGTCCTGAGCAGTGTTGTACCGGAAGCGATCGCATTCTGCTTTGACGCCTGCTCCCGGGAGACCCTGCTGGAGGGAGCCAGGCTGAACATCATCAGGATCCCCGGTAAGGGACAGTGTCTTGATTGCCGTGAGGAGACGCCACTCACAGAACTTTATGGTTCGTGCGAACAGTGCGGAAGCAATAGAGTCACCATCGTGTCTGGCGAAGAGCTGCGCGTGAGAGAAATCGAGGTGGACGACTAAAAAAGGGCACCGCCGACGCAGTGCCCTTTTACGATTCAAGATGCAGTTACCGTGAAATTAACTGTTCTGATCTGTTGAAGGGTGAAACTGCTCCCAATGTTCCGGTGATCGCCACACACCTGACAGAATCAGTTCACGGATGTGTGAAAACTCTTTCGGCAGACGATCATACATTTTAACAAACAACTCTTCGTGAGAAACGAGTTCATCCTTCCAGGCATTGCGGTCGACCGACATCAGCTCGTAAAACTGATCGCGGGTGACACTGTCCAGGCCTGTCCAATCAAGATCTTCGTATTTCGGCATCCATCCGAGCGGGCTTTCCACCGCTGCGGCATTACCGTTAACCCGCTCAACGACCCATTTCAGGATGCGCATATTTTCCCCGTAGCCAGGCCAGAGGAAGTTGCCGTTTTCGTCTTTACGGAACCAGTTGACACTGAAGATTCGTGGTGGCACGGGGGTCGTCCGCCCTACCTGTAACCAGTGTGCGAAATAATCAGCGACATGATACCCGCAGAACGGCAGCATGGCAAACGGGTCACGCCGTACGGCACCGGTGGCACCGACCGCTGCGGCGGTCGTCTCGGAACCCATGGTGGCTGCCATATAAACGCCGAAACTCCAGTTGAACGCCTGATATACCAGAGGGATTACCGTATTGCGACGGCCGCCGAAGACAAAGGCTGCCATCGGCACGCCGGCAGGATTTTCCCATTCCGGGTCGATTGAGGGGCATTGCCCGGCAGGCGAGGTGAAGCGGGAGTTGGGATGTGCTGCATTTCTGCCGCAATCAGGCGTCCATTTGTTGCCCTGCCAGTCGGTCAGAAGGTGTGGTTTTGCCTCCGTCATCCCTTCCCACCAGACATCGCCATCCGGCGTTAATGCCACATTGGTGAAAATTGAATTGGAAGCGCAGGAAATCATGGCATTCGGATTGGTTTTGTCCGAGGTACCGGGCGCAACTCCGAAGAATCCGTATTCCGGATTGATCGCATACAGTCTGCCGTCAGGTCCCGGCTTGATCCAGGCGATGTCATCACCAACAGTCGTTATTTTCCAGCCGTTTTGGGAAAAGCTTTCGGGCGGAACCAGCATCGCCAGATTGGTCTTGCCGCAGGCGCTCGGGAACGCAGCGCCGAGGTAGGTCTTTTCACCTTCCGGGGATTCAATGCCTAAAATAAGCATATGCTCAGCCAACCATCCTTCATCCTTGGCAATTTTGGAAGCGATGCGGAGCGCAAGGCACTTTTTCCCCAGCAGGGCGTTACCGCCGTAACCGCTTCCGAACGACCAGATTGCACGCTCTTCGGGAAAGTGGACAATGTATTTTTCCTTGTTGCAGGGCCACGGCACGTCTTTCTGGCCCGGTTCAAGCGGAGCACCGACCGAATGGAGGCAAGGGACAAACTCGCCATTGCCGAGCACTTCGAGAACGGCCTTGCCCATGCGGGTCATGATACGCATATTGACGGCAACGTAGGGAGAGTCTGATATTTCAACGCCGATTTTGGCAATCGGCGAGCCGAGAGGGCCCATGCTGAACGGAATGACGTACATGGTGCGACCCTTCATGCAGCCTTTGAAGAGCTTGTTCAGGGTTTCCTTCATCTCCTTGGGGTGCATCCAGTTGTTGGTCGGACCGGCATCCTGCTTGGAAATACTGCAGATGTAGGTGCGGTCTTCAACACGGGCAACGTCACCTGGATCAGACCATGCCAGATAACTGTTCGGGCGTTTTTCCTGATTCAGCTTTTTGAAAGTGCCGCTCGCGACCAGATTATTACAGAGCGTATCGTACTCTTCCTGCGAACCATCGCACCAATGGATCGTTTCAGGCTCACACAATGCTGCGGCTTCTGCTACCCACTTGGTCAGTTGCTCATTTTTGCCTTGGTTGCTCATGATGCCTCCCCGATGAGGTATTAAAATTTAGTTTCGATTAAATAGCATACCGATGGCTAAAAAAAAAGCACTATATAGGAGTTCTGAAAAATACTTTTCATTGAGAGATTATGCTTCCGGAGGCGTTGGTCATGAGGGTGACGCGGGGGGGGGCATTTTTTAGGGACAATGAAACCGGACAGCCACATAATGGTGCCCGGTTTCTTTGATTCATGTCCTTTTCAGCGCAGTATCGCTTCAGCCATAACCTCGGCGACATCACGCACTCTGACGTTATCAGCCTTGACATCTTTGAGGCCATCTTCAAACATGGTCATGCAGTACGGACAGGCGACACAGATGGTATCCGGCTTCTGCTCAAGCGCCTCTTTGACACGCGTGATATTGATGCGCTCACCGACATGCTCTTCCATCCACATCCTGCCGCCGCCGGCGCCGCAGCAGAAGGCATTGTTACGATTACGCTCCATCTCGACCGGAGCCGCGCCGGTCGCGGCTGCCAGCGCTTCGCGCGGAGCTTCGTAGACGTCGTTATGCCGGCCCAGATAACAGGAGTCGTGAAAAACGGTTGCGCCCATCTCCGTCGTCGCTTTGTCGACGGTCAGCCGGCCATCCCGAACGAGATTACGCAGCAGCTCGCTGTGATGAATGACTTCCAGTTCAAGTCCATACTGGCGATAGTCATTTTTCAGCGTTGTAAAGCAGTGCGGACATTGGGTAATTACTTTGGTGACACCGCGCTCAATGAACATGGTGACATTTTCCCTGGCCATCTTGTCGAAGACGAATTCGTTCCCGAGCCTGCGCACACTGTCGCCGCAGCACTTTTCATCCTTGCCGAGAATACCCCATGAAATGCCCGCTTTGTCGAGCAGCTGCGTCAACGCAACGCTGACATGCTTCGCCCGTGAATCGAAGGAGCCGGCACAGCCGACATAAAACAGATATTCGGTCGTATCTTTGTCGAAGGGTTTGACATTGAGCTGGTTGCACCACTTGGCACGCTCTGACGGCGCAATGCCCCAGGGGTTGCTGCGCCCCTCCATGTTTTCGAAAAGGTTCAGCAGCTCTTCCGGGAATTTTGCTTCACTCTCGACGAGGTGACGGCGCAGTTCGATAATTTTCGGCATCTGCTCGATAAAGACCGGGCAGGCTTCCATGCAGGCGCCACAGGTGGTACAGCCCCAGATTGATTCTTCCGAGACACTCCCTTCACCATGTTCGCCTATCAGCGGCACCCGCGGAGCAGTCCCATTTTTAAGGGCATTACCGTTCTCCAGCAGGTTGACCTTGATATCATGGATAACGGCACGCGGATTGAGCGGCTTACCGGTGATGCTGGCAGGGCAGACCTTCTGGCAGCGACCGCATTCCGTACAGGAAAAAGAGTCGAGCAGATCCTTCCAGCTATAGCGGTCAACCCGGTCGACACCGAAGGTATTGCCGATGGCAAAATCTTCTCGCGGCTGGGTATTCGGCTTTTCGAGGCGTTGAAAAAAACAGTTCGGGATGGCGGTGAGGATATGCATGTGCTTGCTGTTCGGCAGATAACAGATAAATGCCATCAGCGCAAGCGCGTGAGCCCACCAGGCAACAGCGTGGATTGTACCGAGCTGCAATGACGGCAACAGGCCGGCAAGAAGCCCGGATACAGGCATAACTTTACGTGCTTCCGCCAGAAACGAGGCCGGATCCGCCCCCGATTTCAGCATGAATGCCGCAAGCTCCGATGCATTGAGAGCAAAGGAGGCGAGCATCAGAGTGGCGATAAGAGTCAGGATGAAAAAGGCCTCCGGAGTGCGCGCTTCGGGAAACGGAGGCGCAACAAGCCGTCTCACGGCAGCCACTGTTACCGCAGCAAGGGCGAGCAGAGAGGCAATATCTATCATGAAGGCAAGCGGTACATACAGCTCAAAGGGAAGCATGATGAGCTTGATCGAGTGCGGGAAAAGCCCATTGAGTATGAACTCGGTGTTTGCTATCAGCAGTATCAGAAATGACCAGAAAATGACGAAGTGGTTAATGCCGAAAGGTTTTGCAAGCACCCGTTTCTGGCCAAACGCATAGAGCAGCATATCATTGAAGCGGGCACCAAGGCTGTCGCAGCGCTGTTCCGGCTTGCCAAGTGAAATCAGGCTCAGGCGTTTCCAGCAGGCCAGGGCAAAAACGGCCAGAGAGGCGAACAGGAGCGGAGCGAATAGGTACGGATTTGGTGTCATGTTAAAACCTCAATTATGTTGTTTCATTTCCCTGATTTTCGCTGTAATCGCCGGAACAATCTGGAACAGGTCGCCGACAATGCCGTAGGTGGCAACTTCAAAGATCGGCGCACTGCTGTCGCGGTTGATAGCGATAACCATGTCTGAATCCTGCATGCCGACCAGGTGCTGAATGGCACCCGATATGCCGCAGGCGATGTAGATCTTCGGTCGTACCGTTTTGCCGGTCTGGCCGACCTGACGGTCACCCGGCATCCAGCCGGCATCGACAGCGCTGCGGGAGGCGCCCACCACTCCACCAAGTTCGTCAGCCAGTTCCTTGAGCATGGCAAAGTTTTCCGGTCCCATCATGCCGCGACCGCCGGAAACAATGAACTCAGCGCCGGTGATATCAACGGCACTTTTGCCATGACCGTCACGGATGATTTCGATGACCTTGGTCAGCACGCTCTCTTCTGCCACGGTAAACGGATCACGGATGATCGTACCAACGGCGCCGTCGCGCCGTTCCGTCATCGGCATGACGTTAGGACGAACCGTTGACATCTGGGGACGGTATTTGTCGCACATGATGGTTGCCATGATGTTGCCGCCAAAGGCGGGGCGGGTCTGCATCAGGTTGCGTTTGTCGTCGATGCTGAGGCCGGTGCAGTCGGCGGTCAGGCCGGTGCCGACCCGTGTGGCAATCGCCCCTGCCAGGTCGCGCCCCATGCCGGTGGCGCCCATGAGGATGACTTCCGGTTTGTAGGTGTCGATCAGATGGCAGCAGGCTTCTACGTAGGCTTCGGTGCGGTAATGGTAGTAGACCGGGGCGTCCATCAGATAGGCTTTGGTTGCGCCGTAGGCAAAGGCTTCGTGGCAGAGGTGTTCAACCTTTTCACCAATGACGAGGGCACAGAGTTCAACGCCCAGTGTCTTCGCAAGTCCGGCGCCGACGCCGAGCAGCTCCCAGGAGACCCTGGCCGGTTCGCCTTCGGTCTGTTCGACAAAAACCCAGACACCGCGGTATTCGGCGAGTTTTCTGGCAAGAGCGGCCGCTTCGGGGTCAAGCTCCTCTTCGACCGGTGCGGCAGATGCTGCCAGTTCCGCGAGGATCTGCAACTCTTCAGGGGTAAAGTACATCTCCAGGGCTACGGCCGGGCAGATTTTGACACATTTCAGACAGCCGATACATTTCGCTGTTTCAATGATCGGCTCGCCGGTCTCGGTCATTTCGATACAGTTGACCGGACAGGCACTTTGACAGCGGGCACCGCAGGCGATGCACTTGCCGTCGAGCAGGCGGGCAACGCCGCGGGGTTTTTTGATTTTCGGTTTAATTTCACTCATAACGGGAGCATATCCTTCGCCATCAGTTTTTCGATCAGCAGCGCTGCGGTTCCAGTCGGGTCGGCGTACCCGTCGCCAATAATTTCTCCCTTGTCACGCTCCGGAGAGAATATTTTGGAAACCCAGGTCGGCGAACCTTTCAGGCCGATTTTTTGTTCATCCAGCTGCAGGGTCTTGTTGTTCCATACTTCAACAACGACCTCAGCGGCAGCGAGGCGCATCTGCACCTTTGGGTAGCGCGGCCGGTTCAACTCGCGGACAACTGTCAGCATCGCCGGGAGAGGAGCGTCGACGATTTCATGACGTCCCTCCAGCTTGCGGCTGACGCGAATTTTCTGAGCAGAAAAATCAAGGTCGATAATTTTGTCCACCAGCGTCAATTGCTGATAGTCAAGGCGGCTTGCGATGCCGGGACCGGTCTGGGCAGTGTCACCGTCAATGGTCTGTTTTCCGCAGAGCACCAGGGCGACTTCATCAACCTCCGTATGCAGCTTGGCTATCGCGGCAGCCAGCACGTTACTCGTTGCAAGAGTATCGGCCCCTCCGAAGACGCGGTCAGAGAGCAGTATTGCGTAATCAACTCCAAGCGCCAGCGCCTTCTTCAGTGTCCCCTCGGCGTTGGGGGGGCCCATAGAAATGGCGGCAACTTTGCAGCCGAAGCGGTCTTTCAGGCGCAGCGCCTCTTCGAGGGCGTGCGTGTCATAGGGGTTGACGATGAACGGAATGCCGTCGCGAACCAGGGTATTGGTGACCGGATCGATCTGGACCTGGGTTGTATCCGGAACCTGTTTAATACAGACGACTATCAGCATGAATCCCTCTCCTGGGAGGTTGATAACTGCAGACTTCTCAGACGTATTTATTCGAAATGCCGCTGTTCAGGTATTACACCGGCAGCCGGATAGCACTGATCATACCTTGTCGTAAAAAGCAATTACCTATGCGGTGTATCTCTCTTACCTCAAAATCATTACAAGACGCAAGCTATTATAATCTAACAAAATATATTTAGTTTTAAGAAAGCGGCATCGTTCTGGAATTTTGTATACACTAAACACTGTTTCATTTTACTTCCGTCTATTTCGCCAGCTTCGCGGTCAGCGCCGGTACAAACTGCATGACGTCAGCCACCACCAGTACATCGGCAACTTCGCCGATCGGGGCATCCTTGTCTTTGTTGATGGCGAGGATGAAGTCGGATTTCTTCATGCCGGCAAGATGCTGGATGGCGCCACTGACACCGCAGGCAACGTAGAGTTTGGGGCTGACCGTCTGACCGGTGGTGCCGACCTGATGGCTGTGCTCGACCCAGCCGGCATCAACGACCGGACGACTGGCGCCGAGTTCGCCGCCGAGGGCTTTCGCCAGAGCCAGGATGACCGGGACGTTGTCTTTTTTGCCGATGCCGCGACCGGCGGTGACGATTATTTCAGCTTTGCCGAGGTCGACGTCTTTCTTTTCGGCCGGTTCATAACCAATGAATTCAAGGGCGCTGCTGCCGGTCGTGCTCAGCTTTTTTATTGTTGGCGAGCCGCCCGGCTGCAGAACCGGGAAGGCGCCGGCCTGGATGGTCAGTACGGTGGTGCCGCTGTTCGTTTTGACGCTGCGGCGCATTTTGGCGTTGCAGCAGCCGACTTCAAAGCTGCCGTCGGCAGCGGCAATGATTTCGGATATCTGAGCGACCTTGAGCGATGCGGCGACGCGCGGGGCGAGGTCCCAGCCGTAGGAGGAGTGGAGGAAGACGATGTAGTCAGGGTTCTCCTGCTGGACGGCGTCGAGGATCAGCTGTTTGTGCAGGTCGGGGTTGTATTCGCCGCAGCTTGCTGCGTCGGCCAGATAGAGGGTGCCGGGATAGGCGGGGAGCTGGCTGTCGCTGCCGACGAGGAGCAGCGCGCTTTCAGCGCCGAGTTGATCGGCAAAGCCGAGCAGTTCGTAGGTGGATTCAAGCAGTTTGCCGTCGCGGTATTCGCCGATTAATAGTGTTTTCATGGTGGTCTCCTATCGCAGTACTGCTGTTTTGTCTTTGAGGATT
>DUZS01000011.1 GCA_013349405.1 Desulfuromonadales bacterium | reverse complement strand
GCCTGGCTGGGAGAGCGCACGGAAAGCCCGTATATAGTCTTCCGTACTTTTGTATCCTTTCGGCATGACGGGGTACTGTTCACCCGCCCGCAAGTAGTTGAGCGGGTCAAACGATATGCCGCTGGCGGGCAGCAGATGCCGGTCCACCACATATTCAACGAATTCGCGTTTGGGATCAGTGGTTTCGAAAGGGATCAGTGCCGGCAGCGCAGACGGGTAGTAATGTA
Organism: Desulfuromonadales bacterium; assembly: GCA_013349405.1. Taxonomy (GTDB): domain Bacteria; phylum Desulfobacterota; class Desulfuromonadia; order Geobacterales; family Pseudopelobacteraceae; genus JACRCG01. The sequence goes on along the minus strand of DUZS01000011.1, from coordinate 95,441 downwards.
TATTTTCCAGCTTCTCGCCGATGTACCATGACTGCATGATCTCCGACCGTCTTGCCGGGGGGAGAAAATCGAGGAAATAGCTTTCTCCTTCGACGCGCAGTTCGTCCATGTAGAGGCGGACCGCTAACTGGTGTCCAGCGGTGCCGTAGATATCGAATCCGGCGACAAGTGCATAGTAAATTCGCTCCAGCAGCGGATAATCGAGGACCCAGAGCGTCTTGGGCAGGTTCCCGAGCGGCCCCTTATGCACCGAGGCGCTGTCGAAATGGCGATAAATGGTCAGTAGCGGCTCATCACCGGCACGACTGCCTGCCCAGATGGCGTCATAGCCGAGACCGGTGTAGTTATGCGACATGTAGTAATCCTGCCGGGCCTGGTAAAATTGCACCGCTGCATTACGGTGCCGGTCGGTCAGCGCCGAGAAGAGCCCCAGATCACTACCGCTCTCAATCGGCATAGTGAGCCGATCAGCATGCAGCTTAAGAAAAGCCGGGTAACGGACACTCAAGTCGTGGTCAGGATCCATGAACATAACCCAGAAGTGGTCATCAATCACGTTGAGGGCGATCTGCCCCTTGCAGACCGGACCATGAATAAATGTCATGATCGTATAGTGGGCATTGTCCAGCAAAAACTGGTAGCGCGATCGGGGGGGAATCTGCTCGAACACCGTGAAAGGCTGTGCGCTCAGTTTCGGATTATACCCCATCAAGTGCGGAGGCTGCAGCCATTCCGGCTCGATGAACAGTTCGGTAAAGCGTTTGAGTTGGGCATCATCCAGATTGAACACCATATGGGTCTTCTGGACGATGGTGGAGTGGATTTTTCGGAACCGGTAGTACACCTGTGCCACACCCGGATCATCATACGGACGGACCGAGGCGATCAGGTTGATCGTTTGCCCCGGCGGAGTTGTGGAGCGCACCAGTTCATAGAACTCATTTGTAGGTGTGCCGAATTTAAGGTGAGCCAGAAAGAGGTGTTCGTACAGGTAGCGTGCCGTCATGGCGTGCTTGGCATCGATCCGGTTAAAAAAGGCTTCCCATTGCCCGATAGCCAGCGCATCGGCCTGTTTCGGCGTCGTGAGCAGCTCCTGTAGGGCTGCATCAGGACCTTTGGCACCCTGAACGAGCCACCCGGCGATAGTATCAAATTCGTCCTGCTTCAGCGGCGGAAAGCCGTAGGGCATGCCGTTGTTGGGGTGTTTTTCCAGATAGCCACCCAACTCCTCCCGAGTGTCGGCGCAGGTCAGGTCATCCGTTTCAGGCCTGTACTCACCGGTACTCTTCGGATTTTTCATCTTGTGGGAAAGCATTTGAATCATCAACGAATTGTTCAAACCATCGCCGACGGAGCTCTCGGTAACGCTGAAGAACTGCTTTTTACGCCACTCCTCGGTGGTCTGAGCATCGGTAAACAGACGGGTCGGCTCCATGGTGCTCAGTCGCCCGGCGTTATAAATCGCACGCTTCGTCGCGCCCCGGTCGATCCCCTCGAATGAGTCCAGCTTGAGTTGGCAGGGGGAGTTGTAGCAGGAGTGACAGACCGTGCAACGCTTATCCAGCAACGGCTTGACCTCTTTTTGATAGTCGATGGTACGTGTCGGCATCTTCACCGTTACCGGAGGAAGCGCTTTTCCTGCGCAGCCGGTGAGGAGCAGAAGCAGCACAGTAATAAAAAATGTCCCACTCATACGCCTGAATTCCTCAACTCCGGATCAACTGGCGAAACAGCCGGAGCAGCGTACCAATCTTCTTTCGCCACCATCTTGGCCGTCGCAGGGTCACCCATATAATGCGGCGACATAATCTGGATCCCGTATTCATTAAAAACATCCTGAATATTGGCGTTAAGTGCGGACATGACCACAGCGCGAGGGAGCGGTGTACTGGGTACGGCCTGACAGACCAGACGGTATTCGGGATAATAGTCGGAAAGTGCCGTCTGGAATACCCGTGGCGCCGGATCCGCCAGTATCACATTGACGATATGAAGCAATACGGAAAGAAATTCTTACACACGGCAGAATATCAAAGGGCATGAGTGCTTATTATCCGCTTACTAAACCAAAAAAAGGACTTAACCGAAATTGGCTAAGTCCTTGAATTTACTGGTCGGTGAGACTGGAATCGAACCAGCGACCCCCTGCTCCCAAGGCAGGTGCGCTACCAGGCTGCGCTACTCACCGACGAAAGACGATATCTATATCATGATAGCTGATGCTACGCAAGAAAATAAATAAAAGCCCGCCATTTACCTCTCTACTGATTTCCGCCACTCATTCACCAGAGAATCATAGTTCAAATTGTAGTCTTTGAGTGCTGCTGTAACCGCAGCATCAAAAGAGAGTCCCTTTCCAAGGCCTTCCAGGATCTGCCTGATCCTGTGCCAGCCGAACGTTGCAACCATATACTTGACCAGTGCATAGCTCTGCTCGTATGCCAGAGCAGCGGCTGAAGATGATAATCCGCTGAAGTTGGCCTCAAGGTTCCTGAAGTCGGCTAACTTACCTGTTCGGACAGCACGGTCGAGCTCAGGCCGTATGCGGCTATACTGCATTCGCCCAAATATCTCTGCGATCCCTTCATTCAACCAGAGCGGACAGTTGCCGCGCGTCATCTCAAAGACAACAACATGAGCGTATTCATGATACAAAACGCTGCGGATTTGAGGAGTAATTTCGTTGAGGGCACCAAATGGAAGGCGTATTTTACCATCGTAAAAACCACCCGACCAATCAGGGGAATCGGTAACCGTCTTATAATCTGATCGCTTATAGATACCAACCGGAACCCGCGCTTCCGGGAACAGGCCAAGCTCCGCTCCGACCTGATTTGCCGCTGACTCAAGTACGTCTAGAATTGCAAGGGCAAAGCCTGTATCAACTCCGGGGTCGTATGTGAGATCAAATCGGGAGCTGTGACCCCGATCCATTTTTGCTTCAACACTGTTTTCCTTACGGGATTTTTTGAGGAGTTCTATAATTTCCCTTCGTCCGGGAGAGAGTTTGAGCGCCTGCTCCCAGAGATCAATGGCTTCAAGGCGATGATCAGAATCAAACTTTACGAGACCGAGATAATAAAGGATTTCAGCAGAATCTTCTTTGATATTTTTTGCCTTTTCGAGCTCATAACGCGCTACGTCATATCTTTTCAGCTGGTAATTACTGATCCCACGCCAGAGCAGGTACTTGACCTCTTCGGGGTAGAGTTCCTCTGCTTTGAAAAAATTTTCATCCGCCCGTTCGTAATTCTTCTGTTTGAAATGCTTATGCCCATAGGCAGCGTACGCCTCCGCCAGATTCCGCTTAATGGTGAGATTGAGGGGAAAAAGATTGTAATCCTTCAGCAGCAGCTCAATCCCCTTTTCATATTCCCCGCGCTGAACCAACTCGAGACCGCCACCGCTCTTCGAGAGCGACTCACTGCCGGGCGGTTGTGCCGATGCGATGGTCAGTAAAAAGAGCCAGACAGCGAAAATGCCGCCAGGTATGCAGTATCTTTTGTGCACGGAAGGTCTCATATCCGGGAAAGGAACGTACGAATGGAATGTATGATTCCGGCACTGTCGAGGCCGAGCATGGTACGCAGCTCGTGCTGCTCGCCCTGGGGGATGTAGGCATCGGGATAGCCGAGACGCAGAACCTGAATTCCGCTCATACCGCGTTGTTCAAGCAGTTCCAGCACCGCAGTGCCAAAGCCGCCCTGCAACGAGTTTTCCTCGATTGTGATCAGTATTCGCTGTTGCTCCGCCAGAGCCATAATCAGCTCTTCGTCAAGCGGTTTGACAAAACGGGCGTTTACCACTGTCAGAGAAAGGCCTTCTCCCGCCAAAACGGCAGCCGCTTCCAGGGCCGGGTGAACCATCGTACCCAGGGCAAGAACCGTAGCGGCACTCCCTTCGCGCAGCAGTTCCCCCCTGCCGACCGGTAGTATCTCAAGCGCCTGGTCCAGTGCCACGCCATAGCCGTTGCCACGGGGGTAACGGAGCGCCGCCGGACTCCCCAGACTGATTGCGGTCGCCAGCATATGCTGCAGCTCATTTTCATCTTTGGGAGCCATGAGCGTGATGTTCGGAAGATGACGCAGATAGGAAAGGTCAAAAGCACCATGATGGGTCGGCCCATCGCTGCCGACAACCCCGCCGCGGTCGATGGCAAAGGTGACCGGAAGATTCTGCAGACAGACATCATGACAAACCTGGTCATAGGCGCGCTGCAGAAAGCTGGAGTACACGGCAAAAACCGGGCGGAACCCGCCGACCGCCAAACCGGCGGCAAAGGTAACACCATGCTGCTCGGCAATACCGACATCAAAAAAACGCTCGGGAAACTCCTGGGCAAACCTGGTGAGCCCGGTCCCGTCCGGCATGGCTGCGGTGATGGCCGCGATCCGGTCATCTTCTGAGGCCAGCCTGCAGAGTGCTGCCCCAAAAACGGCGGTATAGGAGGCAGCCCCCCCCTTCCCTTTCAGCACCTTGCCGGTCTCTGGCTCAAACGGTCCGACACCGTGAAACAGCGAGGGAAGGTCCTCAGCCGGCTTATACCCCATCCCTTTTTTCGTCAGGACATGAACCAGGACTGAATTATCGAATTTCTTTACCTTCTCAAGCGTTTCAATCAGTGCCGGAAGATCATGGCCGTCTATCGGCCCGAAATATTCAAACCCAAAGGCTTCAAAAAGCATTCCCGGAGTAAAAAGCCCTTTGACCGACTCTTCCATTTTGTGGGCCACATGGAGAACGCCTTTGCCGACATCGAGACGCTTTAAAAACGATTCGGTTCCCCTTTTGAAACGATGGACAAATTCGCTCGATGCCGTGCGGGACAGAAACGTTGAAAGAGCGCCGACATTTTCGGCAATGGACATTTCGTTATCGTTCAGGATGATAATCATGTCTTTATTGAGATGGCCGGCGTGGTTGATCCCCTCATAAGCGAGGCCGCCGGTCATGGAACCGTCGCCGATAACCGCGAGCACCTTGTTCTTTCGACCGTCCAGGTCCCGGGCAACAGCAAAACCGGTTGCAGCGGATATGGAAGTGGAGGAATGGCCGGTATCAAAAGCATCATGCGGTGATTCGTGGCGCTTGGGAAAACCGCTGAGGCCGTTCAATGTGCGCAAGGTGCCGAATGTATCCTGACGGCCGGTGAGCAGTTTATGGGCGTACGCCTGATGCCCCACATCCCAGATAATCTTGTCGGTCGGTGTGGTAAACACCTTGTGGAGCGCTATGGTAAGCTCAACCACTCCGAGCGACGGCGCCAGATGACCGCCATTGGCGGCACAGGTAGCAATGATGGCCTGCCGCAGTGCAGCGGCGAGCTCAGGGAGTCGGGAGACCGGCAGCTTTTTGAGATCTTCCGGAGAGTGTATCGTTTCAAGAATCGACATTTACGTGCGCCTGTATACGCCTTAAAAGTCCCCCTCCTGATTCAGGAGGGGTCAGGGATGGTTAAGTTTCAATTTTTGCGCTGCACAATATAGCGGGCAATTTCCCGCAGCGGCTCGGCTTCGTCACCAAACAGCTCCAGCGCTCTCAGGGCTTCATCCATCATTCCCTGAGCCGCCTCTCTGGCGGCAGCCAATCCTATGACCGCCGGGTAGGTCGCCTTGCCGCGCGCCTGATCACTGCCGGCATCTTTACCAATCTCCTCGGTTGTCCCTTCAATGTCAAGAATATCGTCTGCTATCTGAAAGGCAAGACCGGCCGCTTCTCCATAGCGTTTGATCGCCGCCAGCTCTGAACCTGACGCTCCGCCAAGAAGTGCCCCGGCAACAACTGAAGCCTTGATAAGAGCCCCCGTTTTATGGGTGTGAATGTATTGAACCGTGGGGAGATCAATATCGTGGCGCCCCTCACTTTCCATGTCAACCACCTGGCCGCCAACCATACCGGCCGAACCGGCGCAGGTCGCAATTTCATGAATCACCGCGAGCAACCCGGACGGGTCACACCCCTCTGCGAAGCGGGGGTCGCTGGTCAGCTTGAATGCTTCCGTCAGCAGCGCGTCGCCGGCCAGAATCGCAATTGCTTCACCGAACACCTTATGATTGGTTGGGTTGCCACGACGGAAATCATCGTCATCCATGGCTGGCAGATCATCGTGAATAAGCGAATAGGTGTGAATCATCTCCATGGCACACGCGGCAGGGATGGCACGCCGGGAGTCACCGCCAGCCGCATCACAGGCCGCCAGCATCAATATGGGGCGCACCCGCTTGCCGCCGGCAAAAACGGAGTAGCGCATCGCCTTATGCACACTGTGCGGCAGTTCGGTTTCCTTCGGCAGAAAACGCTCCAGAGCTTCATCAACCCGGGCGCACCGCTCTTTTAAGTATACGTTCAGATCCATCGGCATTCCTTTGGTGTCACTCGTCATCGGCTTCAAAAGGTTCCCGCTTCAATGAGCCGTCTTTCTGTTTCAGAAGGATTTCGACCCGCCGTTCAGCCTCGTCAAGCCTGCTGGAGCAGAAAGCGGAATGCTTTACCCCCTCTTCAAAGGCTTTCAGAGAATCCTCAAGCGATAGAGAACCGGTTTCAAGACGCGTTACAATTTCTTCCAGTTTTTTCAGTGATGCTTCAAATTTATCAGTGGCCATGGTTGCTGTCTCTCGCAGTAGTAGTGAGGTGATTGTATACAGATTAGGCGGCGAGCGTCAAGTTTTGCCGGTTTCCAGCGATTCCACCCGGCAGCGGGCCTCACCGCGATGAAATTTCACCCGCAGCTGTGCGCCGATTGACAGTGTGGCGGCATCCGTAACGACTGATCGTGCGTTGTCCCGGGTAGCAATGGCATAGCCGCGGGCAAGGGTTTTGAGCGGCGACAATACTTCGAGGCGCACCGCCTGGTCATAAAACGCCTGCTTGAGAGTATCCAGTCGCTGCACCAGCAGCCCTTCCGAGCGCAGCGTCAGAAGAGCAATCTTTTGCCGGAAAGCATCGATGCTGTAGTGAGGATCATTATGCTGCAGGGCATCCTGCAGCCGGTCAAAGCGGGCACGGCGGCGTGAGACGGCTGCCGTCAGCGCCAGTTCGAGCCTTCCGGTCAAATCATCGGTACGCTGCACCATATGACCGAGCATCGTGCGCGGATCGTGCAGTGCCCTCCGCAGGCTTGCAAGGCGGCTGAGGTGAGCGGACAACAGTACCTGGATTGCCCTCCGCGCCCGGCCGGATAATGCCTCAATACGGCTGCGCAGCTCTTCACTGCTCGCTACCACCAACTCGGCCGCTGCCGATGGCGTCGGCGCCCGCAGATCAGCCGCAAAGTCGCAAATGGTCCAGTCGGTTTCGTGCCCGACCGCCGAGATGACCGGAATTTCCGATCGATAGACGGCGCGGGCCACGACCTCCTCGTTAAATGCCCATAAATCCTCGAGCGAGCCGCCGCCGCGGCCGACGATGAGGACGTCGACCCCGGCCAGCCGGTTCATTTCTCCGATGGCACGGGCGATCTCCGCCGCCGCACCATCGCCTTGAACACGCACCGGATAGAGCAGTACATTAAGCGAGGCGAAGCGCCGCTTCAGTATATGTAAAATGTCGTGAATGGCGGCGCCGGTCGGTGACGTGATCACACCGATGGTACGGGGAAAGCGCGGCAGGGGAAGCTTATGCGCCTCGGCAAACAGCCCTTCGAGAGCAAGTTTTTCCTTTAATTGGATAAAAGCGGTCTGAAGCGCTCCGATGCCGTCCGGTTCCACATATTCGCAGATCAGTTGATATTCGCCACGCTGGTCATATACTGAAATCCGCCCCCGGGCAATCAGCTTCATGCCGTCGCTCAGGCGAAATTTGAGATTCTTTGCGGCGCTCTTGAACATGACACAGCGTATCTGTGCGCCCGGGTCCTTGAGGGTAAAATAGCAATGACCTGAAGAAGGATAGGAGAGATTGGAGACCTCCCCCTGCAGCCAGAGCTGTTCAAAGTTTTCCTCAAGAACACCGCGTAGCAGAGCGGTGAGGCGGCTTACCGTGAGAATCGTTTTTTCTGAGAAGATATCAGTGTTCATAGCGGTTCTTCGCTTATTAAACGATCCTCCCTGCCATAGCGCAACTTCATGGCGGTAAGGATGACATTACATACCAGAGGTGTAATATTGGCAAGTATCAGCGGTAAGTCACTGATTAGAAAACCGTACATCATCCAGAGAGCGACACCGAACGACAGCAGCAGCGGCTGCCAGATGGAAATATCCCGAACGTGACGGGTCTGCAGCGTTTTCAGCACCTGTGGAATAGCTGCAATGCTGGTAAGTGTCCCGGCCACCAGTCCGATTGTTGTCGCGGTCACGAACGTTTTCTTCCGTCAAAGGCCGAACTGGCCCAATCAATCTGCGTCAGCATGCCACGCAGTACCGTAACTTCGCGACTGTCGAGATTGGCACGAAAGAAGATTCTCCGCAGTGAGCGCATCATATGCTCGGGATTCTGCTCATTGAGAAAACCGATCTTGTTGAGAGTGGCGCTGAAGTGGCCAAAAAGTGACTCCATCTCATCCGATTTGGCCAGGTCATACGGGCGTTGCACGCCTACTGATTGCGAGGCTTTGCCCAGTTCATAGCAAAAAAGCAGCACCGACTGCGCCAGATTGAGCGAGCCATATTCGCTCGATGTCGGAATGGTGGCATGCCAGCGGCAGAGAGAAAGTTCTTCTGTCGTCAAACCACTGTCCTCTCGCCCGAACACGAGTGCCGCCCGGCAGTCGCGTGTGACCTGCTCCCTGAGGCGGCTTGACACCTCTGCAGGAGAAAGGATCTCCTGACGGTATTTTCCGTGTCGCCGGGTAGTGCCTACCGTCAGGGTGCAATCAGATATGGCTGAAGCAAGATCGGGGAAAACCACCGCCGATTCAAGCAGATCACGCGCAGCAACAGCGAATTTGAGTGCTTCCGAATCAAACCGGTCACACCCTTTTACGATTCTCAATTGGGTGAAACCCATATTTTTCATAGCCCGGCAGGCCATGCCGATATTACCGGGTGATTGTGGTTCGACCAGAATAATGTTGATATTATGTATCAAGAGTGCGCCTTTCGAGAATTATGGAGGGCCCGCATCCGTGCCAATCGGTCTCTGACCGGTTTTTTGAGTTTCCAGATATGGTAGGCATGACCGCACCACGCCAGACCGATAAAGCAGAACAGAGTTAAGACGAGGTAATGTTCATAGTTGCTGACATTTTCGAGCAGCAGAGAAGCGCTTTTACCGAACAGGTACCCACCCAGAGAAAAGGTAATTGACCAGGTGAGGGCACTGGCCAGATTTATCCAGAGAAAGGTGCGGGGAGCAAGATTGGTAATGCCAAGAATTATGGGCAGAACGATTCTGAATCCATAGGTAAAACGAGAAATAAAAGCAACAAAATTACCATATTTTTCAATAAGTTTAAGGGCCTCACGAAATTTTTTAGCAATAGAGTGGAAACGCTTGAGCAAAGCTCTCCCCTTGAAGCGGCCAAGGTAGAAATAAGACTGATCACCGAGAAATGATCCGGCCCAGGCGGTACTTATAACGCCCAAAATATCCAGATACCCCTGAAACGCCAGAAAACCGGCCAGGAGCAGAATTGCTTCACCCTCTAAAAACGTTCCAATGAACAACACCCAGTATCCGTGAATCTCCAGGTATTCTTTCAGGATCTGCTGAACATGCACAATTAATTCCTGTTATGTCTATTCATTAAACTGCGAGCCGACTGCTGATTTCAGATCTCATCAGATCTATCATTTCATCAATACGGGCGTAACTGTTAATTTCAAGAGCGTCTGCTTCGATGTGAGCAATAAGGCGGGAACACTTATCATGATCGAGCAGTATCAAAGGACCACCCAATTCCCTGACTCTCTTTTCAACGATGATCCGTCCCTCCCGCGACAGATATGCGGAGGCAACTTCCGAAATATCATCAATCAGGTCGAGTAATTTCTGGTCGTCTGGTACAGCACCGGGGGGCTCACTGGTGCCTACCATATTCGGGCGAACGGCAGCATCCCGAGCCCGGGCCGCTTCCCATAACTTTGAGAGGTTGACCATTTGCAATAAATCATATTGCAGTAACTCTTCAAGTGTCCTGGTTGTACATATTTCAACTCGCGCACCGGGCAACGCGGCAATGATTCGTGATTCATCCGGGGAGGATTCTAATGAATCGGCAGCGTCGTAATAAAAGCCTATCGGCACCCCGTCTTTATAAAACATCATAGCGGAGCGTTCCGTCGTATAAAAACGTACAACACCGTTTACCCCCTGACTTTTCAAGCGGGCGAGAACCCCTTTAATATCAATCTGTCGCACCTCTTCGCCACTAAACAGACGTTTTCCGACAATCTGGGCGTGGGCAGATACCGCCAGATCAGTTGACATACAATAAGCAATTATATCGCCGCCCGTCAAAATCACCGTATCACAGAGGAGTGCAAGGGCTTCAAAGCCAGACTTCTCTCGTGCGCCGTCACAACAGTAGGCACACAGCAACTTACCTATGGCAAGAACGCCATAGAACTCAAACTTCAGTGCCGAGTGATATACATACCCGGTAAAACTGCTCGTATGGAGTTTTTCAAAAAAATCCGGAATACTAACCGTGCTGGCAGATGATTTTTCGAAAAGCGGATTTACTTTCGGCAGGAAACGCATCCCACAGCCTCCAAATAAAATTTGTGAACAATTTTTTGCCGCAATCATGACAGAATCAAAATAACTGCCGCACCGTAAAGGATTTTATGAGCCATGTCAAAGCAAAATAAAGCTCCATAAAACGTTGAATATCCTAATATAACCAAGATATTAAGCTTGACAAAACAGTGTTGCTACAGTAGCTATTAAACCGTTGCAGACGTTACCGATTTGGTAAACGTTAGCTTGCCAGGTTCGAGGAAATTGATGGCGGTCATATCAAAAAAAGACAAACTGATCGAAGAAGCTCAAAAATATGCGGCACGCGGTCAATTTGACAAAGCGGTCAAAGCGTACGAACAGGTTATTGCTTTAGAGCCTTCCGTCTTTAACCATCGTCAAAAACTGGCCGAGCTGTTAATTAAATGTGCGCGTAATGACGATGCCCGTAAAGAATTGGAAACAGTTGCCAAACACTATTCAAATAACGGTTTTTACCTCAAAGCGATTGCAGTTTACAAACAGCTGCAGAAACTTTTCCCCACCGATATTTCTCTTTCAATGACTCTCGCTGAACTTAATGAAAAACATGGCCTCGTTGCAAATGCTCTTGCGGAATATAAGCTCGTCTATGAACAATATGAAAAAACTGGCAAAGAGTTAGAAGCATTAAACATTTTAGTCAGGATGCAGAGTGTTGATCCGCAAAATATTCCTATAAAAATAAAACTGGCAGAAGCCTATGTTCTAAAAGAGAAAAAAACCGAGGCATATGCCGTATTTTCCAAGACGGCTGCCCTGCTTATTGAACGGAGTGACAATCAAGCGCTTACCAAAATGTGTTCCCGCGTACAGCAGCTTTTTCCCGAGAAAACAGATTTTTTATTTGAGGTGCTTACCGAACTTATCCGATTGGGCAACGCGGCAGCAACGATAGGCACTCTTCAAGCTCTTCTCCGTAGTAATCCAGGCAACAAAGGGGTCTGGGAGCTTATAATTCAGGCGTACCAACTTCTTGATCAACCGCAGCGGGTCAAAATTGCGTATCAGCATTTTCTGAAATATTTCCCTGAAGAGCCCGTTGCAATACTTGGCCTCCTCTCAGCGACTGCGGCGGAACAGAACCTTACAGCCGCTCTTGAACTGCTCGATACATACGAATCAACCCTCATTTCTGGCGGATTCCTGCTGCAACTTGAGCAGATATATTATGCCCTCGACAAGATAGATCCTATCAATACTCACATTTTGGAAGGCCTCATCAGAGTAGCTACTGCTGCGGGCCATGATGACGAAAAGGCCTCACTTACATCTAAACTGACTGCATTGCGTAATGTTTCATTCAATAAACAAAATGCTTCCACTAAACCGGAACCGCAGGCTGTTTCTCCACTTGAAGAGCCGCATGCCGCAGATATTTCAGATGTTATGTTGACAACAGCACCTCTGTCTGATGAAGATGTCGAGATAAATGCAGAAGGAGATGTCGAGGTCGAAATTGAAATCGAAAGCGATGGCGACTCATCCTTTGACCAATCAGAAGAGGATAGCGTAAATTTTCCACCTGATGAAAACCGCCTTGACTCTGTTATTGCGCTGTTTGATTCCGTTGACGCTGCTCCGAGGGGAGTAAAGTTCGGCAACGAAATGGATAATTCTGACGCCCGCTCACATTTTGACCTTGGTCAGGCTTTCAAAGAGATGGGTCTGTTTGATGAAGCGCTCAACGAATATCGGCAGGCTTCACAAGATCTTGCGTTACGGGTGGAATGCCTGATACTCCAGTGCATTTGTCTGAGAGAACGTGGCGAATTGGCAAGAGCCATTACAATTCTGCAGGCTCTTTTAAAACACGAACTCAGCCTGGAGGAAAGCTGCGCAGTGTACTATGAGTTAGCGACAGGATATGAAGCTGCGGGTATGAGAGAAGAGGCGAATATCATCCTCAAGGAAATAAACGGTAAAATCCCTGGATTCAGAGATGTTGACGCACGTCTTAATGTTGTAAATGCGTCAAACTCGCTTGATTTTTCCGATGAAGACCTCGACGACTTTGGGCTGAAATAAACAGCTAGCCGGGTTGAGAGATATGCGCACTATGGAGATCATTCTATGAAAAAGGCGTTTATAGTCATGCTGCTGATCACCCTGTCGGGAGGCATGCGTTCCACACTCTTTGCTGCTGAGCTCCTCGATGTCAAGCCGATCTTAGCGGGAAATTCCGTTTCTGTGCAAATTTCTGCAGATAGTGCAATGACGTACACATATTACAACGTTCCCGGGCAACCTCGGGCAGTCGTCGATATTGCAGAAGCTGACCCGGAAAAAATTGAGCCATTGATAGTCGTCAACAAAGGCGAGGTATCGAGCATCAGTGTTGATAACATCCAGATTTCCGGGATTGTTGCCAGCAGAATTATTTTCAATCTCTTTGCAGAATCAGCTATTTCTGTAACCGCCTCTTCTGATCGCAAATTGCTGATGGTCACGTTCAGCACTGTAACACCTGCGGCAGGTATCCCGGAACTTAAAAATAAGTCGATGCCTGAGGAGATCAAGCCTGCAGTGGTTTCCGAACCGGTAACTGCTGTCAGCGTCACAACCGCTGCAGTGCCTTTGCCAGCTGCTTTACCAGAAAAAGGCCCCTTAGGACTCGATGAACCGGCAGTTCATTCTGTTGACGCACCGGCTCAAACCGCGACAGCTGCTGCACCCGGCGCACCTGCGCTCTCAGCAGTGCCTGCGGCAACGCGATCACTGAAGCTTGAACCGGTCGTTCCCGCCACAACGGCTCCGGCACGTTCTCCGGCTCTGAAGATAAAAGAGATTGTAACCGCTCTTTTGTCCGTTGAAATTCATACAAACCAGCCTGTTCCCGACTTCAAAACAATGAAATTATCCAGCCCTGACCGTCTTGTCATTGATATTCCATGTAATAATACTGATCAGAGGCCTTACGTTACTGCAATCAATAAATTCGGGATTGCCAAGATTCGTGTTGGTGTATCTCCGCAAAATATTCGGATTGTGCTGGATTCAAGTAAAACCGGATTTCCTGCTCATACTATTACCAAGACGGCATATGGACTACGTATAAACTTTAAGTAGACTCATATTTGTTTCTTGTGATACTAACATGCGTAATATAACTACAAGGAGAAAGTCATGACTAAAGCAGAATTTGTAGCAAAAATTGCCGAGGAGCTGGAAGTGCCAAAAACTGTTGCCGCTGAAACTGTCGAAGCTTTCTTGAAAGTAACGTTGGATTTATTGAAAGCCGACGACAAAGTTACCTTTCCCGGTTTTGGCACTTTTGAGGTATCCCACCGTGCCGCCCGTAAGGGGCGTAACCCGCAGACCGGCGCAGAGCTCAATATCGCTGCATCCAAGAGCGGTAAGTTCTCGGCTGGGAAAAATCTCAAAAATCTGTAGTAGCCCTCTCACACGTAGCCGTTTGAGACAGAAAAACCAGGCCTGACGGTCTGGTTTTTTTATTGTAAAAGGCAGTGATTTACTTATTCCGATTTTCAAAGGGTGGCAGAAAAGGTGGTTACGTATGGAAGAGAGAATTAACGAATTGGAAATGCGCTATATGCAACAGGAAATGACCATACAGGAGCTGAATGAAATTATCTGCCGTCAGGAACTGACCCTGGAACGGTTGCAACGTGATGTTGCACTATTGAAGGAACAATTTCTTGACATGGCACCATCAGTCACCCGCGACGCTGACCAGGAAGTACCGCCGCATTATTAAACAAAAGTTACAGATCGATACGTGCCTCCTTGCAAGCGGATTCGAGCTTTTTAACCCATGACGCCCCACGCTTTGTCACTGCTATCCAAGCGCGTTCGATATCACCGGGGCGGTCGTCACGCAAGAGAGCCAGCATATTTTCCGCCTGCAGGAGGTCTTTTCGTTTTTTATCGGTCGCCGCCGCATCCCGTTCTTGTGAAACAATCAGTTTGTGCAGCGCGTAACGTGCAGGTTGCGGCACTTTGACCAGGCACGGAGTACCGGAGATCATCACCGCATTAATCGGTTCTTCAATGAGGTAGTCAAGGTATTTAAGAGGTGTTGCAGATGCGTTAAAACGCCGGAGAAAAACCGGAGCGGTTACCCCTCTTCTTTCGGGAGTGAGAAGATCAATGCGTAGTGTTTTTCCTCGAATCGCATATGACGTGGAAGGTTCTTTGTGGGACAGTCTTGGCACAGGGAAAAAACCCATCTGCATGGATTCGATTATTCCAGGCACATCAGCCTGCAAGTCCGGTACTGCTATAGCTACTCTGGTGTCTCCTGCTAAATCAATGTCTTGCGTCATGCGGGAACCACCATCCCAGACAACTCCCAAGTGCGGTCCAAGAATCTGGTAGGCAACGGTCCCTACCATGACACCACCTAACTTGAAAACTCCGCTGTCAGCGAGGCGTTTTATTATCCGAGCCATATCCGGCATAATAGCTGCCACTCCGCCTGCGATGATTTGAGAACCGAGGCGTTGAAACATTTTTTCATCTGCGCTGACACCCTTTGCGCCAGATTTCCGTTCTTCGATCAAACGGAGGATCTCTTCGCTATCTGAACCTATGTAAATCTGGGTGCGTCCGCCGGTGAGTGTTGTCTGAAAATAATGATACAGGCGTCCCTTTACGCTCTTTGTCGTAAATTCACCGGGAATGTGTGCAATAGTCCGCATCGCCTCGAACATTTCCAGTCTCTCACGGAGATCGGCATATAATACAACGGTTTCCCCGCCAATGCGTTCCATCATTTACCTCGTCTCAGAGTTATACTCAGTCAAAAATAAAGTGAGTATAACTCTGGTGTCGATTATTGCAAGTGGTAAATTGAATGGTTCCGAGAGTGATGGGGGGGGACGTTGCTTGCTAATCAACTAATTTATATTTTCATCAATTGTATCCCGAAGTGCCGGATCGCATCTCAACAACTCACCGCCGCGCCTGACCGCAATTGACGCACAATTCCCACAACTCTTCCGGTCTCTGTTCTCGTATATGTGTTTGGGGTTTTGGAAAAAAGTTACTAAGGCAGTATGATGCCAAGGGGACTTGTGGGGTAATGCTGAATAACGTCGGAAAGCCGGATGCGGGAAAACTGCACGTCCGGTTTGATGAGGGAGGGCAGGGTGAAACCTGTTCTCTACTCTACCCTTAGGCCCCCCGCAATTTCTGTTGTTTCATCCACATTATCTGCTAGTATGATTTGAAATCGACAAGAAGGAGAATACTATGGCAACCACCTACCGTGATAGAATTATTAATGAAATAGACAGCATCCCTGATGCGTTTCTTCCTGATGTCTATCAGATGCTTCATATCCTGAAAACCCGCTTTCTGCCTCCTGTAGGTGATAAAAAAAACAGAAAATCGCTTGAAGGTATCTGGCAGGGGGCCGTCATCGAAGAAGAAGATTTTGCCGCAGCCCGCCGTTCCCTCTTTTCTTACGAGAATCGTTTATGAGTTCAAAGAAAATCTATGTTGCCGATAACCGCGCTTTTCTTGGCATGGGAAAGAGAATAGCAGAAGAAGCATAAAGCAATAAAGCAGCTACGTCCCCTTAGGCCTACATTGTTAATGTAGACATTTAAAATACGAATAAAATTATTTTAATTATTAAGCAACTGATTCCATCGAAATCGCTTTGTAAGTATTTAAACAAATTGTTACCAGTTATTAAGGCAGGGATCCAATTGCAGACAACGCACGAGCCAAATCAGCCTCACCCTGCCCATATATTGCTTGTGAGGTAGCATTCTTAGGCCCCCATGCAGAATTCCATTTTGCAGTGGAAAGAATGATTGAGGCTGCGTCAGAAGCTGTAAGCTGAGGATACTTCTGACGCAATATAGCTACATAGCCGGCAACTCTTGGAGCGGAAAAAGAAGTGCCTTCATCATATGTGCCATCAGTCGAGCTATAAATACCCCGCCCATCCGCAACCACAAATCGGTCTGAATACGAACCTGCTCTGTTTGAATATGTAGCGATAGAACCACCAGAAACATTAAGTGCACCAACGATAAGAGTTTTATTTTTAAAATTTGCAGAGTTATATAGAACTGCATTGCTAGGATCGCAATTTGTTTGCGATATGGTACAAGCTTCATTACCAGCAGCTTTAACATAAACGGCATTGGGCACAGTACTGGCATTAGCGTAAGCGAGTTGAGTAGAATAGGTTGCCTTGTTGGTTATTGGGCTCTTTGAGGTACCGCCAAGACTGAGATTAACAACCTGAGTCATTTTGTAATTTTGGCTTGATACATCAGTGCCATCACCCCACAGTTGTAACTGATTGAAAAGACCTTTAGTATTCAGTTGATAAGTAAGATAATCACTCCTTTTTGTTGTCAAATTTGCACCATAAGCAACACCATATTTTGGTGAACTATAACTAACAGTGACCGGTTGTGTCATGGAGACCCTTCCAAGCATTACCGTTGGCGCTTGTACGTTTGCATATTTGCCATTTGAATAAAATAACATGTCAATAAATGACTGATTTCCACTAAGTATTAACGATACTTGGTCTCCATGTGTCAGTTTATAAATATAGCCTTGGTTTTCTGTACAGTAAAAAGACGTGAGCCCCCCTGCGGTAAGATTAAAACAGGTGTTAAGTAATCTTCGCACCTCCCATTCGGAGTAATCATTAGGAGTAAAATCGTCCAAAATTGCAATATTTACGGCTTTTCCATTTAAACCTTGTGCCCATGCACTTATTAATGGGGAGGTAATCCATTTTTCTTGATATGTTAAAGTAGATTCAAGTGTCGAATAATTTAAGGAAAAAACATCTGGTTCAGTGAAATTAAACACTGCACCATCAAGGCGAGTGAAAGAATATGAAGCACTACTTTTGTTCTGTATAGTGTATGTCACTTCATTATTGTTTGGCAGTAGCAGAGGCGTACCAAAGGTGCCAAAATTCAAATTAAAAAGAGTTCCACTGCTGCTAGATTTGACGTAGCCATTAGGGTTTAATTTATTGGCTGCCAACAATGTTGATTCCAAGTATGGAGAAGACGCAGTTCCAGTTGCAGTGTCAGTTGTAGGAGGTGGAGATTGGGTACCAGCACCAATAAAACTACTTGAGTCACCACCACCTCCACCACACCCAGCCACTCCAACCACCAGAGCCAAAAGTAATCCCATCATTAAATTCAATCTCATGGTTTCCCCTCCATTTTTTGTTAGCTCTGAGAAACATAGCCGAAATCAACCAAGACGGACCTTTGCCTTTTTGCCAAACATTGCGTTAAAGCGGTACAGGAAAGACCTTTAATGAGCAAGATAAATATGTTGACATATAATAACAAGTCTAACTAACCATATGATGTTATATGTCGTATAGTTGATTCAAAATAACAAAAAAGTATGTAAATATGTGATTATACATCATGTAAACGACCTTCAGAAACCTATACTCTCTTGTCACTGGAGGGAGTATGAAACCGATAAAAAAACTGTTGGGTGAACGAATCAGAGAAATCAGGAAGTCAAAGGGTTTTACTCAGGAGCAGTTGGCGGAAATTGTAGGAGTAGAACCCCGTCATATCAGTAGAGTTGAAGGCGGGTATAACTCTCCATCAATTGAACGTCTTGCCAAAATATCTGAAGCACTCGGGGTTCCAATCAACGAGTTCTTCAATTTTATGCATCTGGATACTCCTGCTAAGCGCCTTAAAGATATAGATAATCTTATCAAAGGTATGAGTGAGGAATACCAGCAGATCATCTACAAAATAGTGTATGCGTTTGAAAAATAGTCCAACCATACAATTCGGTAGTTAGACTTTCCCCTTTGTAATTAACATGAGCGCACTTTCCCCTTGCCAACCACCACCCCACTCTGTTACAAACCTCGGCACAACTGTTTCTCCACACGGTTTTGGTGCTGCACCCCGCAAGGTGCGGTTAAAAGGGAAGAGGGTTAAAATCCCTCGCTGTCCCGCAACTGTAACAGGCGATGAA
Source organism: Desulfuromonadales bacterium (assembly GCA_013349405.1). Classification (GTDB taxonomy): domain Bacteria; phylum Desulfobacterota; class Desulfuromonadia; order Geobacterales; family Pseudopelobacteraceae; genus JACRCG01. Next base: position 76,823 of record DUZS01000011.1, on the reverse strand, counting down.
CGCCGCAATGAGCCACTGGATTTTTCCGGGAAGGCGCGGTTAGTAAGATGACCCTGAAGCCAGGAAACCTGCCACTCCGTTTATGTTTTGGGACCTCCGTGGAACGAGGGGCCGAAGCCTGAGCGTATCTTGTTTCACGGTTTTCGAGCCTCTGCCCATTTTATGGACAGGGGCTTTTTCTTTAGGAGGAGTGTAATGGCACACATTGTTTTTATTACCGGCGGAGCGCGCAGCGGTAAAAGCAGCTTTGCTGAAAAACGGGCGCTGGAGTTCGGAACGTCACTCGGGTATCTGGCTACTGCTCAGATGCTGGATGTCGAGATGCATGAGCGGATCAGGCGACACCGCGAGCGGCGTGGAGTCCAGTGGCATACGATCGAAGAGCCGCTTCATCTGTCACAGGCGCTGCTACGCAGTGATGGTTGCTATCAGGTGATTTTAGTGGATTGTGTAACGCTGTGGCTTTCAAATCTGCTGTTCAGGTATGAAGAGCACGGGGAAGATTGCGAAGAGCGGATCCGGGAGGATGTCGAGCAGTTGAAAAGTACGCTGCAGAGTATGGTGACGCCGGTGATTCTGGTCAGCAACGAAGTCGGTCAGGGGATTGTGCCGGACAATCGTCTGGCGCGACTGTACCGGGATATCGCCGGGATAACGAACCAGGCAGTGGCAGCGGCAGCGGACGAGGTGCATGTTGTTATCAGCGGGATACCGTTGCGATTAAAGTAGGGGCGACGCCGGTGGCTCGCCCGCCTATTGCTGCAATATTTAACATTATTTGCAATCACAGCAGGGCGACCCGCCGGGATCGCCCCTACCAAAACAGAAATTTGACAAATACCAGAATCGACACAAGAAAAGGAGAATCATCACATGGATATCATCAAAGACACTCTTGTACGTATCAAGCCTGTCAGCGTTGAATTACTTCAGCAGGCACAGGAGCGGCTGGACAACAAGACCAAACCGCAGGGCTCTCTCGGGCGACTGGAAGAATTTGCCCGGCGCATTGTTGCCATCAGCGGTAACCTGAACCCGGATGTATCAAAGAAGGTCGTGTTTACCTTTGCCGGCGACCATGGCGTTACCGAGGAGGGGGTGTCGCTGTTTCCCCGAGAAGTTACTCCGCAGATGGTGTTGAATTTTCTCTCCGGTGGAGCCGGGATAAACGTGCTGGCTCGCCACGTCGGAGCCGATGTTCGGGTCGTTGATGTCGGCGTCGATTATGATTTTGACGACACGGTTGGGCTGATCCATAAAAAAGTTGCCCGGGGCACACAGAATTTTGCCAAAGGGCCGGCCATGACCCGTGAAGAAACGGTGGCGGCAGTGGCCGTCGGTATCGAACTGGCGGAGCAGTGCCGTGTTGAAGGAATATGGCTGGTCGGCACCGGCGAGATGGGCATCGGCAATACGACGCCGTCGTCAGCCATAATAGCGGCTATCTCCGGCAAGTCGGTGGCGGAAGTTACCCATCGGGGTACCGGCATCGGTGATGAGGCGCTGATCAACAAGATTCGTGTTATCGAACAGGGATTAGCACTCAACAAACCGGACCCGTATGATCCTCTCGATGTCCTGAGCAAAGTCGGCGGGCTGGAAATTGCGGCAATAGCCGGCCTGGTGCTGGGGTGCGCGGCCAATTCAATACCGGTCGTGATCGACGGTTTTATTTCCACAGCCGGTGCCTTGATCGCCTCGGAGCTTCATCCCGACGTGCGTGAGTATATCTTTGCCGCCCACCAGTCGGTGGAAATCGGCCACAGTTTCATGCTGGAGCGAATCGGCGTTGAACCGATCCTCGACCTCAAATTCCGTTTGGGTGAAGGGACCGGTGCAGCCTTGGCAATGACGCTGATCGAGGCGGGAGTTAAGGTTCTGAAAGAGATGGCAACCTTTGAACAGGCGGGAGTTGCGCAGGGATGATAAAAATGTCAACCCAGATAGAAGCCGCCCGTCAGGGTATTATCACTCCACAGATGCAGAGTGTCGCAGACAATGAACAGCTCGAAGCGGGGTATATTCGCCAGATGGTTGCAGAAGGGAAGATCGTTATTCCCTGGAATCACAACCGCAAACCGTCCCGTATTGCCGGAATAGGTAAAGGGCTGACAACAAAGGTCAATGCCTCTATCGGCACCTCCTCGGACATCATTGATTACGCGGCCGAAATCAGGAAAGCTCTTGCTGCTCAGGAAGCGGGTGCCGATTCGCTCATGGAACTATCGGTCGGCGGCGATCTCGACCGTGTCCGCCGCGAAGTCATTGCCGCTGTGGATCTGCCGGTGGGTAATGTACCGCTCTATCAGGCGTTCTGCGAGGCTGCCCGAAAATATGGTGATCCGAATAAGCTTGATGAGGAGATGCTCTTTGACATCATCGAGCGGCAGTGCGCTGACGGTATGGCGTTCATGGCGGTGCACTGCGGCATCAACCTCTGCACCATTGAGCGACTGCGCAAGCAGGGGTACCGCTATGGCGGTCTGGTCTCAAAAGGGGGTGTGTCTATGGTTGCCTGGATGATAGCCAATAACAAAGAAAACCCGTTGTACGAGAAGTTTGACCGTGTGGTTTCGATCCTGAAAAAATACGATACGGTCCTCTCCCTCGGTAACGGACTTCGTGCCGGGGCGATACATGATTCTTCCGACCGTGCCCAGATTCAGGAACTGATTTTCAATTGTGAACTGGCCGAAATTGGTCGCGACTTGGGGTGCCAGATGCTCGTAGAAGGACCGGGACACGTGCCGCTGGATGAGATTGAGGGGAATATTCAGCTGCAGAAGAGGATGAGCGGCGGAGCGCCGTATTACATGCTGGGGCCGATCGCCACTGACGTCGCTCCCGGTTTTGACCACATAACCGCTGCCATCGGGGCGGCTCAATCGAGCCGTTTCGGCGCTGACCTGATCTGCTACATTACACCTGCGGAACACCTCGCGCTCCCCAATGAGGAGGATGTACGCAGCGGGGTTAAAACCGCCAAAATTGCCGCCTACATCGGCGATATGAACAAATACCCTGAAAAGGGGCGTCAGCGGGACAAGGAGATGTCCAAGGCGCGTCGGGATCTTGATTGGGAGAAGCAGTTCCAGTTGGCATTGTATCCGGAGGACGCCCGTGCCATCCGCGCCAGTCGGGTTCCGGAAGATGAGGATACCTGCACCATGTGCGGTGATTTCTGCGCGTCTCGCGGCGCGGGGAAGCTGTTTGCCTGTGATTTGAAGGGTGACAAGATCTGACCTCGGTCTGTCACATCAGCGCCACCCGAGCGGCTGAAAGCCTTTTTCCCGGAGGCATTGCTCGACAAACTGCTTAAATACCGGATCGGGTTCGTCGGAGCGCATGATACCTGAACCCATTGCTGCGGTAGCAGCTCCGGCACCGCCGATGGCGGCGCCACGGCCAAAGTCACCGGTTATTGCGCCGATTACGGCTCCGGTCGCCGCCCCGACGATGCCTGCTTTGCCGGTGTCCTTGGCGATCTCCTTGGTTCTGTCACCTCCTGCTTTATACGAGTTGGCCAGGCTGATGCAGTCATCGATTTCCAGATCCGCTTTGGGCTGGCCGATTTCTTTCAATTGAGCATTCGGATACAGAACCGGACGTTTGGCGGCACAGGCATTGAGCGTCAGTGGTGCGATAAAAAGAAGAGTGTAGATGATGATGGAGCGCATAATAGTCCTCCTCGGACAAATATTTTCATGGTAGAGCGGCCCGGTAATCAGCCGCCTTCCCCTATTTATCTGCGAATACATGAACAGAAGCCTAATGTAAAGACATTTTATATACCTGTTTCCAAACCATTTCTTATGATACATGATGTGATATGCGCCTATTTCTGATCGCCTTTCAATTCCTGACCATTATCCCGTTTCCCTTCACTGTCCGTTGTGACAAGGAGGATCTGGGGCGTTCCACTCTGTTCTTCCCGGTGGCAGGACTCGTCATCGGCCTGCTACTGGTGGTCGGCAACGGACTGATTTCCCTCTGGCTCCCCCGTCCACTCTGCGATGCCCTGCTGATAACAATGTTGACACTGATTACCGGTGCGCTGCATCTCGATGGTCTGGCGGATGTCTGCGATGGCCTCGCGGCGCGCGGCAATCGGGAACGTTTTCTGGCGATCATGAAGGATTCCCAGGTGGGGGCGATTGGCGCAGTCGGATTGGTACTGGGGCTGCTGCTTAAATGGCAGGCGCTGGTGGCTGTGCCGATGGAACTTAAATGGCAGGCATTACTGCTCTTTCCCGCTCTGGCCCGCTTCGGACAGGTGTTGACCCTGACCGGTGCCCGCCATGCCCGCCAGGATGGGCTGGGGGCGGCTTTTGTCGAGGGCTCCGGCAAAACGGCACTTCTCCTGGCCTTTGCCACGGTTGCCGCCGCTGGGTATTTCCTGCTGCACTTCAGAGGAATAGCAGCTCTGGCTGCCGTATGCCTGTTCACTAGCGCCGGTCGTATGTTCTTCCAGCATAAGCTGGGCGGCCTGACCGGAGATACCATCGGCTGTCTCAGCGAGCTGAATGAGATTCTGGTGCTGGTGGTTTTTACGATAGTTGTGCAATAAAACATATTGATGTAAAAACTTTTAAAAGCTACTGCTTGAATCGGAGAAAACCATGCAAGAATTTCTAGTTGAAGTTATCCAGGCTGTCAACATGGCTCGTCTGCTCTCTGCCGCTGAAAGTGAAGTGGCTGAAGGGAACACTCGGCCAGTCCGAGAATTCTTCCAGGAATTCTGGATTAAACACTCAACTCAGGAGTGAAACCACTTCATGACACCCCACACCCGCATGTACCTCATTCGCCACGGCCAGGTGGTCGGTTTTGATCAGCCCCGCTACAATGGCCAGGCTGACGTAGCACTCACCGATCTGGGAATTGAACAGTATCATCTTCTTAAAGAACGTCTTGTTGGTAAGAATATTTCCGCCTGCTATACGAGCGATCTTTCCCGTTGCTCAACCGGTGCAGCAATAATCTGTCAGGCGTTCGGTATTGAACCGACTGTTCACCGTGAACTGCGTGAGTTGGATATCGGCGCCTGGGAAGGGTTGGCCTGGGAGGAGATAAAGAGCGAGTGGCCGGATGACTGGCAGGCACGGTTCGATGACCTGGTGAACTACCGGGTTCCGCAGGGAGAAAATCTGCTCGATGTTGAAGCGCGGGTCATGCCGGTTATCACTCAAGTCGTGGAACGCCACAAAGGGGAGGAGGTACTGGTGGTCGCGCATGGCGGGGTCAATCGTATTGTGCTGCTCAACGCCATAGGCGCACCGCTGGCGGGGCTGTTTAATATTGAACAGAATTACGGCTGCCTGAATATCATAGATTATTATGAAGATGGCCGGGCCACGGTGAAGCTGTTGAATGGATAATGTCCTGGCTGGTTATTTCGTAAAAAAGCGGACCGCTTTTACAACGATATCAAACAGATCCGGATCAGACTTTCGTAACGTTCCGCCGAACAGATCAAAACTGACCTCATCGGCACTTGAGCCTCCCATTGCCGCTTGCACCTGCAGTTTCCGCTTTTCCCGCTCCAGTTCCCGCGCCTCGGTCCGCCTCTGCTCTTCAGCCCGCTCCTGCTGCAGCAGCTTGCCCCCCGCCTTCATCCACTCAAACAGATGGCGCAACTCACCACCATCCAGCCAGACACCATGCTCGCGGCAGCGATCGACGATGACGCCGCTTTTGACGCCGAAATTGACCCGGTTCATGATTGTGCTGCAGACCGGGCATTTGATGTAGGAGACGCCGTAGTCACCCTTTTTGAGGGAGTTGATGCTGTCAAGCTGCTTTCTGTCGATACTGAACACGTTGGTGACGGTCGCCTCCAGCAACGCTTCCAGCTCATTCGGGTCAAAGAAGAGCCCCAGGCACTGGTTGCAGCGCTCAATCAGGAATCTGCCGTTGATATTCAAGTCGATCGTCTTCAGGTTGACAGCGCAGCGGGGACAGGTTCGCTCAGATTCGAGCTCATGGGTCGTGAAATAGTGAACACCGGCAAGATCGGTATCATTGCGGCTGCCGCAATACGTGCATTGAATTGAATCGGGTGGCAGCGGAGCTGAGCAGTTGGTGCAGTTTGCCATTACAGATTCCTTGCCGGGATAAAGTACGTAAAAAAACGACGTAGGAGCGGCATTCTGCCGCGATTGCTGTAATATTCAGCATTGTTTGATATTGCAGCAATCGCGTTTTGAAAACGCTCCTACAGGTATAAACAGCTATGACATTAATTTCTGGCAAGACCTCCGAGGTTTTCAAAACCTCGGAGGTCTCAGAGTATCAAGGTTTATCCCGGCAGTGGAGGCGGTATTGCCTCAAGGAGCATTTTGAATTCAGCAAACTCTCCCGCCTTTTCCCATCCAGCCATCCCCTGTTTCCAGAGCAGGGTTTCTCCCGTCACGCTTCCCGCCGTAATGCTGCCGATGATCGTCTGCTGATCGAACGGTCCGGTTTTAGTGCCGTTTTTCCCGACATAATACAGCTCACCCGGCAATGTTGGCGGGGCAACAGCAGCAGTATCCGGCGGGGTAACCATCATTTTACCGAGTTGATTGGCCATGGCAAAGCCCACACCCATTCCAACACCAGCGGAGGCATCGCCGCCTGGATTTTTTGCCGCGGCTTCCATTGCGTTAGCGGCCTGAAATTTGGCAAAATTATCCAGGTTGCCGATGATGCCCATGCTGCTCTTCTTGTCCAGCGCCGCTTCAACCTCCAGCGGCAGGGAAATGTTCTCTATCAGCAGTTTGGTGACTTCGAGGCCGTACTCGAGAAATTCCGGCGCTATCTGCTTCGTAAGGAGCGCTGAAAGTTCCGTATAGTTGGCCGCCAGATCGAGAAGCGGGATGCCGCTCTCGGCTAGGGCATCGGCAAACCGGCTGACAATAAGGTTGCGCAGCTGCTCACTGATGTCATCAAGAGTGAAATGCCCACCTGTGCCGACGATTTCCTCGATGAATTTTGCCGGATCGTTGACCCGGACGACATACGTGCCAAATGAGCGGAGGCGTACGGGTCCGAATTCCTGGTCGCGGAGTATGACCGGATTCTTTGTCCCCCACTTGAGATTGGTAAAGTTGCGCGTGTTGACAAAATAGACTTCCGCTTTAAACGGGCTGTGAAAACCGTATTTCCACCCAAGCAGCGTTGTCAGGAGCGGGAGGTTTTTAGTGGTCAGAGAATGCTGGCCGGGAGCAAAGACATCGGCGATTTTTCCGCGATCGACAAAAACAGCAGCCTGCGCCTGCCGGACAATCAGCTGCGCGCCGTATTTAATCTCATTATCAAAGCGGGGAAAGCGCCACACCATCGTATCGGGCGAATCATCACTCCATTCAATAATGTCGAGCAACTCTGCAGTGACTTTTTCCCATAACGACATGGCGCTCCCCCCCTCGTAGTTGAGAATTATTCAGATTTCAAGGCGATATAAGGGACGCTGCCGTCGGGACGTTTGAGCAGCAGGCGCACGATGTCACCCTTTTTGATGGCGGAGACAGCCGTCATATACTGTTCCAGAGAATCCGGACGCAGCCCGTTTATCTCGATAACAATGCTCCCGGGAACAACACCGGCCTCCTCAGCAGACGATCCCGGCTTTACTTCGGTAACGGCCAGTCCGTTCTTGCCCTCCTTGATGCCGAGGCGGGCAGCCAGTTCGCTAGTCAGCTGCTGGACGGTAATGCCGAGTTTCTCACTCTCGGAATCGGCCGAGGGTGCTACTGCGGAGCCGTCTCCCTTCAGCTTGCCGATAACGACGGAAAATTCCTGTTTTTTGCCGTCACGGAAAACCACGATTGGAACCTTCTTGTCAATCGGTGTTGCAGCAACAAGCCGGGGCAGTTCGTTACTTTCATTAATCGTCTTGCCGTCATATTCAGTGATAACGTCACCCGCCTTCAACCCGGCCTTGTCAGCCGGAGTGTCTTTTTCGACATTTGCGATCAGGGCGCCTTTGTCGGATTTCATGCCGAAGGACTTGGCCAGATCGGCGGTCAACGGCTGAAAGCGAATGCCGAGGTACCCGCGCGTCACCTTGCCGGTGTCACGCAGTTGCGCGATGATGCTCTTGGCCATATTGATCGGGATGGCAAAGCCGATTCCCTGGCCGCCGGCGATAATAGCGGTGTTGATACCGATTACCTTGCCGTCGGAGTTGAAAAGGGGCCCGCCGGAATTGCCCGGATTAATGGAGGCATCTGTCTGGATGAAGTCATCATACGGGCCGTTGCCGATGACACGCCCTTTGGCGCTGACAATACCGGCAGTAACAGTCTGGGAGAGACCGAAGGGATTGCCGATGGCCATGACCCACTCGCCGACATTCAGTGCGTCGCTGTCACCGAGGTCTGCAGCGTGAAAAACCTCTTTATCGCTCACCTTGATCAAGGCCAGATCCAGTTTTTCATCTGTTCCCTTGATCTCCCCCTTTATTTCACGGCCGTCTGAGAGCTTTACCATGACTTCATCGGCACCACTGACAACATGGTTATTGGTGAGTATGTAACCGTCGGCAGTGATGATGAAGCCGGTTCCGAGACTCTGTTCACGTCGCTGCCGCTGCTGGGGCATCTGACCATTGAACTGGCCGAAAAAATCCTCAAAAAAGTTGTCAAAGGGGGACTGCTGCATGCGGGGACGCTGCTGCTGCGCTCTCGGCTTGATAACCTTGGCGGTGCGTATGTTGACCACGGTCGGCATGAGCCTTTTGGCTAATTCGACGAAATCGGGACTGGCGGTTCTGGCTGTCGACAGTGCCGGAGTGGCAAGAGATATTATGAGACCTGCTGCGAGAAGACGCATTACTGAAACTGCTTTGCTTGACATGATCTGACCTCCCTGAATCCTGGTGTTTGATTTGATGGAAAGAGCCAGGAGCAACTTTGTCACATTGAAGCCCTGACCTTATTTACAGAAAAATAAAGAGCTTAGTTGTAAAAGTCAACCCTTGAAAAAAGGCGAAATTTACATTGAACTAACACGTCTCATCCTGTCGCGTTGTTATGAGATAGTAGGATTATCACAAATACTACAGGAGGTCTATCATGGCACGAAAAGCGGCAGAAACATCGGATATTCTTATCAAAATGTATGAAGAGCAATTCAAAAATGACAGTGTCGAATTGTACCAAATTTCCTGGCCGCAGCTTCGACTCATTTCAGGATTACCAAAACTAGACTGCGACTTTATCGCAGCGCTCAACCTGACACTGACAAAGGACAGCTTTGCCCTCATTCCTTTTGATGATTATTTCATAGTTGCTCACGAGTCAGATTTCAAGCATGACCGGCAGGTTCCGGATCGGATCATAGAGAAATACCTGGAAAGCGCTTTAGATAAGGAGGATGAGGAATTAGTCACAGATAAAGAAGAGCATAATGATACGTCCCACCGAATGGCGTATCAATGGCGTAAGCGGCATAGAAGAGAACTGAAGAATATGAGTTTCAATGAAGTCATGGCATGGTTTGAACAGATGGAATTTAGAGAACCAATGGGGCATAAGCTTGAAAATGATGTTGATTTTCAGAATCTGGTGATGCTGGCGGTTAAGAGGCGGTGACAAATGTATATCCTCGGGCCGGTTCACCTGCAAATATTCTATCAATCAACTCGTTGGAGTCATCAATGCTGGCCGACACTGTAAAGCGCCCTTTGGCGACACCTATCCTCTGCTGCACCGGCTGTACAAATGAATCTTCATAACCTGTTTTTAAGCGTCTTATCCTGTCGCGTTGTTATGAGATAGTGGCATCATCACCATTGAAAGGACTTCAAAATGAAAAAAAATAAATACCTGTTGTCAGACGACCCTGTATGTAATCGCTATCTTGTCCGGATCGAAGCATTTGATAAATTCCTTCTTGACCATGTGGATTTATTTGATGGATTGGATCTTTTTGAACCATACGTCACGCATATTAATAATATCAGAGCGCACCTCAATGACTGCGTCCAATTTATTGCAGATTTTGAAAATCAGGACTCAGAGAACGAAGAGGATGAATCATTTGCCTACGACTACGCTGAATTAGAGGATGAATTGCGGGACAACAGTGCCGAAAATCTGGAGGATCTGTTGAATAATCTGCCAGACATGACTCCCGGCTCTTTTAGCAAATCAACTCCCAAAAAGTATATTGCACTGTGTTCCGATATCGATGAGTTTTTTGAAAGATATTTTGAGGAGACGATCCGGAAAGAGGGCTTCAAGCTTTATAATGCGTTTCTTGGCGCGGATTAGACGTAAGACACTCAATAAAAGAGTTTCTACGCGTCTTATTCTGTCGCGTTATCATGCGATAGTAGTATCATCACACATCAAGAGGAGGCCTATCATGGCACGAACAGCAACGAAAACAGCAAGCATTCTTTCCGAACTGTATGAAGAAACATTTTCCAGCGATTCTTTCGAACCCTTCAGAATTACCTGGGCGGATCTGCGTGGTATTGCCGGGGTTGCCAGACTGAACGACCGATACTTGAACGAGATCGATCAGGCCCTCAACGATACCGGTCACACCCTGATAGCATTTGACAACTTTCTGGTAGTGGCACGGGAAAACGATATGACACATTTCCGTCTTGTTCCTCCGCGTGTTGTCGAGGAGTTTCTGTACGATGAAGAAGAGGAAGACGATGATTTTGACGATGACGATGAGGATGACCTTGAAGACCCCAATGAAGGCATGAATTACGATGACGATGAAGACATTGAACTGGGTGAAGAAGCTGTGAAACAGCAGAAAAGCGCATGAAACCGACTCTCGTCCCTCAGAAAGGCCATAGAGGTTTTTATGGTGAATGTGTCGTCGCCTGTTCCCCTGATGGCCGTTTCATCGCGTCAGGTGGTTCAGGCGGTATCTTGATCTGGGATGTAGCTACCGGATGGTGTCTTCGTACATTGAGGAGAAACAAGTCTGATGTTTTTTCCGTAGCATATTCTCCCAAAGGCAATTTCATTGCATCGGGAAACTGGGACCATACCGTTACAATCTGGGATGCAACCACCGGTGAGTGTTTGAAAACTCTGAAGGGGCACGATCATTTTGTTAGTTCCGTGACGTACTCTCCCGATGGTAACATTATTGCCTCGGGAGGGTGGGATAACACCGTAAGGGTCTGGGATGTGGCTACCGAAAGATGCATGAAAGTGCTGGAGGGGCACAAAGAATCGATCGAGTCAGTGGCGTATTCGCCTGATAATCGTTTAATCGCTTCCAATGATATTCATAACAACGTACGGATATGGGATGCCTCAACGGGAAAATGCCGGAAAATACTCAAGGGTAATACCGGGGATGGTTGCAATGTTGTATTTTCACCTGATGGTCGCCGTTTAATTTCTTCCAAAGATCGCAGCAATACCGTACGGATATTATCAACTGAAAGCTTGAAGATTGTGCTCAATTTGGGTTGTGGAGACAAAGAACGTCATTATTGTTTTGTTACGTATTCTCATGACAGTCGCCATATAATTTCGGGTGGGTTGGATGGCATTGTACGGGTATGGAATGCTGACTCCGGGGTGTGCGTGCGTACTTTGGAAGGACACGAGAGTTTTATCACTTCAGTAGCGTGCTCACCTGATGGTTGTTTTATCGCTTCTGCTGATACCCTTAATGTCATTCGAATATGGGATATCGCAACGGGAAATTGTGTGCACGTTTTAGAAGGGAGTAAGGATCAGGTAACTTCTGTGGCCATATCGCCTAATGGCCGTTTTATAGCCTCGGGGGTTTGGGAAAAAAACCTGCGGATATGGGATACGGAAGCTGGTACGAGCAGTCGCATATTGGGCTGGAATGCAGAGTATAATGATTCCCTTGCATATTCACCAGATAGTCGTTTTTTATTCGCTGTAAATCGTGACAAGGTGCAAATATGGGATACATTCATCGGAAAGGACTTGCGATCCGTAAAGCGGCTCGAGTTTGATAAATCTTCTGCAGCCATCTCACCGGACAGTAGTAATATTGCTGTTGCTGAGAATAAAACCGTAAGAGTACATAATGTCGGTTCCGGAGAAAACGTACTTACAATAATTCATCAAGAAGGAGTTAAGCTCTTAGCCTATTCACCAAACGGTCTCCACATTGCGGCGGCTGATGTGCTGAGGAAAGTACGGATCTGGGATGCCGCCACCGGAGAGTGCCTATGTACTCTTGAGGAACATGAGGGAACAATCTTTTCTCTCGCATATTCCCCCTGTGGTAATTATATCGCAACGGGGATCCATAAACTTCTGTCTGTTTGGGATGTCACATCCGGCGAGTGCCTGCGCAGTATGAAAGGCCAAGAGTCTTATATCGCTTCAATAATGTTCTCCCCTGATAGTCGTTATATTTTATCAGAAGACTCTGATTCAGTGCGGGTTTGGGACGCTGCAACAGGAGAATGTGTGCGCATCCTTGATGAATTTGGGAGTCAAATCAGCTCTGCAACATATTCGCCCGACGGTCGTTTCATTTTGGTGGCTGATTATGAGTCCGTTCGCTTCTATGATGCAGCCACCGGAACATTCCAGGCTGGCCTTATTGGTTTAAAAGACAACCACTGGGTGGTAACGGCTCCTGACGGGCGTTATGATTCATCTGACGCGGGAGAAAGCCCTTACCTCCGTTGGACTGTTCTGGATGAATCTTATCCGGTGACACAGTTCAAAGATCAATATTACACACCGAATCTGTTGGGGAAGTACTGCATGGGTAAAACCAGTGAGCTATCAAACCAGAACGGCTAGACGGAAATAACAAGCGTGGAATAACGGGTAAGAACTGAATCTGCTGTCAGTAAATGGAGCGGCTCAGAGAGTGCCTGGGCAATGAGCATTCGGTCAAAGGGGTCTTTGTGGTGATTTTCAAGAGATAATAAAGCAATCGTATGTTCCGCTCTGACAGGAAGTTCATTAAATCCGCTTTCCTGAATACCTGCAACCAGCTCTTTCTGATTTACGTCCAGCTTGCCAATGCCGGATTTAATGGCTGATTCCCAAAGGCTGGCGCTGCTTATATAAACCTTTTCCGCCGTTTCTATCATTTTTCGTGCAGATGCAGTCAGCGCAGGCGAATCTTCAAGCCACCAAAGATAAATATGCGTATCGAGAAGAAGTTTCATTAGCTACATCCAAAAGCATTCAGTAGTTCTTCAGGCAGCGGAGCGTCAAAATCTTCGGCAATACGGATTTTTCCCTTCAGATACCCCGGCGTGCGTACCTGTTTCTTGGGAATATACGGCACAAGCATTGCTACAGCTCTGGTTCCCTTCGAAATGATAACTTCTTCGCCATTCTGAACTTCCTCAACAAGCCGCGATAAATGTGTCTTCGCTTCATACATCTTTACCGTATGCATGGTCTGTCCCCCTCTGCTTGGTCAACTTAGTCAAGCTTACATCATGACTGCAAATTATCCAAGATGATATTTATTTTTGGTGCATAAAAAAATCATACCCCGTTCTTACACGTCTCATTCTGTCGCGTTATTATGAGAAAGTAGAAGCATAACAAATCAAGAGGAGGCCTAATGATACGCCGGCTATACCGTCGGCGCACCGATTGCGAAGCTGATCAGGTGTAAAAAATAGCCCAGAAAGGAGATGAGAGAAATGAACGTTATTTATTCTGCGATTTTAGGTTTCCTGGTTGGCGTAGGGGGCACATATTGGGCGCTTATTGGATCTCCAGCGAATCTTGTTGAGTTCCCCCAGCATGGTGAAGATCAACTCCAGGTCGTTCATATGGTCACGCAGATTATCCCGCTGCTTCTCCAACCCCTTAAACTCCTTATATTCCGACGGTGTCATGCCGAAGGTAGCCCGGCTGATCTCTGCTGTCAGGATGGCATATTCAAGATGCTCCTTTACTCCGCGCTTTTTCCATTCATTGGTCAACTCATCCCGGATGGCAATGCCGCGTACCCGCTTTTCAATCCACTCGTCGCTGTAACCTTTTGCTTTATACAACTCACGCATCCGTTTTGCAGCCAGCTCAGGATTTTCAATCTCTTCCAGGCGTTCGTATCCGACCCGCGCCAGCCAGCGTTTGAACGGTTCGGCTTTGGGTGATGGGATGGACTGGATAATGCGGAGCACATTTTCTGCATTGGCACACTGCGTTTTTCTTCGTTTTCCATCTGGTGCCATCAATTCAAGGGGGGGACAAAATGTCCCCCAGTTGGAATTCAACTCGGCATCGCGTTTCCGCATCTTCTTGATGTAATCTTTTACATTCACTGAATAGGTGAGTGCCTCAATCACATCGGCTATGGAGAAAAACCACTTTTGTTCTTTATCATCCCACACTGAACGGATTTGTGTTGACTCAAACAATTTTATGTTGCTCATAGTAAGCCCTCCTTTCTATCCCGTTACTTTTCAGCAACTTCCCCCCGTATCACCTCCAACAACCGCACCATCGCCAGCGTATCCTGGCAGCAATACTCCAGCAATGCTTTACGAATCTTTGCCAAATCTTGCGGATCATCAGCCACTTTGCACATCTTTTGATACGCCTCAATAGCCTCGCCACCATCCCCAACTTCCAGCCCTTCGTAACTCATGTCTTTTACAAACGCCGGAAGTACCTTCTTGATCGAATGCGACCCCTGCTGTTCCCATGAATAGAGCGCCCGCCCTTTGAATGGCACCAGCAAATCCCGCACATTGCTGATAATGGCATTGATCTGCTTCGCTTTCCTGGGAAACTGCACTGCCAACTCTTTCAACCGCCCCTTTTCAAATGTCTGGTAATAGACCAATACACAGGCATCAGCGGGAATTTCATCAAGCAGGCTATCCAAAAGATCTTTCCGGGGATCGCAATTCGGTTTGGCAAGAAATTCCTTATGATACAGCTTGCCACCTGCACGTTTCTGGCTATGCAAGGAGTATTGAAACGGGATCTGCTGATACGGCTTGAGGCCGTCGTATGGCGGTATTGCTGCCAGGAATGTTTCAAAATCCAGGTAATAGAGCGGATACCAGATATCCTTGAGAAAGGCTTTCAGCCCGGTTCGGTCAACTATCGGCTTTTTATCGAGATATGCCTGCACCTGCTGAAGCTGTTGTCCTTTAAGCTTATCAAGAGGAATATCCTCCATTTTGATAATGCCATCTTTATACAATGGCCACTTTTTTACACCGTTACCAGCCAGGTCAAAAATGGAGTTTTCTGGTATCTGCTGCCAGCAGTGTTTCTCAAAATCACAGGGGTATGGCTTTGCACAGTGCGGGCCGATATCAATCTTCGGAGCATTTTTACCTGCCAGCATTTTTTGCTGCTGTTCAATCTCCGCCGTTCTTCCTGCTTGCTTTGCCTTCACATCAGCAGTGACGTCTTCCGAGACAAAAAGTGCTTGTACATCCAGGTCTCCTTTCCGGACATATTCCCTGTTGAGGTGGGTCACAAACGTTTTGCTAATTTTGACTCCCGACCCGGAAATCACGTAATACTGAACAGCAGCATCATCCCGATGCACATCTTTCACTTCATTTGCAGCTTTGACTTCATACAGTTCCCAACTGCGGCCAACCTTGCGCATAATGTCGGCTTTGACCAGCACACCACCATAGCTGAAAGTGGCCTCATAGATGACTTTGGCAGATTTCAGGGCTTTTTGTGTCTGGCTGATCTGCTCCTCAAAAGATACGCCTTTAAAGTCAATAAATGTGCCACCTGGAAATATGTTATGAGCACATTCACCGACCTCATTCCCTTGTTGGAAGGAGGCCGCTGCCGATTTTGAAACTACTCGAAGGTCACGGTCATGCGTGAAGAGCCAGAGTGACTTATGGCACTGAAGGCCGCGAATATAGCGGGACTTGCTGAGAGTAAACGTTTTCTTAGCCATGGTGGTTTCCTTTAAGTGCTGAGTATCAGACCATACGTCGGTTTGTGACCCCAAAGGGGATATGAACAGACGGTAGCACGTGTGCTGTCGGCTCCAAATGCAGTTTCTGATCATCAAAGTAAATATGCGGCTTTAGTTGTTCCAGTACTTTCTTCTTCTCAATGCCGCCGAGGAAAAATGCTTCATCAACATTGATGTCCCAGATTCTCATTGTGTTAATGACCCGCTCATGTGATGGAGCAGAGCGAGCGGTAACAATCGATATGCGCAGTTTCTGGATATATGACGGATCTTCGGCTGCCCGCCGTTCTTCCATTTTCTGTATGAGCGAGATCTTCCCAAGGAATTCTTTCAGCGGGCCAGGATTGTGGGCTACACCAACAAGATCGGTTTCATGTTTATGAAACACGCTCAAGTCGTGGGTATTCTGATAAATCGTTTCTGCTTCATCATCAGCCAATACTCCGTCAAAATCAAATGCCAGCCGCAACTCATGATCACCAGCATTTTCAATGATGCTGGAATGCAGTACATGCCCCGCCGGATACCCAGCGGTAATCGCTTGGCAGACATCTCCTTCGTTGGCTGATAGAAAAAGACTGATGTTGAATACGGGAATGTACGAATGCGGTGTGCGACCACGGAGAAAGACTGCTCTGGTCATGCCCAATGCGTAGTGCTCAATTGATTTCATCACCCTGAGCCCGGTATCCGGGCTGTTTCTTGACAGCAGGACAACTTCGATAGGGGGATTATCCGGATCAAGCTCGTTCAAAGAGAGCAGACGTTTGATAAAAGGAAAAGATACGCCGGTTTTCAACGGGATATGCTGGTGGGCTCTCTGAAATGCCCGGTACGCTTCCGGGCCATCGGTGCGGAAGATGGCGTCAGATTCTTCAAGATCAAATAACGCGCTGGAGGCAAGCCCTATTACAAGTTTATTCGCCAAGTCATAGGGCATTGAACGTTCTCCTCAGAATAAATACTATTACTCAATACCGGCAATATACTTAGCGCAAAAACGTTCCGTAACATATTTTAGATCATCGCTTAAGAATTGCAATGTTGTTTCTCTGATTGTATCGGGAATTCCGTAGAACGCCTCTGCTATGCTGCCGGTAATACAAGCAAGAGTGTCACTGTCGCCACCGAGTGAAACAGCCAGCCTGATTGCATGCTCGAATCCATTTGAATCAAGGAAGGCTACAACGGCCTGCGGAACAGTTCCCTGACAGGTAATATCATAGCAATATGTTGGTCGAATATCGTCACAGTTCATGGCAAGGTCATAGCCGAAGGTCGCTGTTACGTACTGCTTTATCTCATCCTTTGCTGCGCCGTGACGTGCCATGAAGATAGACGCTGCAGTGGCTTGAGCGCCCTTGATCCCTTCAGGATGGTTATGGGTGACAATGGAAAACTCCTCTGCTTTACGCATAACATCATCAAGCGTTTGATATGCCCATCCCACCGGACTTATCCTCATGGCAGAGCCATTGCCAAAACTGTTGTATGGCTTGGGTTTACGGCTTTTTGCCCATTTGCGAAAACGTTTACCGTATGAGGCGTCAGGATAGCTGCTGTAGTACTCACGCAGTTTTTCAGTGTAAGAAGCATTGTTTACTATGGAATCTGCCAACGCCACTGTCAGCACGGTGTCATCGGTAAAATGACACTCGCTTTGAAACAGTTCAAACTCTGTTGTTTTGATATTGTTCCATTCATAGATGGAACCGATGATATCCCCCGCTAATGCGCCGATCATTTTCGCTCTTCTCCTTGGATGTTTTGTGGTATGTCAGACAAATTCCGTCTGCCACGGTGGTTGTCTTTTCCTTTGATTTAGTATAACTGCATTCGCAACCAACTATTTTTGTGACCAGAATAATTGTGCATTTTCAATTGCTATTTCCATACGGTTTCTGCCGACAGGATTTGCGCTGTGGATTGTCACCTCAACAGGGGAAAGCCTGCCGTTATAGGCCTCCTGTTCAATGTAACAGGCGACTTCATAACCTGTTCCAGCGCCATCACCCAAGTCATGATCGAGCGATATTGCGGTGACACCGCCTGCAGCAAGAAGCTTTATGGCTCCGGCTGCTGTTTTTGTGTGACAATCAAAACCTGGCGGCATTGGTCGTTCATCATCAAGCCAAATCTTCATAAAATTCAAAATTCTCCCTTATTCTCGCGTCATCACGCACGGCGACTACAATCTCTCCATTCAGATCAACACTGAACCCGTTCTGGTGCCGGACAACAATGTCAGTACTCACGTAGCCAATTCTTCGCATATGTTTCCTTGGGAAGTACAGATGGTCATACAGTTCGTGAAAGGTCAGACAATGTCGCTCCGGCCTCTCATGATCAGCATAATGACTACTAAAGTCGTTGTGATCAACCGAGTCGCCAATTCCCCAATAGTCTATTCTTGCTGCCTTCTCAGCAGATATCGGCCCACGGCATATCATGCTCGTTTCACAGAGAAGCTGGCTGTCGCATTCGATCTCATTTTGCCAGGAATCGGGCATATTCTCGTCTGAAAATGGGTCGTCATCACGCACGTAAAAATACACCGTCACATCTATTTCATAATTGGTGAGCCACCTGTCACCGGAACGCACCTGACGCTCCATTGTTTCACTTATCTGAATACATCTGGCAAGAAGTTCTTTTTCCCACCCGATGAGCCAGTGATTCAGGTTCAGTGCCGCCTGCTCTTCTTCAGATGTTAACTCAGCCCGGCAATTATAATAATAAGCCCTGCATGCCGCCATAACCTGTTGGGTCGTTTCACCATTGATGCGCTTCTCCATGCCGATGTCAGAATAAGTGATTACACAATCAGGCAGTTTTTCCGGAATACACTCTTCCCACAGCTCGCATTCATTATGGAAGCAGCGCCTAATACCTTGAATATCTGCGGGAAATATGTGGCCCCGAAGATCTTGAGGCAGATAGTACTTGTGGATATAGCGCACATCAGAATCTCTGTTTTCAATGAGAAATCGAGCCGTTGTCATTTTTAGCATTTCAAACCTCCTCGTGCTATTCTGCGTTAAATCAACTTACAACATCTTAGCGACAAGATATGACGCATAACCACCAGAAGTTAAATAAGTTGTGCCCCTTCTATTTTCTGATAGTATGATCACAATTAATGCGACGTCGTTGGTCGCCTGGATGGGTTATTGACGTACTGTAGTGCAAGAGCAAACAAAGGGGTAGTCCATGGTAAAACCAGCAAAAAACCCGGACAAAGGAGAGAAGCAAGTAGATCGGCTGTTGCTCGTGCTTCGAATGATTCCTCGTCGAGGACGTATTTCAACCACAGAAATACAAGGCCGCCTGAAAGCGGAACACAGCATTACCATAGAACTACGCACGGTTCAGCGCGATCTGGTGGATCTTTCCAGGTTATACCCATTGGTGAGCGACGGAGAACGATCCGCCGGATGGAGTTGGATGGAGGACGCTCCATCGCTGGACCTTCCTATCATGGATCCGTTTGCAGCTTTGACCTTCCTGTTGGTACGGGATTCAATGACGCGCATGCTGCCGAGAGCTGCCTTGACAGCATTGAGCGGTTACTTTCGTACTGCGGATGAACGACTGAAAAAACTGCCGAATTCACCATTGTCACACTGGCCTGACAAAGTTCGCATGGTGTCTCGTAGTCTGAATTTTGAAGCACCTAACATTGATAAAACGGTGCTTGACAGCCTCTATGAAGCGCTGCAACATGGGCAGTGCTTTGAGCTGGAGTACCGTGTCAGGTCAGGGAAAGACAAGAAATATGTCGTTAATCCGCTGGGACTTGTTTTTGTGGATAATCTCATCTACCTGGTTGCGACGCTGTATGATTATGGCGATGTGAAACAACTGCTAGCGCATCGGATGAAGTCCATCAGACTTCTCCCGGATCGACCTGCCACCATTCCTGATGGTTTTACACTTCAAGGCTATATCGATAGCGGTGAGTTCGGTTATCCGTTGGGTGGTATGATCCAACTGAAATCACTCTTTGATAAAGGCGCTGCACCATACCTTTATGAAACAAAACTTGCATCAAATCAGAAATTGACTGAGCAATCAGATGGAAAACTGCTGCTGGAAGTCACTGTAAGGGATGATATCCAACTGCGTCGGTGGTTGAAGGGTTTTGGCGAGCAGGTAGAGGTAGTGGAACCAGCAGAACTGCGTCAGGTATTTATTAATTCAATACAATCACTTGTAACCATGTACGGAGGTACTCCATGAGACCGAAAGGCCCGCGAACAGTCGTTCTCCCCTCAGCAGAAAAGGCTGCCGCCCTTGTCAAAAAGATGCGTGGTGAGGTTGACAGCAACGAAAATTACCGCTCAAAATCATTGAGAATTAATGGCGCCATCTGCGCCAAGTGCGGTCGGGAATTTGATCAGGGCAACCTGAGCCTCTTGACGGTTCATCACAAAGATGGCAACCACCACAACAACCCGCCTGATGGTTCAAACTGGGAAAATCTCTGCAGCCATTGTCATGACGATGAACATTCGAGGGGAGTGCTGGGAGAGTATTTATCGAAGACTACCTGAAGTTTTGATAGATCAAGCGACCGACCAGCGCCAGCACCATCGTGATAAACACCGGCCTGATAAAGGCGGTGCCGCGCGTGATGACCAGCTTTGAACCAACCCGCGCGCCCAAAAACTGTCCTGCCCCCATGATAAGCCCTTCGACAAAACGCACCTGCCCAACGGAAAGAAAGAAAATCAGTGCCACAAAGTTGCTGGTAAAATTCATGACCTTGGTGGTGGCGGTCGCCCGTATCATGGAATAGCCGAGCAGCATCATCAACGCCATCGTCCAGAATGAACCGGTTCCCGGGCCGAAAAAACCATCATAAAAACCGATTGACAGGCCGAAGAGCAGGTAGAACGTGCCTGCCTTCAAGCGGGCATGGGAGTCCTCTGCGCCCAGGCGCGGAGAAAGCAGGGTGTAGATTGCTATGGCTGCGAGGAGCCAGGGAATCAGCTGTTTCAGGAGGGAGGCATCAAGCAGCTGGACTGCCCAGACGCCGAGTGCCGCGCCAACAGCAGTCCAGAGGATGCCGGTCCAGCAGTCGCTTAATTTTACCGTTCCCGCCCTGACAAAATGGAGCATGGCGCTTCCGGAGCCGAAAGATGCCTGGAGTTTGTTGGTGCCGAGTGCGACTTGCGGAGGGAGGCCGATGCCGAGCAGTACCGGAACGGTGATCAACCCGCCGCCGCCGGCGATGGAGTCAATCAGGCCGGCGATAAAAGCGGCTCCGAACAGGAGCGGCAGGAGAATTTCAGGAGTGGAGAGCATTTACCGCAGAGGGCGCATAGGTTCTATATGGCCTTGGACCATGACAGCCGCTGTTCCAGCCATCGGGAGAGAGTGGTGAAGGCAAAGCAGAGAATGAAGTAAATGATGGCAATGAAGGCAAATATTTCAGTCGGGAACGCCATGGTGCGGTTGTTGATCTGGGTGGCAACATGAGTCAGTTCGGAAACGCCGACGATAAAGGCCAGCGACGTATCCTTGATCAGTGATACGAACTGGTTGACGAAAGAGGGGATCATGTTGCGCAGAGCCTGCGGCAAAATGATGTAATACATGACCTGCCATGATTTCAGGCCGGTAGAGGTCGCCGCTTCTGTCTGCCCTTTCGGGATGCCGTCGATTCCGGCCACAATGATGCGGGACATGTAGGCGGAGGTGAACAGGGAGAGCGCCAAGATGACGGTGTTGTTTTCCGGAATTTTTCCGAACAGCGCCGGCAGCAGGAAATACATCCAGAAAATGACCATCAGGAGCGGCATTCCGCGCACCAGATTAATAAAGGCCAGGGCCGGATAGCGCACGGCAGGGAAGCGCGAGACACTTAAGAGTCCCAGTATCAGTCCGCCAATAAAGGAAAGGATGCAGGAAGCAACGGCCAGATAGAGGGTCAGGCCGACGCCGCCGAGTGGCCCGTGAGGAAAGCGGCCAATCATGAAATAGGTGAAGTTGTCGGTAATGACCGATATGTTAAAGAGTTGTTCCATATCAGGCCGCCTTGTGCACGTTAAGGACTTTTTCGTTGTAAAGATTGACCAGGGCGGTAATGACAATCGAGAGCACCAGATAAACCACCGTTGCGGCAGTAAAGGCTTCAAAACCTTTGAACGAGTAACTTTCAACCTGGCGGGCCTGATACGTCATCTCCATGACACCGATGGTCATGGCCAGCGATGAGTTCTTGGCCAGATTAAGAAACTGGTTGACCAGCGGCGGAATGGTAATGCGTACCGCCTGGGGCAGAATGATGTACTGCATTGAACGCAGATACGAAAAACCGGCACTCCGGGCTGCCTCCATCTGCTCTTTCGGGATGGAGAGCACACCCGAGCGAATATCTTCGGCAATAAAAGCCGATGTGTAGATGGTCAGGGCAATTGCCGCAGCAGCAAACTCGAAGCCGGTTTTATTTAGCCAGTCATTTATGAAGACGGGAAGAATTTTGTATGAGCCGAAATACCAGAAAAAAATCTGCACCAACAGCGGGGTATTGCGGAAAAATTCAAGATAGGCAAGAGCAAACCAGCGTACCGGTTTGCTGTGTGCCATGCGCATGACCGCAATCAGCAGACCCAGCAGGAAAGCCAGAACAATGGAGATTGCCGACAGTTTGAGTGTCGTGATCAGACCGGCAAGTAGCCAGTCAAAATACTGCCCGGAGGTTATGATTGACCAGTCGAACGTGTAATTGAGCACTAAAACCCCATGAAATGGTGACGGGTGATCGGTTAAAAATCACCCGTCACAAAAATTGTTACTTGTCAGCGGAAATCTTGAATGTACGCTCAAGGTGAAACTGTGTCGTCGGACCGAACCATTTTTCAAAGATGGCTTTTGCTTCGCCGCTTTTTTCCATTTCGAGAATGGTTTTGTTGACAAAATTGACAAAATTGGTGTCCCCTTTGCGCATGCCGAGGCCGTATGGTTCATCGGAAATCTGGATATTCGGGATTTCAAACTGACCTTTGGTGGGGGCTTTCGCGAGGATGCCTGCCAGAATGGCTTCGTCGGTCGTTACCGCGGAAACTTTACCCTGCATCAAGGCGAGGAACGCCTGAGGATAGTCGTCAAAGGAGAGGATGGTTGCCGAAGGAATCGCAGCTGCCACATTTTTTTCCGATGTTGAACCTTTGGCGGTACCGATCCGTTTTCCTTCCAGATCTTTCAGGCTGTTGACGCTCCCCTTTTTCGTAATAAACTTCTGACCGGTAAGGAAATAGGCGTGGCTGAAATCAATGACCTTGGCGCGCTCGGCATTTTTGGTCATGGTTGCAGCAATAATGTCGATGTGCCCTTCCTGCAGCTGCGGCATACGACTCGCGGAAGTAACCGGTTTCAGTTCAACTTTTACTCCCAGTTTTTTTGCGATGGCGTTGACGAAGTCGATATCATAACCGACTATCTGACGGCTTTTTTCATCGATGTAGCCGAACGGGGGGAGAGAATCTTTACAGCCAACGGTCAGAACTCCTTTCTTTTTGACATCAGCCAGAGTATCTCCGGCCTGAGCAGCCTTAACCGTGATTGTTGCAAGGGCTACCATCATACACAGCGTTACGAGTTTTTTCATTGTACATCCTCCTGTTTTTTGTTGTGCAGATTTCCGGGATCCGGAATATGTTCAGTGACCCTGCATCGGCGTCAATAATTGACGAAGAAACTGCTGAGCCCGTTCGTGCCGGGGTCGCAGAAAAAAATCTTCGGGGGGAGCTTCTTCCAGGATAACACCATAATCCATGAAAACGACCCGATGCGCCACTTCACGGGCAAAGCCCATCTCGTGGGTAACGACAACCATGGTCATACCGCTCCGAGCCAGATCTTTCATAACTTCAAGTACTTCGCCGATCATCTCGGGATCAAGGGCAGAGGTCGGTTCGTCGAACAGCATGATGCGCGGCTTCATAGCGAGGCCTCGGGCAATAGCCACCCGCTGCTGCTGTCCGCCGGACAGCTGTAACGGGTAGGCATCCCGTTTTTCAGCAAGACCGACCCGGGTAAGCAGTACCATAGCCTGTTCTTCGGCCTCTTTTTTCGGAGTGTTGCGTATTTTGATAGGAGCCAGGGTTATGTTGTTGATAACGGAAAGATGGGGGTAGAGGTTGAACTGCTGAAAAACAAAGCCTACCTCCGCACGCAGTTTGTTGATGTCGGTTTTCTTATCGGAAAGATCCATGCCGTCAACAATCAGAGAGCCTTCGTTGATAGGTTCCAACTGGTTGATGGTACGGATGAGCGTGGATTTGCCCGACCCGGATGGGCCGCACACCACCAGAACTTCACCCGGTGTCACATGCAGGTTGATATCGTTCAGTACGTGCAGTGCCTTGAACCACTTATGCACGCCTTTGAAAATAATCATAAGGACACTCCCGACTCTGGATAAAACAACGTTAACAGGGGGATATTCTTATCATGCGAAAGCAGGAAAGGAAAGCGATTTTCACAGGCATTCACTTTCGAACCGGCCAGTAACTGCCCCCCGTCAAAGTGGCAGTGATACTCCCGACAACGACCTTCGATTTCATCTGCACCGGTATCCGACGTTCATCATCAGTCAGCCAGATCAGCATATCTCCGGTCCTGGCAAAAATCCCTTCAGATTGCAACAGTGGCTGAATTACGATGGTGTTAAATCGTCCCAGAGGGGTTTTAAGCTGTTCGCGGCGCAGAACTTTCACTTCGGTGTTCCATAATCTGTTGCAGTCGTAGATGTCAATAAAATGGGAAGTGCCCACCTGCAGCGGCACTGTGCGAAAGTAAAAAAAACTTGAGAGTGAGTCGTATGTCTGCCTGGTAATAGCATGCTTTTTTTCACTGCTGTTTCGGTGATCAATAGTCGTCACTTCAAGTTTCTGGTGGTCAAAGCGGGCCTCACGGTCAGTGATGGTTTTACCTTCTCGCTTCCGCTCATGATAAAGCCGGGGCGTGCCCATGAATTGAGCCGATGTGTCTGTCAGTAAAAATGACTCTATACGGTCGTCAACGGGGAAAAAAAAGCGCAGCCAGTCGGCGGAACGTGCCGTTGAAATAATCTGGACTTCATTGTTGACCTGCTTGACTTCCTGGACAGCACGCCCTGCCGTGATGCCGGTATAGGAAAGCTCAAACTCAAGACGCTCGGGTATCGGGAATGCCGACGCAGTGGCGGCGAAGGCGCTCAAAAAGAACAGCGCAGTTGCAAAACGGAAATAATTCACCATTTGATCCTTTACCCGCCAAAAAAAGCGGGCGAACGCGGTTCGCCCCTACGGTCGTCAGGTTGCGCTGTTACGCCTGCCCTGCTGCTTGCGATTGTTCAAATTCAGTACGTGCCCGGTGCATTTCTTCGAATTCCCTCAGCTTCTCACCCATCCAGGCATGAAATACTTTGGTGTTTTCATAATTCATAACGACACCGGTATCGATGAAACGGACCATACTGCTGGCCAGGTCTTTGGGGTCAACTGAAGTTTCCCTCCCTATGGCTCCTTCAGGAGTAATTTCATGGGTTATTGCATCCGGTAAAGGCTGGCGTTCAAGATAGAAGTTGATCACCATTTCGCCGCGCGGAGAAAAGCCGCCCTGGGCACCGTTAACGTAGGAAGGGTTGTAGCCGTAATTGAACACATACTTGAAGGTTAATTCTGCTTTCTTGCTGCTCATTGTTATTTCTCCTTGTGAGTGATGCTGTTAGATTGGGAGCAATGCCGCTCGTATGAGATTGCTTTTCTTACCTATCACATTCGACGGGGCAAGGAAAAGAATTTCTTGCATTCCAGGGTACCGCTCGCTATAAAAGATTCAAATTTATACCATTGAGGAGGTTTACTAATGAAATTCTTTACTAAATCCGCATTGCTTGCAGTCGCACTGCTTTTGTCTTCCGGGTTGAGTTTTGCTGTAGAAGCCCCTGCTCCTGCGCTGGACGTAAAAGGTGCCGCCACGTCTGTCGGAAACAGTGTAAAAGCGGGTGCAAAAGCTGACGCAGCGCTTGTAAAGCAGGATGTAAAGGGTAAGGCGACTAATGGTAAAGCCGCCGTCAAGGCGAAAATCGTCGACATAAATACCGCTTCGCCTGCCGAATTGAAGGCTATTCCGGGAATTGGTGATGCGTATTCCGAAAAAATTATCGCCGGCCGACCGTACGCCAATAAAGCACAGCTGAAATCGAGAAATATCCTGCCGACAAATGTCTATGAGCAGGTTAAAGAGCTGATTATTGCAAAAGCCGTAAAAAAATAGCGCTACGTCCGAGTCGCAATACACCTGCACGGGTATCCGTCTTTGGAGTCCCGTTTTGCCAAGAATTACAGGAGGAGCGGATATGCTGCATATACGGAAAATTGCCTTTATCGGCGGCGGAAACATGGCCGAAGCCATTATTCGCGGCCTGTTACGTGAGGATGCAGGAGTTGGAATTTGTGTGGCAGAAATAAGTCCCAAACGACGGGACCTTCTGATGACAGAATTTCCGCGCGTCCGGGTCGTTGATGATGCGGCAGAGGCGGCACAGTGGGGCGAAGTTGTTATTCTGTCGATCAAGCCGCAACAGGCGGAAGCGGCACTCGATCTTATTGAGCCGGTTATAACTGCAGACAAACTGATAATATCGATTATGGCCGGTATCCCGAGCGCCAAGATCGAAGCCAACCTGACAGCCGGGTGCCGCGTTATACGGGCGATGCCCAATACACCGGCACTGATTGGAGCCGGCGCAACGGCCGTTTGCTGTGGCAGGAAAGCGACGGTGGATGACCTCGATTGTGCCCGGCAGATATTTGCCATGATCGGGGTTGCCGTTGCCGTGGAGGAAAAGCTGATGGACGCGGTTACCGGACTTTCCGGCAGCGGCCCCGCGTATGTGTTTACCTTCATCGAGTCGCTGTCCGATGCCGGGGTTAAAAACGGCCTGCCGCGTGATGTTGCTACCAGACTGGCTGCCCAGACGGTGCTGGGGGCGGCGCGGATGGTTGTTGAAACCGGCGAACATCCGACACTCCTGAAGGAGAAAGTGACATCTCCGGGAGGCACCACCATTGCAGGTCTACACGCACTTGAGGTCGGAAGTTTTCGCGGTGTTGTCATAAATGCGGTCGAAGCTGCCTGCCAGAAATCAAAAGAACTGGCGGGAAAATAGATGGGATTTTAAACCATATCTTCGCAGCATCGGGAGGGCACCATGTTTGAATCCGCAGAGTTGGGTCACAAGATCAGCAAAGAGGTCTGGAAAAAGGAAATACCCGCCCTGCGTGAGGGGCTTCTCGATGCCCAGCTCGATCTGGCGCAGTCAAAAAAATTTCCGGTGATTATTCTGGTGGCCGGAGTTGATTGTGCCGGCAAAGGTGAGACGGTCAATCTCCTCAATGAATGGATGGACCCGCGCCACATTGAGACCCATGCCGTGCGCGATCTGACCGATGAAGAGCTGGAGCGGCCGCAGATGTGGCGCTACTGGCGGGTGCTTCCTCCCAAAGGCAAAGTTGGCGTTTTCATTGGTACCTGGTATTCTGCGCCGCTGGTGGAGAATGTCTATGGCACGATAAAAAATGCCGAGCTTGATCAACGCTTGGAACGGATTATTCGTTTTGAGAAGATGCTCTGCGACGAAGGGGCGCTGGTGCTCAAATTCTGGCTGCACCTTTCTGAGAAGGAACAGAAAAAACGCCTCAAGCTGCTGGAAAAAGATCCCAAAACGCGCTGGAGAG
The DNA here is from genome assembly GCA_013349405.1 of Desulfuromonadales bacterium. Classification (GTDB taxonomy): domain Bacteria; phylum Desulfobacterota; class Desulfuromonadia; order Geobacterales; family Pseudopelobacteraceae; genus JACRCG01. The sequence continues at coordinate 49,212 of DUZS01000011.1, read as the reverse complement.
TCACCGATACTGATTGGGATCACTACAAACAGTATGATAAATTCCGCAAAGTCTCGGAGCGGATGCTGCGCTCGACCAGCACGGCCCAATCCCCCTGGACGATTGTTGAGGGGACCGATCCGCACTATCGCTACCTCACCATCGGTAAAGCGATCCTCACAGCCATGCGTCAGCGTCTCGATGCCCCTGAGGCGCCACATCATGAAGAACCGATTCCCCCGATTATACCAAGCATTGACAACCTTCTGATTCTTCAGACGCTTGATATGTCGAAAAAACTGAAAAAAGCCGACTTTGAAACAGAGCTGGAAAAATATCAGGGTAGGCTCAACCTCCTGACCCGTCACCCCGACTTTAAGAAGCTATCCGTTGTGGTCGCTTTTGAAGGGAACGACGCTGCCGGAAAGGGGGGCAGTATACGCCGCATCATTCAGGCGCTTGATGCCCGACAGTACCGGGTTATTCCGGTGGCTGCCCCGACTGAGGAAGAGCGCGCGCAGCCCTATATGTGGCGCTTCTGGCGCAATATTCCCCGTAAAAGCCGTTTTGCCATCTTTGACCGCACCTGGTACGGCCGTGTATTGGTGGAGCGTGTTGAGGGGTTCTGCGAACACAACGACTGGATGCGGGCTTACAGCGAAATAAATGATTTTGAAGAGCAGATGGTCAGAAACAAAACTGTTGTCGTGAAATTCTGGCTTTCCATCACCAGGGAAGAGCAGTTGCGACGTTTCAAGGAACGGGAGAAGATCGGCTTCAAGCGCTACAAAATCACCGATGAGGATTGGCGTAATCGTGATAAGTGGGATGAATATGAAGTGGCGGTCTGTGACATGATAGACCGCACCAGTACCGATATCGCTCCCTGGACACTGGTTGAGGCCAACGATAAATATTATGCCCGCATCAAGGTACTGAAAACATTGTGCGAGAGGATTGAAAAGGCGCTTGAGAAGTAACGGTTTGCCTGATCATTGACAAAGGCAAAACTGTCACTGACCTGTGTTCAGAAAGCTGCAGTAAGCCGCGATTTGGAATTTCACCCATCACCTTTAAAGCTCAAAAAGCCCTTGACCATGTCCGGTCAAGGGCTTTTATCACTTACGGAGTTATTTTATCTCACGTTACATACTCATATTCTAATATTACAGCTGCCTGAATGTTAAATAGGTACTCCACGGGCTGTATCCGGCAGAAGTAGCGTTATAAGACAGTACGTACCAGTTGTACGTATGACCTGCCACAAGAGCTGGTGTCTGGGCAATACTACAAGTGTTAACAGCTGGTGCCGCTAAAGCAGTACAGGCTGTGGCTGCAGCTGCCCAGGCGCTGAAAGCTCCGGTTCTGGTTGTTGTGTCATACAGATACGTGATGTAGTGTGTCGCTCCTACTGTCGGAGTAAACACATAGGGGACCGGAAGACCCAGTGCGGGTGGAGCAGGAGCAGTTCCAACGGGAGTAAGAGGTGTCGATGCCGGTGGTGGGCCTGCGATAAAATTTGCTATCACGGTGCAGTTACCAAGCACATTCGAAACAACATAGTCAGTGCCGGTCAAAATACCTGCAGGGCACGTTCCGGTGAAGGCGCCAATCTTGTTGCCTGCTGCTGGTGTCAATGAAAACCTCTGCGAACCACCATGAAGCGCTGCCGAATCACCAGACGGTGCAATAGTGCCCGCTGTGGGGACAGCCACGGATGATGTGACCGTATGGATTGCCGTTTCCGGGGTAGTAACAATTGGAGGTGCAGCAACAAGTGGGTTGCCGGTAGCACGGGTTACAGTAACTTTACCGTCTTCAAGGTCGTAAAACGCCTCGACCAGTAATAACTCGTCTGCCAGTGGATTCGCCGCTGCGCCAACAAGTAGTGGCTGTGCAAGCAAACCGGCGATAACCGTCGATTGGGTTTTTAAATCATTCATGGTTATACGGGTATTGTTCAGGATACAGTCTGTCGCGGTAGCGCTTGTGGTGACCCTGGTGATAGTGGGACCATTAGCACCACCCACTGTTGCAGGTGGATAGGTGTAGGTGATGCCTTTGGTAGCTGCAACTGCAGGCGCCATTGTATCAACAAGTTTTTGCAGATTAGGAGTTAGCAACGCGTATGCGGCTAAAGTTGGCGGCAAAGCTGCAGGTGCACCAACGGCTGGAACTACTTGAGGGCCGAATGAATTGTACGCAGCAGTGACGCCACCGCAGCGCTCATGACCGAGTACCATGATTGTTTTTGCTCCGAGATGCTCGATCGCATATTCGATCGAAGCAATCTGGTGCGGTGCAATCACATTTCCGGCGACGCGCACAACAAAAAGCTCACCCAGACCTTTATCAAAAAGGATTTCTGGAGATAAGCGGCTATCTGAGCAATCGAGAACAATGGCTTTTGGTGTTTGAGCCAAAGCGGTGGTTGCCCGTTGTGCAGGCAGTGCCTTGAGCGCCAGATTATCCAGCGTCAGTCCTGCGACAAACCTGTCGTTTCCTGCCATCAACTCATCAAATGTGAGTTGATTCTCCACTGAGATGGCAAATGCATTGCTCCCCATCAGCAGCAGACCTGCCAGTGCCAGTGTAACTTTCGTCCTTCTTCCCATAATGCCCCCTGATTTGACAAATTTAACAGCAGATCCAATTTAAGCAAAATTCGAGCCATTACAGCCCGTTTTTTAACTATCTGGGTTCTCGCACTATTTATGCTAGAAAGGTAATGCATTCTTATTACAGTGTCTCATGATGAGACCGGTGTATCAAAACAAGAAAGCGGGTTTGACGATGGCACGTATGATACGACAATCGGCGTAACCGGTTTTTATCCCTTATCCTTACCTAAATACGCTCGTTTGACATCAGCATTCTCCATCAACTGAGCCGATGTACCCTCCAGAATAATCTTGCCGGTTTCCAGAACATATCCCCGATCCGCAAGTTTAAGTGCCGCCCTGGCGTTCTGCTCCACCAGCAGGATGGTGGTTCCCTGCTCCCGGCGCAGTTGATTCAATACCCGGAAGATCTCCTGCACAATCAGCGGCGCCAATCCCATGGAAGGTTCATCCAGAAGCAGAAGTTTCGGTTTGGCCATCAGCGCCCTGCCGATTGCCAGCATCTGCTGTTCACCTCCCGACATGGTACCGGCCAGCTGTTTACGGCGTTCCTGAAGACGTGGAAACAGGCTGAACACCTGATCCATATCCGTGTGGATGGACGCCTTGCTTTCACCGTTGCGGTAGCGCAGGTAGGCACCCAGATCAAGATTGTCCTCGACAGACAACGGCTTGAAAACCTGACGCCCTTCCGGAACCTGTGAAATCCCCAGTTTGACGATCCGGTCAGGAGCAAGCGCGCTGATCTGACTATCGTTGAAGAGCACCTCGCCGGAAGAGGCCGGAGTCACAGCGGAAATGGTGTTGAGGATGGTGGTCTTGCCGGCGCCGTTGGCGCCGATCAGTGTGACGATTTCACCTTCAGCCAGAAGCAGGGTTACATTCTTGAGGGCATGTACCTTGCCGTAGTAGGTATTTACCTTTTTAAGGCGCAGCATCAGTCGTCATCCCCCAGATATGCAGCGATAACATCATGATTTTCCTGAATCTCGCCCGGTGTACCCTCAGCCAGCTTGAAGCCAAGATTGAGGACCACGATCCGGTCGCAGATATCCATGACCAGTTCCATGTCATGCTCGACCAATACAACGGTAATGCCCAGGTCACGGATGCGCCTGATCAAACGTGCCAGTTCGAGGGTCTCCTGGCTGTTGAGGCCGGCCGCCGGTTCGTCCATCAGGATGATGCCCGGCTCAACCGCAAGAGCCCGGGCGATTTCCAGCATCCGCCCCTTACCGAAAGAGAGATTGCCTGCCGTCACATCCGCCAATTCGGAGATTCCGGTAAACTCCAGCCATTGCCGGGCATCTGCACGGATGCGATGCTCCTCCTTGCGGCTCCAGGGTAAACGGAGGGAACAGGCCATCAGCCCGCTGGAACTCCGGGTATGGAGCCCGACCATGACGTTTTCCATGACCGACATGCCGCCAAACAGCTCGATATTCTGAAAAGTGCGCACCATACCGAGCATGGCAAGTTTTTCCGGAGGCAGTCCGGTCACATCACGGCTGTTGAGCATGACGCGCCCGGATGTCTGGGTGTAGATTCCGCTGATGATGTTAAAGAGCGTCGTCTTTCCGGCGCCGTTTGGGCCGATAATACCGGTGATATCACCTTTGCGGATGGCGAATGACACATCCTCAAGAGCCGTGACGCCGCCGAATATCTGGGTAATGCCGGAAACTTCAAGCATGCCGTGCCCCTCTCTTTTTCATCAGCTTCCTGAAAAGACCGGGTACGCCCCGAACCAGACCGCCCGGCAGGTATTTCACCATCACCATCAACAGAGCCCCGTAGATAATGATGTCATAGTCCTGGGCCGCCCGCAGGAACTCGGGCAGCAGGGTCAGCAGCGCAGCCCCCAGAAAGGAGCCGTAGATACTCCCCAACCCTCCGATGACCACCATGGTGAGCAGTTCAACCGAGAAGTTGAAGCCGAAGGATGCCGGAGAAATGAAGGTCATGGTGTGGGCGTACAGACTGCCGGCAATGGATGAAATCACCGCAGAAAGGGCAAAAATCTGAACCTTGAGCAGGCGGGCATTGATTCCCAGAACCTGCGCGGCAACCTCAGAATCGTGCACGGCCCGCAGGGCGCGTCCTATCCGGGAATTCGCCAGGTTCAGGGTCAGCAGAATCATGCCGAGTGTAAAGGTCCAGATCAGATAGAAGTTTTTTTGATCACTGTCAAAGGTCAGAGTGCCGATGGCAATAGCCGGTATGCCGGACAACCCGGATGGGCCGCCGGTCAGTCCGATGGTTTCGTTGAAGGTGATATACATGATGATGCCCATACCCAGGGTCGCCATGGCAAGATAATGTCCCTTGAGTTTGAGAATCGGGAAGCCGATCAGAAACGCCAATCCACCGACAACCGCGGCAGCGAGCGGCATGGCCAGCCAGGGATTCCAGCCGTAGGTAGCGGTCAGGATGCCGGACAGGTAGGCGCCCAACCCGAAAAAACCGGCGTGACCGAGGGAAATCTGGCCGGCATACCCGAGGAGGAGGTTGAGACCGATGGCAAGCATGGTATGGATACCGACAAACACCAGCACGTTCATCAGATAGCCGCCATGTAAGGCAAGCGGCATCGTAAGAATCAGGGCGGCAAACGCCAGAAATTTGATCAGGTCGCGGTTCATCTGCTAGACCCTCTCGCTCTGGGCTTTGCCGAAAAGCCCCTGTGGGCGGATAAAGAGGAGCAGAAGCAGAATGATAAAGGCGATGGCATCCTTGTAGCCTGATGAAATCAAGCCGGCTCCCAGAGATTCGAGGATCCCCAGAACCAGACCGCCGACCACGGTAGCCCCGCCGCTGCTCATACCGCCGATGATGGCGGCACAGAACCCCTTCAATCCGAGCATGATACCGACATCATAAGCGGTCATGGTCAAGGGGGCGACGATGATGCCGGCCACCGAACCCATTGCGGAGCTGATGATAAACGAGAACAGCACCATGCGGCGGACATCGATCCCCACGAGGCCTGCGGCACGACGGTTGTAGGCGCATGCCCGCATCGCCTTGCCGCTGATGGTGTGATAGAAATAGTATTTGTTGGCCGCAATGATCAGCAGGGTAACTCCCAGGATCCAGAGGTGCTGGGGCAGGATCGTAGCACCGCCGACGGCAAGCGGCTCTTCTCCGGAAAACGGCGGGATGGCGTGGGTATCCTTGCCCCACAGCAGCATGGCAAGACCGCGGATAAGGATGCTGCCGCCGATGGTAATGATGACCAGATTGATAGGGGTCGGCTGGCGCAGCGGGCGGATCGCCAACCGTTCAAACAGCATGCCTGATGCGGTGGAGACGGCGACGGCACAGGGGATGGCCGCCCACAGGGGGAGTTTGCCGGTTTCCAGAAACAGGAGCGTCACCATGCCGCCCAGCATGACAAACTCACCCTGGGCAAAGTTTATGATTCCGGTGGCATTATAGATGATTGAAAACCCGATGCCGATCAGCGCATAGATGGCGCCGGTCGACAGGCCGGAAAGGAGATACTGGAGAAGTTGATCGAACTGCATTATACCTCATAAAAGCGGGGGCGAACAGCAGCCCGCCCCCACAGAAAATTCAACTATCCGATGGCTATTTTACAATGACCCAATCCTTGTCTTTTACTTCAACCAGCACAAAAGCCTCCTTGCCCAGTCCGGCATGATCCTGTGAAGAATAGGTAAACGTGCCGCCGATGCCGTGGAACTGTTTGGTCTTCTCCAGTTGATCACGGATGGCAGCAGGCGTGTCCGCACCGTTTTCAAAAGCGCCTTTGAGCAGCATAACGGCATCCCAGGCATGGCCGCCAAAGTGATCGCCTTCCGCCTTGTAATGGTTCTGGTAATCCTTGACAAATGCCATCAACGCTTTCTTCTGCGGGTCTGAAGCCGGCAGCACATCGGCAACCAGTACTTTTCCCGACGGCAGCCTGATCCCTTCAGCAGCGTCTCCGGCAAGTTCGATAAACTTTTTCGATGAGACGCCATGGCTCATGTAGAGCGGAATTTTCAGGCCGAGCTGTTTCGCATTTTTGGCGATGACTGCCGGTCCCGGATTGGTACCCCAGCAGATGATAGCGTCCGGTTTTATACCGCGAATTTTGGTAAGCTGCGCTGTCATGTCGGTATCCTTGGGGCCGTAGGTATCATCGGAGACAATGGCAATGCCGAACCTGGCGGCCTGGGCTTTCAGCTGTTCGCGCCCTGATGAGCCGAATCCGTCAGATACGGTCAGGATTGAGACCCTGGCAAGTTTCTGTTTCTGAAGCTGTTCATAGATTCTGCCAACCGCAGGGTATCATTCTGGGCAGTCTTGAAGATCCATTTTTTTGGCGGATCGGTGATTTTTATCCCGGCCGCACAGGAAATCAGCGGTATCTGCTCTTTTTCGGCAACCGGTATAACAGCCATGGATTCGCCGGTGGTGCTGGGGCCGATGATCGCGACGACCTTGTCGTCCTTGATCAGCTTGGTGGCCAGTTGCACCGCCTTGGTGGCGTCACCGGCAGTATCGTAAATTACCAGTTCAATCTTGCGCCCTTTTATGCCGCCGGCAGCGTTAATCTCCTCGACTACCATTTTAGCGCTGTTGCGCTCCGGCTCGCCAAGAAATGCCGCCGGACCGGTAACGGCAAACAGCCCGCCGATTTTGATGGCACCGGCTGCAGCAAAGGATGCCGGGGCGGACAGGAGAGAGATACACAACAGACAGCACGCTACAACGAATCGTTTCATCATACTAAACAGCCTCCCAGGAAATAGTTTTCTACATACTGTACAGACGTTCACCATCAAGAATGTGGACACCGCTGCCGGTGAGCGTCTCGATGGCTTTATCGGTATCATCAAAACGGAAAACGATCACGGCGTTGCCGCCACATCGTTCACCAAAAGCGTACATATATTCGACATTAATCTGTTCAGAATCGAGAACGTTCAGAATGTGCGACAGCCCGCCGGGCCGGTCCGGCACTTCGACAGCTACCACCTCGGTTTTGTTGACGGTAAAGCCGCACTCTTTCAACACCGACTTTGCTTTTTCAACATCGTTGACGATCAGGCGCAGGATACCAAAATCCGAGGTATCTGCCAGCGACAGTGCCCGAATATTTATGCCGCTTTCGCCAAGAATCCGGGAGATCTCTGCCAACCGCCCTGACTTGTTTTCAATAAAAATGGAGATCTGTTCGACTTTCATGAGCTAACTCCCTTATCCGCACGCGGCAGTTACAGTTTACGCTTGTCAATAACCCTTGTGGCCTTGCCCTCGCTCCGTTGAATGCTCCGAGGCTCCACGAGTCTGGCAGTGCAGGTGATGCCGAGTTTATCCTTGATCTCCTTCTCAATCCGCTTGGCAAGCCGCTGCAGAATCTTGATCTCATCAGAAAAAATACGCTCATCAACCTCAACATGCACTTCCAGAGTATCAAGATTTTCCACACGATCAACAACAAGCAGGTAGTGCGGTTCAACACCTTCTATGCCGATCAGGATCGATTCGATCTGGGAAGGGAACACGTTAACGCCGCGGATAATGAGCATGTCGTCGGAACGGCCGCTCATGCGGGTGATGCGGGCGTGCGTGCGGCCACAGATGCATGGTTCATAGATGATGCTGGTGATATCCCGGGTGCGATAGCGGATCAGGGGGATCCCCTGTTTTGTGATGGTTGTAATGACCAGTTCACCACGTTCACCCTCTGCAACGCGTTGACCGCTGTCAGGGTCTATGATCTCCGGGATGAAATGGTCTTCCCATATATGAAGCCCGCGCTTTGCCTCGATACATTCAATAGCGACACCGGGGCCCATAATTTCGGACAGGCCGTAAATATCGATAGCATCAAGATTAAGTTTCGCCTCGATTTCGTCGCGCATGGCTTCAGACCATGGTTCGGCACCGAAGATACCGACCTTCAGGCGGAGATCTTTGAAATTTATCCCTTCGGCTCTGGCTTCTTCGGCCATGAAAAGAGCATAGGAGGGGGTGCAGGTAAGCACAGAAGAACCGAAGTCCTGCATGATCATAAGCTGGCGTTTGGTATTGCCCCCTGATATCGGAATGACCGATGCACCCAGCCGTTCTGCACCGTAATGCGCCCCAAGACCTCCGGTGAACAATCCGTATCCGTAGGCATTGTGAATGATATCGCCTTTACCTGCTCCGGCAGATACAAATGAGCGGGCCATCAATTCGGACCAGACATCGATATCCTTGCGGGTATAGCCGACAACGGTCGGTTTTCCCGTGGTGCCGCTTGACGCGTGAATGCGGACTATCTCCTCCATCGGCACCGCAAAGAGACCGTACGGATAGGAATCACGCATGTTCTGCTTGGTGGTGAACGGCAGGCGCTCCAGGTCGCCCAGAGACTTCACATCTCCCGGCTTGATGCCTGCTGCGTTGAAAGTATCCCGGTAAAAGGGAACATGTGCATACACCCGCTCGAGAACCGCCTGAAGCCGTTTCAGCTGCAGTGCTTCCAGCGCAGGCCGCGGCAGAGTTTCAAATTCCTCATTGAAGTACATAATAACACAACCTTAATTAAATTTATCCCCGCTCAAATGTGGCTGCTTTGTTCCGGGAAAGACGTATTGAATCGGAGTTACCTGCAGTGACGAAACAATCACAAAAAAGCACAATTTGAAGAAAAAGGACTTGGGCTAATTGCCTAAGTCCTTTGTTTTCTGGAGCCATTTGTCGGAATCGAACCGACGACCTCATCATTACGAGTGATGTGCTCTACCAACTGAGCTAAAATGGCACTATTCATATTCAGGGGGACCTCTCAGCCTTTGAACGGAGTGAAACTACCGCAAAAGCATGCCCTCTGTCAATGGCATAAGGCGCCTGTGAGGTAAATTTCTGCTTTACCACTGCGCCAATTGCGGCTACTATCGCCCTTTATTGCTTTACCACTCTGTTCGATAAAAATGGCGCCCCATGATTTTTCGTGCATATCTTATAGTCGTACTGATAGTTACTTCCACTCTGACTGTTCATGCGGCAAAGGCGACCGGTATCAGTCGACTTGGCCATGCCATTCAGATGGGTGCGTTTGCCGATGTAAAAAACGCCGAACGTTTCACCGCCAAGCTTCAGGAAAAGGGGATCGAAGCCTTCTATTTCCGCAAGGACAATGGCCTCTATGCCGTGCGTTTTGGCGATTTTCCAAGTAAGGAAAAGGCTCGTGCCGTGGCTAAGCGACTTGTGGCTGAGCGGATGATTGACAGCTATTACATTGCTCCCCCACACGAAGTCGTCTTTAGTCAAGCCAAGGGACCGGGATGGCAGAAGTCCCCGCCGGATGAAATTCGTAAACCGAGTGGCCCTCTTCAACCTGTTGTGCCAACGGAACCGCCTGAAAAAGAAAAACCTGCGCCAAAACCTGCACGGGAGACCAGGGAAATGGGGGCAATAGCCGCCCGGACCGCCGAGCGTTTCGTTGGTATTCCCTACAAGTGGGGGGGCGATAATGTGGTTGATGGCATGGATTGCAGCGGTTTTGTCCGGGCGGTGTATAACCTCTGCGGTCTCAGTATTCCCCGGACCTCCCGCGAACAGTTTACTGCCGGTGACCTGGTGACAAAAGATGATCTGAAAGATGGTGATCTCGTTTTTTTCGGAGCATCTGCCGATACTATCAATCATGTCGGAATTTATGTCGGGAATGGTAAGTTCGTGCACGCCCCGCGCCGGGGCGAAGAAATCAGAGCCTCGGAAGTCAATGAAAGTTATTTTGAAAAGCGTTTTGTTGGCGCACGCAGATATTTTTAATATTTTAGCACGTTGCGGAGAATAGATCATGGCTGTTATTAAACCATTTCGGGCTGTGCGCCCAACCAGAGTGCTGGCGGAGAAAGTGTCTGCACTTCCCTACGATGTGATGAATGTTGCTGAAGCGTGTGCTATGGCCGCCGGCAATTCTGACAGTTTCCTGCATATTTCCCGGCCGGAAATTGACCTTCCGCCCTCAATAGATCCTCATGACGAGTCCGTATATGTACGCGGAAAGGTTAACCTGGATGATTTTATCCAACGGGGAGTATTGACTCAGGATGGCCACGACTGTTTCTACGTGTATCGCCAGCAGATGGGATCTGTCAGTCAGACCGGTCTTGTCGTCTGTACCAGCGTTGATGACTATCAGGCCGGGGTTATCAAGAAACATGAACTTACGCGGGCTGATAAGGAAGAAGATCGTGTTAAACACATCGATTATCTCGATGCCAATGACGAACCGGTATTCTACCTCTCCCGAACCTGTGCAGCAGTTGAAAGTATTATTGAAGGGGTTACCTGCGGCGAAGCGGAATATGATTTTGTCTCAGATGATGGTGTCATTCATACCGCCTGGATCATCAGCGATCACATTCTGATTGAACGACTGGTCATGCTGTTTGCCGCAATTCCGAACCTCTATGTTGCCGATGGGCACCACCGCAGTGCCGCCGCCAGTCGTGTCCGTGACCTGCGGCGCGCAAAAAATTCCGGCCATAGCGGCCGTGAGGAATATAATTTCTTCCTGACGGTCATATTTCCAGAGACTCAGCTCAATATCATGCCGTATAACCGGGCGGTCAAAGATCTGAACGGCCACAGCCTGTCGGAGTTTATGAAGCAGGTAAGCACATGTTTTACAATCACCTCGTCACCTGTTCCGGTGGTTCCGGGTGACCGCCACGAGTTCGGCATGTATCTTGATAACAGCTGGTATCTTCTGGAATCGCTCGAGTCTATCATCAACGAGCAGGATACTGTTGAGCGGCTGGATGTCTCTATCCTTCAGAACAATCTGCTGTCGCCTCTGCTCGGCATCGGCAACCCGCGTACCGATCAGCGCATACACTTTGTCGGAGGCATTCGCGGTAACGACGAGCTGGAGCGACTGGTTGATTCCGGCGAATACGCCGTGTCATTTGCTCTACACCCCACATCCATCGCTGAATTGATCGAACTGGCTGATCAGGGCCAGATTATGCCGCCAAAATCAACCTGGTTCGAACCCAAGCTGCGCAGCGGCCTGTTTGTGCATCTGTTGCAGTAACCGGTCAGGACGTCACAGAGATCACCTGCGGCATCATGTTTGTTTCAGACTGAATGCTCTGTCGTGACAGGGAAAAGTGCCGTTTCGTGCGAGTAGAGCAGAATCGCTTCCCGCATCACCATTGACAGACTTTTCCGGGTGCGCTGCATTACTTCATCGAGTACCGCTTTTTCTGCATCGGTGATCCGCAGCGATACCACATTGTAACGCGGATTATCCTTATGTCTGTTTGCCATCAACTTTCTCCACATCTCCGGTATTTGTGCCTAATCGCCGTCATGGCTGTATTCCTTGTAGGCTCCACAGCAGATGATGAGGTCACCCACCTTCTGCAGGTAGGTGGTCTTGTGCTCGACCTCATTGGTTTCCGGGTTCAGGTACATATAATCGACCCAGCCGGAACCTTTTGATTTCGCCTTTTCAACGATATCCCGGCGGAACAGTTTGCCGTCGTTGTCAGGAACATCAATCAGGTTTTTTCCGATTAGCGTCGGATTTTTCGGGTGTGCAACCATAACTCCCTGAAGATCATAGGCGAACACATACAGCTCACCCTTATCAAATTGCCCTTTGGGTTTGCTGATCTCGGCCAGTGCTTTCCCTTTGCCCTGATATTTCACAAAGGCAGCAGCATGTTTTACCAGGGACTTGGCATCGTCTTTACCGGCAGCAAGCGCCAACCCGGCAGTGGCAAATAATCCTGTCAGCATAGTTATAAGGGCAATTACAATATTTTTTTTCATGACTCTCTCCTGTAGACATTATTTGGATTCGTTTTTTCTGCGTTTATTCAGCTGCTGCCGGTTCGCCTTCCATAGCCAGCTCCGGCTCTTCTGCTTCCAGATCGGTGTCATTGTTAAGCATCCGTGTCATCCTCTCCATATCCAGTTCGTTTTCCCAGCGGGATACGACCACTGTTGCCACGCCGTTGCCAATCAAGTTGGTAAGGGCACGGGCTTCCGACATAAAGCGGTCGATGCCGAGGATCAGCGCCAACCCTGCAACCGGAATGGTTGGAATGGCGGCAAAAGTCGCTGCCAGGGTGATGAAGCCGCTGCCGGTAACGCCGGCGGCACCTTTTGAAGTGAGCAGCAGCACGCCGAGAATCGTCAGCGTCTGCATCAATGTCAGCGGCGTGTTGGTCGCCTGAGCCACGAAAACGGCGGCCATGGTCAGATAGATGGAGGTTCCGTCAAGATTGAAGGAGTATCCGGTCGGGATAACGAGACCGACAACCGACTTGGTGCAGCCGAGATTCTCCAGCTTTGCCATCATCCGCGGCAGTACTGATTCGGAAGACGATGTTCCCAGCACAATCAGCAGCTCTTCCTTGATGTACTTGATGAATTTGAAGATGCTGAAACCGCACATCTTGGCAATCGAACCGAGGACAATAAAGATGAACAGCAGGCAGGTCAGGTAAAAACTCCCCATCAGCATGCCGAGTTTTGTCAGCGAGCCAAGACCGAATTTGCCGATAGTGAAGGCCATGGCACCGAAGGCGCCGATCGGAGCAGCCTTCATGATGACGTTGACGATGCCGAAGAGCACATGGGTAATCTCGTCGATCAGGTTGAAAACCACCTTGCCGCGCTGACCGAGCAAGGAGAGTGAAAAACCGAAGAAAAGGGCAAAGAACAGGACCTGGAGGATATCTCCTTTGGCAAAGGCATCCACGACCGTGTTGGGGATGATATTGATCAGAAAGTCAACGGTGCTGTGCGCCTGACCCTTCGATGTTATAGCCGTCAGCGCCTTGGTGTCGAGTTTTGTGACATCGGCGTTCATGCCGACACCCGGCTGAATGACCGACACGACGAGCAGACCGATGGCAAGTGCCAGCGTTGAAACAACCTCGAAATAGAGAAGCGCCTTGGCACCGACCCGGCCAACCTTTTTCATGTCTTCCATGCCGGCAATACCGGTTACCACCGTACAGAAAATGACCGGGGCGATAATCATCTTGATCAGTTTGATAAAGCCGTCACCAAGCGGCTTCATGGCGGCCCCGGTTTCAGGGTAGAAGTGTCCGACGCAGATGCCGATGCTGATGGCGGTCAATACCTGAAAGTACAGATGCTGGTAAAACTTTTTCCCGTTCATGATGTGGCTCCTTTTTCCTCTGCAGACTGGTGTGGTTCTCCGTTGGTACCGTTCTAAGAGCAATAGGAGTGCCAAAAGTGTATACGTTTTTAAGTGGCTGTTATAGATGATATATTTAGTTATTTTCGGCGTATGGAACAATACAAGAGGTATAACCGGGAGAGTGATGCGGCGAGGGGATAAACAGGGAATTACATGTAATTTAAGTATGTTATACGGCTATAACCTCGGTTATAGCCAATAACCAGGGTTATGACCCTTTGGATTGAGAGACAGCAGATCAAAAGCAAATCCCCCTCGATCCCCCTTTATAAAGGGGGAGGTTTTTCAGTCCCTCATTATAAAGGGGGAGGTTTTTCAGTCCCTCATTGTAAAGGGGGAGGCCTTTCAGTCCCCCACTTTTTAAAGGGGGGTTAGGGGGGATTTGCCTACACAATCCCCCGCAATTTCAGCCGCTTGCTCAACGCCGGTTGTGAAATCCCGAGCAGGCGGGCGGCAATTGTCTGATTGCCATTGGCGCGGGTCATGGCCTCTTCAACGAGCAGTTCCGCCGCCTCGCCAAAGGTCGGCAGGCGTTCGAGACCGGCATAGAGATTTTTTTCCGCTTGAGAAACATCAGGTGTGGTCTGTTTTGTATCGGGACGAATGATTGTTTTCAGAAAGGTATCCATTGAGAGAACCCGGTCACGATGAACACTTACTGCGTTGTAAACGAGCGCCTTCAGTTCCCGGACATTACCCGGAAACGCGTAGGTCGCTAAAAGCTGGAGCAGCTCCCGCGGTGGCGTCGGCTTCTTCTTGCCGAGTGCACGGGCAGCCTCTTCGAGAAAATGATCCAGCAGCGGCGGCAGGTCTCCTTTGCGTTCCCGCAGCGGCGGGACCTGCACCAGATGGGTGCAGAGCCGGTAATAGAGGTCGCGCCGGAATGAGCCGCTCTCCTGCTTGAGGGCAAGATTCTGGTGCGTTGCCACCACCACCCGCGCTTTGAGGCGTTTCGGGCGATCACTGCCAAGCGGAAAATATTCCCCCTCCTGGAGCAGGCGCAACAACTTTACCTGTGATGCAATACTCAAATCACCGATTTCATCGAGAAAAAGCGTGCCGTCAGTCGCCTCCTCAATCATACCGCGCCGGGGCTGATCAGCCCCGGTGAAGGCGCCGCGGACATGCCCGAACAGTGTGTCAGCAAAAACAACGTCATCCAGTCCCGCCACGTTTACCGAAACCAGCTGACCCCGGCAGCCACTTAACGTGTGGGCGGCTTTGGCGATCAGCTCCTTGCCGACGCCGCTTTCTCCGAGGATCAGCAGCGGCTCCGTGCTGAGGGCGACCGCTTCAATGTAGGAAAAGATAGCATGCATGGCGCGATCAGTGGTGACAATGCCGGCAAAGGCCGCCGGGTGTTTGAGTTCTCCCGACAACATCCGGCTCGACATCTCACGGTTCTGCCGCTCCAGCTCCAACACCCGGATTGCCCTCATCACACCGCTGACCAGACGATCCTCTTCAACCGTCTTGACAAAATAGTCGAAGGCTCCCTGCTTGATGCAGTTGACTGCACTTTCAATCTGGTTCATGCCGCTGATGACAATAACCGCTATTTCCGGGTGCCGCTCTGCTATCAGGCAGATCAACTGGTCACCGCCCAGGTGCGGCATATTCAGATCGAGCAGTACCAACCCGATTTCATGCTGCTCCAGCAGATCCATAACCGTGCTGCTCTCCTGACAGGTCATGATGTTGGTGATGCCGGCGGAACGCTCCAGCGTAAGGCGCAGCGAGCGGAGCCAGGCCGCTTCGTCATCAACCAGGAGAACGCCGAAATGGGGATAGAGGGATAATGGCATGGTTAGCTCCTCGCTGCGACGGGAAGGGTCAGGGTCACGGTTGTCCCGACTCCGGGAGTTGAAGCAAATTCAAGAGACCCGTTGTGCTCTTTGATAATGGTGGCCGATACCGACAGGCCGAGTCCGGTACCGCCGCTTTCCCGTTTGGTGGTGAAGAAGGGATCGGTCAGGTGCATAATATGTTCGGGCGCAATGCCGGATCCTTCATCTGTCACGGTAAGTACCACCGCACCGGCAGCTTCATCGTGACAGGTACACAACGAAATTCCGTGTTCAATATCCGGCAGCGCCTGACAGGCATTCAAAATCAGATTGATGACAACCTGTTCAATACGCTGGGAGTTGCCTAAAATAGCCGGAAGAGAGGGGGCGCAGCTCGCTTCGAAGCGGTTTGTCGAAGATCGGAGCGACGAATCAACCAGACGGACAGCGGCTTTCACAACGGCATTGACGTCAACCGGCTCAAGCGCTGCCGATGTGTCCAGCCGCGCAAAGTCCTTCAGCTCCTCAACAATCCGCTTGATACGATTGGCCCCCTCCTGCATCTCCTCCAGCAGATGGGGAACTTCGTCGCGCATGCGTGAGTAGGGCAGGCCGCCAAGGGTAAAATCTCCCTGGCTCAGATACTGAGCTTCAAGCAGGTCCTCCGCATCCCGGTACACCTCGCGCAGGATCGGCATATTGAGCAGGATCAAGCCGTTCGGATTGTTGATCTCATGCGCGACGCCGGCGACGAGAATACCGAGAGACGCCATTTTATCGGCCTGTATAAGCTTGTCCTGATGGCGTTTCAGTTCGTCCAGGGCACGTTTCCGTTCAACTACTTCCAGCGCCAGCTCTTCTGTCCGTTGGGCAACCCGCTTCTGGAGGGTCCGGGACCAGAGCACCGTTCCAGCCAGAATAATAAACAGCGGCCCGAGCACCATGGCTGCATACCAGGCGACCTTTTCCAGGGTTATTTTCGGCGGGCCGAGTACCCCCAGCCAGCGATCATAAATTTCCTGATACTGGCCGGTTTTCTTCAGAATCGCCAACCCCTCGTTGAAGCGCGCCAGCAGCTCTTCATTCCCTTTCCTGACCGCATAACAATATTTCTGGGTCGAAATACTCCTCGCGACCGGGACCAGATTGGACAACTTGTGTTCGCGGATGATGTACATGCCGGGAAGCATGGCCAGCACTGCATAGTCGTGTTTCCCTGATGCCAGCAATCGCAGTGCATCAGCAGGCGTTTCGGTCATTATCAGATTTTTTGCAAAGCCGAGCGAGGCGAGATAATCGTGCATGATGCCGTCACGAAACACGATAATCGCCTTGCCGCGCAGCTCTTCAATCGTACTGACCGCCGGGGTATCCCTGCGGGCAAAAATGGCATGATTGATGATGGCATGCGGAGGGGAAAACGAGACGGTTCTGGTGCGCTCTTCCGAATAGGAAATTCCCTGCAGAACATCGACGAAGCCTCCAATCAGGGCGGTGCGCATCTCCGACCAGCCGCCGAAACGGAAATCGACCTTTATCCCCATGACCTCAGCAATGGCGCGGGTCAGATCGACATTATAGCCGGTCGGCCGGCCATCCTTGTCAAGAAACTCATACGGCGGGTAATCGCGATCTCCGCCGACTATAATAGTCGGCGGAGATGCGACCTCAAACTCCTCGGCAGCAGTGGCAGCGGGGTGACTACAGAGAAGCGCCACAACGAGCAGAATCAGGAACACGGGTTATACCGCCTGCAGCACAAAGCATTTCAGATATTCCGCCTCCGGGAATGACAGCAGCACCGGATGATCCGCCGCCTGAGAGCATGTTTCCACCAGTCGCACCTCACGTTTTGCCAGGCGGGCCGCCTGAATCAGCATATCGCGAAACGCTTCGCGCCCCATGAGGTATGAGCAGGAGCAGGTGATCAGGTAACCGCCCGGCTCCAGCAGTTCCAGTGCCCGGCGGTTGACCGTCAGATATCCCTTCGTCGCCTCGGCGATGTTCTTGCGGCTTTTGACAAAAGCGGGAGGATCCATCACAATTACCCCGAAACGCTCCTCTTCCTGATGGAGCGAACGTAACCGCTCAAAAGCATCACACTCTTCAAAACGCACCCGGTCGGTCACTTTATTCAACTTGGCGTGACTGCTCGCCTGTCCCACAGCCCGCGCTGAAATATCAACTCCCAGCACCGACAGAGCACCAAATGTGGCCGCATGAATCGCCCACCCCCCGGTGTAGCAGAAGCAGTCGAGCACTTTTTTCCCGGCACAGATGTCGCGCAGCAGCAGATGATTCTGTTTTTGATCGAGAAACCCGCCTGTTTTCTGCCCGTCCCGAAGACTTACCTGGAAGCGGAGACCATTCTCCACCATCTCAACCCGGTCGGGAATGTCGCCCCACAGGACCTCGACCGTTTCGTTCAATCCTTCCAGCTTGCGCACAGCCACGTCGTTACGGGCAATAACACCAAGCGGTGCCAGCACGTTCCGGAGCGCTGCGACAATCTGCCCGCGCCGACAATCCATACCGGCAGAAAGAAACTGCACCGACAGGTAATCAGCGTATTTATCAACAACCAATCCCGGCAGGAAGTCACTTTCTCCATAGACAGCACGGAAGGTGGACAAATCGGGATAGCGAAGCTGACGATGCGGTAGAGCGGCGGCAATCCGTCCTTCAAAAAACGCTTCGCTGTCGATATCCTCCCGCTGCCGGGAAACGAGCCGGAAGGCGATCAGCGAATGCGGATTATAATGGCCGATACCGATGAAACCGCCGGCGGCGTCATACAGTTCGGCAGCAATTCCGGCGGTGCGCTCTCCAGAGACTTCACGAATTTCATTGCTGAATACCCAGGGGTGTCCCGACTTGATGCGGCGATCTTCGTTTTTGTTCAGTGTTATTCTGGTCATCGGACGTCCTCAGCGTGTGCAAAAGGCTGCACGGATTGTATTTTTCCTGATGTCGAGCTTGACAGTCATTTCCTTGTACACCATTATGGCAAAAATTACTTTCACAAACAGCAGGGGATACGCATGCTTGACCCAAAGCCGATGACGGTCGCCACCCTCTATATTGTCGCCACGCCGATCGGTAACCTCGAAGACATGACCTATCGGGCGGTGCGAATTCTTGGCGAGGTCGATCTGATTGCTGCCGAGGATACCCGCCACTCGCTCAGACTTCTCACCCACTTTGGCATATCGAAACCGTTGACATCCTATTTTGACCACAATCAGCAGCTCAAGGGGGAACGGATTTTACACGCGCTGCGCCAGGGTAAATCGGTGGCGCTCATATCTGACGCAGGCACCCCCTGTATCTCTGATCCGGGCTATCAACTGGTCCGCGATGCTGTCGCCGAAGGGATTCCCGTAGTTCCGCTTCCGGGAGCATGCGCCGCCATCACGGCTCTTTCTGCCTCCGGCCTGCCGACCGACACCTTTACATTCGCCGGTTTCCCCCCCTCCCGTCAGGGAAAGCGCCGCACCTTCATCTCCGGAATGAGCGCCCTCCCCGGCACACTGATATTATATGAAGCCCCTCATAGATTGGTAGATACCCTCAACGATGTTCAAGAGGTGCTCGGCGAGCGGCAGGTGATAGTGGCGCGGGAGCTTACCAAGATGTTTGAGGAGTGTATCCGCGGCACGGTATCGGAGGTGATCGCTACTGTATCGCAGGGTGTTGTACGCGGCGAAGTGGTGCTGTTAATCGCGCCGGGCGCTGTTGCGTTGCAGGAGAGTGAGCCTCTGGAGAATGTTCTGGGCCGCTTGATGGCTGAAGGCACTTTTTCGTTAAAAGATATCGCAAAGCAAGCCGCTCTGATTTCAGGGGTTTCACGGAGCGAGGCATATGGTGAAGCGCTGAGATTGAAAAATGATATAAATCGAGATTAAACCTGGAATTTCAGATGGATAGTGTGCTATAGAGTTCAGAATTATTAATTTTGGAGAAGATCATGAAAATTTGTATTTTTGGCGCCGGTTATGTCGGCCTGGTGGCCGCAGCCTGTTTTGCCGAAAGCGGCAACAGCGTTATCGCCGTCGATATCGACCACGCGCGGATTGACAACCTTAAACAGGGTATTATTCCAATCTATGAACCAGGCCTCAAAGAGATGATTGTACGCAACCAGTCTGAGGGCCGCCTCTCTTTCACTGTTGATATGGAGGAAGCGGTCAAGGCATCGCTCGTATGCTTCGTCGCCGTTGGCACCCCTCCCGGAGAAGATGGCTCAGCCGACCTCAAATATGTCCTTGGCGTCGCTCACGATATCGGCCGCGCCATGAACGGCTTCAAGATTATTGTCGACAAGTCAACCGTTCCGGTCGGCACCGCCGACAAAGTTCGCGCTGCAGTGCTGGAAGAATTGGCCGCCCGTGGTGTTGATCTGGAATTCGATGTTGTCTCCAACCCGGAATTCCTCAAGGAAGGGGCCGCCATAGACGACTTTATGAAACCGGACCGGGTTGTCATCGGGTGCGACAACGTCCGCACCGCCGAAATAATGAAAGAGCTGTACGACCCGTTCATGCGCAAACAGAACCGTATGATCGTCATGGATATCCGCAGCGCCGAAATGACCAAATACGCCGCCAATGCCATGCTCGCCACACGCATCTCCTTCATGAACCAGATAGCAGGTCTCTGCGAACGGATGGGGGCAGATGTGATGGCCGTTCGCGAGGGGATCGGTTCCGACTTGCGTATCGGCTATGACTTCCTGTTTCCCGGCCCCGGTTATGGTGGTTCCTGCTTCCCCAAAGACGTCAAGGCTCTTATTAAAACTGCGGAAGAATCAAACTATGATTTCCTGCTGCTGAAAGCGGTTGAGGAGGTTAACGAACTGCAGAAAGAAGTGCTGGCTGATAAACTGCTCAAACTGCTCAGTTCCCCTGATGAAGAGCTTCCCCTGGTCGGGCGCACCGTCGCCTGTTGGGGGCTCTCGTTCAAACCGCGCACTGATGATATGCGCGAAGCCCCGGCTATTACTATTATTGAACGACTGCTTGCTGCCGGCGCAACCGTGCGCGCCCATGATCCGGAAGCGCTTAAAGAAGCCCGCCATCATTTTGGCGACCGGATCGAATACAGCAGCAACCAGTATGCCATCCTGGACGGAGCTGACGCCCTGGCAATCATTACCGACTGGAGCGAGTATCGTAATCCGGACTTTGACCGCATCAAGACCGCCCTCAGATCGCCAATTGTCGTGGATGGCCGTAACCTGTACAAGCCTGACCGGATGGCTGCCGGCGGCTTCACCTATGTCCCGCTCGGTCGCTGCAGCGGCGGGATCACCGGAGGGGTAAAATAATATGCGTATACTGGTAACCGGTGGCGCCGGTTTTGTCGGTTCACATCTCTGCGAGCGACTTTTGAACGAAGGACATGACGTTATCTGCCTGGATAATTTCTTCACCGGCAGCAAAAACAACATCATTCATCTGATGGACAGTCATCGTTTTGAACTGGTCAGGCATGACATCACCGAACCGATCCTGCTTGAAGTTGATCGCATCTATAATCTCGCCTGCCCTGCCTCTCCGATTCACTACCAGTATAATCCGGTAAAAACCACTAAAACCAGCGTCATGGGCACCATCAACATGCTGGGAATGGCCAAGCGGGTCAAAGCCCGTATCCTGCAGGCTTCCACGTCTGAGGTCTACGGCGACCCCAACGTGCATCCGCAGACGGAAGATTACTGGGGCAACGTCAACCCGATCGGTATTCGCAGCTGCTACGATGAAGGGAAGCGGGTAGCCGAAACACTGATGATGGACTACCACCGCCAGAATAATGTAGACATCCGCATCATCCGCATCTTCAACACCTATGGCCCGCGCATGGCCGAAAACGATGGTCGCGTCGTATCAAACTTCATCCTGCAGGCACTCCGCAATGAAGATATTACCGTGTACGGCGACGGCTCCCAGACACGCTCGTTCTGCTATGTCAGTGATCTGGTTGAGGGAATGATCCGCATGATGGAATGTGACGGTTTTATCGGTCCGGTTAATCTTGGTAACCCGGTTGAGAATACAATCCTTGAGTTTGCTGAAAAAATCATTACAATAGTCGGCTCAACGTCGAAAATCATTTTTCAGCCGCTGCCGCAGGATGATCCGAAACAGCGTCAGCCCAACATCTCTCTGGCTCGCGAAAAACTGGCATGGGAGCCCGCGGTAGCCCTGCATGACGGTCTCAAAACGACAGCGGCATATTTTGCCCAAAGGATCGGAAAAGGGTAAATGTTTAACCTGCCTCTACAAAAAAAGATGTATTTCATTCCGCTCGGATGCCTGGCATTCATCCTCTTTTTCACTGTTTTTGGCGATAAAGGTTTGCTGCGGATATTTGAACTCAAACAGGATAAAAACAAAATTGAAGTGCGTTTGGCCGACAGCAGAACTGAAAATGAAAAAATGAAGCGAGAAATTGTGGCGCTTAAATCAGACCGGCGCTACCTCGAAAGTATTGCTCGCAAGGATTTTGGTCTTGTGCGCAGTAATGAAGTAATCTACCAGTTTCCCCAGGAAAAGAAACAGCAGTAATCCTGCAAACCTCGCTTGGAAGCACCTGCTTTTTTTGCTGCGCCCTCTGCGGTTCAGCCTATTTTACCAAGATTTAGGATTTAGTCATGTCACCACAAAGATGTGCCGTCTGTGCCTGGCGCGAAAACTGCTCAAAACGATTCAGCATCCAGGACAACGGGGCCAGATGTCCCGATTTTTCCCGGGATGTCAGCATTAAAGAAGTTCCGGAAGACAATAAAGCCACCGACCAGAAAGAACAGCCAAAACAATGATGCGAAACCGGATAGCCCCCCTGCTTGAATCTGCACTGCTCAAAGCCCACGCGGCACAAGAACTGACGACATTCCCGCTACCAGCCATTATCATCGGCCATCCTGTCAATCCCGAACATGGAGATTTTTCCTGTAACATTGCCATGCAGCTGGCAAAAGGCGAGCGCAAAGCGCCACGCCAGGTTGCTGAGATTATTATCAAATACCTCGGCAACGGCGACGGCCTGCTGGCTAAGAGCGAAATCGCCGGACCGGGCTTCATCAACGTATTCGTTGCTCAGTCAGCATGGCTTGACACTCTCCTTGAAATTGAACAAGAGGGTGACCGGTTTGGGCGGACAACAAGCGGAGCCATGAAGAAGGTGCAGGTAGAGTTTGTCAGTGCCAATCCAACCGGTCCTCTGCATATTGGTCATGGCCGCGGAGCCGCTATCGGTGACACGCTCTGCCGCGTACTGGATGCCGCCGGCTGGGATGTGACACGTGAATTTTACTACAACGATGCCGGCGTCCAGATCAGTAATCTCGCCCTTTCTGTCCAGCTGCGCTGTCTCGGCATCGGACCGGATGACCCCCGCTGGCCGGAAGGCGGGTATCAGGGCGAATATATCAGGGATGTGGCCAGAGCCTATCTGAACCGGGAAACCGTAGAGGCCGCAGATCTGCATACCACCGCCTGCGGAGACCCTGAAAACAGTGATGACATCCGACATTTTGCCGTCGCCTGGCTGCGCCGCGAGCAGGACCTTGACCTTGAAGCGTTCGATGTGAGGTTCGATGTCTACACGCTGGAATCAGCACTCTACAGCGAAGGGAGAGTTGATGCGGTTGTTCAGAAGTTGATTGCCAACGGCCACGCCTATGAGCAGGACAACGCCCTCTGGCTCCGCTCCACCGCTTTCGGCGACGACAAAGATCGCGTCATGCGTAAGGCTGACGGCAGCTATACCTATTTTGTTCCCGATGTCGCCTATCACCAGGCCAAGTGGGAACGCGGCTTTACCAGGGTTATCAACGAACAGGGCTCCGATCACCACAGCACCGTCACTCGCGTGCGCGCCGGACTTCAGGCTCTGGACATCGGCGTTGCTCAGGAGTGGCCCGAGTATGTACTGCACCAGATGGTGACGGTCATGCGCGGTGGTGAAGAGGTCAAAATTTCCAAACGGGCCGGCAGTTATGTCACACTGCGCGACCTCATTGATGAAGTTGGCCGGGACGCAACCCGCTTCTTTTTTCTGATGCGCAAGCCTGATGCCCAGCTGGTATTCGACATAGACCTGGCAAAACAGCAGACCAATGAAAACCCGGTCTATTATGTCCAGTACGCCCATGCCCGTATCTGCAGTATTTTTGACAATGCTGGCGAAAAAGGTTTCAATGCACCCGAAAAACCTGCACCTGCCGACCTGGCCTGCCTCTCTACACCGGAGGATCTTCAGATGATCAAACTTCTGGCAGCACTACCCGACACCGTCGATGATTGTGCCGTTCATCTGGAGCCCCATCGTCTGACCTATTACTTGAGTGAATTGGCCAGCTGTTTCCACACTTTCTACAACAAAAACCGGGTCATCAGCGAGGACCGCCCCCTTACGGAAGCACGGCTCTACCTGCTGAGACGAACCGCTCAAACCCTGAAAAACGCCCTCTCTATCCTGGGCATAACTGCACCGGAACGGATGTAGCGGAGGCACCATGCGCATTGATTACAGTGAACCAAAAACATCGTGCAGCGTTCTCAAGGCGGGGCAAAGTCGCCCGCGCAAAGAATCTTCATCTGGAGGAACACTGTTTACTGTCTTAATTACCGGGATCCTATGCCTCGCCATCGGCTTTGGCAGTGGCTGGTGGGTTGCTCAGCGATCAGCAAAAAAAGCGTTTAAGGCAGCAATGGAACAACAGAGCCTCGAAAACAGTCCGCAACAGGCCAAAAAAGAACAGGCACCTCCTGAACAGCAACGTGCAACACCGGTGACTGCGACACAGCCTCAAGTGGAGAGCCCCCCCGCCCAACCGCCGGCCGCTATTACATCGCCACCAGTGAATGATCCTCCACTGAGCTTTTACAAGACACTTCCGAGTGGTCAGAGGAGTAATACTCTGGGTAGTGGAATCAATAATTTGAAGGATGAGAAACCGGCAAAACTCCCCCTGCAGGCGGCGATGCCCACCAACGTGGCCAAGCCGGCACCACCCCAACCGGACGAAACCGCTCAAACCCAGCCTCTCAAGACCACTCCGGCAAAACCGGCAAGCTCCATTCATCCGGAAGCCAGCGGCCATACTGTCCAGGTCGCTTCATTCAGCCTCAAATCAGAAGCTGAATCACTCCGCAGCAAACTGACAGCGAAAGGATACAATGCCACTATCGTTGAGTCTCATCTGGGTGAAAAAGGCACGTGGTATCGTGTTCGTGTCGGCAAACATCTTGATCCGGAGGCAGCGAAAGAACTTGCTGTAAAACTTGGCAAAGGAGCAATTGCAATCCCCGATAGAGATTGAATTATTATCGCAAGAAAGCATTGCACTATTCGACTGAGCAATAAATGAACTAACAAAAGTAGTGGTTATTCCAATTTCAAATCAAAGAAGCCACCAAGGCGGCAAGTAATGAGGCGAGAAGGCATACAAACAGTATGTTGAGGAGCCGAATCAGAGCCAGTTTTAAGGTTTGTTATAGCTTTTGCTTATAAGACTGACCAAATGTCTATGGTGCTCATCAAAACATTCGATATCAAGCTCAAAACTTTTTTCACACTCAATATATGCCATAAGTCCCCCCAGCAGAATTGATTTTTTTCTGCGGTGCCTGAAAAAGCAAAAAAGTGGGTTAGCTAATTAGCTAACCCACTGACTTTTTTTGGTTGCGGGGATAGGATTTGAACCTATGACCTTCGGGTTATGAGCCCGACGAGCTACCAGACTGCTCCACCCCGCGACATGAAGTAGAAGATATGTATAACTTACCTTACTTCTAACGTCAATAGCTTTTTTACGTTAAATATTGCTTTTATAAGACTTGTCATGTGATATCAGTTACTTAGCTCATGAAACTATATTGCGCTATCTTGCGGGTCACTATTACCTGCTAAGCTACACATCCAAAACAATACATGACACACAGTCAGTTTTGCGACCATTTTACGACACTTAAATCAGCTATAACTATTTAACATTACAGTGGCATGCGCCGACTTAAGAGGTTGAGGGTGGGCATAAATTATAGTTGTAGCTGCTATATATCACCATGTATGAAAAGTAAGGAAGGGGCATTAAATCCCCAGGCCTTGCCAGAAAAACCAGCCGCCTACGATCGCTACTACCAACCCGCTGACCCGCTTGGCCCACAGAGAAAAGTTGACCACTCCACGCGCCTTGACGAAACCTTCCACAAAACCGGTGAAGGTGCCGGCAAAGAGCATCAGCAGGCAATGGCCGATAGCGTAGCAGAACAACAGCGCGATGCCATAAAAAACCTGACCCTTGCCAGCCACCAGCGTCAATAGAACAACCAGTACCGGTGTAGCGCAGGGTGAAGATACGACACCAAAAAACAGCCCCAGCAAAAAAGCACCGACAATGCCACCTTGCTTTGGTTTAAAATCGCGCTTGATGGGGAGGTGGATCTCGTACAGCCCCATCAATTGCCCACCCATGACCAATGCAATGACTCCGGCAATAAGATACCACGGTCCACCCAGGGTACCGAACATGGTGCCCAGCAGACCCGCCGCTGCACCAAACGCAGTGAAGGTCAGTGAAAGTCCGAGGACAAAGACCAACGAATATCGGAAGGCCTTCCCCTTGTCGCCATCGCTGTAGCCGCCAACAAAACCAACTACAAGTGGAATTGTGGCCAATACGCAGGGTGAGGCAGAAGACACTACCCCGGCCAGAAATACTGCACCAAAGGCAATCAATGGATAGAGCGTGATGATCTGTTCGATGTTATCCAGGAACGTCATTTGAGACCTGCAACCTTCATTTCTTTCAAGATGTCAGCTTTGTCCATGAAGCCAATATGGCGCTTGACCTCTTTGCCCTGTGCATTGAAAAATATCTGTGTCGGAATCATCTGAACTCGGAACTTCTGGGCGGCGGCTTGATCTTCGTGAACGTCAATAAAGAGAACGTGTGCCTTACCACGATACTCTCCAGACAGCGACTCAAGAATCGGGGCCATCTTTTTGCAGGGGATACAGGTACGGGCACCCAGGTCGATTACTGTTGGCTTTCCAGAAGAGAGAGCTTGATTGACGACTGCTGCCGTCGCGCCAGGAAGTTCAGCATGTGCGATAGTGGTGAGCAACAGAAGCATTACTGCATAAATTTGTTTCATGGCAGCAGCCCCATTATTTCACCGATTGATGCAACCTTACCGGAGAACTTGACCTGACCGTCGATCACCAGCGCCGGGGTACTCATGACTCCGTAGGCCATTATTTTTGGTATCTCTTCAACCTTGATGATTTCAGCATCCTTGCCGCTCTCTTCGACAGCTTTCTTTGTGTTTTCATAGAGAGACTTGCACTTTGAACAGCCGGTGCCGAGTATTTCGATTTTCATAATCCATGCCCCCCGTTTTTTTATAATAGTGCATTAAACAGATACCCAACACAAATGATAGCCGTCGCCACTATGCCAAAGAATGTTAATAAAAGTCTATTCTTCAAGACGTTTTTGAGAATAATTGCCTCCGGCAGTGACAGCGCCGTGACCGCCATCATAAACGCCAGCACTGTACCAATTGCCATTCCTTTCTCCATTAATGCGTGGATAATGGGAATAACGCCAGCGGCATTGCTATAGAGCGGGACGCCCAGCGCGACTGCGATTGGTACGGCAAACGGATTGTCCGGTCCTGCCCAGCGAGCCAGAAAATCCTGCGGCACAAAGCCGTGAATAAAAGCGCCCAATCCGACGCCGACTATCACATAGGGCCAGATTTTTTTCAGAAGTTCCAGAGTGTATTCATGAGCATACCCAAGCTTCTCACGAAAGTTTAACGGTACTATCTCGGCATTACCGACCTGCATCTCCCAGACATAATCCTGAACATACTTTTCCATCTTCAGTTTGCCGATTACGATGCCGGCGACAATTGCCACAACCAAGCCGGTACCGACATAAATCAAGGCAATCTTCCAACCGAACAGCCCCCAGAGCATTATCAGTGCAACTTCGTTGACCATTGGCGACGAAATTAGAAAGGAGAAAGTGACGCCTAATGGCACGCCTGATTCGACAAAGCCTATGAAGAGTGGCACTGCCGAGCAGGAGCAGAAGGGGGTTACAATTCCCAACAGGGCAGCCAGGACATTGCCAATGTATTCCCGCTTATGAGAGAGCATGCGCTTGGTTTTTTCTGGAGGGAAGGACGTACGAATGATCGCAACGACGTAGATGATTGTCGTCAGCAGCAGGAATATTTTTAGTGTGTCATAAATGAAGAAATCAAGTGCTTCGCCCAAACGGGAACCCGGAACAAGGCCAATGATTGTGAAGACTATGTAGTCGGCAAAGCTTTTAAGCATGGCCTGCTCCTTGAGTAACGGATTGATCACTCACATAAAATGACAGAAAAACACCTCGAAACTATGTCGCTTTCAATAGACTGTTTCGTCCAAAAATATGCCCCCCTTTGCAAGGGGCCTGGGGGGGATTTGATTTAGAGCTGTCCCGGAAACCAGCGCCGCTGAAACCAGAAGGCTACATGGACCAGCCCTATCATGACCGGCACCTCAACCAGTGGGCCGATGACGGCAGCAAAGGCGGCGCCTGAGTTAAGCCCGAAAACCGCAATCGCCACGGCTATTGCCAACTCAAAGTTGTTGCTGGCAGCAGTGAAGGCCAGAGTGGTGGTCTTGCTGTAGTCAGCGCCAAGCCTTTTTCCCATCCAGAACGACACCACAAACATGACAATAAAGTAGATGGCAAGCGGGATTGCGATGCGTACCACATCAAAAGGTAACTGTACGATCAGGTTGCCCTTGAGGCTGAACATGACCACGATGGTGAAGAGCAGAGCAATCAGCGTCAGGGGACCGATTTTTGGTACAAACTCGTTGTGGTAGCGCTCCTTGCCCATGCCTTTGACACCGATCAGGCGGGTCAATGCGCCGGCAATACAGGGGATACCGAGATAGATAAAAACACTCCTGGCAATCTCGGCAATGCTGACATTTACTTCCATACCCTTCAAGCCGACCAGTGGCGGTAAGACAGTAATGAATATCCAGGCATAAACGCTGTAAAAGAGCACCTGGAAGATGCTGTTGAACGCCACCAGACCGGCAGCGTACTCGGTATTGCCTTTTGCCAGATCATTCCAGACGATCACCATGGCGATGCAGCGCGCCAGGCCGATCATAATCAACCCCACCAGATACTCCGGCTTGTCCGGCAGTAAAAGAGCCGCGAGTACAAACATCAGCACCGGACCGATAATCCAGTTCTGGATAAGAGAGATGCCGAGAATTTTCTTGTTCTTGAATACTTCCGGCATATCCTCGTACTTTACCTTGGCAAAGGGGGGATACATCATGACGATCAGACCGATTGCGATGGGGATGTTGGTGGTTCCCACCTGGAAGGAATTGATGAAAGCCTCTGTGCCAGGGACGAAGTATCCCAGACCAACGCCGAGCGCCATAGCGGCAAAGATCCAGAGGGTCAGCCAGCGGTCGAGGAAAGAAAGCTTGCGGGTAAGATGTTCACTCACTGAGTACCTCCAAAATAATCTATAAGCCATCTTTTGATTTGATCCCGCACGCGGCGGAATTCGGGTAGGAGATCTTCTTCACTGCCACGAAGCCGTGACGGATCTTCAAAGCCATGATGGAGGCGCTCAACTCCGCCAAAAAAGAGCGGACATTTTTCATTGGCATCACCACAGAGTGTAACCACATGATCAAATCTCTGGCCGGAGAATTCATCCATTGTCTTGGAACGAAGGAGTGATGTGTCGACGCCAAGTTCCGCCAGTACCTGAGCTGCCAATGGGTTAACTCGTGTGGACTCGGTTCCGGCGGAAAAGGCTTGGCAGGTGTCGTCCAAGAAGTGATTGGCCAAAGCTTCGGCCATCTGGGAGCGACATGAGTTGTGGGTACAAAGGAAAAGAATTTGTTTTTTCATGCAGGCAATTATATCCGCTTTTACGGATATATCAAGAGAAAAAATCAGGAACAGCCGGTGGGTTTCTCTCTGAGGAAGGCGGCCAGCGCAGTACGGTCTGAGGTAGCCTCAGGAAGAATGCTGGCATATCGTTTGAGGGTTTGGAGCAACTCATTGCAGATGTCGCAGCTATCCTGGCTCAGCGAGTAGTACATCCACACCCCCTCGCGGCGGATGTCCACCCAGCAGCTCCGTTTGAGATAGGCAAGGTGCCGGGATACGGTAGACTGGGGAAGCTTGAGCACTGCCATCAGGTCGCAGACGCAGAGTTCACCTTCGGCCTGCAGCAGCAGAATGATCCGCAGGCGGATCGGATCGGAAAGGGCTTTCAGGGTTTGTGCGAGATGTTTCATTTCAATAGTTCTCCACATTTTTCCCAGCCGACAACTTTTATGCCGTTCTGGCTGTATTCGTCTTTCCGCATCAAAGGATATAACGTGCGCTATTTCGCCTCATTGATTGAGGCTTCTGTACAGTAATCAGTTAGAAACTGCTGCCAGGGAATGACACGGATTCCATCCGTCTCGTATGGGTGTAAACCACGGTAGACGACCGTCAACGGAGTGTCCGGGTTGTCACTGCGGAAGGCCCGGAGTCCTGAAAAGTCATCACCGCCTACTTCCAAGGAAGATTTGAATTCAAATGCGCCGATCAGCGTGCCATGTTTCTCAATCAACAGGTCAACTTCTGCGCCGGTGTTGGTGCGCCAGTAAAACAATCGACTTTCCGAGGCGCTGTAATGGAGATGTCGGTACGCTTCCAGTATCATGAAGTGCTCAAAAAGACGACCGTAGAGCCTTGAGTCAGGCGGGTCGGCAAGGCGTCTGTTGACTGCGTTGGTAATGCCGGTATCGAAAAAATAGAATTTTGG
Organism: Desulfuromonadales bacterium; assembly: GCA_013349405.1. GTDB lineage: Bacteria > Desulfobacterota > Desulfuromonadia > Geobacterales > Pseudopelobacteraceae > JACRCG01. The sequence continues at coordinate 18,767 of DUZS01000011.1, read as the reverse complement.
ATGGGCAACCAACCGCTTTCGCTCGCTCTTCATCCAGGGGAGCAAGCGAAATCCTATCAGGGTATCTTCAAGAATTTCGTAATACGATAGCACCGACCGCGCCTGTAACTGGCACTCGCGGGCAATGTTGGTAAAATTAAGCAGTTCCCCCGATGCGCTGGCCGCAACTTCCAGAAAACGGTAAAATCCACCCAAATTGCGCACCAGTCCTTCCATCTGGATTTCTTCACGCAGGTATGTGTTACTGTAGGCGCGCAAAATGTCCTGCCTGTCGGCATCGGAAAGAGCCGTCAGGGGCGGCAGTGTCCCGAAGCGCAGTGCGTCATCCAACCGGAAAGCATCCCCTAGTTCCTGTCGGGTAAAAGGAAACAGAAAACGTCTGACCGCACGCCCCCCGAGCAGATTGGCACCGCCCCGCATCAATTTTCTGGCACTGGAACCGAGCATGATAAACTGGCAGTGGGGAAATTGCTCTAACAGGGCATGAACTTCGTTCAGCAGCTCAGGAATACGTTGAACTTCGTCCAGAATAAAACGGTTCATTCCTTTCGAGATTTTTTCAGCGGCGTCCAGACGATATTGCCCGGGATGTTTGGCATAGCGAGTGTAATCCTCGGAATGGAGCAGACTCACAGACCAGGCGGAATTGCCAAAGCGTAATTGAACCAGCGAGCTTTTGCCGGTCTGACGCGGACCAAACAGAAAGAAGGATTGTCTGTCGGGGAGTTGTGCAATTCTCTGTATCATAATTCAGGAATGTAAAGCATTTTGGAATCAGTGTCAATGAAATGCAAGGGATGATCACATCACATATTTCTGCTGAAATCACCCGACTGGATCGGGAGTTCCAGAAGTTGTTGCCATAATGTGTTGAACAATAACGACTGAAAGCTTGCCTAATCCGTAAAAGCGGATATATTTACAATCACTCCCAATATCCTTTCAACTCAAGGTCTCCATACTATGAAGTATCTAACATTTATTATCGTCCCCCTGCTTCTCTTCATACAGCTCCCGGCGGCGGCCGGCGAGAAGCCGGTCATCCGCTTCGGCGTTATTGATATCGATCCCACCAAAATAGCACTATATTTGGTTACTTTCGCTGCGCGTTTTATATTGTAGAGAGCTGAATCCATATCCACATTCAATAATATTTTATTTGGGCAATAAAAACAAATTATGCTATACAGACAATAAATCAAAAATATACGCTGTAGACAAAAAGTGAGGACGTAATCATGCTCAGACTCATTACATCAGCTCAATCTCTTGGAGCCCTTATCAGGGACGAGAGGAAAAGTCAGGGGCTGACCCAGATCGAGCTGGGGAAAATGACCGGTTTGAACCAGACCACCCTGTCGCTGATCGAAAAGGGAAAACCTTCTGTGCAGTTGCAGACCATTCTGGTTCTGCTGTCTGCATTGAATCTGAACATCCAGATCGGTACCAGGGAACAGTCTGCACCGAACGAGGACAGGTGGTAACATGGCACGCCCCAGATCAAGAATACCCTTGAACATCTCTATCAATGGCGAGAAGGTTGGCAGTCTCTCCTTTTCCGCAACCGGCAGGATGCAGCTGGTCTACGATCCGTCCTGGCTCGCCTCGGAAAACAGCCGTCCTCTGTCGCTGTCGCTTCCACTCGGACAGCATCCGCTGGCCGGGACAGCCGTGGAATACTTTTTCGACAACCTGCTGCCGGATAATGACGCCATTCGCAGAAGAATTCAGGCCCGCTTCGGCGCCGCCAGCGACCGCTGTTTTGATCTCCTGTGGCATATCGGCAGAGACTGTGTCGGGGCGCTGCAACTGCTGCCGGAAACAGAAGAGCCGCACGGCGTCATGGATATTTCCGCAGAACCTCTCACCGATGCGGAAATTGCCGAAACGCTAAGGAACTATCAGACCATGCCGTTGGGGATGCAGAAGGACTCCGATTTCCGGATCTCGCTTGCCGGCGCTCAGGAAAAGACCGCCCTGCTGCGGCTTGGCAACCGTTGGTGCCGACCCCACAGTGCTACTCCGACAACCCATATTTTCAAGCTGCCGATCGGACAGACTCCCCGGATTGATCTCTCCGACAGCGTCGAGAACGAATGGCTGTGTCACCGCTTCCTGAAAGAATATGGCATTCCTGTCGCCACTGCCGACATCTGTTTTTTCGATGATGTGAAGACCCTGGTGGTCGAGCGCTTTGACCGTCGCTGGTCCAGGGACGGCACCCGGATCATCCGTCTGCCGATGGAGGATATGTGCCAGGCGCTGGGCGTACCGCCGGTGTTCAAGTACGAGGAGGACGGCGGCCCGGGTATCAGGGGGATCATGGATCTGCTGGTCGGATCGGAGACTGCCTCTGCCGACCGGCGCCTGTTTATGAAGACGCAACTGCTCTTCTGGCTGCTCGGGGCGATTGACGGACACGCAAAAAACTTCAGCATCTATCTGCTGCCACGCGGCGCATACCGTCTGACGCCGCTGTATGATGTCATGTCGGCCTGGCCGATTGTGGCGAGGAAAGAGCTCCATCAGAAACAGATGAAGATGGCCATGTCAGTGGATGGCAAGAACAAGCATTATTTCTGGGGAGAAATCATCAGACGGCATTGGTCGTGCGTGTCCCGGAAAGCACGTTTCCCGGATGAAGAGTTTGACAGCATTATCCAGGAACTGGCCGATTCGATGGAAGATGTTATCGCTCGCGTTGTCGCATCTCTTCCAGCCGGTTTCCCGTCGGCAATAGTCGAACCGTTGGTTAACGGCATGCGGGCCGCCAAAGCGAGACTGGGCAAGCGTGAGAGCATTTAATTCTGCGATTGTTACAAATACGAGGTATATTTCTTTACAACCTAATACTTTGAAACGAAATGCGGTTACCATGAATCTCACGGCACAAGAGAGACTCCTTGATCTATTCGGCAGGCAAAGCGTGGTACGCTCTCTGGATCTTGAACAGTATGAAATCCCCCGGGTAGAGATCAGCCGCCTGTGCAAGCGGGGGGTGGTTGAGCGCGTCGGACGCGGTATATATCGACTGACTGATGCACAGGTATCAGAGCATCAAACTCTAGCTGAGGTTGGCAAAGCAATCCCTAACGGTGTAGTCTGCCTCCTTTCCGCACTTCGTTTTCACGAACTGACAACACAAGCACCATTTGAAGTCTGGATGGCAATTGACGTCAAAGCCCATCTCCCCAGAACCAGCCTGCCAATAAAATTCGTCAGATTTTCAGGACCTGCACTCAGTGATGGCGTAGAAACCCACCGGATCGATGGCGTGGACATAAAAGTTTACTGCCTTGCCAAAACCGTAGCCGATTGCTTCAAATACCGTCATAAAATCGGGCTGGATGTTGCCCTGGAAGCACTTCGTGAAAGTCGGAAAAGTAACCGGTGCACGATTGATGATCTTTGGCGTTACGCCAAGGTTTGCCGGGTAAGCAACGTCATGATGCCGTATATGGAGGCGATGGCCATATGACACAAATTCGAGTCGCTAATGTCGCAACTTCAGTTCGTCAGCGATTGCTGATCGATGTTCCGGCGCAGGCACAGATCACGCAACTGCTGCCCGAAGGCAGCTTCTATCTCTTCCGATGTCTTTTGAGTTGCGTAATAATCCAATTTAGGACTCTTGATGCAATCAAATATAATTAATAGACTTAAAATAGTCCATTATTTGTGTGGTGTGCAACATCAATCATAGAAAAGTATTTTGTTAAAAAAACAGGCTCACATTATTAACAAAACATTTAACGGATCTCCCGCCGGGAGGCATTGGCATCTTCGTCTCATTCTTTCAGTACAGGCTAGCAGTGGCGGAAATGTGGAGGTGCAGGTCTATGACTATGTGGACACTCTGTGCCGATGCTGGCGAAGATGCATGAAAAACGTGTGAAGGAATTTAAAACGATGAGGTATGAACAGCACTGATGCCGAGCTGCCCCTGACCCTTTTAAGCTATTGTCACTATCCGCCATGCTTGAGAAGGTACTTATTGGATATCGCCTTGAACGATATCTTGCCCTGATTGGAGCGTGTCTCATCAATGGAGCGGAAGACGACCCCCTCGCGTTCTACCTGTGGATTCAGAAGGGACTTACCTTCGGCATATTCGAGAAACCGGGCATGGTCGTATCCGACATTCGGAAAATTCTCCGCTACAACCGGAACGCCTTTGAGGGCGAAATCATCCAGTGTTGTTCGGTAGGCAGCAACCGGAAGATAACGTTGCCTTGTAATGTCGAAGATATTGAAGATAAAGATATCCTGCCCTTTTAATCCGTACATATTCGACTGAATGCCGTAGCCGACGACCTCGCCTTGCAAGGCAAGATAACTTCCCGTCCGGGCATGGTAGTCGCGCAGTTTCTCTTCAATATCATAGTGCCGAGCAAGCTTCCAGAAGGTCTGATCAGGAGCTTCGCAAAACTCCCAATTTCTTCCACAGACATGGAGACCACACTCGTCGAAAATAAACGAACACGATGTGCCGTCGAGTTTCTCCGTTACAAAGAAAGAAATACCGGAAAAAGTTTCAATATCGAGGTTTTGTATCCGTTCCTCGTCGGTTTTAGGCACAGTCGCAGGGTAAGCACCGGCTACATCGCCCGATATTGATGCCGGGATAGGCGGCTCATAAAGGGTTATGTCCAGAATCCCCGTTACATCTTCTCCCTCGGCATAATTCCCGACTGTCAGCACCTCATCTATTTTGAAAACGATACCCTGCGACAAGGCGCCACGGAACTTTTTGGTACGAAGGCGAAACTTGTCCTGCCGCAAAAACTCGTACTGCTGCTGTTCCGGAAAAACCGAATCAATCTCGCAATACACAACCAGCATTCCAGGTTTTATCTCCTGCGCCTTTTTCACCACAACCTGCCAGCCGCCGAAAACAGCCAGCTCTATCGCATCGGCACCCTCAATCGGCAGGATCTCATCAACATTTCGGATTGTTGCCAGCTTTCTCATACATTCACCAGTTTAAACGTGGCAATGGCTAACTTTGCTGATTATATGAATCGATTCTTACTTTACTTGGAAACTATCTTTTCCGTTCGACAGGTCTTTTGTCGCTCAGCAACATTCACTATCTTGCCATCCTTTATCACGTAGCAAGGCGTATGGGTCTTACGAGCCAGTTTTAGGGCATTTGCAGCTGAGCGCTTCATTGCCTGAACAGAGCCCAACAGATCAGGATCTTTGGGCAGCTTTTCGTTCTTCATTATTTTTCTCCCCACGCAAGTACCCTCGGCTTGCTTTCAGAATTATCATACAACATCCAGGCATCAACATGATGTTTATACATCGTGTCAAAGTTTTTCAGACCGGAATCAAATCTGCGGCGAATAATATTTTCTGGAATATTGTGGCCGCCTTGCGAGACGCGGGCTGCTACCCTTGCAATCGCAACATCAGCATTCGGCAGACTCAGAAACAACAACTTTACGTGATAACCAAGCTCTTGCCATTGCCGAATTTTGTGGAGGTATGAACGACCGCTCAGCGTAGTTTCAAAAGCAAAGCTCTTACGATTGCGTACCCGGTCATCAATCTCATCAAGCATCAACCGCCCTGCACGTATCGACACCGACTCCGGGGCAAATGGGGAAATACCGGCAGCGATAAGATCGGCATTGATAAAGGTTGGACAGTTGCCCTCGTTGGGGAGAAATTCACGGGCAAAGGTAGTTTTGCCTGCGCCGTTCGGGCCGGCTATAATCACAATCTTCAACTCATCAGTCATAGATACTCTCTCATTTGCTTATCCGCTGGCAATTTTCATACTTAAGTCTCATGTCAGTGGCTGACACAGCCATTGTACGATGTTTGGCGTTGTGACACGACACCTGTGTGATCCCAAAAACCTAACCGGAAGACGCGGAATCTATGTCGACTTGTATCCTCACCCACCCCGCCGATTATCCTCAAACATCTCTACAGACATAGGATAACGTAACCGCCACACCATCTTGATCGGTCGCTCGCTCTCGTAGCTGATCCGTTCTACCGGCCCAAGATAGGTGAACGGAACTGTTACCCCGTTCTGCTTTTTCTGGCCTCGGGCAAAAACCAGAATCGTGTAGTCGGTCAGCTTGTTGCGGGTCTCCTGCCCGGTCATCCGCTGCTGAATCCACTTTTCGCTTCTGCCGTGCTGCTGCCAGTACTCACGGGCGCGATCCAGCGAGCGGGACGGATCAGCCATGTCCTGCATCCGCTCATAACCGACTTTGGCCAGCCAGATCTTGATTGGCTCTGCCTTGCGGCTGGGAACCGACTGGATCAGACGAAGCAGCACTTCGGGACTGGCAACGTCGGTCAGGTATTTCTTCCCGTCAGCCGCTTCCAGTTTCAGTCGGTTACATTTTGTAACCGACTCGCTGCCTTCCTTGCTCAACCTGTTCTTCAGCACTTTCCAGTAGTTTCTGGCTGCTTGAAAATCCGGCTGCTGCAGGAGCGCCCTGATGATATCAACTACGGAGAAATACCATGTTTCGGTTTTCTCGTCATAAACCCTACGGATGTCGATATTTTCAAAATTTACCGGTGTGGTGTTCATGTCTGGCCTCAGCGATATTGTTTGTCTATTCTTTTCAACCCGTCACTCCCCATCCGTCCCAATCAACCCTTTTGCATCGCTTTCATTCCTTTTATTGCCGTTTTTTGCAGCTGCTGAATATCCCGCTCCAACTCCTTCATACTTACTTCCCGCTGAATCTGCCGCTGCATTTCACGATATTTGTCGAGCTCAAGAGCAGACTTTTCCAGAGCCATCTGATGGCTGATCTTTCCGGCATTGGTGAGCAGCTCGCGGCCATTGAGCTGAATTATCGCGTCCAGGCGGGCAATCCAGTCGTTCATATACATGGGCAATTGCTGTAGCGCCATGGTTTCGGCAAAGGCCAAGTATTGCTCCACCAGCAGACCGAGCAGTTTTATCTCATTTTCGGCCAGATAGTTTTTCGCGATGCTCACATCACTTTTGCGCACCGCCGGTTCGCCTTTCTTGTCAAAAGACTGCATCCCCATGAGTGGCAAAGCAGCATCGCTCCGGCGGTATACTAATTCCGCCGCAGTCTGCTGACTGATGGCCCAAAGCAGCTTGTTTTGAACCACCTTGAAAAACTCGATGGTCTTTTCGTCCGCCGGATTGTAGTCGATGCTGGTCGTGTAGATATCCTTGATCTTCTGGTAAAAGAAGCGCTCCGAAAGACGGATTTCACGGATTCGCTCCTGCAGTTCGGTGAAATAGTTCATTGAACTGCCGCTCTTGAAGCGCTCGTCGTTCAGAGCAAAGCCTTTGACGATATATTCCTTCAGCCGCTGGGTGGCCCAGATGCGAAACTGGGTTCCCTGCGGTGATTTGACCCGGTAGCCGACGGAGATAATTACGTCCAGGCTGTAGAAGTTGACCTCCTGTGACTGGGTTTTTCCTTCTATGGCACCATGTCGAGTGGTTGTCCGTAATTTCCGGACAACCACCTGTTCGTCAAGTTCACCCTCTTCAAAGATGTTGCGGATATGTTCCGAGATGGTTTTTTTACTTTTGCCGAACAATTGCGCCATGTGTTCCTGCGACAGCCAGACCGTTTCGTCCTCCAGTCGAACGTCGATCTTGATCGTCCCGTCCGGCGCCTGATAGATAAGCATTTCGGATTTATTCATTATCTAATCCTTACGATTAATTACGTTCTGATGCCACTCAATCAGAATAGCATAAGCGTATGACAGCCTACGTCATTTCAGCGGTTATTGTTCACTCCCGACGGTAAAAACTCCATCGCATCTTCCAGCCCCAGAGCACGATACTCAACCTGATAGCCCTGATATTCCTGCAGCAGTCGCTCGGCCTTGTGCTGCAGTGCCGGCAAGCTGATGCGGGATTTGTTCCGTTTGATCTCGGCAATGACCAGCACTTTACGAAGATCGTTCACCGCAACCAGGTCGATTTCGTTTTTATTGCCTCGTTCCCAGTAGCTGCCGATCCGGTTATACTTGCCGCTGGCGGCAAACAGATCGTGAAAGAAGCGCTCCAGGATCTTGCCGGACCAGGTGGCGTAATCGCGTTCGATGATCTCGCGGACATAACCGAAGTTGCCGGTCTCGATCGCTGACAGGTTGCGGTAGATAAAACGGAACCAGAAGCTGAGGAAATTATCCCGCAGATAGTACTTCTGCAGCCTGCCACCCGGCTTGGCGTTGATTGGACGGTGCTTGGCAATAAGGGCGTATTCGTCTTCCAGTTTGGCCAGGTATGCGCCGCTGTGAATTTCCAGAACCGATTCGATTTCGCTGCGGGCAGTTTTGCCGACGCTAATCAGCTCAAGAATGGAAAAGTAAGTGCCATACTCTCTGCCGAACTCTTCCACCAACAGGTTCTTCCCCTCGGCAAGAAAGGGTGAATGCTGCTTGAGAATGAAGTCGAGCATCTTCTTGTGCGTCAGTGACTTGTTCTCGGCCAGCATCTCCAGATATTTGGGGAGTCCGCCGGTTATGGCATAGCTGTCGAACAGGGACGGGGTATCACTGTGACCATGATCAGTCAGGACTTCATGGATAGCAGCGATGCTGAAGGGTTTGAGAAAGATGATCCGGTCGGCCCGGCTGAAGAGCGGTTCTTTGGCATCCTGGAAGATGCGGTGCATGAGAGAGTGGACCGAGCCGATACAGATGAGGTTCAGTTTACAGGTTGCCTTGTTACGATCCCAGATCCCCTGTATTTCGGAGTAGACAGCCGGATTGATGCTGAAGAACTCCTGAAACTCGTCAATGATCAGGGTAATGCGCTCGGTGCGGGAAAGCTCGATCAACAGGGTGAAAATATCACGAAAATTGCGGATCTCACCAATAACCGGCAGGGTGCCGATACGGCGGATCTCTTCTAGGTACTCCTGGCAGAGAAGGGATTCCGCCTTGCGAGAGACAAACAGATAGATGTGTCTGGCAGATTTTGCCGATTCAAGAGCCAGGATCGTCTTGCCAACCCTACGGCGACCGGTGATGACGGTCATCCTGCCGGATACTGCCGACTGTTCATGGAGGTTGGCCAGCTCTTCAAGTTCGCTGACACGATTGTAGAATTTCATAGGCCCACACCACCGTCAATTTATTAATGGTAATGACGGTTACTGTAATTTATTTGCTATGCGTGTGCAACAGCTTTATTGGACGAATAGCACGGTTTCAGTCCGAAGGTTGCAATCGTATCCTGCTGAATGCGGCATTTTCCATTTCCATAGGCAATTCACTGCGGGGTATGGGCCAATCCGATATCGCCAGCAACCAAGGCAACGGTTTCATTATCAGTCGGTAACGGCGGGATCACCATTTCCAGAATGCGGGGAATCTTGTTGGGTTGCCAGAACTCGGCGTGGATATCGGAAAAGGGTCGAACCAGCATGGTACTCTCCCAGACGGAGTTTGCATTCGAATAAGGAGGTAGAGTTTACATCAGAAAAACAAAAAAAGCACCTACGATTTCTCGTAAGTGCTTGATTTAAGTGGTGCCCAGGGACGGAATCGAACCGGGCACCATGAAACGTACAACATATTGATATTGTTGCTGTTTCCCCAAGAAATTTACCATCGAACCCATGTATCCGGTGTACCAGTGGTGTACCAGTAGTGTACTTCGGTGTACTTCAGTGTACTTTGAGGTACTTCGATGCACCTTAGTGTACTTTGGTGTACAGAGCCCAATCTAATAGCCCCTTAAATTTTAGTACAGGAAATAATGCGGATGCCCGTAATTTCGGGAGCCGGTTCGATTCCTTGATTATCAAAGCCATTCGAATTTACAATTCTGGATAAATAGTATTGCGTTACTATTATTAGCTGTGTAAAATAGTTTTTAAATACTATTCGGAGATTTGCTATGCTTGATGACCTTATTCCGCTGAGCCAGACTTTCCTGCGAATCCGCAACCGCGATTTCAAACGTTATTTTTTGCGCGACCATCCACTGCCCAATCGATTTTCAATTATTATCGGCCAACGGGGAATCGGCAAGACGACGGTCATGATCCAGCACCTGTTGGAGCAGTATAACGATGACCGTTCAGGACGGAAAGCTCTCTATATCCAGGCAGACCATTTTCTGGTGGCTCGGTCGTCTCTGTATGAGATAGCCGACGAGTTCTGCAAGATGGGCGGCGAGCTGATCTGTTTTGATGAAATTCACAAGTATCCCGCTTGGTCCATGGAACTGAAAAGTATCTGCGATACCTTTCCCAATTTGAAGATTATCGCATCAGGAAGTTCTGCCCTGGAGATTGCGAAGGGAAGCCACGACCTGAGCAGGCGAGCCATTGTATTTAAGATGCACGGGATGTCCTTTCGTGAATTTATCGGCATGAATAGCGGTATTTATCTTGACGCGCTTTCCCTCGAAAAGCTGCTGGCAAATCATCAGGAGGTTGCCGATTCAATCGTGGCAGAGCTTGAGAAAAATGGCCTGAAGGTGCTTGCGCTGTTCAGGGATTACCTGGAGCATGGTTATTACCCATATTTCAAGGAGTATGAGGATAAGAGTCTGTTCTTCATGACCCTTGAGCAGAATATTCACACAACATTGGAATCCGATCTGCCTGCCATCCACCAGTCGCTCAATGGTTCCAGCATCCGCAAGATTGAAAAGCTGCTCTCGATCATTGCATCGTTAGTACCATTCACCCCGGACATGAAAAATCTTAAAAACCTTCTGGGCATTGGTGATGAGCGCACCCTCAAAACCTACCTGAAATTTCTTGAGGACGCCGGTGTCATACTGTCAGTGACCAAGAGTGGCAAGGGGCTACGTGAAATGGAAAAACCGGAAAAGATTTACCTGAATAATCCGAATCTCTATCACGCGCTTTCACGAACACGTGATCCGGATATCGGCGCGATGCGGGAAACGTTCTTTGTCAACATGCTTCGTGCCGCACATACCGTGTCAATTCCAGCTAAAGGAGATTTTCTGGTGGATGACTCTGTTACCTTTGAGGTGGGCGGTAAAAACAAGGACGCAGGACAGATTAGGGAAATCGAAAATTCCTGGCTGGCTCTGGACAACATAGAAACCGGTCACGGAAAGCGAATACCACTCTGGTTGTTTGGTTTCATTTATTGACCTGTACTACTGAAGCCGCAGGATATCGGTAACATTCAAACGACAGAAGCCGACCTCTTATTGGGGACGGCTTCTGTCGTTTCGGATATCCGGGAATAGTTATTCATCCCGGCAGCTGCATAATAGAATAACCCACACATTATTTTATAGTTTGCATATAATAACTTTTAGATTATATTTGCTGAAACAACAAATAATACAGAGGTTATTATGAAGCCAGCTCATAAAAGGATAATTGTCGAGCAACTGGACAAGACACTTTCCCGTTTCAAAAATGTACAAGACGTTTCTCCACCGCCAAAGGGGTGGATTCGCGCTATCCGTGAGGCATTGGGAATGACCGGAAAGCAGTTGGCGGAACGTCTGAGTGTCCGGCAGCCTCGCATCCCGATTTTGGAAAAAGACGAAGTAACCGGTGCCGTATCAATTAAGACCATGCGCCAGGCTGCCGAAGCCCTTGACTGCGTTTTTGTCTATGCGTTAGTACCACGCTCTACGCTGGAGAATACCATTAGAGAGCAAGTCCGGCAGATCGCCATCGAACGGATGAAGCGTACGACCCACACGATGATACTTGAAGATCAGCAGCTTAAAGAGCCGGAACGTCAGAAAATGCTGCAATCAATGATAGATGAACTTATGCGGGAGATGCCAAAAGACCTTTGGAGTGTGAAATCATGAATTTTGATTATCCGGAAGGCGCAACTCCGCTTGATGCAGACGAAGCGGCGGGATTGTTGCTCACCCATATCACGAATCGTTCTGAACTGGACCGCTGGGAACAGGAAAATATTGCCGAGGCTGAAGCAGTCGTCTTCAGGCGTAAGCAGAAAGATGTACTAACCGAAACGTATATCAAGCGGCTCCATAAAAAAATGTTCGGCAACGTCTGGCGGTGGGCAGGTAATTTCCGATCCACCGGTAAGAATATCGGCGTCCCCGCCTGGCAGATCGCTATTGAATTACGAAATCTGTGTGCAGATTGCGCTGTCTGGATCGAGCAGGGCACTTTTTCGCCGGATGAAATTGGCGTGCGGTTCCATCACCGACTTACGGCAATTCATCCATTCCCCAATGGTAACGGTCGCCATGCCCGCTTGATGACCGACATTGTTCTTGTTCATCTCCTGAATCAGAAGCCCTTCACATGGGGGAGCGGCAATCTGGTCAATGTCGGTGATAGTCGGTTGCAGTATATCAACGCGCTTCGTGCCGCCGACCGCCATGACTATGAAGCGTTACTGGGGTTTGTTCGGTCGTAACTAGATGCCGGAAATTCTAGTCGTATAATCCGCATACCCGCTCTAATGAAGAGGGTTTGCGGTGGCTATTTGGCATAAATCCTGATATGAATATGCAGTTTTGAATCCAGATAACTCGTGAAAAATAATGACTAAATTTCAAGAGACCGAAACCATTGAATTGAAAAAATCTACCTCAGAATTGGATCACTCATTACTGGAGCAAATGTAATCCCATGAACGCAGTTGAAATAGAATCCGCAGTATCCGAATTAGCCCTTCAACCTTTTGACAGGGAGGAGTTCCCGTTTGCCTTTCTCCAGGCATTCGGCAACAAGGAAACGACCATCAAGCGCTTGCGCTCGGGCGCGTCGAACAAGTCGGACCTGGGCGGCATCCTTCAGACGAACAACATCCATATCGCTGTCACTCAATCCGGCGAAGTCACCAGAACCCTTGAAGCCCTGAAAGCAAGCCCGGCGACTACCAAAGCCAAGGCTCGTTACATCCTCTCAACTGATGGAGCGGATTTTGAGGCAGAGGATCTGGAACTCGGCCCAACCAGCTACACTATATAGAGCAGAAACTAAAAGCGCTTTTAACAAAGGCTTTAACCTGTTATAAATCAGACCATTCAACTTTTCAGAAAGGAAGCACGTGTCCTCAGCTCACAACGATTTCTGGTACAGAAAACTGTTCAAAATACGACTGTATGAAGCCTCTGGAAATTCTTTCCAGCGGCTTTTCAGCGCTTTGATGCAGTATTCGTTGCCGGGATTCCAATCAGTAGCGCCGTGGGGTAATTGGGGCGATGGCGGCAATGACGGTTGGTGCCCCACTGAGAATCGCTACTTTCAGGTGTACGGCCCGGAGGCGACAACAGCGCCAAATCCAGTGCAGGCGGTTACAAAGTCTGTCGAAGATTTTGACAAACTGAAAGCAAAATGGTCTTCCGTTGAGCGTTACCACTTTGTCTACAATGATCGTTTTTGCGGCATGCCGGCTCCCATCGGCAGTATGCTTCAGGCACTTGCCAAGAAGGAAGGTTTGCTTGAGGCAACGCCCGTTTCAGCGGCTGACTTGGAGCGCCGCTTCATGGAACTGGATGAGTTGGAAAAGATGGAGATTGTCGGCGGTATCCCATCGGAATATCCTGATTTCATCGATCCGACGGCGGTGAGCGAACTGCTTGGTCACCTGGCCGACCATCCAAATCCCGCTTTTGTGCTACTCGATGTCACGAGCCCCGACTTTAACGACAAGATTGTTCTGAACGGCATCACCTCGCCGGTATCTGACCAGTTGCGTAATCTTTCCTATCAGGTTGATGATGTGAACCGTTTTCTGAAAGCACGTGACATTGGTCTCGCGCAACAAATAGCTGTTGAAATTCGAGAACTTTATAAAAAAAGCACCACCATCATTCCGGATTCAGCCGATGCCCCTAATGAGCGGTATGTCTGGCTTGTGGAAGGCCTGATTCCCGCCGCCATGCGCCAGCATCCGCACAGTCTGGTTGCCTATCGCCTTGCCGCCCAGGTTATTATTGCCAAATACTTTGAAACGTGTGACGCCTATGAGCATCCGAACAGCATTAATCCCGCATAAACATGTACGATTCAGCGATTCGATAATCGGCCTGTCCGGTTATCTGCGCTTCCTGTTGGCGGAACCGCATACGCTTGGCGAGCTTTGGACGCAGATCGACCGAGATTCTTCCGGCTGGCAATCTCGCCCATCGTTCACTCATATGGTGCTGGCGGTGGATGTGCTGTTGCTATCGGGGCGGTGCAATTAGTGGGTGACGGACGCATAACGTCGGAGCAAGTCATATGAAACTCATCGAATTATCGGCAAATCAGAAGTCATTCAAAAACATCCGGTTCAATCAAAACGGTCTGACGCTTATTGTTGGCGACAGTTCCCTTGACCGTCAGGAGGGGAGCAGCAACGGCGTAGGAAAGACTCTGGCCTTGAAGCTGGTGCATCACTGCCTCGGCGCGACTCTGGACAAGAAGCTTAAGGCCGGTGTTCATGACTGGATCTTCTCCCTTGAGTTCTGCATCAACGGCACAGATCACCTTATTGAGCGGAGCGCCGACGGAAAAAAGCTGGCTCTTGATGAAAAGACTATATCTCACAAGAAGCTTCTGGAATGGCTTAACGCCTCCGGGGTGTTTCGTCTTGATCCCGAACTGCCAGGCCTGACGTTCAGATCGCTGATAACCAGATTCGGGCGGCGGCATCTCAAGGATTGTGTCGATCCGATTGCAACCTATAAGGAATCTGATTTTGACGGCCTGTTGCGGAGCCTCTATCTGTTGGGCGCCGATTGTCAGCTGGTTTCCGCCAAGAAGGAGCATAAAAACAGGATCGATGAGCTCAAGAAAAACCTGAAAAGCTGGGATACCGACCATGTTCTGCGCGATATGTTCAGAGCGGGGAGTCAGCCCAAGGTGCGGGCCGATTGGTTGGACAAGGAGATCCCCAGGATCAAGGCGGATCTTTCCCGTTTCCGGGTGGCCGAAGATTACCGAGCTATTGAGCTTGAGGCGGGTGAGTTGACCCGTGAATTACGGGAGATCGAAAAACAGATCGCCATCGTCAAGTTTCAGGTAGACGGCATCAACAAGTCTCTGGAAAACCAGCCCGATCTCAGGAAAGATGAACTGTTGGAGCTGTACGAAGGGCTGCAAGAGGTTTTCAGGCCGGAGATGCTAGCCCATTTCGACGCTGTGGAAAATTTTCACAATTCCCTCTCCTTCAATCGCAAGACCCGGCTTGAATCCGATAAAGTCCGCCTGAATACGCAGATGAGAGAATTGGATGGCAAGCGCAACAAGGTTGGCGAAAAGCGGGATCAACTTCTTGCCACTCTTCAGGGGAAGCGGGCGCTGGATGAATATGCGGCGCTGGCAAAACAGTTGGCACGGCATGAGGGAGAGCGGGAGAGGTTGGGAGAGTATCTGGAGTTTGCCAATACACTTCAAAAGCAGGTGCAGGGCATCAAGGAAAAGATGGTGGTGGAGGATCGTGAAGCGGCCACTTATGCCGATTCTACACCGCTTTCACAGGCGGATAAAAACTTCTCGGCCTTGGCCGAACTGCTCTATCCCAGATCACCGGCGGGTATTATTCTTGAGGCAAACCCCGGACTCAATCAGCTGCGTTACAACCTTGCCGTGGAGATCGAAGGTGATGATTCCGACGGAATAAATGCCGCCAGGGTTATCTGTTTTGATTGGGGATTGTTGTTTAACGGAGCCAACCATAATTGCGGGTTCCTGTGGCACGACAACCGACTGTTTGCACATATGGACCCAAAACCGAGAGCTGCATGGTTTGCCAATGTGCTGGCAACGGCAACCGTCAATGGAAAGCAGTACATTGCTTCGCTGAATACCGAGAATTATGAGGCAATGAAGGAGTATTTGGTGGATGCGGAGTGGTGCGGATTGCAGGATAGTGTCGTTGTTACGCTTCGCGGGGATAAACCGGAGAATAAGTTGCTTGGGGTACAGTTTGGTCGGTGAAATTGCGAAGCTATTAACGAGCCAAGAGCTTTCGAATGAATATGTTTCTGTTTCTTAAATCTACTTTTATGGAAAACATGGAAGATTGAAATGAAACATGCATTTACGGTCGAACCGGCAAAAAGCGAAATCGGTCAGTTGTTTCAGGATTTTTGCTTAGCCGCCAGAAATAAACCAGAGGGGCAGAGGTCACACCCATTTGGTTATGAGTCAGACTCTACATTGGATGCATTGTCAGACCTTATTGACCATGACTCAATCGTAGCCGAACATTGCGTACGTATGACTGAAATACTGAAGGGCGGATTAGCAGGCACTATGACAGATGAGCAAGCCAAGGATTTCAAGAAGCGATATGCAACCGCAGACGCGCATGCTTTCCCAGCCGTCACTGAGTTTTTGAAGCATGTACATCACATCCACGGACTTACCCACAACCATAGTCTCGGCAGCATTGATCTAGCTAGTTTGCAAGCCTTAGAACAGGCTGCATACGACGATCCTGCTCTAAATAGATTCATGGCTGACTTTCGTGCGCGTCTTAAACAGGTCACATCAAAACCGGATGTGAAAGCGTATTCTCAAGCCTTTGAAATATACAGCGAAGCAATGGTGTATTCGTTATTGAAGGTCAAATTCCCCGCAACTATCAGGATTGATGCTAAGAGCGGAAAAATCGGATCAACTCCCGATTTCCAGTGCGAGTGGGATGGCAAGGTCTTTTATGTAGAAGTGAAAAGCCTAGACATTGTCGATGGTGAATGCCGTCATCGGGAAATGATGGAAGATGGTTTTCAACCAAACATCCAATTGGAGCAACAAACCAATGCGGGACAAAGGGTTGCCTCCGCAGTAAGTGTCATTGCACCATACGAACGTTACAGCGAAAATAAGAATTACGATTCTGCCTCACTCATTACAGTCATTAATACTCTTCGCGAGAAAGCTGGTTCGGCTTTCAAATCACCCCAATTTGCGTTAGGTCCTACCATTGCTCTTGCTGTCTGTGATCGCCTTGTTATTCCAGGAAATCGTTACTGTCTAGCACCATACTATTACGACTCTTTTCAAGGTGGTGCCATAATAAGCGGAGTGTGGTGGCAGGCATGTTTTGGCACGTCTGGTACACCAATTTTTCGTCATTCAGACTTAGAAGGAAAACCCACTTTGGAAGGTCACCTGCAAAGTCCGGGGATGTTTGCCGATGAGACAAAGTCATTCCCTGGAATAGCGCTAATTGCTGTCGAACTGAGAAAAAATGGTGACAATATATTCGGCCTGTTTGATGAGCGGCAATCTGCAAATGGTGATTGGTCTGCGGATGATACGGAGGCTGTACTTGCCAACTTCTGCACTTCGTACAATGACAGGGGCAATTATCAGGCCCATCTACTCTCAGAATACCAGCCTTGAATTATTGATTTGATTGAGGAACCACCATGTACATCGACTCCATAAAACTAACCAATTTCCGCACCTTCCGCGAATCAAGAATCGAGTTCGTTCACCCGAAGCTTGATGATATCTTTAGTGCTATCCCCACACCGCAACTTCCCAACGTCAACCTGCTTCTGGGAAATAATGGCTTCGGCAAGACGACGCTGTTAAAAGCTATTGCCTTGGCAGCATTAGGGCCTGCGGTGACGGATTCGGGAATATTCCCCTATCTGCTTATCCGTCGGGAGCCGCTGTTGCAACCCAGCGAAGCAGTCATTGAGGCCAATTTTTTCCCAAACGAGCAGGATGACACATTCGTATCAGTTGTTGAATCTCACATAACCGTGACCAGGCGGGGTGATCTGGAGTCTCTGCGCTGGACGCATCCAGAGGAAAAGGCGTGGCACCCAATCTTCAGCTCCAGCTCCGACGCTTTTTTCTTTGTCGGGTACGGCGCAACCAGACGGGTTGAAAAAGCGGATCGCGTTGATATGGGAAGCCGCAAGTATAATGCCTTTATTCGGGCGCAACGTATTCAAAGCCTGTTCGAGGAATCTTATTCCCTGATACCGCTAACATCCTGGCTTCCTGACTTGCAACAAAGCAATCCGGGGCGTTTCAAACAGGTGGCAAGCCTGATCAACAAACTGGTGGGGCACGGTCACTACAATTTCACCGGCAAGATGGAGGCGCGGGAGTATCTTTTTGAGCGTAACGGTATAAAGATCCCGTTCCCGGCTCTTTCCGATGGTTACCGCGCCTTTCTCGGCTGGGTGGGGGATCTGCTCTATCATGTCTGCGAAACCTGTCCGAGGGGCAAGAAGCTGGTGGAGAACAAGGGGATCGTGCTGGTGGATGAGATCGACCTACACCTGCACCCGGAATGGCAGTTGACCGTACTTCAGACCCTTTCCAAGACGCTCCCCAACATCCAGTTTATAGTCACTTCCCACAGCCCACTCATTGTCGGTTCGTTGGAATGGATGAACATCATTACCATGATGCCGGGAGAAGCTGGCTCCAGCGTTGCCAAACGGATCGAATGGGCTGTCCATGGCCTGGATGCCGATCAGGTGTTATTGACCGATTACTTCGGCCTGGAATCAACTCGTGCGCCTGGAAAGAAACGGACGCTGAAAGAATTGACGTTGAAGGCAAGGGAAGGGGACACAAAAGCCGCCAAGCAACTTTTAAAGGAAATGAGCCGAGGTGAGGAAAGAAATGTTCGCATCACTGTTAGGTTGCCAAGTGAAGTTGTTGAAAAAGCTGTAAGGAAGGGCACTCTCGAGACTTCGGTAGACATTAAAGAAGTTATTGATCGGTAGAGTAGGAAGCAGGCCACTGCAACCGTAGGTTTGGCTTATCCGTATCCGCCTCTTTCGTGTGGCGGTGCCTAAAGAGCCTTACCATAGTTGCCTTAACCAGCTTCCCCTCATCAAACCGTAC
>DUZS01000010.1 GCA_013349405.1 Desulfuromonadales bacterium | reverse complement strand
TGAAGAAGCAAGAGAATTAAGAAAGCAAAAACGACAACGAGCCTTTCCTGAAGTCAGGCATTCAGGGGAAGCTGACTTACCATTAGATCAAGCGGCCTGAAAGTCCAATTCCGACTGAGGCGGAACATGACCTGGGAGAGGAAATCGTTAATAAAATAATTAAGCCTACCAAAAAGCACTCAACAGATAAGTGTTGAATCTGGGAGTAATGAATGAAGTTGTGTAGTGCACATCAAAATCTGCTGACAGGTGAGGGAGAGTGCTGGCAGTGTGAGAAAAGCCAGTTGCACGAACTGATCATGAAGCAGCAGATGGATATAAATCTCGGAAATGCTGTGATTATTGATCAGAGAAGGCAGTTGAAAGAGATGTCTGAACAGCTACAACAAAAATAGTAGAAAGAGGGATTTGGGTTGAAGATAAAAAACACGGCGATATTTGTTTTAGACGAAAAAGGTCTTAAAGTTTCCTGCCAGGGCAGGCTTACAAAGAGACATTATAAAATCATTGAAGATGATGGTGACGTTGAAACTATAGAGTTTTTGCAGGATTATTCGTTGCATATCGAAGTTGGAGATGAAGAGTTTGACCAACATTTTGAAAGAGGCGATATCGTTGATATAATTTGCAAGAGCGATAGAGGTGGAGTAATTGGTTTTGCTGATTTAGCGTTCAATGTCCTTATTTCACGATATAAAGATTTTGCGGATGGGTTTTTAGAAGAAATAAAATCGGGAGTCACACCGGAACATGCTGAAGTAATGAGATTGCTGAAGAACGTTGACGATGCTGTTCAACAGCTTGAAGAAGCGAAAGAAGAACTTGCTGGGGCATTGCAGAGGCTCACAGAAGGAAATGTTACGAAGGTTGTCAAAGGAAAGCAGCAAGATCCGATTGCTGAATATACTCAAAAAGTTATGCAAAAAGAATTGGAGCGGTTTTACCAAATATAGAAGTTCCAAAGGCTGGGCGTTCCTCGGTCAAGCTGGGGCGTTCTGGAAGGTTTCACCCGGAGCCGACATAAAACCCGTCGTCTCCGCCCACGGTTCCGGTCACATAACGCAACGTCAACTGCAACAATCCAAGCAACAAACGTTCCGCCAATCATTCCATTACCAATTGTCATACCGCCCAGCTTGAATTGCCTTACCGCCACCGCTCTGGACTAAAACTGACAACGTGACAGTAGCCTGATTATCAGAAGTGCCTTTTCCTTGTGTGATTTTTTTACCTATCTCAGTGAAGGTAAAAACAATCTCAACGGAGGCACCACATGAATATGACAATCAGAGAAATACTTGAAGCACGGCACGAAAGGCTTTTCACAGTATCCGAAGCACGACGGATGTATAACGAATACAAAGCAGCCGGTATCCAATAAGACCAATTCCAAAGCCCAGACCTTAACCGGTTCTGGGCTTTTATTATTTGTGGCAACAATATTGTATTTAAAATAATTATTGATTACCTTGACAAAATATAAAAATATGATATTGTTTTTGGCATAAAAACAACTACGGAATAAACCAAGATTGAGAAGGCACCCATACAAGGGCTGTCGTATTAAGTATTCTAATTCAGAACCCCATAGTGGATGTAGAAAGATTGGTCGATTAATTATTGAATATTGTATCAATAATAAAATAATAAAAAGCATAAATTGCAATTATTAATTACCTTGACAAAATAAAAAGTATGTGGTATTGTTTGGACATGAAAAATAACTCCGGAAAAAACAAGATTGAAAAGGCACCTGATATGACACCCACATTACTCTATCTCTCCCCCACGCAATAAATCCCCCCACTGTAGTCCGATCATTGATTCAACCACTGAATCAAAACCCAAACGAAAAGCTTCAAGAAATTTAAACAAGGGAGGTAATAACCGGCATACATCAACGCATAGTCCTTACTGATATTATCGCCCCGAACTATTACCCTTTAACCAATAATGGAGGTTAACCCTTTAAAATATCGCATAGTCTTGTCCTGTTCACCCTGAACTATCAACACACTGAACCACGTCATTAAATAACTATAGAGGTCATTAAACATGAATTTTAATTTTGAAGAATTATATAAAGCGGAAGTTGTCCCTATGGTGGAATCAATCAACACGTCGATGTCGGAAAACAATTTTCTTCCGACTTCCGACCCAAAAACACGGATTAACGGTGACAAGAATATTTCGTGTGAAGGTTTCACTGATGTTTTCGTTTGGACAAAAACGGAAATAAGTAATTCGGCAGGTTGGGAAAGATTTTCAAGTCAATTTTTCGGGACGACAGTTAAGTTTCTTGAAAACTATTACTTCGGTAATACAGCCTTACTGGTATTTGCCGTCAATTCAAAACAAGGGACAGCAAAATCTTATATTCGTATGAATAACGAATTGACAAAGCTTCATCCGGTCAACGGAGCATTGGCAGCCATCTATCATGCAAAGACGGCACAAAAACTTTATGGATTGCCGGAAAGGTTCTGGGATTATCCGGCATCAGTTCCTGATTGCGAAATCTACGACGAACTAAAAAAGGCGTTCCGTCAGGAAAAGAAGAAAAGATAACGCATAGACCCGCCGTCAGGACAAAAAGAGACAACGCATTGTCCTGACGGCAGTGTAACCCATGAATCATTAACCAATAAAAACGCCGGTGTTAGTCGGCAGAAAGAGAAATAACTTATGAAAAATATATTCAAAATGGAAGATGAAGTGAAATCAAACCCTAGTACTCCAACATTATATGTGGGCGGTGCGCCAAGCCGAGTTATCCACGCAATTAACCATTTTATTTGTATCGGGGATGACATAGGCATTGGAGGAATGATTCCAGATGGTGAAAACCTGATTTTTCTTATTCCTTTAAACCCAAAAAGCCGAACAGAAGTTCACGATTTAAATACTTTGCATTCAAGATTGAAGGAAATTGAGTGCCCAAAGTTTAAATTTGAAGATTGGGGAGAAATAGAAAAAATCAGGACGTTTTCAATCACTATAAATTTTAATGATTGCGATGCATTTGCAACGGTCTTGTCCGAAAAGCCTGGTCCACTTGGCTGGGGTAGCTCTAAAAAGACAATAGATATGTGTGAGAAAAGGAAAAAAAGCTTTGTCAATTATTAAGGGTCGGTCAATTGCGGGTCGGAAAATATCCGACGGTATTGATTATTACGAGACACCCTCATGGGCGGTTGAAAAACTGCTGAATAAGGAGTCTTTCAACGGAAATATTCTTGAACCGTGTTGCGGTTCAGGAGCGATTTCTCGAATCCTTGAAGCGCACAACTATCAGGTGATTTCGGCAGACATTAGGCAAGACGCAGACATATACGGAATATCCGGGAAAGATTTCTTTACGGAACCTTATGGTAACACCAGCAACATTGTAACTAATCCGCCGTATTTTTGTGCCTGTGAATTTGTAAGACGTTCACTGGAGCTGGCAAACGACAAAGTTGCAATGTTGCTGAAGCTTTCATTCTTGGAATCCGTAAAGCGGTACCATTTTTTTAAAGCTACCCCGTTACGGACAATCTATGTGTTTTCAAGCAGGGTGACGATGTATCCAGGCAACCAACCTAAGCCGAAAAACGGTGGCACTATTACATATGCCTGGTTTGTGTGGCAGCACGGATATACCGGAAAACCTACGGTCGATTGGATAATTTGATTACCAAATAGCGCATAGACAACGACGGCAATGTAACCAAGAACTATTAACCATTAGAACGCCCCAAAGTGAGCGGAAAGGCAGGAAAATATATGCGAAAAATTAATATGGCAATGGGAACTAAATCAGGACCAAAGGATTTAACCTTCTGTGTTGGAACTCCGATGAATCGGGTGATTTTAGGACTTAATCACTATATGTCAGTTGGGGACTACGTTGGTTCTGGAACTGCAATCTTAGTAGGCGACGAAATGAAGTTTGCTGTTCCAGTCAACATAAATCTTCAAGAGGACGTTATCAATTTCATTAAATTATCTAATCGTTTAGAGGAAATAACTTATCCCAAGTTTAAGATTGAGGATTTGGGAATCAAAAAGTACGCCAGCCACCTACCAACATTCAATATGTTTACTATCTCTGTAAAGGAAAGTGATTGCGATGCGTTTGCAAAGGTTTTGATTGAAAAACCTGGTTCACTTGGCTGGGGTAGCTCAAAAGCACTTCTTGATTTGACGGACTGGAAAAGAAACTTTGTGGCATAGAACAATACACATTAATAATGTTCACCCCGAAATATTAACAATTAAAGTGCCTCTGAGTAGGCAGAAAGCAGGTAAATACGTATGAAAGTCAGATATATAAATTTAAGTAGTGCAAATGAATACAAAGAATACATCAGGAAAATATCACCGGCGAATGTAGCGTCATATAAAATTCTTGAGAATGGCTTTGTTGATTTATCGGTTTGTTGGGCTGAAAATCCTGAATTGCATGAATATCCAATATTGTGCTCGCCAGCTGTCTGGAAACTTATAGATAGCGCCGCCAAAAATCCCAATGACAAAGACGACCACATGGATATCATCTGGGATATTTTATGGATGAACTATGTGTGCGGAACAAAATTTCAGAGCAACGGAAACATATTCCCTGTTGAAATTGATTGCAAAAAATACACGCTAATTATGTTAAAAAACAAAATTCCACTTCCTCAGCAGTATGGAGAAATAGAGGTTAACAGCATTTTCACGATTAGTGATGTTGTCAATAGTGAACTTATTGATATTAATTAACTATTGGCGGCGTAAAAGTAATTAAGCAAAAGCACTCAGTTAATACACGAAGCACAATCAAGTCAGTTGAGATAACTCGATGGATTTGATTGTGCTTCACCAGTAACCAGCCCAGCCCCTGCATATCAATTGCCTGTAGCACCAAGAGGCGAATTTCATAGTCAACCGAAACGAAAATGCCGAACACCTGAACAACAGCAAAGCACCTTGTTTTGTCTTCTATTTGCCTACATTCCACTAAATCACAGTCCGCCGCCAATCAGCCAGCCATTCAATAATTTTCCAGCAGATGAAAATTACCGTTAGCACTTTTCAGTCAGTCAGACCGCTAACGCTTTTTCATCGTCCTTGACGTTCCATTACTGCAGTTTCGACATACTGCGGAAAATGATCAGTTTAGTTTTGTTTGTGCCGTGTTCCTCTTTGAACCTTCCTTGTTATTCCCGGTTAGAGTGACGGGAACGAAGCAATGAAGGTAATACAAAAGGAGGAACACCAAATGACCGCACAAACGAAAACAGACAGCTTACATGTCGGGGAACTTCCCAAATCAGGTAATACGCTTGAATGGATAGCAACCACCTTGTCATTTATTGGAGCTTTTCTGAATAGCACCGGCAACCACTTTGTTTCAGCAATGGTGGTCTGGATAATAGCGAACTGTTTCTGGATTGCCTACGCAATACCCCGCAAGCAATGGGGATTATTCACAACACAACTCGGGTTTTGCCTCATTCAAATCTACGGAATTTCACACTTCATTAAATAGGAGAATTTACCATGACACCATTAACCACTGACATCGCAGTACGCGAAACGCTCCCGACAATGATTGCAACCTATACGCAAGCAACCAAGGAAATTGAAGAGGCGTATCAAACCCTTGAAACCGCACAAAAACGCCTTAGAGATGTTTTCCTGGACAAGCCTGGTTATAGCTTTTCAACCAACGACCGGAATATTTCCGAGGTTGGCAAGATAGCCAGCGATTCAATCAATAAAGCAATCAAAGTGGACGCCTGGTCAACAATCGTTGAACGTATGGAACTCCGGCGCTTGCTATCAATCAAACGTCGGGACGAGCTAAACAAGCAAATTAGAGATGGCGAGTTACCAGAGCTGACTGAAGCAAACGTTCTGGCTCTATTTGAAACTTCCGCTGCTAACGTTCAAACCTATCTGACGGAACAGGTTCAGGAAGTCTTTGAATGGCTCAGACCGCACAACAGCCAGCACAAAACCAATACGGAATTTGAACTGGGCAAAAAAGTTGTGCTTACTTGGATGGTTGAAACGGGATATAGCCGTGGGAAATTCCGGGTAAATTACCATCGGGATAAATACATCACCGCACTTGATAATGTTTTTGCAATGATTGACGGTAAGCCACCTGTCAAGACCTATCACGGCGAACTTTACGATGCCATCACCGACAGCCCGGACGGAAACGGCAAAACCCAGTATTTCAAATTCAAATGTTACCTGAACGGAAATTTGCACCTTGAATTCCTTCGCGCCGACCTGGTTGTCAAGCTAAACGCCGTTGCTGGCGGAAATCGACTAAAAAACTAACTCCACTAAGGAAAAGACCATGAAAAAGATAACCAAAGAACAGATCCTCCAGAACGACATTAAAAACACGGCAAAAGCCCTCGTATCGCTTTACATCGACGCCGGCAGCGACGGCATCAATGAAGCCGTGAGACTGGCAAGAATTCCAGCGGGAATACTTGCGCCCCAGCTACTGACCGTACTTGAAAAAATGGTTGATATTTTCGGGGTAAATAATCCGCCAGAAGTCGGACTGACGGTCGGAGACAGAACCTGCGACGAGGCACGGGAAGCCATCAAACAAGCAAAAGCAGAAAGGAATTGAAAACATGCCTTCAGTAATTCACGCACGAGCCACCATTAACGGCAAAATCCAACAGTTCCTCTCATTATGTAATACGAACATGGGCATTCGAGGACAACAGCAGTTTACAGAAGACCGGGAGCAGATAACCTGCAAGCGGTGCATCGCAAAATTGCAGCAAGAGAAATATTTGACAATTAAGGGTGTCACGAGAAGCATCTTCTCAGGATAAGGAGAAAAACCAAGTCGTCGCTCCGTGCCGGTCGAGGCGACCCCGGAGGCACTGCCCATCTGCTGTGCCTTAAACCAACCGGCGAACTGTTTCACACCGGACGGAACGTCCCGCTCGGCGTCAATCAGTTCAAAAACGAAGGCAAAATGCTTACTTCCGGAATATACATCCTGTTCTCGGAATTAAGCATATTGCCAACACCCTACAATCCACCAGGTTAAAAGGTTTGCCACCCTTTAACAATTCCCGCTCTTACCAGCAGACTTGCACAACTTCATTCATTCCAATCCGCAACACAACGTTCCGCCAATCACCTAAACGCTGAAAGATTATTTGGGTACCCCCAATTTCTTGCAGAAATCGGCACCCCCAAAATAATCACGCTTTGCTTTTCTACGTTCCTGTGAACGCCAACATCGGCTTTGTCATACCGTTCAGCGTCTTTCCAATCGTTCTCGTTCCGCTGCGTCCTGACTACATCAATTTAGTTTTTGTGTGTGCCTCGTGTCCCTCCAAGTTGAGTTCTCCGTACCCTGTCAGTTGCGAAGGGTAACGGGAAACTCAACAAGCAAGGAGGAACACAAAATGAAAAATCCGCACACACATAAACAGAATGAAGTTGAGTTGAAGGGTTCAGAAAATCTAACCAGCAAGGTTTCCAAGGAGAACAAGATGACACAGACAGCTTTTGCCACTACCCCGGTTATCAATATTCAGATGGTTCGTGAAAGAGAGCTATTCTATGACGGTAACAGGCTGACCCAGCCAGACATGGCAACCTCCGCTTTTTGTGCGTTAATTGGAAACCCGGACAGAGAATATTTTGTAGCTCTTCTATTGGATGGCAAAAACAAGATTATCGGAATCCATACAGTAAGCCAGGGAAGCCTCAATCAGTCTGTTGTTCACCCACGAGAAACCTTTAAATCCGCTATCTTAGCTAATGCAGCAGCCGTTATTCTCGCGCATAATCATCCTTCTGGCGACCTTACACCTTCATCCGAAGACATAGCAATCACTCGACGACTGAAAGAAGCTGGCGACATTCTCGGAATTAAGGTTTTAGACCATATCATTGTAAATACAGAATCCCAGGATTTCAAATCGTTTTGTAATGACGGATTGATGTAAGGAGTAACCAGATGACAAACAAAATCCTCATTCAGGCAATCAGACAAGCCAGGCAAACCGAAACGACCCACACCGACGCTTTTCTCGCCGGAAGAGTTCCAGAACATGACGTAATTGTTTCAATGAAAGCCGTTGATAGTTTGATTGATATAGCCATTGGACGGGGATTGATAAACGCCCCGTTTGACATAATTTAAGGAGAAAAACCATGACGCCACAAACACAAGAAAACCGATTAGAAACAGCCGTCTTTGACGCAACGGAGGCATTCTGGGAAATCATAGTCTGCCATTATGAAGAAGTGCAATCTGGCGACCTTGACCCCATTTCAGCCCATAACCTCAATGAAGTAATGACAACAGCCGTTAAAAAATGGCTGGAAATGAACAAGGGGGAATAGACATGAGCACCCTCGCCGACAAAACTGACAAAGAATTTATTGTTGCTTCATACAAAGCCATTCAAGCTCTTGATAAAGCCGGAACAGGTGGAATCACCTTTGAAGACGACGTCGACATCAGAACCGCCAGAAACAGGCTTTTAAGCGTTATTCAAAGCAACGGATATAAAATTGACGACAACGGAAAACTCAAAAAGGAGATTCACCATGTTTGAAGATTGCGATTTAATAAGCCAATACACCCGACAGCAGGCACTCGAGGACGGTGTCCTGATTGACCTTTCAGCAAGCTATCCGGAGGAATGCAAAATATACCGGTACCCAGTAGCATGCACTCAATCTGTTTGGGCAATTATTGAATGTGCTGCTGAAAAGAAACTTGGATCATTTAAAGGGATAGTTGGCGACCTCCTCTGGATGAGCCAAAAAGGAATTATCCGGAAGCTAAGCGAAAGCACTATGATTTTTTGCGTGATTTTAGGAATTAAAGGTCACAATTTGAAAGTCATGATTGGACCCGCAGACGATATGTCTCCATGCGTAACAGTTATGCTGGAAGGGGAAGACTAATGGATATAACACCACAAAAACGCTGGACTGTTACGGATTTTACTGAGCATGATCAAGGCGTAAAACTAAGCCGCCTAGCAGCGGCGCAAGGTAAAAAATGGTGCTTTTTAGGATCATACTGCCAGTAATATTTTAGTTTACCTATTGGTGGCGCAACAACTGAAAGCAGGGTAATTAATATGAAAAATACAATCAACGGAAGACAAATCTCACTATTAATCGCTTTAGCAAATATTGTTGTAATCGCCTTCTGTCTATATGGAATGGGTGGAGCATTGTTTCTCACGGCAATATCGGCAGTTATCTTGATGATTTTTTTCCGTGCATTATCCACCGAATCACTAAAAATACAGAATGAAGCAATGGCAACAGCAGAAGATAACTGGGACGATTATGACACAGTTTACAATCCCATGTACTGCTCACTTGAACAAAATATTTACCACCAACATTAAAGGAGCACCCAATGGAAGCACTAATTTTAATCCCGGTAGCGGCAATTATATACGGCTGGTTGAAAACTTTTCCTTCGATCACAGCACCAGGAATAATAAACGGAACAGAATCTGCTGTCACATTTGGTAACGGATTCTGCGATGACTACGTTTTAAATGAAGATACTCTCTTTGCCTGCGATGACGGGGGTAGTAATGAATTTAACGAAATAGGTACTTGTTTTGGTAACGATATATTCAACGATGATACCAATAATATTAACTGCACTTTTTTGGCTGATGATATGATGTTCAATCCTGCATACGAGTGGTGTACTTTCAACATTTATCACCATTCAGATACCTTTAATGATATGGGTGTGAACGATTCTTTCAACGATACCTTTTCAAGCGGATTTTCCGATATGTCTTCATCAATTCAGAGTTTCATAGATTAAACCCAAATCCAAATAATAACTATAGATGAGGAGAAAATAAATATGCCGAGCGAAGATACGCAAGAAACTACCAATATTGAGGCTCCAGCAATTCTAACTCCAGAACTGGAGTATCATCCATTTGCAACGGCATTTCCGGAAATGTCGCAAACTGAATTTGAATCACTCAGAGATGATATTGAGAAAAACGGACTTCATGACAACGTCATTTTGTTTAAAGGGAAAATTGCAGACGGACGGCACCGTTATAAGGCTCTACAGGAGCTTGGCTGGGACAATGCCACTGAGCATTTTGAAGAGTTCACCGGGACGGAAGACCAGTTGTTTGAACTTGTGATGTCGGCGAATATGCGAAGGAGGCACCTGGACACCAGCCAACGAGCAATGATTGCCGCTAAATTCGCAAACCTTGAATGGGGGCAAAAAAAAGCAGATGCCGAAAATTCAGTCTCTCTTGCAGATGCTAAAAAGCTCTTCAACGTGTCTGAAGACAGTATTCGCTTTGCTAAAATTGTTCAGGCAAGTGTTTATGAGGATATCAAAGCCAAAGTTTTCAACGGCGTGCTGGCGGTTTCAAAAGCTAAGCTCGAAGTCATTAAGCGAGACAACCCCGTAGTAAAGCCGAAAATACCGCCCAGAATGTCGAAGGAGTATATTAAAAGAAGGGGCATAATGCTCACAAAACTCCCGGCGTTATCACTGTTGAACGCAATTGAGAACGGGGCAATAGACGCCGTAATTTCTGACCCACCTTACAATTCGGGCATTTCTGGCGGCTGGGACCACAATTTTGACCCTGCGCCGTATTTAAAAGAGTTTGGACGGGTTCTTAAAAAGGGTGGTTCAGCAATTTTATTTTGCAATAACAGACTCTTGACTGACTACGTTTCCAGTTCACCGATTATTGGAAATCCGCCTACTGTCAAAGAGGTTGATGCTGCTAATGCTGCATGGAAAAAAGCTGAGAGTCTGCTTAAAAATGACAAAACATATAAGGATCTCGTCAAAGTCCGTGACAAAGCGGAAAAAGCTTTTAACGCTATCCTACTCCGTCGAGATAGAGATAACGGAAACTCGCCTACAGACGGTGAAGTCGCATCCGCGAATGAGGCGTTGAAAAAAGCTGAAAAAATGCTCAAAAATGACAAGACATGCAATATTCTGATTAAAGCCGAAGAAGATGCTTTAAAAGTTTACAACGACATCCGTAATCGACGTGACAAAGAAAATGCAAAGCCACTTGTCGTGACGCAGATTATGCACTGGTATAAATCCAACAACAACGAGTGGAGATTGTCCAACAAAAACAGCTATACACCCGCCATAGAGTATATTATCTGGTTGACCCGACCAGGGGCGAAACATACGTGGAACGAAGTAGCAACTTGGGGATTTCGTGATTTGTTTAACGGTCAAAAACGAGTTACAGATTTAATAACAACTCCAATGGTAGGCGGTAGTTATGCAGGAAGTGAGGCAAACCGCAATTCTGGGAAGGAAAGCCCCAAACCATTCAGACTGATGGAGTTACTTATTAAGGCGCATTCAAACGAAGGCGACGTAATCCTTGACCCATTCCATGGCAAGGGGATTACAGCACTTGTAAGCTACCTGACTGGAAGAAACTGCCTAACTGGGGAGCTTGACGAACGGAAAGTTCATGGAGTTCAACAATGGCGAATGACGGACATGTTTCAATATACCGCACAGGATACCAACCTAATTGACCCCGACGTTCCGATTACCGAAGCCCAGTTAATGAGTGTTTCTGAAATCAAAGAAGTCATGAAATTGAATGAATTCAAGGCAGGTGTAAATAAAGTCAAGAAGCTGAATAAAGAGGATATTACACTTACTCCGCAGGAGCAGCTGGAACAGTGGCGGGAATACTATATCTATTGCAAATATATCTGGGATGTTCTTGCAGTTCACCCGGAATTCACCAAAGTTAAGAACAATGAACTTGTTGACTCAAAACATCAGAAAAAAGTCCGCATGAACGCATGGGGAGCAGAAGACCTTTTGGATGACGATTATCACCACCTGCCAAAGAATCTGATCCGAAATATATACCCAGATTTTCCGCAATTTAATTTCCCGGAGTTGGAGGATGGAAGATTATTTGACCCTGCACACCCGCCAGCCGACGACGTATTACGCCTTGCATATCAGCGTGAATTTGGAGATGACACGCACCCCTATGTCTTTGATGTTTTGCCAGTAGGAAGATATTCTCTTGTAAGAACTGGTGTCCCACCACATAACGAGGAAGTTGCAGCATTCCGTAGAAGAGAAAACGGATTGCCGCCGGAAATCAATGAACATTCTAAACAAGCGCAGTCTATGATTAAGGCTCACCGGGATAAAGTGTATCAAGAGGGTTGGGAAGAGGACTTAATATCAGAAGGTTTGATGGAACGCCCAATAGAACCAGCGACTGAGTCTGCGGAATAGGTGCTTTTTGAGTAAAAGGCACCCTCATTCAAGATGAGTATGAAAAATTACTTTCTCTCCTGAAGTGAAATGATTACAGGTACTAATTTCTGAGGGAGGCGGTCAAACGTCTCAAAAGGACTTTCAGTGACAAACAAAATCAAGCACGGACAATTCTTCACTACTCATAACCCCTTCTATCACCCAGAGTTTCAACGATGGCTGACTAATTCCGTCAAACTTACTCCAGCCGACATTATTCTGGAGCCGTTCGCTGGCAGCAATAATCTTGTGAAAATGTTGCAGGACACCGGCATCACAAATTCATTCCAGAGCTACGACATTGACCCACAAGCCGATAATATTGTCCAACGGGACACAATAGCCCACTTTCCAGCCGGACACCGTGTAGCCATTACAAACCCGCCTTACATATCCAAGTCGTCCTCAACCAAAAAAGGCTTTCAGATTGGCATGGAGGAATATACAGACCTCTACCAACTGGCTCTTTCCAGGTGTATCGACAATTGCGAATACACCGCTGCCATAGTTCCGCTGTCATTCGTCAACAGTGGGCATTTTCGGGAGTGCCTCCAGACGGTGATCAGCCTGCCGGTGAAAATGTTCCGGGATACCGACTGCCCTGTTTGCCTCGCCATGTTCCATAACTGGTCAATGTGTGAAGACGATCCGACACCATACGAGGGCTTTTTGTTCTGGATAGGTGAAGTCAGCCTGGGCATTTATTCCGAGCTACAGTTAGAACATTACACGCCGGAACCGATCAAGATGAGGTTCAAAGTTCCAACCGGAAGAATCGGGTTATTCGCCCTTGATGATACCAAATCTGCGACAATCAGATTCTGTCAAGGCGAAGAGATTCCGGCAAGCAAGGTCAAACCGTCTGGCAATTGCATAACCAGAATAGACATCGAAGTTGACGACGTGGACGATATTGTTAGTAGAGCGAATAAGATTCTAAACCGGCATCGACAATCAAGCGGTGATGCAGGATTTATAATTTATAGACAGTCGCGGGACGACGGAACAACAAGACGACGGCTGGGGTTTGAGCTGGCAAGGCAGATTTTAAATATGGCGGTTGCGGGGTGGGGTGAATAAATCTGGAGGTTTATAATAGAACAATAAAAAACGCTTAGATAGCCACCATTTATGATTGATTAAACACGGATTTTAGCACCAAAAAATTAGTACATAATTTAGTACAAAGGCTAAACAAGTTAAGTATTGTGAAAACAGTAGCTTACGCAATTAGCACCACTTTTATTTTGGTGCTAATTTGGTGCTAAAATAGGCTTTTTTAGGTCAAAAAGCGTAAAACAGATTAGCACCAAAATATGTCTACAAAAAATAATAAATGTTTACAACAAATACGGATAGTTAGCTCTAAATGGCAGGTGCTAAAATGGTGCTAAATTGCTTGCATTTCGGTGCTTCTCGGTGCAGGTGGCTAAATTAGGGATATGCTTAAAAAAGTGAGTTATTGCAGGCTGTTGCAGTTCAGCGCAGGGCAAAAAAAAGCACCAAAACCTATTCCTAAGTCTGGTGCGTCTGCCAATTCCGCCACTCTCGCATCTGTCTGAACCATGAAGCGATTGATCATGGTTACTTTCAGTCGGGGTAAAAGATTTTTGACATTATCTGATGAAGCCTCAAAGGTCAAGAAATTATTAAAAATGCCCGGCGAACACCCTGCCTGTAGTTATCCCCCGGCGAGTTTCACTTTGAAGCCGCGCGCTTGCAGCTCTGCCAGTAACGAGTCACGGTGATCACCCTGGATTTCGATAACGCCATCCTTTACGGTTCCGCCACAGCCGCATCTTTTCTTTAGTACCCCCGCCAGTTCTTTGACCTCCGGATTTGAGAGCGGAATGCCGCTGATGACTATTACCGTGCCACCACCCCGCCCCTTAACTTCTCTGCGCAGACGTACTATGCCATCGTTTTTGTGGCCGGTCGCTTTTTGTGCGGGGCCATTCTGCTTTATGCGCCCCGATTCTGTTGAATAGACAGGGATACTGTCAGACCAGTTTGTCATTTGCCCCAGTCCCGTGCATACCTGAAGTCCCGGTCGATCGTGCGGTTGGAAACTTTTGCAATGACCGGCAGGCGCCGTTTGAAGTGAGAATTCTGAATTTTTGCGTAGATGGTGTCAATAAATGCGCCTTCAAAACCGGCGGCAATCAGTTCCGGCCTCGTCAGGCGCTGGTCAACCATGCGATAGAGCAGTTCATCGACCTGGCGGTATGAGAACCCCAGCTCTTCTTCATCGGTCTGGCCGGCCCAGAGGTCGGCTGATGGTTTTTTTTCGATAACTTCAGCAGGTATCCCCATGGCGGTGGAGAGCTGCCATACCTGCGTTTTGTAAATGTCACCGATCGGATTGAGTGCTGAAGCCATATCGCCGTAGAGAGTACCGTAGCCGAGCAGCAGCTCGGTTTTGTTGCTGGTGCCGAGTACCAGAGCGCGCAGCAGCGCCGAGTGATCAAACAGGATGGTCATCCGCTCGCGGGCCATTTTGTTGCCGCGTCGCATATTGTCGGCATCGGGGAATATGTCGAAATATGCGTCCACCATGGCAGTTATCGGCACCACTGAAAAATTGACGCTACATGCCGTTGCCACCAACCGGGCATGTGCCTCGCTTTCCGGATTGCTTGTCTTGTAGGGCATACAGACAGCGTGAACATTCTCTGGTCCCAACGCTTCAGCGGCGATGAACACCACGAGTGCCGAATCAATGCCGCCTGAAAGGCCAAGTGTTACCTTACTGATACCGACCTTACGAACTTCATCCCGGACAAAACCGACCAGGAGCTTTCTCAGTAACTCCATGTTTGCGTGTAATGCAGACATCAGCCCCTCCTCTTCTCTGCGATCCGCTGCAATTCCTGCATCGTCACAAATAGATTTTCATCACGCATCAGTGGTGAAATGATGCGTTCACGGCGCAGTGCTCCTTCGGCAACCTGCACGGTGATAACGTCCTCTTCGAGAAGAGCAGCGCGAACAATCGATTCACCTGACGGTGCCACATATTCCGAACCGCCCCAGAAATTAACGCCATCCTCAAAGCCGACCCGGTTGCTGTAGAGTACCCGGCAGTTAAGAAACATGGCTGTGGTTGAGACCAGTTTCTGCCAGGCGGCAGCAGAACCCGGTGTATCACCTTCAATACCGCGAGCTGGACTGCTTGACAGGCAAATCAATGTTGTGGCGCCATCCATTGCGAGAATATACGAAGCTGACAGGTGCCACATATCTTCACAGATCAGCATGCCGAAACGGCCGAATTTTGTCTCAAAGGCACGAAATGATTCGCCATGGGCGAGGTACCGCTGCTCATCAAAGAGTCCGTACGTCGGGAGATATACTTTTCGGTGGAGGTGGCCGATTGCTCCGTCTTCAAGATAGAGTGCCGAGTTGTAAAAATGATAATCATTACTCTCTTCGACAAAGCCAATGGCGATTGATATTCCCCGAGAAAGTTCTATAAGACGCTTAATCTCCGGTGAATCCGTGCGCAGAGCCACTTCCGGCACGAGATCTTTGAGAAAATATCCGGAAAGTGCCAGTTCAGGAAAAATAATCAGATCGGCACCGGCATCCTGTGCGTTTGTTATCTGCTCTTCGATGAGCGTCAGGTTGTCACTAACACAACCGAGTTTCGGTTTTATTTGAGCCAGTACAGCGGTAAAATCCATGGCGACTCCTTTTTTAATAGGCCACGTCGAAGGCGTTCTTGATGTGATCAATGACATGCTGGCCGTCAGTATGCAGTAGAATGGCGATTACGTCAAACCGTGCGTTAGTATCGTGCAGCCGGTTTTTTGAGAGCCAGGTCAGCGCCGCTTTGGAAATCTGGCGCTGTTTGAACGGAGTCACCGCAAGCTGCGGCACACCGTAAGAAAGGCCCCGGCGGGCTTTTACCTCAATAAAGACGAGACTTTTATCTTCGGGATCACGGACGATGACGTCGACTTCACCTCCCTTGCAGCGGAAGTTGCGCTCCAGAATCCGGTAGCCGCGTGCGATCAGGTAATTGGCCGCCACCTCCTCGCCCAGTTCACCGGTCTTTTTGTTGCCGGTGGGTGGTGGAGTGGATGACGTTTCAGAGAAGAGTTTCTTTAGGAGGTTCATGGGTTTGCCTTGATAGGGAAATGGTAGCTGAGGTTTTACCATTTAATTTTACAGTTAGGGCATGCTACCAAACAGTTACAAAAGAAGACTACATAGTCACAACAACTATGCGAATCTCCTTCATCGGATAATGCTTGCCATTACCCGTTGCCAGAATTGCCCCCGTGCAAAAAGCTGTAGCGGCAATCATACAATCATCCAGTTCAAGTGAGTGGCTTTTGGTCGTTCCTTTAAAACTCCCGGCTTTCATTGCCATAGTCCGATTTACATCAACCACTTTGAGCGAGTCAACCAGTCTTTTCGTCGCCAGTTCCTCGTGCGTGCGCATGCCGGCCCAAATTTCCGCTACCGAAATCACAGAGCAGAGCAGTTCGTTCTCCTCCAAATTATCTGCAATAAAATCCCGCGCAGCGACATTGCCACGCAACAGATTGATAAGAATATCAGTATCCAGAAGCAAACTACTCATGTGGAACGTTCAGATCTGGATGACTTCCGCTGGTTTCGAATATAATGGTCAGTGCCGCTCTGTAGTTCAGGATGGTCTTCGCTTTTCCAGGCACCAAAACTCGTTTTCAAGGCGATTTTCAACTTTTCACGCTGCAGTTCCTTGCGGAGTGCTTCCGCAACAAAGCGGCTTTGCTGGCGTTGCCCAACAAATTGCTTCAAGTCATTGAGCAGATCGTCGGGGAGCATAAAATTTGCCTGTCGCGCTAAAACGGTCATATCGGCCACCTTTCTATTGTTTATTGTAGAATATTTTATAGAATGTGATTGCAATAGTCAATACGTCCAAGCAGATTCAAGGCTGTTTTTCCAGAAAAGCGGCATCTTCACAGCAGCCATCCTCATTCAATCCCCGGATCCGGTAATATTTATCGAGCTCCTCTTCAAACCGCGCCCTGTCAAGCGGATGAATATCAATACCATCGCCGCTGCTGCCCGCTTCGGTGAAGAAACGCTCCGGCAACATATCGTCCTTGCGCGAAAATCCGTTGGCGCAGTTGTAAAAGCGCTCGGTCAGCACGATCCGCCTGCCGATCTCCTTTAGCCGCTGCGGTGAATACGCTACCCCGGTGACAGCGGTCAACAGTTCGGCATACTCCTCCAGGCTGGCGCCAAAAAAAGCAAACTTGCAGGCGACCAGCGAATCAACGGCGGCATTGGTATCCTCGTCCAGGAGGCGATTCACACTTTGACCACGTTGGTGAGCCAGGTCTTTCAAACGCAGATAATTTTCATCAGGCAAACGAAGTGTTAATGCACTCATGATTTCATCTCCTTCAGAAGTGTTTCCGGAAGTCGGCACACGAAAAACTGGAAAGATTTTATCAGCATTGAGCGATCTTCACTTTTATTGGTTTTTATTTTGCGATTCGAGAAACTTCTGTGGGGTTAACACTTGGATTTCTCCGGCACTCTTGAAATCTGTGTCGAAGGTGATCAGGTAGGAACAACGGGTCTCAAAGGCTGTTGACAGAATTATCGCGTCAGCGATAGCAAGCCGATTAGCTTTTTTCAGGGCGGCGGTACGCAGAATCCACCCATTGCGAAATTCTGTAATTGAGAACAGGGGGGAGAGATTCTATGGATTTGACTATTCGTTCAGCTTCAGCGGATTGATTGGCAGCGGTGAGAATGGCAGCCAGTTCCAAGAGAGTAATGGTGGCAACAACGGATTTGATGCGTTTGGTGAAAATATACTGAAAAAAAGCTGTACAACTTTCAACCTTGTCTGGTTCGTTATTGAAAAAACCGAGCAGAACATTAGTGTCGATGCAGACAGTCACAGTCCGCGCCATTCACTACGAATCTTTCGCTGCAATTCAACCGAGTCTGTTTCTGCAAGACTATGGCTGATACCGCGCAGTGCAAGAAAACTCATTTCTGCTTTAGTCAACTGATTCCGTTTTGATGTTATTTTAGGAAGCAGAAGCTTTACCTCGGTGTGTTCCGGCAGATTGACCGGTGTGCAGGGCACAAATACACCATGTTCATAGGTGGCGGCAATGGTCTGTGGCATTTTGGAAATCCTCCGTATTGTTACGGGCAATATATAACACAGAGAGTCATGTGAGGCAAGTTTACTTGCCGTGGGCAAATGGGAGATGTTTCTATTTGTTCCCCGGCAGGTACTCAGGTGATAAGGAGAACAAGGTTATAAAATTCTGTATTTCTGCTTGACACCCGTACCGCTTTTCGCTAGTTTCTCATTAACCTTTGTACGAAGAGCGGGCTATTGTCATGATGATCCTTTCCCACATTCGCATACATTATCCTGACAGCACCGGCCGGGCCGGTACGCCTGCTTTGGCTCCGCTCAGCACGCCTCACGCCTCACGCCTCACGCCTCACGCCTCACGCCTCACGCCTCACGCCTCACGCCTCACGCCTCACGCCTCGAAAATTAGAAATAATTAGCAATACTGTAGTTCCTCTTATCCCGGCAGATTTCTGTAAAAATCATTGGTACTGGCATTCCACATTCTCAATCCCGTGCATCATTCGGTGCACCGGCTTTTATCGGCTTGCGCCGATTTTTTGTAATGTTGACAATCTGTTGCTGCGGCGACACCGCAGATATTCTAAGGAAGAGGGTAAAACTCCATGAAAGAAATTACAGTGTACGTCGTTTCACTATTAATGCTTCTTCTAGCGCAAATAGTGCTTGCCACCGACCCACCTGCAAAACTGAAACTGCGTGACCCAGCTGCCACGTCAAGTGGTCAGAAAGCCGTTGACAAAGACCCGACCACCGGCATGGAGCTGGTTTTTGTCAAGGGTGACTGCTAGCGGATGGGGCCTTCCGATGGACCTTCAGATGAAAAACCGGTGAGGTGGCCGTGGTTAAGCAACTAAGTATCTACTTTTGTTAACGTAATGGTGGCGGAAAATTAAACATTAGGAGGCTACAGTAATGATGAGTGAGCTACGATGCAGACAGAAATCAATTCAACAGAGCTATAACGCGGAGCAAAACAAAGTAAAATTGTATCTGAGAAAATGTTTTTTGATTGTTATGTTGGCCACCATCCCTGCGTGCAGCTATGAGCAGATAAACCGTGACAATTTACGCTTCAAAGGAGCATACCGTGGATTGGAGAGATACAATATCGATACAAAAGACTCGCTTACTTCTGCGATAGACCGCGCCAATACTGAGATTAGTGTCTATGAACGTCACAGGAAAGTAATAAATGGGACTTACAGTTCGAGCAGTAATACTAAAGGAATTAAAGCTTTTTCAAATCTAACGTCTAATAATATTAAAATGGGGCAAAAAAGCCTGAATCCAAGTGTTCAATTTTTACCTGAAGACTCAAAATCAGAAAGGAAACCAACAGGTGCACAAATAATAAACCTCTACCAGTCCCCACCCAACCTTAACCCTTCTTTTGGCAACAATTCATCAGTTACAAACAGTAGATCCGAGTTGGATCGTATTTGGTCAAAGGATATTTTATCTGCAGTCATCCAAAAAATGCCGACCTCTTCGACAAACGTCACCAAGTCACTAGATCAACTCATCAGCGCCTTATCTTCAACGGCTTCAATTGCTCAGATACGCGACCTTTCCACTGAACCAAACTTCCCGTCGCTATTACCAAAAGAACGAGAAGTAATACTTTCCTGTCTACCTCCGCCAGAATCCGCAGCATTTGAAGCCATAACAAAATTTAACGCGAATTTCAAACAGCAAGACAAGCTTGAAGCCGCACTGACAGGTGATTTCAAGACGGCAGTTGTCAAACTCTTTGAGGAAAGCGAACGGACAGTTTTTTTGCAATATGCCCTGTTTCGGTTATGCGAGATGAGCATTAATGCGCCAAGCGGTTTTAAGAATGTATTTCCGGTGATAGTTCACGATATCGTCCGGCGTACCGCCGAAATGAATCATTTGGCGACAGAAGCCGCAGAAAATCGCAGGATAGAGGAAGAAAAAACAAAACAAGCGGCTATTGTTGCGGATCATGAAAAAGACAAAACATATTTTATGTGCATACAAGACAGTATGAGTAAAACTCCTGATGAGATATCGGTAAAAATGAAAATTTGTAACCAGGCTATCTACATGAAGGGCGTGTCAGGCGATACGCCAAAGTGAAGAATGTCTATCACATCCCTTTGATTGAAAGGAATATTCAGATGAATAAAATTAAGATGATTGTAATGTGCATATTTTCTCTATTCACCATGTCTGCCGCCGTCACCTTCGCCGCCGAAGATCCACCTGCAAAGCTCAGACTGCGTGACCCGGTGGCCACAACCGGCGCCCAGAAAGTCGTTGACAAAGACCCAACTACCGGCATGGAATTGATTTTTGTCAAAGGGGGCTGTTACAAGATGGGCTCCACAGTTCTAAGTGATGAAAAACCGGTCCATGATGTCTGCGTCAGCGATTTTTCCATTGGCAAGTTTGAAGTGACCCAGGGGCAATATGCAGCTGTTATGGGGAGCAACCCAAGCGGTTTCTCCCAGTGCGGTGCGGATTGCCCGGTGGAGCAGGTTTCCTGGAACGATGCCCAGGCGTTTATCACCAAGCTGAACGCCAAGTCCGGCCGTCAGTATCGCTTGCCCACGGAGGCGGAATGGGAATATGCGGCCCAAAGCGGCGGCAAGGACGAAAAATGGGCCGGCACCAATGATGAAGCGGAACTGGGGAAATACGCCTGGTATGATAAAAACTCCGAAAAAAAGACACATCGTGGCGGTTTGAAAAAAAAGAATGGTCTCGGCATCCATGATATGAGCGGCAATGTCTGGGAATGGTGTCAGGATTGGTACAACGAAGCCTATTACGAGGACAGCCCCAAAGACAATCCGCCGGGGCCGGATATTGGTGAAAAAAGAGTCCTGCGCGGCGGTTCCTGGAACGACGTCGACAACTACGCGCGGGCGGCCTACCGGCTCTGGGTCGTACCTGGCGGCAGGTACGGCATTGTCGGGTTTCGTCTGGTGCTCCCCCCCAAATAGCTTTTGAATTCCGGGTTCTGTTTTTCTGTTTTCTGGCCGGGTGGGGGCGCAAGCCCCCCGAAATATGGTGCCGTAATGAATGAATCGCCGATTTTCACGAAATGTTATGAACTGATCAAGTGGCTGCTGGAGCACACCATCAAGTTCCCCAAAAGTCAGCGATTTGTCATGGCCAAACGGCTGGAGGAGACGCTGCTGAATCTGTATGACGCCCTGATAGAGGCGGCCAAGGCGGGAAATGGCGGCAGGGAGGCGCTGCTGCGGGCGGATGTGGAGCTTGAGCGGCTCAAGCATTATCTGCGTTTGTGCATGGATTTGAAGCTGTTTTCACTGAAACAGTATGAATATGCCTCTCTCCAGGCGGTGGAAGTCGGACGAATGCTTGGTGGCTGGCTGAAGAAAAAATGAGGGGGCAAGGCGTTCCTCCTGCGCGGCGGTTCCTGGAACAACAACGACAACAACGCGCGGGCGGCCAACCGGAACAGGAACGAACCTGACAACAGGAACAACAATATCGGGTTTCGTCTGGTGCTCCCCCCCAAGAACATAAAACGCCGCAATGCCGGATCATCCATGGAGTTCCGGCGCGTGCACTTATATTCTAATCGCCTTGTCTCCCGTGCCGGGATGCGGCCAAATACAAAAAAGGGTGGGCGGGACTGGTAGCTTCGGCGAACGCCACGCTCAACCATGAGATGTTGATATGAAACGACACGGTAACCTTTTTACCTACATCAGTTCGTTCGAAAACCTGTTTCTTGCCTCTCGCCTGGCCCGCAAGGGGAAACGGCACAAGGCAGGATGCGCTGCGTTTGAAAATAATCTGGAAGATAACCTCTGGCAACTGCATGAACAGCTCGTTACCGGCAGGTATCGCCCCGGCGGCTATCGCACCTTCACGGTTCACGAACGGAAACCGCGCCTGATCAGCGCCGCGCCGTACCGCGACCGGGTGGTGCATCATGCTCTCTGCAATGTTATCGAACCAATTTTCGACCGGACTTTCATCCACGGTTCCTTTGCCTGCCGAAAAGGGAAGGGCACGCACGCAGCTGTGGAACGTTTTACCCATTTTGCCCGCCGCCATCGCTACCTTCTCAAGACCGACATCATGAGTTATTTCCCGACAATCGACCATGAAATACTCTTTGCCCAGATCTCCCGGAAAATCAAATGTCCGCAGACGCTGCAATTGCTGAAGCGCATCATCGACGGCAGCAACCGGCAAAAAGAGGTAATTATCCATTTCGCCGGCGACGATCTTTTTACGCCGCTTACCCGCCGTCGCGGTATCCCCATCGGCAACCTGACCAGCCAGTTTTTTGCCAACATCTATCTGGACGGGCTCGATCATTATGTAACCGGGCACCTCGGATTTTCCGCCTACATCCGCTATGTGGATGACATAACGATTTTTGGCGACTCCAAAGCCGAGCTCTGGCAGGTTAGCGCCGCCATGGCGGACTATCTTGCGAAGCTCCGTTTGCAATTACATCCGGAAAAGACTCTGGTTCAGCCGGTTACGGTGGGCACAGATCATCTTGGCTATCGGATCTTTCCGGATTACCGGCTGCTGCGCAAAGATACATCACAGCGCTTTGTCAAAAAAATTGCTGCTCTCGCTTCTGTTTCCCATGGAACGCCGGATTACGCAAAGATCAATACTTCGTTGCAAAGCTGGCTTGGTCATGCCCGCTATGCCGATGCCGGCGGGTTGCGTAAACAGGTGGTAACTTCAATTAACATTAGTAGAATTGCTGCATAGTGGAGATTGTATGTCACCTGGAAAAGTACTTATATTCATTTGTGTCGTTATGATCGTCGGGATGGTTCACACCGATGTTTGGTCGAATGATGTTCAGAAAAATAAGGGTAAGCCGATGTGGTCGCCGTGGGCAAAACTTGATGACGGTGCCCTGAATGGTATCGAATTCAGCCATAAATCGGAGTGTATCGTCGGAGCGACTATCCCATGCCCCCATGAATGGCGTTTTAACAGCC
Organism: Desulfuromonadales bacterium; assembly: GCA_013349405.1. GTDB lineage: Bacteria > Desulfobacterota > Desulfuromonadia > Geobacterales > Pseudopelobacteraceae > JACRCG01. The sequence goes on along the minus strand of DUZS01000010.1, from coordinate 73,994 downwards.
TCTATGAAACCGATGTTGAACTGGAATATACCATTGCCTGGGACAGCGGTGCCGGAATACAGCATAAAACCGCCCGAACCGTGATAAAACCGGGAGAAAACAGGGATAGCGTCTTTACGGTAAACGCTGTCGCCCTGGATGAATTGTCCGTGCGGATCGTTGCGGATGCTGCCGTCCTGAAAGATGCCCGTAAAACCGTTGCCGAAATCAAAGCAGCTGAACTGAGAGAGATAGAAAAGAAGAAAAAACAGGCCGAACTGGTTGCCCGGCTTGCCGCTGAAGAACAAAAGAGACAGGAAGAAGCCCGTCGAAAAGAGCAGGAAGAGGCGAAACGCAAACAGGCGGCACAGGAAGAGTATTGGCGCAAAAATCCGCAGGAATATCGGGCACACCTGGCCCGGTTGAGAGCGGCGGAAGAGGAACGGCAGTGGCAGGAGCAGCAGCGGATCTATGAAGCTGAAGAACAAAAGCGGCAGGAGCAGGAGGAGGCGGACAGGCAAGCCCACAGAGAGGAACAGCGTGCTTACGAGGCTGAAGAGCGCCGTCGCCAGGCCAGAGAGGACGCCGAAGAGCAGCGCCGCCAGGAACGTGAAGAGAGGGCCGCTGACCGTAGACGGGAGGAGCAGGACAGTCGTGACTTCAACAACGCTCTCATGTCCGGTCTGCAATCCATGCAGAACAGCCTCAACCAGGGGTTGAGCACCTACGGCAGCGCCGTGCAGATGAGACGTGATGCCGACGCCCAAATACAGCGTGACCGGGAAAACCGCGAGCGCGAAGCCCGCGAACAGCAGCGCCGCCAGTCCGAAGATTCGGCCCGTGCACGGCGGGAGGCGGAAGAAGAACGGCGCATCGAGCGGCAACGGCTGGCAAAACAGGAAGATGACCGCCGGGCCGCAGAGAATCGCCGCCGCGAGCAGCAGGAACGCACACAGCGGGAGGCGCAGGCAGCGGAGCGGGAACGCAAGGCCAAAACTGAGGCTGATACGGAACGAAAACGCACGGATAACAGCGGCAGATGGGTGGATGGTTCCTACACCGTGACCTTTGCGGGTGAGCAAGGGAACAGGATGTTTCTGGAAACCTACCTGACGGCAAGCGTGACCGACAGCTCCGGTTCAGCGGAAGCCACAGGACAGTATCTGTCAATACAGAACAGTTCGGCAAAATACAGTGCTCAGTACGCCACGGTTTCGGGCATCAGGGGGACGCTGGCTCCGGGGGAAACAAAGCTGATCCATATTCCCTTCAATAACGGCACGGGAGATTCGTATCGCCCGACGAAATACCCGGTCAATATCCGGTATTTTAAGGAGGAGTAGGGGGTATTTCTCTCACCCGCCCGTTGCCTCCCCTGCAAAATGCGAACTCATTCCGGAACTTCGAGGGGCCCAACTCCACGGAGTTCTATCAATGGAGTCATGATATGAAAGCACGGTTTCTATTACTTCTTCTGCTCACCCCGGCTGCCTTGCCGGCACACGCGTTCAACTGCGGTCCCGACAGAATGCTTGTTAGCGAGTTACGCACTGATCACGATAATATGGAGCGGGAGATACATGGTTATAAAAACGAAATGGCGGATATCAAAGAGGAACTGTCACGCTATGAGAGTGAAACAGACAGAATGATCGAAGAGATACAGGAAAAAATCAGAAAAAAATGGTATGACGTGGAAGACTCGATATCTGAACGTCAAAAAATGATGGAAGAGTACAAACGGATGAAGCTGGAGCTTGAGCAGGGCTTGTACTGTAGCAAGTGTGGGAAATCGAAGACTCAAATCGAACGGTCAGGTCGTGAAAGTTTTAGTGAACATGTAAAAAATGTGAGAAGTAAAATCGAGCGTGCCCCGGCGAATGTGATTCGAAATCTCTATGAGGAGTCCAGGCGCAATTGGAAGATAAGCTATGATAAAACGTCAAAACTGGAACGCGAGGAAGAAGCCTTGGAGCGGGAAATAAAAAAGCTTGAAATAGATCGGGCCAAACAGAGAGAAGAGCTGAGCGCCCGGTTACTCAGGCTTGACGATATCACCCATAAAAGGGCGCTTGATTACCCGCCGCTGCTGGGGCGGATAAGTGAGGCAGAGAGGAGGGCGAGAAAAAACAACTGCTTATGACTCATGGTAGGACTATATCATGTCGGTCAGAAAAGAATTGAACTCCCCATCATCAAAACACCCGTCTCGGTTCAAACCGCGAATACGATAGTACTTATCCAGCTCCTCTTCAAACCGCACCCTGTCAAGCGGGTGAATATCAATGCCATCACCGCTGCTGCCCGGTTCGGTGAAAAAACGCTCCGGCAACATGTCGTCCGCCCGTGAAAAACCGTTGGCGCAGTTATAATAACGTTCCGTCAGCACGATACGCCTGCCAATCTCCTTCAAGCGCTGTGGCGAATATGTCACACCGGTGACAGCGGTCAAAATCTCTGCATACTCTTCAAGGCTGGCACCAAAGAAGGCAAACTTGCAGGCGACCAGCGAATCAACGGCGGCATTGGTATCCTCGGCGATGCTGATGATACGGGCTTTGCCGGAAAAGGAAAAACGGTCGGTCGGCACCGGCTTGCGCAGAATTTCGTGTGAGATCGGATAGGCGCGGAGATGACAGCCGCCGCGATTGCTCGTGCAGTACGCCAGTGCCATGCCGTACGCTCCACGCGGATCATACGCCGGAAGTTCCAGTGATTTAACACTCATGGAGAGTTCCGGGTGGCCCAGCTGTTCTGCCAGACGACGGGACCCCAGCGAGAGCAGATTTCCCTCTCCACGACGATAGGCAATATCGTTCAGCAATCCCGGAATTTCTCCGGCGGTTGGAAACGCCCCTTTGATTTCGCCCCAGGCGGAGAGGGTGGCCGCTGCGGTTATGGTATCCATACCGAGTTCATTGCAGAGGTCGTTTGCAGTAATAATTGCGTGCAGATCATGAACATTGTTGAGCGCACCGAAATGGGATGCCGTTTCGTATTCCGGGAGCGGTTTTCCTGCTTGCGACGCTTTTTTACATTGTATCGGGCAGCCGTAGCAACCGTCTTTTTTTGCTCCGCAGACGCGTTTCAGGGTCGGTCCGGAATAGTTGCCGGAATGTTCGAAAAATGTTTTACGGAAGTTTTCCGTCGGGGCCATGCGGCGTTGTGCCATCAGATCGACCAGCACCGGGGTGCCAAACTCGGAAATCCCGAGCGGGCCGAAGATAACCGGAGAGGCTTTGAAAAGCCGCATGATGTCTTGGCGGGCACTTTCAAACAGCGCCGGATCGGCGAGGGTAACTTTTCTGTCGCCGTTCACCGTCACCGCTTTAAGGTTTTTACTCCCCATGACAGCACCCATGCCGCCGCGTCCAACGGAATTGCCTTCTCCCATCATGATGTTGGCAAAAAGGACACCGTTTTCACCGGCCGGACCGATAGCCGCCACGCTGCCAAACTCTGTAAGCGTGGCAATGACAGTCGGGATTGCAGAGCCCCAGAGGTGGCCAGCCGGTTTAATTTCTAAGCTATCCGCTGCTATGGTTACTATGACCGGTGACGGGCTTCTGCCGGTGATGAACAGAACGTCAACTCCGGCAGCTTTCAGGCGCCAGGCAAAGCGGCCGCCTGCTGAACAATCGTTGATAGTGCCGGTCAATGGCGATCGGGAAACAACGGCAAGACGGGCGGAGGTAGGAGACGGCGTACCGCATAACGGGCCGACGGCAAAAATAAGCGGCATGTCCGGATCGAACGGGTCGAGCGAGAAATAGTCGCGCATCAGGCGAACACCGAGGCCGCGGCCGCCGAGATACTCCTCAAGTAACTGCCGGGGAATCTCTTCACGATATGAAGTTCCCGATGTCAGGTCTACCCTGAGGACTGTTCCGGTCCAGCCATTCATGTCTGCTGGCCGCTCATGTGTTCAATCGCTTCACACAGTTCCGTGGGGGCGTGCACAATCATGTCAGCTCCTTTCTGTTCGTCCATATCTCCATATCCCCATGAGCAGGCAATCGTCATCATGGCGGCACGCCGGCCCGACTCGACATCATTGATGCTGTCGCCGATCATGACGCACTCATTGGGCGGGACTCCCAGCTGTTCGGCTATTTTCAGCAAGGGGAGGGGGGACGGCTTTCTTTCCGGGTACGAGTCTCCGCCGCAGACGGATTCAAACAGATCTTTGATACCAAGATCATGCAGGAGCAGCAGGCACAAATCCTCATTTTTGTTGGTAATGACAGCCAGCTTGATGTGGCAGCAGGCAAGGTTATGGATGGTATCGAGTATTCCTGGATAGAGACGGCTTTTCACCGCAATGTGTTGTCGGTTGTAATCCAGAAAAAGGTCAAGAGCGCGGGTAATATCAGCTTCAGAAAAACCGGGAAGTATCTGCTCCATGAGATTGCGGGAACCCTTACCGATTTTCAGGCGGACATCGCTTTCACAGAGGAGCGGCAGGGAAAATACGTTCACAACATGATTGACCGCATCGGTCAGATCTCCAAGCGAGTCGACCAGGGTGCCGTCGAGATCAAAAAGAACGGCGCGGACTGTCATGCCGCTTTCGGAAGGATGATCACCGGTGTTTTGGCCGCACGGTAGAGGAGAAACGTCTTGCCGAGGATTTGGGCAATATCGGCCTCGCAGGCTTCGGCCAGAGCCGCCGAAGCTTCATGTTTGTCAAGCATGCAGCTCTCAAGAAGCTTTACCTTGATCAACTCGTGATGGTCGAGAGAAACGTTCAATTCAGCAATCAAGGCGGGTTCAATCTCTTTTTTACCAATCTGGACGAGAGGTTTCAGTTTGTGTCCAAGGGCCCGCAGGTGGCGTTTCTGTTTTCCGGTCAGCATAGGTTTGTCAGCTCCTGAATGGTGTAAAGTAAAAACGTTTGAAGCTATATCATAGTGTGTGAGCTGCTGGCAAATCACAAAATTTGTTCGTAGGAGCGTCTTTCAGACGCGAATGCCGCAATAGGCGCTTATTTCAGGCCACTGAGGCAATCGCGGCAGGATGCCGCTCCTACGATTTTGACAGCAGCCGAGTCAATTCATCAACCGTAGCAACGGCGGGGTAACAGGTGCCGGGAACGCAGAGTGAGAGTGAAAGGGGAGCGGGCCCTTTCTTGCTCCGGATAATCAGGTTTCTGATTGAGTGATTGTGGAGTGCGGCATTGAGTGCAAAAGCCTCAGGGCTGCCGGTATCACCGGAGAATGTCGCCGTTGTTGGTTCAGTCGCCAACAGTGCAAGGAGTTGCAGGGCGCCAAGATGGCCCAGCGGGTTCTGCACGACATCGTTTTGAATTCCGTCCAGTGCCGAACGAGCGGCGTCGAGAAGCTCCGGCCTGTCGTCGATCCAGGCCAGCCGATAGAGCAGATGGGCGGTACGGGCGAATGCTGATGGTGTAACGCCGTCGTGGTCGGAAGATACCCGGGTCGGCATCTGCTCGGCGTCATGGCCGGTGAGGGTGAATTCGCCGGATTCGGGGTCACGAAAAAGGTTCATGATGCCGTCGGCAAGTGTGCGCGCCTCTGCCAACCAGTTCTGATCGAGAGTCGCCTCAAACAGATCGAGTATTCCTCCGGCCAGAAAGGCATAGTCCTCGAGAAAGCCGGGGATATCCGATGCCCCGTTCAGATAGCTGCGCAGCACTCTGCCGTCGTTGCGGCGGAGCCTTTCTATGATAAATGTTGCCGTGCGGGCGGCAGTGTCGGCGTATTCCGGTTTGTTGAAGGCAACCGCTGCAGTGGCAAATGCCGAAATCATCAGGCCGTTCCAGGAGGTAATAATTTTGTCATCTCTCAGCGGTCGGATACGCTCCTCGCGGTGTTTCAACAGCTTTGCCCGACATCGTTCCAGCAGTTCGCCTGTCTCACTTTTATTGAGCCGCTGTTGCCGGCAAAACTCATCCAGGGCGATTGGTGCGGTAAGAATGTTCTCTCCTTCAAAATTCCCTTCATCCGTCACCGTATGGTAGCGGCAGAACAGTTCCGCGTCCGCTCCGAGGCAGGCAGCGACTTCGCTCTTGTCCCAGACATAGAATTTGCCTTCAACCCCTTCTGAATCTGCATCAAGAGCCGAACAGAAGGCCCCTTCCGCAGTTTGTAGCTCCCGTATGACAAACGTGAAAATTTCTTCCGTTATGGTTTGATAGAACAACTCCCCAGTGGTCAGGAAGGCATCAGTTGCTACCCGGGCCAGCATGGCCTGATCATACAGCATCTTCTCAAAGTGAGGCGCGAGCCAGAACTGATCGACGGAGTAGCGGTGCAGTCCCCCGCCAAGTTGGTCCCAGATGCCGCCTCCCCGCATCTTCCGCAGGGTGTGGAGTGCCATTGCCAAAGCCTCTTCGCTCCCTGACTGCGTCTGCCCGATCAGCCAACTCAGATACATCGGCATCGGGAATTTCGGGGCACCCCCGAAACCGCCGTGTGTCGGGTCATAGATTCTCTTCAGGGTCTGCAGCGCTTTTTCGGCAATGGCCGTTAAGTCAGGCGCATTCTCGTGTGCCCGCTGTTTCCGGCCACTCTCCAGAGCCTCCATAATGCCCTGGCAGTTCTTTTCGATCATATCCGGTCGCTGTCGCCAGAGCGTAGCAATATTGCCGAGCAGCTCCATCAGGCCGCTCATGCCCCGGCCACTCCGCTTGGGGAGGTAGGTAATCGCCATAAAGGGGCGCTTCTCCGGCGTCATAAAGATATTGAGCGGCCAGCCGCCACTCCCGGTCAACGCCTGCGCAACGGCCATATAAAAATCATCGATGTCGGGGCGTTCCTCCCGGTCAACTTTGATACAGACAAAATGACGGTTCAGGAGCGCAGCAACCTCTTCGTCCTCGAATGATTCATGGGCCATGACATGGCACCAGTGGCAGGTGGCATAGCCGATGGAAAGCAGAATCGGCAGGTTTTCAGTGTGTGCCTTATCAAAAGCTGCCGGGCCCCATTCATACCAGGCCACCGGGTTTTCCGCGTGCTGCAGCAGGTAGGGGGAACGGGCAAAAATCAGGCGGTTAAAGCGTTCTCCGCCGTCGTCGGGAAGGGGGGTTTTGTCAATTGCCATCAGGCTGGCAACGTAGGCGGCGGTGTCGATGGAGGAGGTCATGATTTTTTCTCCTGATGCTCGGATTTCTGTCGGAATGCATTCTGCATTAAAAAGCGAATTGAGTATTACTACCCAATTATATGTTGAAATCGTGTTGAGGAAATTGATGTACACCCCAATTATTTTTCACGTTACGCCTTATATCCAGAGAATTTTCACCAGATGCTCCGCTTGCCGAAACTCCTGATCCCCCGTCACCAGTGTTGCATTGTGCTCAATGGAAGAGGCGACAGCAAAGGCGTCGGCATACGACATGGCGAAACGCGCCTTCAATTCGGCTGCGCGAAAAACAAGATCATTGGGCGCTGGAAGGATCACAATACCAAGCCGGGAAATATTCATCACCACATCAAGCTTGAATTGCAGACCAAACCTCCTCTGGACGGTATAAATAATCTCTCCCAGATTAATGATATTCAGCATGGCGCAAGTATTGCCTGATTTTGCATCATCAAGGATAGCCTTGACCGGTTCATTGCCCGGTTCTTTCTGGATAAATCGCAGCAGGGCAAAACTATCCAGGACAAAGTTATTCACGTGCTCTGTCCTTTTTCCGTTCTTCAAGCAGTTCTTCAGCAAGTGACGGCACGGAAGGCAACATTCCCCATGCAGCGGCAACCGGGTCTGCCACAACTGGTACAATGCAGACGACATTGCCGTATTCTACAAAACGCACCTCGCTGCCAGGTTCAATATGATGTCGTTTCCTGATATCACCAGGAATGAGAACCTGTCCTTTGACCGTTACTTTTGATGCTTTTTCCATAGCGCCCCCAATGTATTACTTTTATTGCGTATTGTAATACCCGCCGTCAAAATCTTCAAGGCGAAAAACACTCTACTCTCCCAGCATGTGCGCAAAGAAATCAGCGGCCAGATCACGAGGCGCTTCCGTTGCATCGGTTTCTGTTGCGCCACTCAGCAGATGCCCCGGTATCTCGGCGAGGAAGCGACTCGGCTTTTGCCCCTCCAGCGCACCGTATTTGCGCCGCGTCATACAGCGCGAGATCGTCAGGAATTTTCTGGCGCGCGTAATGCCGACGTAGCAGAGGCGGCGCTCTTCAGCGACGCTTGGGTCCTCTTCGATCGAGCGTTTGTGCGGCAGCAGGTTCTCCTCCATTCCGACCAGCCAGACATGACTGAATTCGAGGCCCTTACTGGAGTGCAGTGACATGAGAGTGACAGCATTCGTCCCCTGTTCCGTGCCATCCGCAGCCGGCTTGTCCTCATCCATCAACGAAATCCGTTCAAGGAATGCCGAGAGCGTTGCCCGCGGATTCTGCTCTTCATACGCTGCCAGTGAGTTTACCACCTGTTCGATATTTTCGATCCGCTTACGTGCCTGGGGGGCGTCATTCAGCGTGCGATAGAGCTCGTCCTCAATGCGCAGACGGTTGAAGAGGGCGTTGACCTGCGCGCCCATATTGAAATTGGTGAAGCCCGCGATAACTTCTTTCATCATGGTGTGAAAGCCGAGTACCGTTTTTCGGCACGAGGGGGAAATTTCTTCAATGTCACCCACCCGGCCAAGCGTCTCAAAGAGCGGCACGTCATGATTCATCGACCACTGGTTCAGTTTTATCAGTGTGGTGTCGCCGATTCCCCGGCGGGGAAAGTTGATGATGCGCAGCAATGAGGCCTCATCGCTCGGATTGTCGATTACCTTGAGATAGGCGATGGCATCTTTGACCTCTTTGCGCTCATAGAACTGCTGGCCGCCGATGACGACATAGGGGATGCGCTCAAGGCGCAGCTTCTCTTCAAAAGCCCTGCTTTGCGCGTTGGAACGATAGAGGATGGCGAGATCTGACCAGCGCAGCTTTTCCCGATACTGCTCCAGCATGATCTGTTCAACGACCTTTGCCGCTTCGTCCTCTTCGCTCTCCGCAACGATCAGGTCGATTTCGCGACCTTTGCCGTCTGCCGTCCAGAGCGCTTTATCCGTGCGCACGGTGTTGTTTTTGATGACGCTGTTGGCGGCGTTCAGAATAGTCCCGGTGGAGCGATAGTTCTGTTCCAGTTTGACCGTCACGCAGCCGGGATGGTCCTGGGCAAAATTGAGGATATTCTGCACCTCTGCGCCGCGCCAGCCGTATATAGACTGGTCATCGTCCCCGACGACACAGATGTTGCCATGTTTTTTGGCCAACAGAGAAATCAGCAGGTATTGCGAGGCGTTGGTGTCCTGATATTCATCCACCATGATGTAGCGAAAGCGCTGCTGCCAGTGCTCAAGAATAGCCGGGGTGGTCTGCAGGAGGCGCACGGAGAACATGATGATGTCGTCAAAGTCAATGGCATTAAAGCCCTTCAACAGCTCCTGATAGCGGGGGTACACGGCGGCGGTCGCTATTTCCAGCGGATCATTCCGGTCCGGGGTAAACTCTTTCGGCCCGATCAGGCGGTTTTTTAAGCCGGATATTTTCCAGAGAATCCGGTCCGGATCGATCTTCTTCGGATCGATGTCCCGTTCGCGCGCCGCTTGACGGATGACGCCCGCCTGATCGGAGGTCGAATAGATCGAGAAATTCGCCTTGAAGCCGAGAGAGCGGATGTCACGCCGGAGGATGCGCACTCCGAGCGAATGGAACGTTGAAATAACGATATCTTTTGCAAGCGGCCCCGCCATGCTCCGCACACGCTCGTTCATCTCACGTGCCGCCTTGTTGGTAAAAGTGACCGCCAGAATATTTTCCGCCGGGATGTGCAGATCTTTCAAAAAGTGGACGATGCGGGTTGTAATGACCTGGGTCTTGCCCGAACCGGCACCGGCCAGAATCAGCAGGGGGCCTTCTACCGTGGCGACGGCGCGTTGTTGAGGGGAGTTGAGTTTTTTCATAGGGCAAGATGTAGCACGAAGATGGAGGAGTATGCAAATTGTGATGAATCGGCGGTACGTCAAGAGGATCTTGTAGAACTATTTTTGATCATTAGCGATGAAACGTGTTGCGGTAACAGCTGAATTGGGTACAATCATGCCATGTGGTTAATTCTTCCGGAACTGGAGAGCATGTGAAAGTCGCCCAAATCAAAAAAAAACAACCGGCCAAAAAAACAAAAAAAACGCCGGTTGTGCCTGGTGCAGCGAAACCTGCCAAAATAAAAAAAACAAAAGTAGTAAAAGAAATAAAAGCGGTAAAACCGGTTAAAACGACCAGGCCGGCTGAGCCGCTGTCCGCCCAGACTCCGTCTGTTCCACAATTCGATCTTCACGACAGTCAGTGGTTTTTAAACCGCGAGCTGACCTGGCTCTCCTTCAATCGGCGGGTGCTCCATGAAGCCGAGGATGAGCGGACGCCGCTGCTTGAACGACTCAAATTTATCGCTATTGTCAGTGCTAATCTTGACGAATTTTTTATGAAGCGTATCGGCGGCCTGAAACAGCAGATTGGCGCAGGGATGCGTGAGTTGTCTCTTGACGGTCGCACCGCCCGCCAACAGGTGACGGAATGTCATGCTGAAGTACGCGATCTTGAGGCGCGCAAGGAACAGGAATTTGAAAAAATATGCACTTTGCTGGAAGAGAAGAACATCCTGATTGAGAGCTATGATGAATTGACACCCAAAGAAAAGAAACTGCTGAGAGAATTTTACTATGCCAACATATTTCCGCTTTTGACGCCGCAATCAATAGACCCTGCGCACCCGTTCCCCTTTATTTCAAACCTGTCGCTCAACCTCCTGGTTTCCCTGCACTACCCCAAGGCCAAACATAATTCACTGGTACGGATCAAGGTGCCGGTTAACGCCGGAACACCGCGCTTTATCAGAATCGGCAAGGGAGAGCATTTCATCCGGCTTGAAGAGGTTATGATGAACAACCTGGATATGCTCTTTCCCGGTATGGAGATCATGTCATGCGAGCTCTTTCGGGTAACCCGAAATGCCAATACCGAAAAGGATGAGGAAGAGGCTGACGATCTCATGGAGATGATCGAGTCGGAGTTGAAGGAACGCAAATTTGCCCCGATTGTCCGGTTGGAGATCGTCACCGGCATGGATCCGGTCCATCGTGGCCGACTTGCTGCCGAGTTGGAGCTTGATGAAGCGACTGACGTGTTTGAAGTGCCCGGTTTGCTGGCGATGAGGGACCTTTTTGAGCTGACCCGGCTCGATTTCCCACGACTGCACGACCTGCCGCACCATCCGATTGATCACCCTCAGCTGCAGACACAGCGCAACATATTCCACGTCATACGCGACTCAGGCGCAATATTGCTGCAGCACCCGTATGAATCTTTTTCTACGTCTGTTGAACGTTTTCTGCGTGAGGCGGCGACCGATCCAAAGGTGCGCGGGATTAAGATGACGCTCTACCGCACTTCACGGCAGAGCCGGATTATTGATGCCCTGATTCTGGCGGCACACAACGGCAAGCAGGTTGCTGTGGTTGTCGAGCTCAAAGCACGTTTTGATGAGGCGACCAACATCAGTCTCGCGGAGCGGATGGAAGAGGCGGGAGTCCACGTTACCTATGGCGTCGTCGGCTTAAAAACCCACTGTAAGGTTATTCTGGTCGTCCGTCAGGATTACAACGGCTTACGCCGCTATTTCCACATCGGTACCGGTAATTATCACGCAGATACTGCCCGGCTCTACAGTGATGTCGGGATTCTCTCCTGCGATCAGTCCATCGCCGAGGATGTAACCGAGCTGTTCAATTTTCTCACAACCGGATTTATGCTGAAGCGAAAATATTCAAAACTCGCCCTCGCCCCGCGAATGCTTAAAAAAGCGCTTCTCGATAAAATAGAACGTGAAGCTGACCTCCATCGAGCTAGCGGCGGTGGCGGGCTTATTCAGTTTAAAATTAATGCACTTGAAGATGGCGATGTTGTGAGTGCGCTCTATCGGGCCTCCATGGCCGGAGTTAAAATTGACCTCATAGTACGGGATAGCTGCCGCCTGCGACCCGGTATCCCGGGGCTATCAGAAACCGTCACCGTGATAAGCGTTGTCGGCAGATTTCTGGAGCATGCACGAATTTATTATTTTCACAACGGTGGCGCCGATGAATATTTCATCGCTTCAGCCGATGCCATGAAGCGCAATCTGGAAGCCCGAGTTGAAATTCTCTGTCCGGTGGAGTCGGCAGAATTGACTAAAGAGGTGCGTCTCATATTCGACACACAGCTGTCCGACCAGCGTTCTGCGTGGGAGATGCAGTCTGACGGCACGTATATCCAACGCCGGACTGCTGATGGCAATGGTGAGGGGAGCCATCGCTTGTTGATAGCAAGAGCACAAAAGCGTGTTAAAGAGAATCTGAAAAAAAAGGTCAAAAAAATCAGAAAAAAGATTGTTTGATTATGCGTTGACGTAAGCAGGATGCGCTAAAAAAACTATTTCGTAACACACGTAAAATTTGCGAAAAAAACAGTTGCAATATAACTGGTTTCTATTTATATACAAATACAACTGTAAGCATAAAGAATGTATTCAGATAAATTGACATCGGCAGAAACTTCTGAAAGGGGGTTAGGAATGAGTGAGCGAAAGAATAGTGAAGCAGCGGACAAAGCAGAACAAAGTTTAGAAACACGGGAATTCTCGGTTGGCGAGATACTCAAACAGCGGGGAGTGTCCCGGCGCGACTTCCTCAAGTTCTGCAGCGCAATGACGGCGGCAATGTCGCTGCCGGCATCGTTTGCACCATCTGTTGCTCAGGCACTGGACGAGGTGAAGCGCCCGACGCTCGTCTGGCTGAACTTCCAGGACTGTACCGGTGATACCGAAGCGCTGCTACGTGCCGCCAATCCGACCGTTGGTGAGATCATTCTTGACATTCTGTCGGTAGATTATCACGAGACGATTATGGCTGCTGCCGGACATCAGGCCGATGAAGCTCTTGAGACTACCATCACAAAATATAAGGGCAAGTACCTCTGCGTGGTTGAAGGTTCCATTTCGATGAAAGATGATGGTGTCTACGGCTGCACCAGCGGCAAGACACATCTGGAAATAGCCCGACGCGTCTGCGGCAGTGCCCTGGCAACGATCGCTATTGGTACCTGTGCTGCCTATGGCGGCATCGCTGCCGCCATTCCCAATCCGACCGGCGCCGTCGGTGTCAGGGATGCGGTTCCGGGTGCCACCGTCATCAATCTGCCCGGCTGCCCGTGCAACGCCGATAATCTGACCGCGACGATCGTACATTATCTGGTCTTCGGAAAAATTCCTGCCATGGACAGCAAAGGGCGGCCGTTGTTTGCGTACGGCAAGCGCATCCATGATAACTGCGAGCGTCGTCCGCATTTCGATGCCGGCCAGTATGTTGAGCACTGGGGCGACGATGCCCATCGCAAAGGCTTCTGTCTCTACAAAATGGGCTGCAAAGGACCGGCGACATTCCACAACTGTCCGACCCAGCGCTACAACGAAAAAACCAGCTGGCCGGTTGCTTCCGGGCACGGCTGCGCCGGCTGTTCCGAACCGCAATTCTGGGATACCATGTCACCGCTGTACCGCCGCCTGCCGAACGTGCCCGGTTTCGGTATTGAAGCAACCGCCGACAAAATCGGTCTCGGCCTGGTGGCGGGAGTCGGTGCGGCATTCGCTGTTCATGGCGCGCTGAATGCGCTGCGTAAAGACAAAGAACCTGAAGAAACCAAGGAGGGATAACATATGGCAAGGATTGTCGTAGATCCGATTACCCGCATCGAGGGGCATCTCCGCATTGAGGCGGAGATTGAAGGGGGCTTCATAAAAGACGCCTGGAGTTCAGCCACTATGTTCCGTGGCATTGAAAAGATTTTGAAGGGACGCGATCCGCGTGATGCCTGGTTCTGGACGCAGCGTTTCTGCGGCGTCTGTACCACCGTTCACTCAATTGCTTCTGTCCGGGCGGTTGAAGATGCGCTTAAAATCAAGATTCCGCCCAATGCCCAGCTGATTCGCAACATCATCATGGGTATCCAGAATGTACAGGATCATGTCATTCATTTCTATCACCTCCATGCGCTTGACTGGGTTGACATTACCTCCGGACTGAAGGCAGACCCGACCAAAACGGCGGCTCTTGCCGCGTCACTGTCCGATTGGCCCAATAATTCGGCCACCTATTTCAAGGCGATACAGGACAAGGTCAAGGCGTTTGTTGCATCCGGTCGTCTCGGCCCGTTTGCCAATGCCTACTGGGGACATCCCGCCTATAAACTGCCGCCGGAAGCCAACCTGATGGCGACCGCCCATTATCTTGAAGCGCTTGAATGGCAGAAGGATGTCATCAAGATTCACGCGATCCTCGGGAGCAAAAACCCGCATCCGCAATCGTTCCTCGTGGGTGGCATGTCAATCCCGATCGATCCTGATTCCCAGAACGCTCTTAACGCCGACAAACTGATGGAGATCAAGCGTCTGCTGAAAAAGGCGCAGGACTTTGTCGAAAAAGTATACATCCCTGACCTGCTCGCAGTTGCCTCATTTTATAAGGAGTGGGCTGCAATCGGTGGGGGACTCGGGAATTACATGTCGTACGGCGAGTTCCCGGATGCCAACGGCAATCTCTGGTTCCCTGCCGGTGCACTGCTCGACAAGGATCTTTCCAAAGTCATCAAGGTTGATCAGGGTAAAATTGCCGAATATGTAGATCACTCCTGGTTTGACAACAGTGCCGGAGCCGGAAAAGGGCTGCACCCGTATGAAGGTGAAACCGAAGTGCGCTATACCGGGCCGAAACCTCCGTATACAAATCTTGATACCAATGCAAAATATTCGTTTGTCAAATCTCCCCGCTATGAAGAAAAAGCGATGGAGGTCGGCCCTCTGGCGCGTATTCTGGTGGCCTATGCCTCCGGTCACAAAGAAACGAAGGCCGTTGTTGATCTGGTGCTTGGCAAGCTGGGTGTCGGTGCTCCGGCGCTTTTCTCGACGCTCGGGCGCACCGCTGCCCGCGGGATTGATGCGCTGCTGATTGCCCAGCAGACACCGAAGTGGCTTGATGAATTGATCGGCAATATTGCCAAGGGTGATTATCGTATTCACAACAATGAGAGTTGGGATCCATCCACCTGGCCGCTTGAAGCGAAAGGGTACGGTTTCCATGAAGCCCCCCGTGGTGCGCTTGGCCACTGGATCAAGATCAAAGATCAGAAAATTCAGAATTATCAGGCGGTTGTTCCCTCAACCTGGAACGCCTCACCGCGCGATGCCAAAGGACAGCGTGGTGCCTATGAAGCCGCTCTGGTCGGTACGCCGGTGGCTGACGCAAACAAGCCGCTGGAAATTCTGCGCACCATCCATTCCTTTGACCCCTGCCTCGCCTGCGCTGTCCATGTGATGGATGTTAACGGCAATGAAGTGGTCAGAGTCAAGGTGTCCTAACAAGGAGGGTAACCCCATGCCTCATCAAGCTAAATATAAACGCTATATATGGGAGCTTCCGGTACGCTGGTCCCACTGGACCAATGTACTCTCCATCACAATCCTTGCCCTCACCGGTTTTTTTATCGGTAATCCGGTTTCTTTCGGCGAATCAGCGTCAGATTTTACCATGGGGTGGATACGCTTCGTTCACTTTACCGCCGCCTACGCTTTTGCAGTCAGTGTCCTGTCTCGTATGATCTGGTCGCTGGTCGGTAATGACTATGCGGGATGGAAAGCGTTCTTCCCTTTTTTGACTGCCGGGGGAAGAGAGAAAATGGTCAAGATGCTGCGCTATTATATGTTCATGGACAAGGAGGTTCCCGAAACAGTCGGGCATAATCCTTTGGCAACGACGGCCTATTTTGCTCTTTTTGCGTTGTATATTCTGATGATTCTGACCGGATTTTCGCTGTACGCCGAACATGCTCCCTCTGGAGTAATGCATAAGGTTCTCGGGCCAATGTACTCACTTTTCAGTAATCAGGGCATGCGTCTTGCCCATCATGCCAGTATGTGGATGATCTTCGGCTTTATCATCAACCATATCTACAGCGCCTGGCTGATGGATATCAAGGAGCATGGCAGCGAGATTTCCAGCATGTTCAGCGGCTACAAATTTACGGTTAAAAAAGAAAAATAATCCGGCAGAATGGAAGTGTGAAGGGCGGGGCATATCGAACTGGTATGCCCCGTTTTTTTTGCACGTGCCCTGAGTGATTGAAAATTGACGCTTTAGCTGTTATAGTCGCCGCCCGTTCACCCTGCTGTATTGCTTCATAAAAAAATGGAGAGATTCTTATGGCAAAAGGAAGTTTTGATGCAACGGAGATGATTGCTCCGTTAATGATCCGTATCCCTCTCGGACTGATCTTTATGGCACACGGTTCTCAGAAACTCTTTGGAGCTTTCGGTGGTCAGGGGTTGACCGGAACCTTTAAGACCTTTGAGGAGAAAATGGGCATCCCTCCCATTTTTACGCTGCTGGCAATCATCGCCGAATTTGGCGGCGGTTTTGGTGTCCTGTCAGGTTTTCTGACGCGCCTCTCTGCAGCCGGTATTTCAGCAGTCATGCTGGTAGGAATCTATAAAATCCACTGGATTCACGGATTCTTTCTTAATATGAGCGGCATGGCCGGTCGCGGACAGGGCATCGAATACAACATCGCTCTGCTGGGAATGGCCCTCTATCTGGTAATTGCCGGGGGAGGCAGCTGGTGCCTCGACCGCCTGGTGTTCCGGAACTAATTTACGAAGGAGTTTTACCCTTGGAACTGTTCAACCAGATTGAAGTCGAAAAGCGCCGCACCTTTGCCATTATCAGTCATCCCGATGCCGGAAAGACCACTATCACTGAAAAACTGCTCCTTTTCGGAGGTGCCATTCAGCAGGCGGGTGAGGTTCGTGCCCGCAAGAGCGCCCGGCATGCGACGTCTGACTGGATGGAGCTTGAAAAGCAGCGCGGCATCTCCGTGACCTCATCGGTGATGAAATTTACCTACGAGCAGTGTGAAATAAACCTCCTCGATACTCCTGGTCACAACGACTTTTCCGAAGATACCTACCGGGTGTTGACCGCCGTAGACTCGGTGCTGATGGTGATCGATTCAGTCAAGGGTGTCGAAAGTCAGACGCGGAAGCTGCTTGAGGTCTGCCGTCTGCGCCACACGCCGATCATGACCTTTATGAACAAGCTTGACCGCGAAGGACAGGAGCCGTTTGATCTGCTCGATGACATTGAAAAAAACCTTCATATGCAGACAGCGCCGATCACCTGGCCGATCGGCATGGGCAAGCGCTTCCGGGGCACCTATCACCTGTACACCAAAGAGCTGACGTTTTTTGATGCAGAGGCGGATAACGGCACGGGGGAAATCATCACGGTCAATGGTCTCGACGACCCCCGTCTTGATGAACTGCTCGGAAGTCAGGTTGAGGAGCTGCGTAACGACGTCGAACTGCTCGAAGGGGCGGCCCATCCCTTCGATATGGTCGAATATCTGGCAGGTCGTCAGACGCCGGTGTTCTTCGGCAGTGCCATTAATACCTTCGGGGTGCAGCAGCTGCTGGACGCGTTTGTCCAGTACGCACCGCATCCGCTGCCGCGTGAAAGCGCCACCCGCGATGTTTCGCCGTATGAAGAGCCGTTCAGCGGCTTTACCTTCAAAATTCAGGCAAATATGGATCCCGCTCATCGAG
Organism: Desulfuromonadales bacterium; assembly: GCA_013349405.1. Taxonomy (GTDB): domain Bacteria; phylum Desulfobacterota; class Desulfuromonadia; order Geobacterales; family Pseudopelobacteraceae; genus JACRCG01. The sequence continues at coordinate 56,348 of DUZS01000010.1, read as the reverse complement.
ACCGGATTGCGTTCTTCCGGATCTGTTCCGGGAAATTTACCCGCGGCATGAAAGTCCGTCATGTCCGTCTTGGCCGCGACGTACAGATTGCCAATGCCACGATATTTATGGCGCAGGATCGGACCAATGTCGAAGAGGCGTGGCCGGGAGATATTATCGGCATTCACAATCATGGAACGATCAAGATCGGCGATACCTTTACGGTCGGCGAAGATCTCAAGTTTACCGGTATTCCGAGCTTTGCCCCTGAGCATTTCCGGAAGGTGCGCCTGCTGAACCCGATGAAATCAAAGGCGCTGGAAAAGGGGCTGGTGCAGTTGGCGGAAGAGGGTGCCACCCAGGTGTTCAAGCCGCTCATGGGGTCGGACTGGGTTATCGGGGCGGTCGGCCTGCTGCAGTTTGAGGTGGTCATGCACCGTCTGGAACATGAATACAGCGTAAAAGTAGCGTTTGAACCGGTCAGTTACGTCACAGCCCGCTGGGTAACCGGTGAAAAGAAGCCGATTGAGGATTTTGAGAAGAAAGAGGCCATGCACGTGTATATCGATGGTGAAGGTAAGTTGACCTATATGGCCGGAAGCCAGTGGCGTCTCGATAACACCATGGAAAGCTGGAAGATGCTCGAATTCCATGAAACAAGCGAGCATAGCTGACTGTGCGTTCCACTGGGAAAACTCGGCAGAAAGGAGCTGCTTCCACGCAAGAAAACGGAGGGAATTCATCCTCACTCAACCTGAAAGCAACAGTACAGGCACTGCTTGGCATGTCATACGTCCATTTCCCGCTCATTCTGCCGGGGGTGCATCCTCTGGTCGCGCCGCTCATTATGTTTCGCCTGAAAAGACGTGGCTACTCAAACTGCCGGGTTGAAGTTTCCGGTTCCGGGCTGGTTGTTTTCGCAGACCGCTGAAACCGTGGCTCGAATTCGAGCTCACACCGCTTTTGCGTGCAGTTCCCCATTCTGTCCGGCTCACCTGTACGGGTGAGCCGAAAATCGACGAATCACAAGCGTCACGCTTTTTTAATTGCCGCCCTGATGTTCTCCGGGGTCAGTGGCAGCGTGCGGACTCTGGTGCCGGAGAGTGCAAAAAGAGCATTTGCGACCGCCGGGGCGATGGGGGGCACGCCAGGTTCACCGACTCCCCCTGGGGACTCCTGACTGTCAATGATGTACACTTCAATCTTTGGCGCCGCTGCCATACGAACCAACGGATAAGAGTCAAAATTGTCCTGCTCGACCCTGCCGTTCTTGAGGGTTATCGCCCCATACAGGGTGGCAGAGAGACCGAATATGATGCCGGATTCCATCTGGGCCGTGACAGTGTCGGGATTTACTACCCGCCCGCAATCCACGACGCAGACCACCCGATGCACCCTGATTGCTCCGGTTTTGTCCAGCGACACCTCAGCCACCTGGGCGGTGATACTGCCGAAAGATTGATGCACGGCGATGCCGCGCCCCCGTCCTTTCGGCAGAGGTTTCCCCCAGTCGGCCTTGCGGGCGGCAGTCTGCAGTACTTTTAATTGGCGCGGGTGATTGGCCAGCAGAGTCTTGCGGTACTTATAGGGGTCTTTGCCTGTTGTATGGGCAAGATCGTCAAGGAAACTCTCCATGACAAAGGCGGTGTGGGAGTGGCCGACCGAGCGCCACCAGAGCACCGGCACTCCGTTTTTGGGGCTGTGCAACTCCACCTGCAGGTTGGGAATGGCATAGAGGGTATCTACCGCCCCCTCGACTGAGGTGTGGTCAATCCCCTCCTTGACGATAGCCGACTCAAAAGGGGTGCCTGCGATGATCGACTGCCCTACAATACGATGATGCCATGCCAGTGGATACCCTTTTTTGTCCAGACACGCCACCACCCGATCGTACCACATCGGTCGGTAGTATCCAGCCCTCATATCGTCTTCGCGGGTGCGCACCACCTTGACCGGCGTGCCGAGAGCTTTTGCCACCTGAGCAGCTTCAATAACAAAGTCTGAACCGGTACAGGCACGTCGACCGAAACCGCCGCCAAGAAAGGTGGTCTCGAAGACGATCTGTTCCGGCTTCAGCCCGGTGACTTTAGCGGCAGCCGCCCGGTCAACCGTCTGGAACTGGCTGCCGGTACGGATCAGACAGCTGTCACCCTTCAGATCGACAAAACAGTTCAGAGGTTCCATAGGTGCGTGTGCGAGGTATGGCAGCTCGAAGAGTGCTTCAATCCTGCCCGGATGAGCAGCCAGAACCGCCGGAGCATCGCCATCCTTGCGGGCGATCAGGCCTGGAGTCAGGGCAAGGGCTGCATACTGCTCACGCATGGCAGGTGTCGAAATCCCGCCCCACATACCCTCATCCCAGGTGATCTCCAGAAGATCACGCCCTTTCAGCGCCTGCCAAAAGTCATCGGCGGCCACTGCAACGCCTGCTTCGACTGCTGTTACACTCCGCACGCCGGGGAGCGCTCTGGCTTTGTCGGCATTGAAATTGACTATCTTTGCGCCGAAAACCGGCGGTCGGGCTATGACAACTGTCAGCATACCCGGTGCGTGCACATCAATGCCAAAAATTGCCCTGCCGTTGATTTTGGCCGGACTGTCCAGACGCTTCACTGCTGTGCCGAGAATATTGCTCTTGCCCGACTTCAGCTTCGGTTCCTTCGGAACCGGTAACTGTGCGGCTCTCGCTGCCAGCTTGCCGTAGGAGAGGCGGGCTCCGGAAGAGCTGATGACGAAACCTTTTTCGGCCCGGCAGGTGGCCGGATCGATCTGCCATTCCTCTGCCGCCGCCGCTACCAGTAGTTCACGGGCTGCTGCTCCGGCCAATGAGAGGCGGCTCCATTCCGAGCGCACACTGCTGCTGCCGCCGGTAACCATGATCGGTCCGAACTCGGCGTGGTTGTACTCGGGAGCGACCGGAGACGCCCTGAATGTAACGTTTTTCCAGTCACAGCAGAGCTCTTCCGCTACCAGCATCGGGAGCGAGGTATACACTCCCTGTCCCATTTCGGATTTATTGACGATTACGGTCACACTGTCATCCTGGCCGATGTGCAGGTAGGCATTCGGTGCGAAGGAGACATCGGAGGCAGCCTCCGCATAGCCCCTGCCAAAGGGGAGGTGACAGGCCAGCAGCAGCCCGCCGCCCAGAAGCGCACTTGTTTTAATAAACTGGCGCCGATCAATTTCCGGTCTTTTATTCATTGATTCTTCCCCCCTTTGTCAGCTTTTTTCCCGCTGGCGACATGGATTGCCCGACGGATGCGGCCATAGGTGCCACAGCGACACAGGTTGCCGCTCATGGCGCGGTCAATGGCCACATCATCCGGTTTCGACGTTTCGGCCAGCAGTGCGACGGCAGACAGTATCTGTCCCGGTTGGCAGTAGCCGCATTGGGAAACCTCTTCTGCCAGCCAGGCCAGCATTACCGGATGGTTCTCCGGAATCCCTTCTATAGTGGTGACAGGCTTACCCTGCAACTCCCCCACCGGAGTGATACATGAGCGCAGCGGCTTTCCGTTCACCAGTACCGTACAGGAACCGCACAATCCCTTACCGCAGCCGAACTTAGTACCGATCAACTGGAGATGATCCCGTAACACCCAAAGGAGCGGAGTGTCTGCGGCGACATTCACCTGCACTGCTTTGCCGTTAATTGATAGAGTTATCATTGGTTCCCTCCGTGTCTGCATGCATTTTTTTGCAATCCTGTTATGTAACAATCTGCCGATGCTGTGTTGTAACGTTACGCAGGGTTACCTGTGATTTGCCTGACAGCCTCATGCGACGTACAGAAACGCACTCCTGCCCGCCCCATTTCCTCCAGTGCTTTTTCGGAATCACCAGCAGAAATATCCACTCCGGCGATCGCATCAGTGAGCAGCGTTACGTCAAAGCCGGCCTTTTTCGCGTCCAGCACCGATGCGCGAACACAGTAATCGGTAGCAAGGCCTCCAATATATAGTTGCCCCACTTCGAGGTCTTGCAGGATCCCCCCAAGCGGTCTTCCCTCCTCGCTCCGACCGTCAAAGGCCGAATAGGAATCCGAGTCCGGTTCGTTCCCTTTGGAAATGATTATCATGCCCTTCGGCAGCTGCAGTGCCGGGTGGAAATCGGCCCCTGAACTGTTCTGAACGCAGTGGCATGGCCAAATGCCGCCGAAACCATTGAAATGCCGGGTGACCGCCGGATGCCAGTCCCGTGATGCCAACACCGGCAAACCCGCTGCGGCACATGCTGCTGTAACCCGGTTCAGCGGCTCTACAACGCGATCTCCGCAGGGAACCTCGAGTGTGCCACCAGGACAGAAGTCGTTCTGAACGTCAACAATCAGGAGAGCCGCACTTTTATTCATAGCATTCATCCCTCTCTTTTACCATGCTCATCGATAAGGTCTTTCCGGAGGCAGCTCAGCCGGTCTGAAATGGATACCTTGTAGCGGTGTGGGTTGATCAGCCTCAGGCAACCGTGCGGCAACCGGGAAAGTTCAATCCTGCAGCGTTCAGCCATGACAGCAATCGTCTCTTTGGCTGCGAGGCGACGACCGTTGGCCATCACCTCACCGTGCAATTCCGTTATTCGGCTATCCGGCGGCAGCTTCGTGTATCGTAAGGGGTTGGCCGGGTCAAAGACGGTGTCTCCACCTTTGATGATTTCATCATGGAGGCAGACCACGTCCTGTATAAATCTCCCCTCCGGTTCCACAAATCTGAAAATCTGTTTTTTACCCGGCAGGGTTGATTTGGCAACATCACCGGTAACCTTTAACGTCGGCTTGCCATCTATCTCCACCAGCTTGTAAACTCCCCCCAGAGCGCCGCCTCCCGCTCCAGAACATGTCACCAGTCTGGTGCCGATACCGTAAATATCAACGAGTCCGCCATCGTTACGCACCGACTCAATCACGAATTCATCCACGTCATTCGATACGACAATCCTGACATTACTGAAACCGGACTCATCCAGAAGGCGTCGTGCTTCTCGTGAGAGGTAGGCCAGATCTCCTGAATCTATACGAATACCCTGCAACTCATGGCCACGCTCCCGAAGCTCCTGAGCTACTGTTATAGCGTTCGGAACGCCGCTTTTCAGGGTATCATACGTGTCTACGAGGAGAATGACGCTATCAGGAAACGTGGTTGCATAGGCCCGGAAGGCAGACAACTCGTCGGGGAAGGCCTGTACCCAGCTGTGGGATTGAGTGCCCCGAACCGCAAGGCCAAAGAGACTGCCTGCCAAAACATTACTGGTGCCTGTGCATCCGCCAACACAGGCAGCTCGTGACGCTGACAGCCCGCCATCAGGCCCCTGAGCACGGCGCAGGCCGAATTCTGAAACCTCGGAGCCGCTTGCAGCGAGACAGATGCGTGCTGCTTTGGTAGCCACCAGAGTCTGGAAGTTAATAATATTCAGCAGTGCTGTTTCGACGAACTGGACTTCTGCCAATGCTCCTTCAATGCTGAGCAGAGGCTCATTGGCAAACACCACTGTACCCTCCGGCGGCGCCGTCACCCTGCCACGAAATCTGAAATCACGGAGATATTCAATAAACCTGGGCTTGAATAAGGCCAATCCCGCCAGGAATTGCAATTCCACTTCGGTAAATCGTAGCGCTTCGAGGTAGTCGAGCGCCGTCTCCAGACCGGCAAAGATCGCATACCCGCCTTCAAACGGGTTGGTACGGAAGTACAGGTCAAACACGCCCGCCTTTTCCGTCATTCCTTCTTCCAGATACCCGGCCAGCATCGTAAGTTGATAAAGATCTGTCAGTAGTGGTGAGTAGTGCAACGATAAATTCTCCTTTATTGCGACGTTCAGAAGCCGCTTCCTACGGTTAAAAATGTACTCTCAATGTAATGTGCACCGCCGTCAATTATGGTCAAATATTGAGGCAACCAGCGCAGTAACGTCGGGAATTGCGTCATCCAGTTCATAGCAGAAGCGCTCTTCGTCCATCTGTGCCATTCCAGGATATGCCTCTATAAGAATAGTCCACGCATCTTCTTCGCAAACTTTGAAGCTGATCCACTCACGCCCTCCATAGTTTAAGCCGCGCACGGTACAGAAAAGATCAGCCAGATTAACGATGGAGCAGAGCACCGGGTCTATTTTGGCTTGACCCGGATTATGGTGATAGGCAATAACATCACAATAAGATTCAGGGAAGTTCCATTTACGTGCCATACTCAGCCCAATCTCGCAGTGGGTGGTGCCAAGCAGCATTGCTTCGGCATCCACCAGTTTAATCGGGTGAGTTTTAACATGCATCAGTACCTCCATAAACGGGTCGTGGAGGAAGTTACTCAAAAAAACTTCACCTAAATCGTGCAATATTCCAGAAATATAGGCTTTCTCGAGGTCCTGATAGCCTATTTTTTGAGCAATTATTTTTGATACCATCCCTACTCCAAAAGAATGCTCCCAGAACGAGTTCAGCTCCAGTGCGCCCGATGTCCCTTCAAATGCGTGTATAACAGACGTGGTCAGGGCAAGTTCACGTATATGACGTAAGCCAAGGTATACCAGAGCGCGTTTCAGGGAGGATATGTCCTGAGTCGGTTTGAAAACAGGCGAGTTCAGCAGCTTCATAACCCGGGCAGTCATAACCTGATCTGTCAGCATCAAATCAGCGATATCATCAATACAGACATCGTGGTCATCAAGAAGCTGCAGTACTTTTGTTGCAACAATCGGTATGGTGGGCAGATCATCGACAGATCCCACCAGTATTTCTGCTCGCTCCATCATCAGATTTCTATCCATATAGTAACCTCTCGGACTATTTTATGTAACCGAAACAGCCAGGAAAATGAACTGTTCTGAACTTGTCGTTAACTCCATGGAGGGACTCTGACTGGCCGACAAAGAAGTAACCGTAAGGTTGCAGGTTATTATAAAAATGCTGGACAACTTTTGATTTTGAAGCCGCGTCAAAATAGATCAGAACATTGGCGCAGAAAATAAAATCAAAGCTCTTCATAAATACCATTTTTGCATCTTCGTAGAGGTTGAGCTTGTTGAATGTGACCAGTTTTTTGACTTCGGGGGAGAGAATAAAAGCGCCGTTAGCTTCGCGGATATATTTGTGCCTGTACGCATCAGGAATATTTCTGACGGAATACGCATTGTAAATACCTTTCTTGGCCTGAGCAATGACCGTTTCATTAATGTCTGTACCGTCAATTTCAATTATCCAGTCTTTCAGGACTGTTGCCCGTTTTTCAAGGAGAATCATCGCCAGTGTATAGGCTTCTTCCCCGGATGATGATGCCGCACTCCAGATTCTCAGTTTGCGGAAGCCCATCTTGTTCTTAAGCTCAAGAACCTCAGGTAGCAGCATGGTTTCAAAAACCGAAAGTTGCGAGGGGTTTCTGAAAAAATAGGTTTCATTGGTTGTTATTTCATCCATTAATAAATTTAATTCTTTAGAATCTCGTGAAGATTTCAGCAAGAGAAAATAGTCATGGCAGGCTGTTATACCGGTCGCTTCCATGCGGCGCGCGAGCCTGCTTTCCAGAAAATATTTTTTGCTCGTGTGAAAATACATTCCGCAAATAGTGTAAATAAAATCGCGGATCTGCCCAAAGTCATGATCACTTATAACCACATTTCACCCCTTGTTCTCATGCTTCCGAAAGTGCCACCGGATCGATAATCAGGGCGATTCGTCCGTCTCCCTGGATGGTTGAGCCAGAAATTCCGGGTACATGTGCCAGATAGCAGCCAAGCAATTTGATAACTACCTCCTGCTGGCCGATCAACAATAAAAATGAATGTCAAACATCCTTGTGTCGATACATATGTCAAAAATCAAGCCTGTAAGGTCGGCAATTTACCATGCATCAGTAGCCTATATCAAGCGTCATACAAAAAAAATAAATATCAGATATTTTAGCGTGATAGGGTCTCTTAAAAAAATATTCACTCAATGAAGTCATTTTATTGACATTCCTCTAAATGTATGGTTTATAGCATAAGCACGACCTAATTCAGGGGGTTTGCAGCGAATGACTGAGAACGGCTCTATTTTTATTGCAGACAAAAATGTTAAAACTCGTGATCTCGTGTCGGCTTTTTTGACATATCAGGGGTATAACATCGCCGTTTCAGATGATAGCACGCCGTTTTTTGACACAATTCAAAAAAAGAATGTTGATATTGTTATCGCAGATTTGGCGTATCTGAAGGTAATTGCTGCTGATTTCAAAGAGCGTGTACTTGATCGCAATCCGCTGGTGGTGCTCATCGGCTATGGTGAGGTGTCTGATTCAGACCTGAAACAGCCCGCCAGAGAAAATGTCTTTACCCTTCAGAAACCGTTGAATCTGGATGAGCTTGAGAGCCTTGTCATGCGGGCTCGAGAGTACCAATCCATGAAAATGTATGACTGCTCGACCGGAGGCTCCGTTCAAAATCAGCTTCTTTCGTCAACGATGATTGGCTCAAGCGCACCGATGCAGGCTTTGTTTGAAATGATAACCAAGGTTGCAGCATCGAATGCAACTGTCCTGATCCAGGGGGAATCCGGAACTGGCAAAGAACTTGCAGCGAGAGCCATTCATCAGTTAAGCGACAGGCACGGGAAAAACTTTGTTCCGGTTAATTGTGCAGCAATTCCTGACGACCTTCTTGAAAGTGAGTTGTTCGGGCATGTCAAGGGCTCTTTTACCGGTGCCTATGCCAACCGTGCCGGTCGTTTTGAAATGGCTGACAAGGGAACTCTCTTCCTTGATGAAATTGGCGATATGAAAGCCAATTTACAGGTCAAACTGCTGAGGGTTCTTCAAAACAGAGAATTTGAGCCGGTTGGTGCGTCAAAATCACAAAAAGTTGATGTCCGCATCGTTGCTGCAACAAATAAAAATCTTGAAGAATTGGTTGTCAGTCGCGATTTTCGTGAAGATCTGTATTATCGGCTGTCGGTTATCCCGATCACCATCCCGCCATTGCGCGAGCGCAGAGAAGATATTCCGGTGCTGATTCATACCTTTCTGTCACGTTTTAATGCAGATAAGCGAAATGCGGTAAAAGGTTTTTCCCGTGACTCTCTTGGAATCCTCTGCAATTATGAATGGCCGGGAAACGTCAGAGAGTTGGAAAATCTGGTTGAGCGACTCGTTATTCTGAAAGGTAGTGGCCTGATTGTCCCGGAGGATCTGCCGGAGAAGTATCTTTCTGGGAAAGTATATTGCTTCACACCGGTGGAGGCGCTTGTGCCTCAGGCAGACACCATGCTTCCCGAGGCTGGGATTTGCCTCAACTCTGCCGTTGAAGAATTTGAAAACAATCTTATTATGCAGGCACTTTCCCGTTCTGGCGGGAATAAAAAGGAAGCAGCGCTGCTCCTGAATTTGAAGAGAACTACTCTGATTGAAAAGCTGAAGAAAAAAAATATGGCCTTCAGCGGGGAGTGATAGTTTATGTCACTGACAATAGACAAGCTTTCATTACTGGCGTCATTAACTCCACCTCGACAAAAAACTGACATCAATACTGTGCCTCAGGGGAGTGCTTTTGCAGATAAGCTCGATAAGGCTCTTGACGGCGGAGTCACTTCTGCTTCGTCTGCCACCGGCAAAGCCAAAGAATTAGCGCATTCACTCACCATGCAAATGCTTGAGAGTTCTCTTTCTCTCGCCGGAGATTATTCCCCAAATACCGGCGTCCCCTTGGACGCTCAGCAACATCCCTCAGTGCATACTCTCCTGGAGGCTTATCGAGCCAACCTTGCTGCGGACCGGGAACAATCCTCTCTAATATCAACTCAGTCACCGCTCAAGGATGATACTGGCGGATTGAGTGAGAGTGCCTCAGCGGTAAAGTCATCCAAAGCACAGGGTGATTTTTCGGTGTGGCTTGACTCGGTCATTGCGGAGGCGTCTCAAAAATATGGCGTTGACCCCGGGCTTATAAAAGCGGTCATAAAAGCTGAAAGTAACTTTAACCCACAGGCAGAGTCTCGCGCCGGAGCACGAGGATTGATGCAGCTTATGCCTGCTACCGCCCGCTCGCTTGGAGTCAGTGACTCATTTGATCCGGAACAGAACGTGATGGCAGGCACCCGTTTCCTCAAGGATATGCTTCAGCGCTACAATGGCGACGTAGATGCAGCTTTAGCCGCGTATAATTGGGGCCCGGGTAATGTTGACAAGCGACCGGAGCATCTGCCGCGCGAAACACGCGACTATCTGGCGCGTGTCAAGCAGCTGTACGCTGCGTACAGCGGTTGATTGGTAATCAATTACACCTGGTGGTGTCGCAAACTACCCGTCATGTCACGAATTGTTGTCAAATTTTTCGATACATAGAGTACCAGCCATTCGGTCGCGTATTTTTTTACTTCGTGGAATCCCGTTGTTGGTGAAACAGCCTCCCCTCATCATTCAAATCATGTGGCTTCGTGCTATACCGGGTATGAAGTTGACCCGCCGGTTTTTGGGCGGGTCGTAAGCCTTGTTGAATTACCTTATATTTCAGTTGTTTATACCTCAGATTTTTTCAAATGCAGCATAGCAAGCAACGTCACATCAGCCGCCGGTCTATGAATCGGTGAGATGTCCCGCGCACACATCCCGAACGCACCCTCGGAGCCAGCGATGCGCTGAATCGGCATCCAATCGCGGGTGCCAGAGCAATGAAACCGTGATCTCCGGCGTGGATACCGGAAGGGGAAAACTGTGCATACCGGCGCGCAGGTTTCCGGTGTGTCGTTCGGGAACAGTGGCGATCAGATCGGAGGCCCGGGCAAGCGCCAGTGCTGCCGAAAAGCCACCAACGATCGTGACGATCGCCCGTTCCAACCCCAACTGTTTCAAGGCTTCATCAATCGGTCCCTGGCCGAGCCCCTGCCGCGAGACACTGATGTGCCTGCCGTCCGCATAACGGGTGGGAGTTATCTCACCATGATTTAGCGGGTGTCCCATGCGCACGACGCCAATGAAACGGTCCCGGAACAAAGCCTGCGCACGCACCTCCGGACTCGTAATATCCCCCACAACTCCGGTTTCCAAATCAACGGTCCCGTCGCGAAGTGACACACTATCCTTGGTTGTCTTCTGCACGAAGCGCAATCGCACGCCGGGAGCCTCCTCGCAGACACGAGCAATGAGCCCCGGTCCGAAGTTTTCCACAAAGCCTTCTCTGGTCCGCAACGTGAACGTTCGGACGAGTTGCGTGAGATCAAGCTTCTCAGCAGGGCGCAGGACCGATTCTGCGTCCTGTACGAGTTGACTGACGCGCTCGTGAAGTTCAAGCGCCCGGGGTGTGGGAACCAGACCGCGTCCGGCCCTTACTAACAGCGGATCACCCGTAGTCTCACGCAATCGTGCCAACGCTCGGCTCATCGCCGACGGACTAAGGCGCAACCGTTGGGCTGCGCGGGCAACGCTGCCTTCTGCAAGCAGCACATCAAGGGTGATAAGCAAGTTGAAATCGGGTCTCGACATACATTGATTATAGCATAGATTCTCGTGATGTGGCGTTAAACGCATTAATAAAATGCAAATGGTACGCCTTCCGCTGTGTCATACAAAGGACTATTATATTTAAATCTACTCGTTTGAGAGTCGCCGTAAAAAGGAGTTCATGATGAAAACAATCATTGCAGAACGATATGAAGCGGTAGCTGAAAGTGCGGAGCAGACACCTTCGGTTAAGTGGGCACTCGCCAGCCTTTCTCTATCCATGTTGCTGTCCTCGCTCGACACGAGCATCGCTAATGTTGCCCTGCCGACGCTGGCACAAGAGTTCAGCGCCTCTTTCCAGAGAGTTCAGTGGGTTGTCATCGCGTATCTGCTCGCCATCACCACTTTGATCGTCAGCGTCGGACGGCTCGGTGATATCATCGGCCGCCGACGGCTGCTGCTGGCCGGAATCTTCCTGTTCACGATGGCCTCGGCCCTGAGTGGCGTTGCACCCACCCTCTGGCTGCTGATCGCCGCCCGGGCTGTACAGGGCCTGGGAGGGGCCGTCATGATGGCGTTGACCATGGCGATCGTCGGGGAGACAGTTCCCAAGGCAAAGATCGGCAGCGCCATGGGTCTGCTCGGAACAATGTCTGCGATCGGCACTGCTCTGGGGCCATCGCTCGGAGGCGTTCTGATCGCAGGTTTCGGTTGGCGGGCAATTTTCCTTATCAACATACCACTGGGTATCCTGACGTTTCTTCTCGCGCAGTACTACCTGCCGGCTGACCATGAGGAACCGAAGGGTGAACGGCTCGAATTTGACAAAGTGGGCACAGTGCTGCTTGCTCTGACGCTTGCGGCTTATGCACTCGCCGTGACAATTGGGCGCGGCAGTTTCGCTTCGCTCAACATCGCTCTGCTGTTGGCTGCAGCCTTGGGTGTCGGCCTCTTCGTGTTTGCCGAAGCGAGAGCAGCATCTCCTTTGATTCGATTGGCTGTGTTCCGTGAGCCACTTCTGAGTGCAAGCCTCGCCATGAGCACGCTCGTGGCGACGGTGGTGACAACGACGCTGGTGGTCGGGCCGTTCTATCTTTCCCTTGCACTCGGGCTGGATGCGGCAATGGTTGGCTTTGTTCTGTCGGTCGGTCCGCTTGCCGCCGCCCTGACTGCTGTGCCGGCCGGCCGTTTTGCGGACCGTTTCGGTGCACAACGCATGACCATAGTTGGGCTTATAATAATGGCCGCCGGTTCCTTCATTTTAGCCATGCTGCCGACAACGCTCGGCATCTCCGGTTTCATCGCCTCCATCGCTATCATCACCGGCGGTTATTCGCTGTTTCAGACGGCCAACAACACAGCGGTCATGACAGATATCCACCCGGACCAGCGGGGAGTCATTTCCGGCATGCTTAACCTGTCGCGAAATCTTGGGCGCCTCACCGGTGCATCCGTTATGGGCGCTGTGTTCGCGCTCGCATCGGCAGCGAGCAACATTACAACGGCGCGTCCTGAGGCAGTTGCCACCGGCATGCGGATCACATTCGCAGTTTCAGCGATTCTGATCGTCGTAGCGCTCGCCATCGCAGTTGGAAGTCGTACTCTTGCAAATCGGTCTTTGTGCTTTGGAAACGTGTCATGATGCTACTCGACGTGACGAACTACAGCGCCGAGATCACCTGCCTGAAGGGAGTTTATTTGTCTGGAGCAGTTTGGGTGTGTTTTTTAACGGTTCGCGCAGTTGACCCGTTCGGGCGGCCTTTCCGCCCGACCGGTGACCAACTGCCTGGTTGGGACTTCGCCTTTTTAGACTTCTGCCTTTTTACTTTTGTCTCGTGTCAAGGGCTGACCTATAACCAACCCTTTTGTTCGCACCGTTTCATCAAGCCCAAAAGCAGAAAAGGTGCCGGAATTATTTTCAAGAACCATTCAGACCTGTAAAAATGAAACCGGGAGTCCCTCTGCAACTTTCCAACCTTCCCCTTGAAGCACCCTCCGGGGCCTATTGTGTGCCCGAGTCACGGCTTCCCGCTTGCATCTCCACGTGCTGACGTGTAGAATCCTTCACCGCTCGAAAACGCTGTTGCTCTTATAAGGAATTTCATGGCTCCATTATACATTGTCGGTACCGGACCGGGGGCAATCTCCCACCTGACGGAAGCCGCCAGGCTCGCTATCGCAGATTCCGACGTTATCATCGGCTATGACAGTTACGTTGATCTGGTGCGTCCGCTTCTGGAGGGGAAACAGGTTCTTTCCACCGGAATGATGCAGGAAGTGCAGCGCTGCCGTGAAGCGATTCGGCTGGCGTGTTCCGGAGAGTCTGTTGCCCTTGTGTCGGGCGGTGATTCCGGGATATACGGCATGGCCGGTCTGGTGCTTGAACTGGTGGAAGCGGACAGTAGAGAAAAGCCGGACGAGCCTCATATTGATATTCGGATAATACCCGGAATTTCTGCTGTGCAAGCCGCCGCAGCACTGCTTGGCGCTCCTCTGATGCACGATTTTTCAGTGATTTCGTTATCGGATTTATTGACTCCATGGGATTTGATCAAAGTCCGTCTGGAGGCTGCCGCCCGTGCGGATTTTGTTGTCGCCATCTATAATCCGCGCAGTAAAAGCCGGAGAACTCAGATAGAAGAAGCGCAAAGAATCTTTCTTGCCAGTCGCCCTGCGGACACTCCGGCAGGGATCGTGCGTAACGCCTGTCGCGAAAACCAGACGGTTGTAATCACCACGCTCGGGCAATTGCTTGATCACGAAATCGACATGACGAGTATTGTGTTAATCGGTAACGCCAGCAGTTTTGTCGATGCAGAAGGCCGTATTGTGACACCGCGAGGCTATGCGGGAAAATATGGCTCTGGAGCAATAGTGAGGGATCCGGTCACTGAACAAGGCCCTGCGCTTCTCTCCGGAGCAGTCATGTTTTGCGGCACTGCATCTGACGTCGGAAAATCAGTTATAACATCCGCTTTCTGTCGCTGTCTGGTCAGGCGCGGCTTGTCGGTGGCCCCATTTAAATCCCAGAATATGTCTCTTAACTCCTTCGTCACCCCGGAAGGGGGCGAAATCGGCCGTGCTCAGGCGGTTCAGGCGCAGGCATGTAACATCAATCCTCATACCGATATGAACCCGGTTCTGCTCAAACCGAATTCGGACACCGGTTGCCAGATTATCGTACAGGGGAGGGCGGTCGGTAATATGTCCGTGCATGAATATGACGCCTACAAACCGGTCGCTTACATAAAAGTTCGGGAAAGCTTCGAGCGCCTTCGTCAGGCATATCACTTTATTGTCATTGAGGGAGCAGGGAGTATCTCGGAGATTAACCTGAAGAAAAATGATATTGCCAACTTGAAAATCGCGGCAATGGCGCGCTGTCCGGTGATACTGGTGGCTGATATTGATCGGGGTGGCGTTTTTGCCCAGATTGTCGGTACTATTGAACTTCTGGAGCCATTGGAGCGCTCGTATGTCAAAGGTATTGTAATAAACAAATTCCGTGGTGCCATCGATATTCTTACGCCTGGAATTGATTTTATAGAGCAGCGTACCGGTATTCCGGTGCTTGGTGTGCTTCCCTGGTTTACCGACATACGCCTGCCGGAGGAGGACAGTGTTGTACTCGGGCATCGCTCATCAGTTGTCGCCGGTGCGGCCGGACGGGAAAAAATACATATCGGCGTTATCAGACTGCCGCGGATTTCCAACTTTACTGATTTTGACCCGCTGCAGCGTGAACCGGATGTTCTCCTCAGGTATGTTGAGGAGCCGGATCAGTTGGAAGGCCTTGATATCCTCATCATTCCGGGAAGTAAATCAACCATAGCGGATCTCAATAATCTCCGTGAAAAAGGCTTTTACGATACAATCCGTGACTTTAGAGGACATATAATTGGCATTTGCGGCGGTCTGCAAATGCTTGGCACAACGATCCTTGATCCAGATGGAGTTGAATCGTCTGTGCCAGAGGCAAGTGGACTGGGTCTGCTCCCTTCGACAACGCTCCTCATGCTTGAAAAAGAAACTCATCAGGCGCAGGCACATCTTGACGAGGCCGGCCTGCTCGTTGCCCCTGATTGTAACGGGGCCATTACCGGGTATGAAATCCATATGGGGCTGACAACACTCGGCGCCGGTATCCGTCCCTTCTCACGTATTTTTCTGCGCGGCACTTCATCGGTTGCCGTTGAAGACGGTGCCGTATCCAGCGATGGCAGAATTTTTGGTACATATCTGCATGGCCTCTTCGAAAATGGCCTGTTTTTGGAAACGTATCTGGACGGCATACGTCGTGAAAAAGGGCTGCCATTGCGGCGAGGCGAAGCGAAACAGCTGCGCTATGACCCGTTTGACCAGTTGGCGGAACAGTTTGAAAAACATCTCGACCTGCCACGTCTCCTGGCAATTTGTGGGCTGGGCTGTGATAACAGCTGATTGGCTGACAATCCTGCCGGCACTGCTGCTCGACCTGATTATCGGAGACCCGCACGGGCTGCCGCATCCGGTGGTGGCTATCGGTCACCTGATCGGCATACTGGACCGGAGCTTGCGGCAGAACTGGCTCAATGAACGGCTGGCAGGTGTGGTGTTGCTGCTGGTCGTCGTTATCGCTGCTGCTGGCACATCCTGGGTTCTTCTGACAATCTTCACTCTGCTGATGCCGTTGGCAGGCTGGATTGCCGCCATTATTCTTTCTTATACCTGTCTCGCAGCCCGCTCCCTGCACAAAGAATCCGCCTGCGTTGCCTCTGCGCTGAAAGCGGGAGACCTTCCTGCCGCTCGCCATTATCTTTCCTGTATCGTTGGCAGAGATACCGATCAGCTTGACGAAACGGAGATCTGGCGAGCGGTGATCGAGACGGTTGCCGAAAATACCTCCGATGGTATCATCGCGCCGCTCTTCTGGCTGACCATCGGTGGCCCGGTAACCGCTATGGCCTACAAGGCGGTCAGCACACTTGATTCGATGGTCGGCTATCGCAACGAGCGCTACCTCCGGTTCGGGTGGGCTTCGGCGCGGATGGATGACCTGCTTAACTTCATTCCTGCCCGCGTCTCGGCGCTTTTGCTGATTGCGGCTGCCCCGCTGGCCGGATGTTCGCTATCGGGTGCGGCACGGATAACGCTCCGCGACCGTCTCAACCATCCTTCGCCCAACAGCGGGTACCCTGAAGCAGCAGCTGCAGGGGCCTTGGGCGTCAGGCTGGGAGGGGCCTCCAGCTACCATGGAGTCTCATCCTTGAAAGAGTATATCGGCGAACAGAAAAACCCGCTTGATGAACATGCGTATCACCGTATGATCAAACTTATGTACATAGCAACTGTACTGATGGCTGCCGCCTGTATGTTGTCAGCTTTCTGTCTGAGATGAGAGGATTCTGTGTCCAGTTCGTATGATCATGGCGGTACTATTTTCACTGTAGCCAGAGCACTTGGTGTGCCCCCGGCAGAGTTAATTGATTTTTCCGCCAGCATAAATCCACTTGGTATGTCGCCTCTGGTTCGTACTGCCCTGATACATTCGCTCGACACTCTGGTTCATTATCCTGACGCTGGTCATGCCGGGCTTAAAGAGGCACTGGCAGTCTATCACGGGCTCCCTGTACATAATTTTACGATTGCCAACGGTTCGACTGAGCTGATCTATAATCTGCCTGCCATACTGCCCGGGAAAAAAGCGCTGATTATTTCCCCTTCGTTCAGCGAATACCTTCGGGCGCTTAATCAGCATGGTTGGGAAGCAGTTCATTTTGTCCTGACCCCTGAAAACAATTTTTTTATTGATATTAGTTTGTTAGAGCAGGCACTTGCGGGAGGTGTTGATGCACTTTTTTTCTGCAACCCCGGGAATCCTACCGGGATACTGTATCCGGAGACTCTGATTGGAGCGATGTTTCGTCTCTGCCAATCTGCAGGCGTTTTCCTGGTTCTTGATGAAGCGTTCATGGATTTTTGTGAGGAAGGTTCAGCCAAGCGGATGATCGCTGGATGTGACAAGGCAATTATACTTCGTTCGATGACAAAGTATTTCGCAATTCCCGGCCTGCGACTCGGATATGCCATCTGTAATGGACAACTTGCTGACCGCCTGAACGCGATGGGTGGACCATGGAAAATCAACACTCCGGCATTGTCTGCCGGAGTGGCCGCTCTGCAGGACTCGCTGCATAACAGTAACAGTCTTGAGTACATTCGACAGGAGCGCACCAGGCTCTATGAACTCCTTGGCCGGTTCCCGCAGCTGAAGATGTACCCTTCACAAGTAAATTATCTGTTATTCGAAATTACGAATAACCAGACCGCCGGAGAAATAAAAGAGAAATTGCTGTCTCAGCGGATTCTTATCCGTGATTGTGCCAGTTTTACCGGTCTGACAGATAAATTTATCCGGATCGCAGTTAGAACTAATGAAGAGAATACGCTGCTGATAGAAAATCTGGGCAGGATATTGAAATAGGGGCACGGTGAACCGTGCCCCCTATGGGATTATTTATCTTTACGCGGCACAACAACTATGCCCGACTCGGTGATAGTATATCCGTTTGCCAGATCAGCTTTGGTGTCATAGCCGATTGTTGAGCCGTCACTGACTACCACCCCCTTGTCGATAATGGCTTTTTTGATCTTGACATGCCGCCCGACGGTGACGTTTTCAAACAGAATCGAATCTTCAACAAGGCTGTAGCTGTTGACCTTGCAGAGCGGACCGAGGATGGAGCGCCTGACGGTGCTGCCGCTGGTGATGCAGCCGGCACAGACGTATGAATCAATATTCACGCCACGACGGTCGCTGTCGTCAAATACGGTTTTCGCGGGCGGCAGGTTACCCTGATTAGTCAGGATTGGCCACTTGTAGTTGTATAAATTAAGCTGCGGTGAAACGTGAATGAGGTCCATGTTTGCTTCATAGTAGGAGTCAAGCGTGCCGACATCCTTCCAGTAACCGCGTTCCTCGGCTTTCATGCCATCGATATGGTTGTCATTGAAGTTGTAGGCGAATACCCGGTCGCCACTCTCCAGCATCATCGGGATGACATGCTTGCCGAAATCGAGATCTTCATGATGTTTTTTCCCCTCCAGCAGAACGTCAATCAACTTTTTTGTTGAAAAAATATAATTACCCATTGAGGCAAAACAGGTCTCGCGTCCGGGGATCGGTTCCGGTACGTCCGGTTTTTCAGTAAACGCAATTACCCGGGCGTCATCATCAACTGAAAAAACGCCAAATCTGGTCGCTTCTTCTGCGGGCACCTCCAGAGCGGCAATGGTTATATCCGCACGATTCTTGCGATGTGCGGCAATCATTTGAGTGATGTCCATTTTGTAAATATGGTCCCCGCCGAAAATTGCGACGTAATCGGCATCCGAAGATTCAACAAAGCGCAGATACTGAAGGATTGCGTCAGCAGTACCTTTGAACCACTCTTCACTTTCACTGCTCGTTTCGGGAGATATTGCCACATAGAATTCTCCCAGCCCGGTCCATTTACCCCACGATTCGCGTATATGTTTGTTCAGAGAATATGCGCGGTACTGAGTCAGAATATAAACTTTTTTGATGCCGGAGTTGAACAGGTTGCTTAATACAAAATCGATTATTCTGTATTTTCCACCAAAAGAAACTCCCGGTTTGGCACGACGTAATGTCAGCGGACTGAGACGCTCCCCTTTGCCACCTGCCAGAACCATGGCAATTGTGTTTCTACCGATATTGTCTACGGAAAACATAGCTACCTCCTCAGTAATAAACTAAAACGGTGTAACTCTAACGCATTACTCTGTAATTGAATATATAAAAAACAACCATATGTCAAAAACCAACAAATTTTACGGTTGCAGCACAACCCCGACACCCGGATAGACATGGCACCTGCGACGGCAACAATAAATGGCAACAATAAATGGCTTGCCTGAATGATACAATAAAGATTAATATGCAACGTTTATAAGGCATTTTGACTGAGAGGTGTTGTCGCTGTGACGTGGAAATCAATCGGTATTTTTGACTCCGGAGTAGGCGGATTAACGGTGCTGCGGGAGATTATGCACTCTATTCCCCAAGAGGATACGCTTTATTTTGGTGATACCGCTCGTGTTCCGTATGGCACCAAGTCTCCTGAAACAGTAACACGATACGCCTGCGAAATTGCCTCTTTTCTGATGAAGCGAGATATAAAGCTGCTCGTTGTGGCCTGCAATACCGCCTCTGCCGTTGCATTGCCTGCGCTCAAGCGATTGTTGACGATCCCGGTGGTTGGGGTCATTGAGCCGGGTGCCCGTCGGGCGACCCAGGTAACCTGCTCCGGGAAAATCGGTGTTATCGGGACTGCCGCTACAATTCGCAGCAGCGCATATACCCGGGCGATCAAGCGCCTGAAACCGGCGGCTGAGGTACTTACCCGCGCCTGCCCCCTGTTTGTGCCATTAGCTGAAGAGGGGTGGACCGATAATCAGGTTGCGAGGCTGACGGCGCAGACGTATCTCCAGGAGCTGAAAGAATCTCACATTGATACGTTAGTGCTCGGTTGTACGCACTATCCGCTCCTGAAGCCTCTGATAGCTGATGTTGTGGGGTCTGATGTCATGCTGGTTGACTCGGCTGAGGAAACAGCCCGGACAGTGTCTGCAATCCTTTCTAATAAAGGGTTACTCCGCCCATCGGCAGAGAAAGGTAATCATAGCTACTTCGTTACTGATATTCCGGCCGGCTTTGTCAGGATTGGCAATCGTTTTCTCGGGGGAAAGCTTGGCGATGTTTTTCAGGTAAGTCTTGATGAAGAAGCGGGGATGGTCTGATGCCGCTACACCGTCGAAAAAAGGTCACCATTAATCTTCTGATACCATTTATTGTTTTTGTCCTGTTCTTCAGCATCATGATTTGGCAGAAATATAGATCAAGTCAAGAAGTTCCGGTTACTCCGCCGCAGACGAACAGAGAAAACAGTCGCTCGGTCACCCTGTTTTTCACGGCAGATGGCACCCACCTGGCCCGTGAAACACGGGAGCTTGAGCCATGTGACAACGATACTGCCTGCCTGAAGAATGTCCTTGACGAGTTACTGAATGGTCCGATTGGTGAGCTTGAGGAAACTGTTCCGGAAGGAGTAATAGTTTCTTCGGTGCGAATTGAAGGCGGTGAAGCGACGATCGGATTTAATAACCTGTTTTCCGATGCCATGCCGTCTGGTAGTTCCGCTGAAATGCTTGCAGTCTATTCAGTTGTAAATACTGCTGCAGTCAATTTTCCGCAGATTCAAAAAGTCAAGATAGAAGTTGATGGCAATTATGCCGGCATGTTGCGCCATCTCGATATATCAGCCCCCTTGATCCCTGATTACTCACTTGAGCTCCCTTCGCCGGTAGTATCTGGAAAATAAGGTATTTCAATGGTTCTTGGCTATAACCACAATTTAATGTACAAAGGTGAAATTTTCCACGTTCAAACGGAAGACAGTGGTGTCACAAATCCGCATATCATTACGCTTCTCTATCGGGGCGGTGTGATTATCAGCTCAAAAAAAACCAGCTATGCCGATATTTTGAAGATGGATAAGTTGGAAATAGTTGTTGAAGAATTAATGAAAGAGCAGCATAAAGAGATGATGCGCCGTCTGAAGGCGGGTGAATTTGATGCAAGAGCCTTTTCACTGAATGCCCAATTGATTAAAAATTATGAAATTCCTCTATTAGCTCCGGAAAAAGATCCGGTAGCGGAGCTTTTTTCAGCGACATCTACACATGATACTGCGTTTAAAGGAGCTGTTTCACTCCTGTTTGAATTACCGCCGAAGTCAGCGAAAGATGATCGTGAAAAGTAGCTATTTTCTCCATTGTCCGGCAGCTGCGAAGGGTGCCTCGTATGTTCCGTAGTCTCATCACGCGAGTAATCGCTACGACAATTTCCCTGCTGGTAGCAGGTATTTTTATTTATACGATATTTAATATCCGTTATCAGCAGGATATGTTGATTAATACGGCACGCGAAAATACCGAGTTGCTTTTGCATACGGTGGAAAGCAGCATTTATACCACCATGCATCTTGGCAATGTTCAGGATGTCGGAGCAATTCTGTCGATGGTCGGTCAGCATAATCAGCTGGTAGGTGTCAGGATTTTCCATCCGCACGGGATTATACTTCGGTCCTCGATTCCGGGTGAAGTAGGCAGAACTGTTAGCGCCGATAATTATAAAATTTACCAGAGCCCGAAGAACTATAGCATGTTTACTGTGCCACCTCATGGTGAAGTTCTGGCGATGGTTAAGCCGATTTATAATGAGGCCGCCTGCCATGCCTGTCATGGCAGTAAGGCACGGGTGATCGGTGTTCTCAATATTAATTATTCTTTGAAAAGTACTAAAGCGCAGATGCTTGATGCTTCGCGGATATTCGTCATTTCGTCAATCGCAATCACTCTGTTCTTAGCAATCGCCATATCCTTTATGCTTCTGCGCTTTGTTAAAAACCCGCTTGACAATCTGATTGGCACAATGCTGAAAGTGGAAAAAGGAGATTTTGCCGTTCGTATAACCTATGAAGGAAAAGATGAAATCGGCCACGTTATTGAGAGTTTCAACTCAATGGTTGATCGTCTTGACCTCACGCGAAAAGAGCTTGAGCAGCTGCATTTTGAGCAGTTGGAGCGAGCTGATCGTTTGGCATCGATAGGTGAAATGGCCGCCGGCATTGCCCATGAAATAAAAAATCCACTTGCCGGCATATCGGCTGCCGTTACCATTATAAAAGATGATATGTCTGCCGAAGATCCACGCGGTGCCATTCTGGGGGAGGTTGTTGATCAGGTTAAAAGGCTTGACAAGACGGTGAATGATCTACTCTTTTTTGGGAAACCGTCGTTTCCTGAGCGAACCTGGGTGGATATCAACTCTATTTTGACGACAACCCTTAAATTTGCTTCACAGCATCGCAGTGGTGCCAACGTTGAAAGGAAAATCCAACTGCAGCCTGATCTGCCTCCGGTGTATGCCGACGGGAAACAGATGCAGCAGGTGTTTTTGAATATTTTTTTGAATGCGTATCAGGCGATGACGACCGGCGGAGTTCTTGGCATTGTCTCATCATTAGTGCTCCGGCACGGCATTCAGTATGTGCGAGTTGATATTTCAGATACCGGGGAAGGTATTCCACCCTTGATTCTGGAAAAAATATTTACGCCATTTTACACAACAAAAGCACAAGGAACCGGTTTGGGACTGCCCATCTGCAGTAAGCTTGTGAAGCTGCATAATGGCGATATCCAGGTACGCAGCAGTGAAGCAACCGGCACAACTTTTACCATCGAACTGCCATCCGGCCACCCCGGATCACCATACGTAAGTGAGGTAACTATTTGAAACAAAATAAACTATTGGTCGTTGATGACGAGCATCTCATTCGTTGGTCACTTGAGCAAAATCTTAAAAAGCAAGGGTACGAGGTTATCTCGGCAGGAGCCGGCGAAGACGCATTGCGTCTTGTCCGTGAGGAACAGCCGGACCTGGTTCTGCTTGATATTCAGCTGCCGGGTATTAGCGGAATCGATGTCCTGGAAAAGATTAAAGAGCATGATGAAGATATCATTGTCATCATGGTTACGGCTAACAGCGGTCTTGAAAACGCCGTCAAGGCGATGCGACTCGGTGCATATGACTATGTCAGCAAACCGTTCAACCTCGAAGAGCTGTCAATTGTTGTCAGAAAAGCGCTCGATTCTTCCGACCTTAAGCAGGAAGTTGTCCGGTTGCGCACAGAAACAAAGAAAAACGGTCCGCCGAATATTATCGGTAACAGCCGGCATGTCAGGTCCCTGATGGATGTACTTGACAAAGTTGCCCGGAGTGAGGCTTCTACGGTTCTGGTACAGGGTGAATCAGGTACCGGAAAGGAACTGGTTGCAAAATGGATACACTACAGTTCTAATCGTGCTGAAAAACCGTTCATTGCCATCAACTGTGCTGCCGTCCCCGCTTCTCTGCTGGAAAGTGAGCTGTTCGGCCATGAGAAGGGTGCCTTTACCGATGCGAAGGCCAACAAAAAAGGGTTGTTTGAATTAGCTGATGGCGGGACCGTCTTTCTCGACGAAATTGGGGACATGGAAATGGGAATGCAGGCAAAGCTGCTCCGTTTCCTTGAGGACCGTTCATTCAGGAGAATTGGCGGCGGGCGTGTTTTCACGGTTGATGTGAGAATAATCTCGGCAACAAACAAAGATCTTCACAAATCAATTGAAGAAAGAACATTTCGTAATGACCTCTATTACCGTCTGCAGGTAATCCCGATAATGCTTCCGTCACTGCGTGAGCGCAAAGATGATATCATCCCGCTTGCGAGTCATTTTATCAGTTTGTTTAATCGAGACTTCAATAAAAAAGTTCAGGGTATTGACAGCATGGCGGAACGTATGCTGACTGAATACAACTGGCCCGGCAATATCAGGGAGCTGAAAAATGTCATCGAACGGGCAATAATACTCGGTAATAACGATACGTTGCTGCTGGAGCATCTGCCGCTGGAAATAGTTGCCAAAACATCTGTTCCAGCGGGAGAGTCGGCATCGTCGTTCCGACTGCCGCCCGAAGGTATCGATATTGAAGAAGTTGAAAGAGATCTTATCCGTCAGGCGCTTGAAGTTACGGAATGGAACCAGTCAAAGGCGGCTAAAAAACTGAATCTGGGCATTGACGCCTTCCGCTACCGGATGAAGAAGTTTGGCTATTTAAAATAAACATACCATCTGCTTGAGAATATAAAGCCCTGTACAGTGTTCCTGTCAGGGTTTTATAGCGCCTGCAGCTCCGGTGCAGGCGGGACATAGCTGCAGGGCAAACGGCTTTTCGAGGTGACAGGCTGCGAGCAACACGTCATTCTGAAATATATCTCCGGTCGGCCCATCGGCCATAATTTCACCTTCGTGCAGAATTATAGTTCTCTGGCAGAGTTCCAGCACCATGTTGAGATCGTGCGTAGTGAAAATTTTCGTGTGGTTAAACTCCTGTAATATCGTCATTATTTGACGCCGCGCAAAGGGATCAAGCCCGCTGACCGGTTCGTCCAGAACCAGAATATCTGGTGTCATGGCAAGTACTGTGGCGATGGCGACCCTCTTTTTCTCTCCGCCGGAAAGGTGGTACGGCGGCTTGGCACGCAAGTGTGCGGCGCCAACCTGGATGAGTGCATCCATAACCCTCTTCTCGACCTCTGTCCCGACCAGACCAAGGTTGAGAGGGCCGAATGCGACATCGTCAAAAACTGTCGGCATGAAAAGCTGATCATCAGGATTTTGAAAAACCATGCCGACGGTACGGCGAATGTCGGGCAGTGTCCCTTTTGACAGCAGCGTATCGCCAATCCTGACCTGTCCGGAGGTCGCTTCGAGGCAGCCGTTCAGGTGCTGGAGAAGTGTTGATTTGCCGGCGCCGTTGGCACCGATAATTGCGACTGATTCACCATGGGTGATACGAAAAGAGACATCCCTGATGGCGATAGTGCCGTCAGGATATATGTGCTGCAGATGTATCACCTCAACGATGTGATGACTCATGGGAATATCCCGGTAACCATTTTCCCGATCATTCCTGAAATATCAAACAGGCGCAGAGTCATAAAGAGTGATGACCAGCCGAGTACAAAGCAGAATTCGGCAACCCCGAAGCGCGATTGACGACGCGCATGAAACTGTCCGACGAAGCCGCGTGCCAGCATGGCGCTATGAATCCGTACTGCCTGCTGCCAGGTGCGCAGCAGCAGGTGCCCCACAAGCGAACTGAAGCTGACAACCCCCAGCCCCTTTTTATCGCACGAACGAAGCTCTCGAGCTCGTGATGCCCTGCAGGTTTCATCGGCGAGTACAAAAATATAACGATACAGGAACAGCAACTGCACGGTAAAGAGCTGCGGGATGCCCAAACGTTCAAGCGCCTGGCAGAGCGCGGCAAACCCGGTGGTTCCAATCAGAATGAACGCCGCCCCGACAGTCAGGAGTGAGCGGATGATGAGTGAGACAAGAGAAATCCACCCGCCAGTTATAACGACATGGCCCAACCGAAACAGTTCAGTCTGATCAAAAACAGGGTTGAAAAATCCAATCATGGCGATAAAGGGACAGATTAGCGCAATTTTACGGGCAAGAAAGAGCGCAGGCAGGTCAGCGAGTGCAATAATAACTGCCGGGAAGATACAGAATGGTATCAGGCGGGCAAGTTCATATCTTCCGTATGAAACGACGGCAACGATGAATACGAAAGTTACCAGTACCTTCGCACGTGCATCAAGGGCGTGAATTGGTGAGTTGCCGCCAGCCATCAGTTCCAGGCGCTTTAAGTCGATGACCGCAGTATTGATGGATATCATCCTGTTTTTTCCTTTCACGAGAGCGGAATCTGTAACACATAATAAAATAAAATCACACGAAAAAGTAAGGTTATTCAGGTTCGTGACATTTATAATAAAATCGGCTAGGATGCAGCCGATCTGACAGGAACAAGGAGGAGAGTGCGTGGGACAAACGGTACGATTTGGTATTTCACTGGATGAAAAGCTGCTGCAGAATTTCGATCAGTTGATAGAGCAGAAGAGTTATATGAATCGTTCCGAGGCAATCCGTGACCTGATCCGGGCGTCGCTCGTTGAAGAACGGTGCGGTGCTGAAGATCAGGAAGCAGTCGGCACGGTAACGCTCGTGTATAATCATCATGTCCGTGATCTTGCCGATAAATTGACCGACCACCAGCATGCTCATCATGATCAGATAATTTCGGCTCTGCATGTGCATCTTGATGCCCATAACTGCCTTGAAGTACTGGTTGTTCGCGGCACGGTACTGGTGGTAAAACAGATTGCCAACGAACTCATCAGTGTCAAAGGCGTCAAACATGGCAAGCTGGTACTGACGACCACCGGTGAGGATCTCTAGTTACGTGGAGGCCAGCCCATGAAAACAGCTGTGACAATAGCCCTGTTCTGTGCTGGTGGCGGACTTACCCGTTTTTATCTGTCGGGATGGGTTTATAGTCTGTTGGGACGGGCTTTTCCGTATGGCACTTTTGCCGTCAATATCATCGGGGCGTATTTGATCGGGTTGATCATGGAAATCGGTATGCGCAGCACGCTTATCTCCGATACCCTGCGTTTGGGTCTGACCGTCGGCTTTCTTGGCGGCTTGACAACATTTTCAACGTTCAGCTATGAAACATTCGCGCTCCTTGAAGATGGCCGGTTTCTGGTTGCATGTGCCAATATAGCCGGCAGTGTTGCTGTCTGCCTGCTGTTTACCTGGCTGGGGATTGTCACTGTTCGCACATTGGGATAAGGAATATATATGAGAAAAATGACCGGTGAACAGGTATTGATGCGGATTTTTATCGGCGAGGGAGATCGCTACGAGCATAAGCCGCTCTATGAGGCCCTGATGGAGTTGCTGCGGCGCGAGGGGTTTGCCGGTGCGACCGTACTGCGCGGTGTGTGCGGGTTTGGTGCGAACCGGGTCATGCACACTCAGAAATTACTGGATCTTTCTGCCAAACTGCCGCTTGTTGTTGAGGTGGTTGATTGTCCGGAAAAGATTAATGCCGTTATGCCGGGAATTGATGCGATGATGGCTGGCGGTATGATTACGCTGGAGAAGATAACTGTTATCCGTTACAGCCATGCGACCGCGCAGGGGTGTGAGGCTGACCGCTGCTCCTGCTTGCAGCGCACTACAGAAAATGGAGAAAACTGATTTTATGAAAAACAGTGCGAAAATTTTTGTTGCCGGTCATCGTGGCATGGTTGGTTCGGCCATTGTGAGAGCACTTCAGGCCCAAGGCTATACCAATTTATTGCTCCGGTCGCGCATTGAACTTGATCTCTGCAGCCAGCAGGCGGTCGAGGATTTTTTTCGTGAGCAGCAGCCGGAATACGTCTTTCTTGCTGCGGCACGGGTTGGGGGGATCATCGCCAACAGCAGCTTCAAGGGCGAATTTATTCATGACAACCTGATGATTCAGAACAACATCATTCACAGCTCCCGGGTACATGGTGTCACACGTATCCTCTTTCTCGGCAGTACCTGCATTTATCCCAAATTTGCCCCGCAGCCGATGAAAGAGGAACATCTCCTGACCGGACCGCTCGAACCGACCAATGATGCCTACGCCATCGCAAAAATTGCCGGTATCTATCAATGTCGCTCCTACAACCAACAGTACGGCACAAAGTACCTCTCCGCCATGCCGAATAACCTCTATGGCCCCAACGATAATTTTGATCTTGAAAAATCGCATGTGCTCCCTGCAATGATCCGCAAGTTTCACGAAGCAAAGCAGCGTGGCGACACTTCTGTGACGATATGGGGCAGCGGCACACCACTGCGTGAATTTCTTCAGGTTGATGATCTCGCTGCTGCGTGTCTGTTTCTCATGAACCTCGACGACAGCCGCTATGAGGCCCTTTTGAATGATCCCGGTGCACCGGCTCTCATTAATATTGGCTCCGGTCAGGAAATAAGTATCCGTGATCTGGCGTTGCTGGTGCAGGATGTGGTCGGTTTTTCAGGAACACTGGTTTTTGACAGGGACAAGCCGGATGGTACACCGCGTAAACTGGCTGATTCCTCGCGTATCCATGCTCTGGGATGGCAGCATACGGTGGCATTGCGGGATGGCATCGCCGGGGCATACCGGTGGTTTTTGGACTGCTATCACCCCGGAGAGTAACGTATGGCAAAAAAAGCGCTTATTTGCGGTATTTCGGGACAGGATGGTTCCTATCTTGCCCGGTTTCTTCTCGAAAAAGGGTATGAAGTACATGGTTCTGCGCGAGACGCCCAGGTGGCTTCATTTACGAATCTCGGCACATTGGGCATTCATGAACAGATCCGCTTTCATTCCATGGCGCTTAATGATTTTCGCAGTGTTCTTCAAGTCCTTGTTACTGCTCAGCCTGACGAAATATACAATCTTGCCGGGCAGAGCTCGGTTGGACTTTCGTTTGACCAGCCGGTGGAAACACTCGAGAGTATCAGTGTCGGCACATTGAATCTTCTGGAGGCGATTCGCTTCCTAAAACGACCGACCCGGCTCTATAATGCCGGTTCCAGCGAATGTTTCGGCAATACCGGCGGCGAGCCGGCGGACGAAAATACCCCGTTCCGTCCGCGCAGTCCGTACGCTGTCGCCAAGGCCACCGCCTTCTGGGAAATTGCCAACTACCGGGAAGCGTATAATCTGTATGCCAGCACCGGGATACTGTTCAACCACGAATCCCCCTTGCGTCCCGAGCGCTTTGTCACCCAGAAGATTGTCCGGAGCGCCTGCCGGATTGCCCGGGGAGCCGATGAAAAACTCAGACTCGGTACTATTGAAATTGCCAGAGACTGGGGCTGGGCTCCCGAGTATGTCGAGGCGATGTGGATGATTCTTCAGCAGGACAAAGCCGATGATTTCGTGATCGCTACCGGTGAAACAAACCGCCTTGAGGATTTTGTCGCTGAGGTTTTTCGCTGTGTGGGGCTCGATTGGCACGACCATGTAGAAAGTGATGCGTCACTGCTGCGTCCGTCGGAGATTATGGTCAGCAGGGCCAATCCGGAAAAATCGGAACGTATTCTTGGCTGGCGGGCAAAATACGGGATGAAGGATGTTGTGAGAATGATGGTGGAACAGTTCACCTCACAACGCTGTTGTTGATGTCATCCGATCATTCATGGCTCAGATACCTGCCTGATTTTATGCGAAAGCGGGTTGAAGGGAGGCATACTCTTCAAAAAATAATTGATAATGCCGGGTGGCTGTTCTTTGACAAAGTGCTCCGCATGGGGGTCGGGCTTTTTGTAAATATCTGGGTGGTTCGCTATCTCGGGCCGGAACGATTTGGCCTGTTAAGCTATTCAGCCGCTTTTGTAGCTCTTTTTGCCACCTTTGCAACATTGGGCCTTGACGGAATCGTTATTCGGGAGCTTGTCCGGAAGCCTGACGATTCAAGGGAAATTCTCGGCTCAGCCCTTGTTTTACGGCTGGTTGGCGGCGCAAGTACCTTTTTTGTCTGCCTCGGATCGTTTCTTTTGCTTCGTAACAGTGATGCCGCCGGCAGGATGCTGGTGGCAATTATTGCCGCCGGGATGGTGTTTCAGGCGTTTGATGTCATTGATTTCTGGTTTCAGTCACGGATGCAATCCCGTAACACAGTGATCGCCAAAAACGGTGCCTTTCTGGTGACTGTTTGTATAAAAATCGGACTCATTATTGCCCATGCCTCTCTGGAGATGTTTGCCTGGGCTGCATTTCTCGAGGTAATCCTCGCTGCCGTCGGGATGACGCTTTTATACAAAAAATCCGGGTATCGCATAGGTGAGTGGTCCAGTACGTTCGTTCGCTGTCGTCACATGCTGAGTGATAGCTGGCCGATGATCCTGAGCGGGCTGTCGATAGCCATCTATATGAAAATAGACCAGATAATGCTGGGTGACATGGCTGGTAATGGTGCCGTCGGCATCTATGCTTCGGCAACCAAGCTGTCGGAAATATGGTACATGATTCCGATGATAGTCGTATCATCTGTTTTCCCGACAATAGTGCAATGCAAAGAGCAGGACGAACAGTTGTATTATCGCCGTATCACCCGTCTCTTCAGTTTGATGGCGGGGATTTCGTTACTGATTGCCATACCGATGTCACTCTGTTCAAACTGGATTGTGACTGCACTGTACGGCACTGCCTATCAAGCCGCAGGTCCGGTACTGGCGGTGCATATATGGGCGTCGCTGTTTGTCTTTTACGGCGTAGCTCAAGGGCCATGGGATCTGACAGAAAACCTGACTCGTCTGGCTATGGTGCGTATCGTCATCGGAGCAACAGTTAATATCCTGCTTAATCTCTGGCTGATTCCAGTTTATGGCCCAATTGGGGCAGCGGTGGCAACAGTGGTTTCCCAGGCGTTGGCAGCGGTGTTTTTGAACCTGCTGCACACAAAGACGCGCGCGATTTTTTTCTGCCAGATCAAGTCCCTGTTGTTTGTCCGCTATCTGCGCGGGCTGTGACAGCGCCGATTCAAGTGGGTACCGATGACTGAAAAACTGTTTAATTTAATTGCCTCCTGCTACCGAATACTCTTCGCACGGCCATCTTGCTTCAAGTTCAATAAGCTGCTTCTGGAGTTGAGTTTGCGCGGCTTGGGGATAAAAAATGCCGAGAGCGATGATACGAGCGGTGAAACTCACTTCCTGACGGAGATTCTGGGTCGCTATGATAAACCGGTTGTTCTGGACGTGGGGGCAAACCGGGGCAACTATGCCAATAAATTATTGACTGTCTGCCCTGGTGCAACACTCTACGCCTTTGAGCCGCATCCGGCGACATTCTCACTGCTGCAGCTGTCAGCTGAAAAAAGAGGGTTTGAGGCGATCAATTCCGGGATGGGGGCTGAGACCGGAGCGTTGCAGCTCTATGACCGGCAGGAAGCTGATGGGTGCGGCACCGAACATGCCACAATTTACCGGGATGTCATTGAAGGGTTGCACAAGGTGTCGGCAACTGCAATTGAAGTCAGTCTCAGCACTATTGATATCTTTGTGCAGCAACGCGATTTGAAGAAAATTACGCTGCTCAAGATCGATACCGAGGGGCATGAATACCAGGTTTTGCAGGGAGCTGCAGCGTCCTTGGCATGTGGAATGGTGGAAATGATTCAACTGGAGTTCAATGAGATGAACACGGTCAGCCGGGTGTTTTTCCGTGACTTTTATACATTGCTTGGTGACAGGTATGACATATTTCGCCTTCTTCCGGGCGGACTGCTGCCGATTACGAAATACCGTCCTGTCGTGTGTGAGCTGTTTGGATATCAGAATCTCCTGTTTGTGCGGCGCGGCAGTGCACAAACTGTTTTGGGAGGTTAGAAATAATGGGACTAATTACTCCCGTTGCCTTTCTGGTCTTTAATCGCCCTGATACCACTGCGCAGGTCTTTGCTGCTATCCGTCAGGCAGAGCCGGAAATGCTGTTGCTGGTGGCTGATGGTCCACGGGACGACCGCCCTGGTGAAGCTGACCTGTGTGCAAAAGTTCGTGGTATCATCGAGCAAATTGATTGGCCGTGCCGGGTACTGAAGAATTACTCAGAAAAAAACCTGGGGTGCAAAGGGCGGGTATCAAGCGGCCTTGACTGGGTTTTTTCCGAGGTTGAAGAAGCGATTATCCTTGAGGATGATTGTCTGCCGCATTCCGATTTTTTCCCTTTTTGTCAGGAAATGCTGGCTCGTTATCATGATGATGAGCGGGTGATGATGGTAGGTGGTACTAACTATCTGGTAGATCGGCTTGATGTTCCGGAAAGCTATGTTTTTTCAAGGTACTTTCCGATCTGGGGGTGGGCCACCTGGCGCAGGGCGTGGCAGAACTATGATATTACAATGCAGCGATGGCCGCGATTCAGAAAAGAGGGGCAACTGCACGGTTATTATGCCGATAGCTATATGCGGCGTTTTCTTACGTCAACATTTGATAATACCTATTGCGGGCGTATCAATACCTGGGACAGTCAGTGGTTCTTTTCATGTCTTTCCAATAATGGCCTGAGCATTATTCCCGCTCGAAATATGATTTCCAACATTGGGACGGTAGGTGCCCACGCAGGTGGATATTCGGCTAATAATTTTTTCCCGGTATTTCCGTGCGATGTTAATGCACTGACACACCCTGCTCTGGTAAATCCTCACCAATTGTACGATCAGCTGTTTTTTAAGGAGCAGTTCAAAATACGCCCTGCCTCAATAGTTCGTCGCCTGAAGGCGTTTGTACGCAGGAGAGTACGTCGAATCCGGCCCGGAAGTGAGCGATAGTAATGGGACGTTTGAATTATCGTCTGCACAACCTCTATCGGAAAGTCTCCCGTCTATTTGGAGCTCCGGAAATATCGCAGCGTCGTATCCAGGCATTTCTGAATTCAGTCAGTAGTGTTGGACAACTGCGTAGTGAGAATCCGCCAGTTTCAGTAGCAGTAGTGATCCCGTGTTACGGACATTCAGCATTTCTTGCCCAGGCTCTTGAAAGCATTGCCAACCAAAGCAGGCTTCCTGACGAAGTGATCGCGATTGATGATTGCTCACCGGATCATTCTGGTGCAGTGTTGGCGGAAGGATTTGCCCGACTCGGAGCACGGGGGAATATTCGCTGCACACTCCTGAACAATGACAGCAACAGAGGACAGGCATTCTCCCTTAATCGGGGAGTAGCAGCTGCCGCAAGTGAATTGATCATAATTCTCAACGACGACGATTATCTGATGCATGATGCTGTCGCCACGCTGCTGGAACTTTTCAAACTCCGTACTGATGTCGTAATGATTGGCGGCACCAGTGTCCACTTCTGCTCCAATGAGGAATTGGCGTCGCATTCAAAGAGCAGCCGCTCAACGCCCGGTGGTCCTGTGGCGCTGAGCGTCAGTCTGCCGGCTGACGTCAGCAGCTTTCGCCGCTACAACGATCTGAACATGACCCATTCGGGGAGCTGCTTTCTGAAATCCGCCTGGGAGACGGTCGGCGGTTACTATGCTGACAAGAGTAAACGGCTCGTGCCCTTTTCCGACCGTGATTTTCAGTTACGCGTCAATGCTCTTTTCCCGGTGGCAGTAAGCAATGACGTGCCGTTTTCATTGTGGCGCCGAGGCAGCAGTGTCGATCAGGGGAGAGACTCTTGATAAAAAACAATTATGCTGATGGTTCCGCCGGCGCTGCGTTTTCCGGCCGGGAAATTTATGAAAATGTGAACCCGAAGATTACCGGACTCTACGCGGGGGAAGCTGCTGTTCTGGACATCGGTTGCGGATCTGGCGCCCTTGGCGCCTGGATCAAGCGGGAAAATCACCAGGCGGTGGTGCATGGAGTCGATATTTCGGCAGAAGCAGGCATGGCGGCGGCGGAGCGGCTTGATGCGTTCTGGTGTATTGATCTTGATCTGTCACCGCTTCCTGAAAGCGCGATCAAGTATGACCTGATTATTCTTGGCGATATTATTGAGCATCTGAAACGGCCTGACCTCTTTCTGACAGCGCTCAACGACTACCTTGCACCGGGGGGGAAAGTTATTGTATCTGTTCCAAATATCGCCAACTACAGCATACGGTTGCGTCTGCTTTTCGGTCAGTTCCGCTATACTGAAACCGGCATCATGGATCGGACTCACCTCCGCTTTTTCACCTGGCACTCTTTTTCAGAGTTGATTGACCGGAGCGGCTTTACCATCGAGCAACAGTCATGCATCTCCCGCTTTTCCGGCCCCTTGCTGCGTCTCTTCTTTCCATTACTGGCGGTGCAGTTTATTGTTAAGCTGAGAAGGCGGTAGCCGGTGTCATTGGGAGAATATGGTTACAAATTGCAGCGGGCCTGCCAGCACTATCTGCCGCAGCGCTCACTGAATATCCGCCCGCCCGGAAAGGCCACACTGAGGGGGAGGGCCCTTGTCAGCTATTTGCCGCTGCCTCTGCTTGGCGACCCGGCGTTTTTTCGCGGCCACTCCAATGTCTGGGAAAGCTCTGAAATTGTCCGCATCTTCAATCGACTCGGTTATGTCGTGGATTTGATCGCGTGGGACGATAGCGCCTTTCTGCCTGTTACACCGTACGACGTGGTTTTCGACATCCATCGCAATCTGCTGCGCTGCAGCAGTGAAAAAACAAAAGCAATTTTTCATGTGACCGGCAGTAACCCCGAATTCTCTAATCAGGCAGAAGCGCTGAGGCTCCAAGATCTCAAGGTTCGCCGAGGTGAGACAATATGCACCCGCCGCTCTGTTGGAGCCGATGATCTGAAAAAATTTGCCGAAGGTCTGGCGAGAGCGAATCTGATTACGCTGATTGGTAACGAAGTGACAGCGGCGACCTTTACTGACGACATTCAGTGTAAGATTCGTCCGGTCGTAGCAACCGGGTCATTTCTTCCCGAAACCGTGAAGAGTCCTGAGAGCGGTCCCACGTCATCCGAATTTCTCTGGTTTAATGGTGGCGGGGCGGTTCTCAAAGGGCTTGATCTGGTGTTGGAAGTTTTTGCACGGCATCCGGAACTGACGTTGCATGTCGTAGGTCCCTACCTGAAAGAGCGTGATTTTGTTGATGCCTACCGGACAGAGCTCTTTAAGACACCCAATATAAAAAGTCACGGGTTTCTGTTTCCCGCTGACAGCCGTTTTATGAAAATCGCTTCGCGAGTCGGTGCATTCATAAATCCGTCCTGCAGTGAAGGGATTTCAACGGCTGCTATAACCTGCATGCAGGCAGGAATGATTGCTGTTATCAGTAAAAACTGCGGCATTTCCCTGTCTGATCAGGCAGGTTTCCTGCTCACAGAGTGCACGGTGGCAGCGATTGAAAATGCTGTTCTTGCGGTCGCCGCGATGGAGTACGACAGTTGGCGAAGCATGTCGGAGAAGGCCGGGCGATTTGCCCGGGAGAAATACTCGCGCACGGCTTTTTCACGACTGATGGAAGAAGCAATTGTCTCCGTTTTAGAGTGATAGAGAGTTTATTATGTCCTGTAAAATTTGTAATGGAAATGTAGAAATTTTTTCCCGAGCCCGTTTGCTCGGTACATATGATGTTGCATTCTATCGCTGCAACTGGTGCGGTTTCATTTGTAGCGAAGAACCATATTGGCTTGAAGAAGCTTATTCATCAGTCATAACGGGAAGCGATATCGGCCTGGTGAGGCGTAATTTCCGGTTGGCTGAAATAACCCGGGTACTGCTCACGTTCTTTTTTGACACGAAGGGGAATTATCTCGACTATGCGGGAGGTTATGGTCTGTTTGTCCGGCTGATGCGGGACTGCGGATTTGATTTTAAGTGGTACGACCGTTATTGCACGAATCTGTTTGCCGGCGGCTGCGCAGCCGACCTTGACACTTGCAGAAACTACGACATTGTCACGGCTTTTGAACTATTTGAACATCTGGTCGATCCCGTGGGTGGGCTGGATGAGCTTCTGAAGCATTCAAAAAATATTCTCTTCACTACCGACCTGCTGCCTGAACCGGCACCGAGACCGGAAGAATGGTGGTATTTCGGGCTTGAGCATGGACAGCATGTTTCTTTTTATACCCGTAAATCTCTGCGGTTATTAGCCGAAAGCAAGGGCCTTAATTTCTACACTAACGGTGCCACGGTGCATTTGATAACAGAAAAAAAACTGCCCGCTGCCCTGTTTTTTCTGCTTGTACGGCATAAAACGGCGAGTCTTGTTGCACCGTTTTTAGCAAAAAAAACGCTGCTGGAAGATGATTTCAGAGCAACTGCCGGTGGAGAGTTGAGTAATGGCGTGAGGAAAAAATCGCATCCTGATAAAAGTTTGGCGGAGTAGCGCATGCGAGTGGGGCTTAATGCCACCAGTTTTCATCCCGGCAGCATGGGGGGAATGGAAACCTATTTCAGAAATCTCGTTGATCGGGTGCAGGTTCTCGATCATGAAAACGAGTATCTGATCCTCTGCGACAAACGCTTTGCCAAAGAGGTCCCGTTGGTTAATCCGAACTTTCGTCTGGAATATATCAATTATGCCAAGCCATCTCCAGCCTGGTTCCTTCGTGGTGCTGTTCGAAACATTTTCAACCGGGATATGCTTGCCGGCCGGATGAACCGGGTTAAGGCCGATGTCATTCATCACCCCTTTACGGTGCTCACACCTCCGGATATCAAGCTCCCATCGGTGTTGACCTTCTGGGATATGCAGCACGAGTTCTTTCCGGAATTTTTTAGCCGTACAGAACTGCTCAAGCGTCAACGTCTCTACCGGATTTCATCAGAGCGCGCAACGCAGATCATTGTCAGTGCTACCTTTACCAAAGAGTGTCTGACTGACCGATATGGCATTGAGGCCGAAAAAATTGAGGTTATACATACCGGCTATGGTCCGGAATATCGACCTGTTGACAATTCAGAATTATTAGCGGCAATCCGTGATAAATACGGGCTTGCCAGACCGTTCCTGCTCTATCCGGCTGCAACGTGGCCACATAAAAACCACAAACGCCTGCTGGCTGCCCTCAAACTGATGCGGGAACGGCATGCGTTTGAAGGGTTGCTCGTGCTGACAGGAATTGCTATGCAGTCGCACTCCGATATACAAGTTGAAATAAGCAGGCTCGGCCTTACCGACGATGTCAAAATTCTCGGCTATCTTCCTGCCGCAGATCTCCCCGGCCTGTATAACTGCGCCCGCCTCATGGTATTCCCGTCACTCTTTGAGGGATTCGGCATTCCACTTGTCGAAGCGATGGCCTGCGGCTGTCCGGTTGTCTGTTCCAACACCACGTCATTACCGGAAGTTGCTGGTGACGCAGGGGTAACTTTTGACCCGCTTGATAGTGAAGCAATGGCGACGGCGATATGGTCTGTCTGGAACGATGAGGGAGAGCTGACCCGAATGCGCGCGCAGGGGCTTGAGCGGGCCAGTCGGTTTAACTGGAATGATACCGCCAGAAAAACCATGGCCGTGTATAAAAAAGCCTGCGGTGCTGCCTGATGCGTTTCTCAATTATCACCGTCACCTATAACAGCAGAACCTTCCTGACGGAAACCATTCAAAGCGTACTCTCCCAGGATTTCTGCGTTTTTGAATATATCATCATCGATGGCGGCTCTAGCGACGGCACTCTGGATATTATTCGCAGCAGTGCAGATAAAGATTCGCGTATCCGCTGGGTTTCAGAGCCGGACGATGGTATTTCCGATGCCTTCAATAAAGGTATCCGGATGGCTTGTGGAGACATCATCGGTATTCTCAACTCCGATGACACCTATGCAGTCGGGGCGCTTGCTGCTGTTGCATCCGCATTTGATGCTGATCCAACCTGTGATGTGGTGCATGGCGATATGCTTCGTTTCCAGGGTGATACTCCGCTGTTCCGTTTGAAGCCTGCACCGGTGGATGAGCGGGTGTGGCATGACATGCCGGTCAATCATCCGGCGACCTTTGTCCGCCGCCGCGCGTATGACCAGGCCGGCCTGTTCGATACACGGCTGAAAGTCGCCATGGACTATGAGCTGGTGTTACGACTCTATCGGGCAGGATGCCGGTTTCGCTATATCGAACGAATACTGGCAAACATGCGCTATGGCGGAGCCAGTGATGAGCGGTTTCTGGCCGCCCGGCGTGAGGTTTTTACTGTGACTGTTGC
Organism: Desulfuromonadales bacterium; assembly: GCA_013349405.1. Lineage (GTDB taxonomy): Bacteria > Desulfobacterota > Desulfuromonadia > Geobacterales > Pseudopelobacteraceae > JACRCG01. The sequence goes on along the minus strand of DUZS01000010.1, from coordinate 18,823 downwards.
TGCCGGGTATCCCCGTTGGCGGGCTGGCTGTTGGTTTGTCATCAAGGGTGGTATGAATGTCACCAAAAATGTTTTGAGAAAACTGGGGCTGCACGGACTTATGCGTCTGCACCCGAAATTCAGAAAAAATCACGAAGAGAGCTGAACGTGCGTATTGCCATTGATGCCTCCACTATCTCGACACAAGGCGGTCCCCGAACCTATGTGCTGGGGCTTGTTGATGCTCTGCTGCGCATTGACCGCGACAATGAGTATGTGGTTTTTTATAACGATTCCGATCATCTGGGTCGTTTTCCCGCTGCTAAAGAAATTGTTCTGCCAGGGAAAAACCCACTGGCCAGATTGTGGCGTGAACACGTACTTCTCCCGCACGCCTGCACGAGGGAAGCGGTGGATCTGCTGCATTGCCCGAAAAGTGCGATTCCATACCATGCCTCCTGCCCGGTTGTGGTCACCCTGCACGATCTGATACCGCTCAAACACCCGGAGACAGAAAAATTTGCCGCCCGGATGTACTGGCGCCTGCAGATACCTATTGCCGCTCGTCGCAGCAGCTTTATCATTACAGATTCAGAACATGCCAGGCAGGAAATTCGTGACGACTTTGGCTGTCTTCCGGAGAAGGTTAAAGCCATCATGCTTGGATTTGATCCTCATATGACTCAACAACGTTCCTCCGCTGATGGTGAGAGAGTCTGCCGCACATATGGACTTCCAGCTGAATATCTGCTCTACGTGGGTACCATTCAGCCGCGCAAAAATCTGGACACCCTGATTGAGGCCTTTTACCGGTTAAAAAAGAACGCTGCGCTTGCAGATAAGCTGGTTATTGTCGGTCGCAAAGGATGGCTCTACGAAAAGTTGTTTGCGCGGATAAAAGAGCTGCACCTTGACTCGGAAATAATTTTTACCGGCTTTGTCCCGGACGCTGATCTTCCGTTTATCTATGACAGGGCCAGGGTTTTTCTCTATCTGTCACTCTTTGAAGGCTTCGGTCTTCCGCCTTTGGAGGCAATGGCGTGTGGCGTTCCGGTCATAACATCAAATGCAACCTCGCTACCGGAAGTGGTTGGTGACGCTGGAATAACGGTGTCACCGACTGACATTGACGGGGTTTCAGCCGCTATAATGCGAATACTTTCAAATCCGGTTCTGGCTGAACATCTTCGCGAGGCCGGCCGGGCGCGCGCAGCTCTGTTCTCCTGGGAAACGGCTGCCCGGGAAACTCTGGCGGTATATACTCAAGTGAGAGGTAAGCAATGACGGAGCAGAAAAAAAATTACATCTTCCTGGGAGTGCTGCTTACTCTCTGCATCCTTTGCTACGGGAAAATCCTCTTTACCGACAAGATTATTCGCGCTCCGGATATCATCAACGAATACTACTGGGCGGTAATTCGTCTCTCTCATCAGTCTCTCACCGATATTTTTTCACTCAAGCTGACCGCCGACTGGGACATCTACAATAACAGCGGCAACACCCTTGAAGGGGGCGGCCTTGGCAATCATTTCCTCTTCTGGCAGGGGCTGCTCTATTATTTCATCAAGCCGCCGGCCAGCGTCGGCTGGTTCATCGTACTGCATTTTTTTGTCGGTGGCGCTGGTACCTTCATGCTCTGTCGTGCCATCGGGGCAAGCCTGCTTGCATCACTGCTTGGCGGGCTCATCTTTGCCCTGGCGCCGGAGATGGCTTCGTTGATCAATGCCGGCCACGTTCTTAAGATTGCCACGATCTGCGTCGCCCCCTGGGCATTTTACCTGTTCGAACGGGGCTTTCAGACCCGGCGGGCTGTCTGGTTCATGGCGACCGCGTTTGTCCTGGCGCTGCAGTTTTTTTACACCCATTGGCAGATTGCCTACTACACCTGCCTCTGTGTCGGCGCCTTTGGCATCTGCCGATTGATCGGCATTGCGGTGACCGAAGGCAAAAAGGGGCAGTCGCTCCGACTGGTCGGCCTCAATCTGGTGGTGCTCTGTTTTTTTCTCTCTACCGTAGCCATTGATCTGCTGCCGCTGGCCAACTGGTCAAAAGAGACCAATCGGGGGGCTATGAGCGGTGCGAATCAGGGCAAAGGTGGGCTTGATCGCGATGAGGCGATGATGTGGTCACTGCCGCCGGAGGAATTAGCCGGGTTTCTCATTCCCGGATTATTCGGTTTTTCCCGTCAGGAGGGGGGCGAAAATCCTACAAATATCGGTGTATACTACTGGGGGAGAATGGCGTTCACCCAGACAGTCAGCTATTTCGGTATGCTTCCCTGGCTGTTGTTGCCCCTTCCCCTTATATTTCGTCGTGATCGCCATACCGTGCTTGCGCTCGGCGCCATCATCGGCGGCCTGCTCTTTTCCATGGGTAAGTACACCCCCTTTTACAACCTCCTCTTTGACTTCTTCCCCGGTATCGACCGCTTTCGTGTTCCCAAAATGATGCTCTTCGTTCCGCTTATCGGTGGTGCCGCCCTGGCTGCACGCGGTCTGGACCTTCTCCGTGACGAGGAAATCCGCACAAGTCCTGCATTTCGCCGCTATCTCCATGGTATTACAGCACTGGTCATCGCGCTGCTGGTACTTCTTGGTGTGGAATACTTCGGAAAAGATTTTTTTATGCGCTCCTTTGTCGAGTTTCTTGGTCAACCGACCCGCTATGAGCAGGGCCCGCAACTCATTACGCAGCGCTGGATCAATGTGATCGTTGAAACAGCTATTGCAGCGCTCTTTGCCGCAGGGTATGCCGCTGTGATTGCCGGAACCCGCAGTCGGAGGGCCGGGCAATGGGCGGGCTATCTGCTTATTCTCCTTTTTGTTCTTGATGTCGGTCGGGTGAATGCTAAATATATGTTTCTTGTTGATGCCCCCAAAGAGACGAAAAAAAATTATACTACTCCGGTTGTGGACTTCCTGAAAGGCCAGCCAAAAGAGTATCGGGTACTTCCGGTCTCGGGAGGTCCCGGCCCCTACTCGTCCAATAATGTTCCGGTCATGTTTATCCCCATGCCGGTGCAGCAGCAGCGCTGGCAGAATTTTCTCGATTCATTCAGTCTCATGTCGGCACTGCCGGATATAATCAACGTCCGCTACGTCATCTATTCTGCTGCCCAATACGCGCAGGAACGCGCCCAGCTCGGCGACAAGTACGCACCGCTGTTCCAGTCACCTGACGGCAATGAGGTCGTGCTGGAGAACCGCGCGGTCATGCCCAAAGCATGGCTGGTTCCTTCAGTGCTGACGGTTTCACAACCGCAGCAGGTTTTGGCCGTTATGCAAAGTCAGCAATTTGAGCCGCGCCGCTTTGCCGTCGTCGAGTCGCCGCCTGCTCTGCAGATGGCTGAAATTGGCGCTGCAGCAACTGCAGCGACAGGGAATGTCAAGGTCACCCGCTATGAAGGCGAGAAGATAGACCTGTCTGTTGCCAATACAGCAAATGCCATGCTGGTGCTTGGTGAAAAATATTATAAGGGCTGGAAGGCTGATGTGGATGGCAAGGCTGTTGATATCCAGCGGGCCAACTATATCCTGCGTGGCGTCTATCTCGCTCCGGGTACCCATAGAGTCGAGTTCCGTTTCGATCCGCTTCCCTTCAAAATCGGTAAATACCTGACGTTGGTGTCATTTGTGCTGTTTGCCGCAATGCTGGTGAGAGAGTGGTGGATACGAAGAAGGGTGAAAGGGGAAGGGTGAGTGGAAACCCTGGATGACCTTACATTGTTCAATCTGCAGCTTTTTCAGCCACGGCAGGGCTACCGCTATTCACTCGATCCTCTTCTGCTTGCCCGCTTCTGCCAGAAAGTAAAGCCGGTCGGCAGCATTATTGACCTTGGTGCCGGGTGCGGCATCATTTCACTCGTGCTTGCCAGGATTAATGCGGATTCTTCTGTCGTGGCGGTTGAGAATAACCGGGAAATGGCTCAACTCATTGAGCGGAATATTCAGCATAATGGTCTTGCCGACAGGGTTTCTAAACGTGTTGAAGATGTCATACAGCTGCGAAATTCTTATTCCGATTCGACGTTCGATCTTGTTGTAGCCAACCCGCCGTTTCGCCGGCCGGGAACTGGAAAAATCAGTCCCAGAGCCGGTCGTGACTCTGCTCGACATGAAACTACCGCCGGGCTTTCTGATTTTCTTGCCGCAGCAAAATATCTGGTCAAGCCATCCGGGAGAATCTGCTTTATCCATCTGCCGTCGCGTCTGGCGGAGTTTCTGTCTCTGGCATCTTCAATGAAAATATCACTGCTCCGTCTGCGCATGGTGCACAACAATGCCGGGTCACCGGCAACCATGTTCATGGCAGAGTTTGCAAAGGGGAGATTCTCAGAACCGGTTGTGGAGCCGCCGCTGTTGGTGCGGGGCGCGGATGGCCACTATACCGATGAAATATGGCGATAGAATTGGTATCAGAAGGACATGATACCGTTCGTTTGACTTTTATGTTCGTGGCGAGTGTGGTAGAGTGATAAAAATTTATTTTAAGGAGAATCTGGTCAGATGAAAAAAACATGTTCAACAGTATTGTTAAAAGGGCTTATGGTCGCATCATTTCTGTCGTATGGAAGTCAGGTAATCGCCGCTGAGCCGGAGGTAAAAAAAGAGACTCCTCCTGTAGCAGCACCTGCTGTTGTCGAGCAGCAGGGCGTCATTGCCCGTGTGAACGGGACGGCGATTGACGCTATCGAGTTGCGTCGGGCAAAAAAAGTCATGCTGCGTGGGCAGACACCACCCGCAGATCAGATGGCTGATGTAAACAAGCAGGCGCTGGATCAGTTAATCTCGGCGCAGCTGTTATATCAGGCCGCAGCAAAGATAGAGATCAAGGATCTTGATAAACTGATTGATGCAAAGCTGGCTCAGGGTAAAGAGCGCTTCAAGGATGAGCAGGAATTTAAAAAGGCTATCAAAGAGCTGGAGATGGATGAAAAAGAACTGCGCGAGTACACCAGGCGCGACCTGCTGATTACTCAATTCGTCGAAACAACATTCGTAGCAAAAACAGTCGTCTCAGAGGCGGACAGCCGTTCCTTTTATGACAAAAATCAGGACAAGTTTAAACAGGAAGAATCGGTAAAAGCGAGCCATATCCTGATCGGAGTTGAGGCTAACGCCAGCGCAGATGAAAAGAAAAAGGCCAGGGAGAAGGTCGATAAGCTGAAGAAAGAGCTTGATGGCGGAGCTGATTTTGCCACGGTGGCAAAAGGGAACTCAACCTGCCCGAGTGCTCCACAGGGTGGAGATCTTGGCTTCTTCGGAAAAGGGCAAATGGTGGCTCCCTTTGAAAAAGCTGCATTTGCTCTCAAACCGGGGGAAGTCAGTGATGTTGTCGAGACCCAGTTTGGTTATCATATAATTAAGCTGGTGGAAAAAAAATCGGCCACAACTGCTGAGTACAAAGATGTAAAAACAAAGATTGAAGAATACCTCAAAGGGCAAAAAGTTAACGAAGCAATTCAGAAATATATTGAAGATATTAAAAAAACCGCGAAGATAGAAATCTTATTGAAATAATTCAGGTAATCACGGCTCTCATTTCACAGGAATGGAGTAGTAATGCGTTTTCTGTACCACCAGTTTGTGCGGATCGTTTTGACGGCAGCTATCATGTTAGCTGCCGTCGCGGTTCTGCCCGGTCAACCCCCTCTCTACGCCGCACTTCCTGTGCCTCGTATTCTTATTCTCAATTCATACAACATAGGCTACGACTGGTCCGAAAATGAGATGGAAGGAGTGCGTGACGGCTTGTCAAAAGTCTTCCCCCGCGTTGAAACCTTTATCGAACACCTCGATACGAAAATGTTCCATAGTAAGCAGCACTTTCCCCGTTTAGCTGATCTGCTTGAAGCAAAGTATTCCGGCCACAAACTCGATATCATAATTGCTATGGACAATGCCGCGCTGGAATTCGCAACGAAGTATCGTCAGCGCATTTCTCCCGGCACCCCTCTTGTTTTTTGCGGCATAAACAATTACGAACCATCCATGATTGCCGGGCAATCCCGCATTACCGGAGTTGCGGAATTTCATGATATTGTCGGGACGCTCAAGCTGGCTCTCCAATTACAGCCGAACGTCCACAACATAATTGTCATTCATGACTTTACCGATACCGGTATTGCCATTAACCATGAACTGAAAAAATCGTCAGGGCAGTTTCCTGCAATAAAGCTCCATTTTATGGAAGAAATGCCGCTTGAGGAAACGGTGAACCGGCTGAAATCGGTGCCGCCCGATTATCTGGTGCTTATGCTGTCGTACACGGTTGAAAAGGGTGGCAGAACCTTCAGCCACGCTGAAGCGGCCAGGCTGGTAAGCGGAGCCAGTCCGGTTCCGGTCTATTCGGTCTATGCGGAACAGTTAGGGCATGGTGTGATTGGCGGGCGGATTTTGAAGGGGCAGACTCAGGGTCTGAAAGCTGCCGAACTTGCAGTGCGGGTTCTCGGCGGAGAGTTACCTGAAAATATCCCGGTCGTAACAAGCGATCTTTCTCACCCGGCATTTGATTATCTCGTCATGAAAAAATACGCCATTCATCCCGACAAACTGCCGACTGATGCGATGATAATCAACAAGCCTCCTTCAACATTAGCCATAAATAAAACGATAGCCTGGGTCGGGACGCTGTGTACTCTTTTGAGTACCGTCGGCCTGATAACGCTGGTTATGAATGTCCGCAAAAGAAAGCGGCTTGAAGAGATGCTGCGCCTCAAGATTGAAGAGTATCAGGAGTCGCAGGAGGAGTTACTGGCGACTGAGGAAATGCTGCGCTCTCAGGTTGACGACTACATTCAGAGTCAGGATGAACTGTTGGCAACGGAAGAGATGTTACGGTCACAGATTGTTGAATACCAGAACACGCACGACCAATTACTGGCTACTGAGAAAATGATGCGGATGCAGCTTGACGTTATTGCGGAAAGTTCGCAAAAATTCGAAGCCGTATTTGATTTTTCGCCAATTACGGTTGCTCTCACTACTCTTCCGGAAGGGAAGTACAGTGATGTCAATCAAGGGTTTGTCGAGATGTTTGGCTATTCCCGGGAAGAGACCCTTGGTCGAACCACCGTTGAACTGGGAGTGTGGCGGTATGAATCAACCCGGGACAGTTTTATTAAGCAGCTGAAAGCCAATGGTATTGTCCGGAATTTTCAAGCCGAAATGCGCCGCAAAAACAGTGAAGTTTTTACCGTACTTTTTTCCGGTGTACTGCTGGAAATTGCCGGTAAACCGTGTGTCCTCAGCGCAGTCATGGACATAACAGAACAGAAACGACTGCAGAATCAGCTGCTTCAGTCTCAGAAAATGGATGCTATCGGACAGTTGGCGGGTGGTGTTGCCCATGATTTTAATAATATGCTGGCCGGTATCATGGCCGCCGCCGAATTGCTGAAGCTGCGGCTGAAAGGCGATGAAAAAAACAGCAAAACGGTAGATGCCATCCTGGAAGCCACCACGCGCAGTGCGGAACTTACCCGCGAGTTGCTGACCTTTTCGCGAAAAAATCCGATGGTAGTCAAGTCTGTACACGTCAACGACACCGTAACAGCTGTCATTGGGTTGCTGGAACGCACCATAGACAAGCAGATTTGCGTGACTGTCCGTTTTGATGAGAGTTCCCCGGTCGTGACAGGTGATCAGACCCAGTTGCAAAATGCGTTGCTTAACCTTGGCATCAATGCCCGTGACGCCATGCCGGATGGTGGCTCGTTGCTGTTTGCAACGGCGCTAAAAATAATTGATGAAATTGCCTGCTCTACGATGAACCTCTCTCTTTCACCGGGCCGCTATGTTGAAATTTCTGTGTCCGACACCGGCGTCGGCATGACAAAAGAGGTCATGGAGCACATTTTTGAGCCGTTTTTTTCCACCAAGGCGATTGGCAAAGGCACCGGTCTTGGCTTGGCAACCGTATATGGAACTGTTCAGAGCCACAAAGGACAAATGTACGTTCAAAGCGAACCGGGCGTTGGCTCTGTATTCAAAATATTCCTCCCGTTGATAGAAGATGAAATAGGCGTAATTGCCTGCAGTGCGGAAGCTGTGGTCGGCAGTGGCGGAATTCTGCTGGTAGATGATGAAAAAATTCTTCGTGATGTCGGACGTGAGCTGCTTGAAGATCTCGGTTATACGGTATATCTGGCAGAGAGCGGGGCGGATGCGCTGGCGGTCTTTGCCGCGCACCGAAACGAAATATCATTGGTCCTTCTGGATATAATCATGCCGACGATGGGAGGTAAAGAAGCTTTCCTGCGGCTGCGGGAACAGGCTCCCGATCTGAAAGTGCTGTTTTGTTCCGGGTTCATCAATGCAGATACGGATGATGAGCTTATGGTACTGGGCGCAGACGGATTTATTCACAAGCCATACAACCGGAGTGGACTGAGTCGGGCGGTGGCGGAGGTAATGGAAGGAAAGGGGACGCATGCCGCCAAAAGCTGAAATGTTTTTCAAAAGCGAATCCCGCTATCGGATGTTGGTGGAAAATTCCAGTGACATTATCTTCTCGCTGGATTTTGAAGGCTACTTTGACTACGTCTCCCCCGCCTGGAAAAACATTCTCGGGCATGAACCTTCAGAAGTAATCGGACATAATTTCAGAGAGTTTGTAAACCCGGATGATATACCGCGTTGTGAAGATATATTTATGGCAGTGATTCGGACCAACTCCATGCAGGAGATGACCTATCGCATTCACCATGGTGACGGCAGTTGGCGCAGGCATACCTCGCGCGTCAACCGGCATCGTGATGAAAATGGCGTGCAGACTATTTTCGGCACGGCACACGACGTAACGGAGCGGCTTCGTTTTGAAGAACTGATGACCCAGAGCGAAAAGATGACTATGATCAGCGGTATGGCTGCCGGTATGGCGCATGAAATTAATAATCCCCTCGGAGCGATTCTGCAGCATGCCCAGAATATTGAACGACGGGTATCGGCGAACATCCCGGCCAACGTGCAGGCAGCGGCAGAAGTTGGTGTCAGCCTTGACCTGGTACATGCATACATGGAGAAAAGAGGTATCTTTGATTTCATCGCTCACATCCGTAGCGCCGGAATAAAGGCCTCGGACATCATAACAAATATGCTTCAATTCAGTCGCCGCAGCGATGCCGGTGCCGAACCGGTTGATCTTTCAACGTTTGTCGACAAAGTGCTGGAGTTAGCCGGCACTGATTATGATATGAAGAAGAAATACAATTTTCACCGGATTGAGCTGCAGAGGCATTATGTTGCAGATCTGCCGCCGGTACTGTTGTCGGTGACGGGAATGGAACAGGTGTTGCTGAATATCCTCAATAACGCTGCCCAGGCCTTGGCAGGCAGTGACCTTCCACATCAGCCGAGAATATCCGTGAGGACGCGAGTGGCCGCAGGTATGGCGGTGATCGAAATCGAGGATAACGGACCCGGTATGGACAAAAAAACCGCTCAGCGGATTTTTGAGCCGTTTTTCACAACGAAAGAAATCGGTGTCGGTACCGGTCTCGGATTATCGGTGGCGTATGAGATTGTCACGAAAGGTCACCATGGCCTGATTGATGTCAGTTCGCAACCGGGCATGGGGTGCTGTTTCACCGTGAAGCTTCCGTTGCAGGGGGTGGCGTGATGAATAATCCGGCAATTACGGTGCTGCTGGTTGAAGATAATGACATGATTCGTGAGTGCATAACTGCCTATCTTGAGGATGAAGGGTTTACGGTGCACAGTTATGTCACAGCCGAGCAGGCGCTGGAGCGGATTGTCGCTATCAACCCGGTGGTCTGCATCTCAGACATGCGCCTTCCCGGCATGGATGGTGAAAGTTTTATTTTAAAGGCACATACCCTCTGCCCCGTCACCAGTTTTTTGCTTCATACCGGCATCCTGTACACGCTGTCTGATGAACTCCGGGATATCGGCATGACTGACGGTGACGTCCTGTTAAAGCCGATCCACGACCTGTCGAAACTGGTGAAAAGAATCACCCATATATCTGTAACAGGGAGAGGTTAACCATGCAACAGGCGGCTGCCAACCTGCTGTTATTAACCATAGACGACGAGGAGTCTGTTCGCAGCAGTGTGGCGGCTTTTTTCGAAGACTGCGGCTTTACGGTGATTCAGGCGTGTGACGGCCGTGAGGGTATTGACATGACCCGGACGATGCAACCTGATGTCGTTATCACCGATTTACGGATGCCGAATGTTGATGGCATGGAAGTTATTGATGCGGTCAAGCTGTTTGATGACAACCTGCCGATCATCGTTCTGTCAGGTACCGGCATTCTTGCTGATGCGATTGATTCGCTGCGGAGAGGAGCCTGGGATTATCTGGCCAAGCCGGTAGTCGATCTGATAGAGCTGGAGCTGGTTGTCGCCCGCTGTGTCGAGAGGGCGAGGTTGATACGGGAAAACAGGAATTACCATGACCATCTGGAGCTGCTGGTTAAGCAGCGAACGGTGGAGTTACGTAAACTGAGTACCGCTGTAGAACAGGGTGGCAACATAGTTTTTATCACTGATGTTAACGGAACCATTGAATATGTTAATCCCAAATTTACCGAAGTAACCGGTTACAGCTGGGAAGAGGCGATCGGCCAGAACCCACGCATGCTTAAATCAGGTAAACATCCGGATAGCTTTTATATTGAGATGTGGAATAAACTCAGCTCCGGTCGGGAGTGGCAGGGGGAATTCTGTAATATAACCAAGGATGGGCGTTATTACTGGGAGTTGGCCAGTCTAGCGCCGATAAAGGATGAGAATGGTGTTATTACCAATTATGTTGCCACCAAAGAGGATATTTCCGGACGCAAACTTCAGGAAGAACAACTCTACCATCATGCTCATTTTGATGCTCTGACCGGTCTCCCTAATCGGCACTTTTTTCAGAAACATCTGGAACTGCAATTGGAACTGATCAATCGCACCAGTCAGTTTATGACTCTGATGGTTCTGGATATTGATAACCTCAAATATGTCAATGATACGTTCGGCCATGAATTCGGCGATCTCCTGATCAAAGAGATTGCCCAGCGCCTGGAGACTGTCTGTGGACATGAGAGTGTTGTCTCGCGGTTTGTCGGAGATGAATTTACGATCATTCCGCCGCTGTCAGCTGATGCCGATGACGGGCGGTACCGTGCTGAGCAAATCCGAATCGCGATGAACGATGTGTTTGTCGTTAAAGGCACGGAAATAAGTACAACTGCCAGTATTGGCGTGGTGATGTATCCGGAAGACGGCGAGTGTGTGGAAAGCCTTTTGAAAAACTGCGAAGCCGCCATGTACCGAGCAAAGAGAGAGGGCAAAAACACCATCTGTTTTTATACTCGCGAATTGAACCAGAGGCTTGAAGAGCGCTTTGTTATGGAGGCCAGGCTTCACAAAGCGATTGATCAGGGTGAATTCAGTCTGAATTACCAGCCGCAGATTAATCAGGTTCATGGAACAGTGGTCGGAGTGGAGGCGTTACTTCGTTGGACACCGACCGGGGGAACTGCTGTGCCACCTGGTGTATTTGTGCCGATTCTTGAAGAAAGCAGCATGATCGTGGCGGTCGGCGAATGGGTGCTGTGGCAGGCCTGTGCACAAGCAGTTGCGTGGCAGAAGCTGGGCCTGCCTGCTCTGCGCATGTCGGTCAATATTTCTGCATTACAGTTCATGCGCAGTGATCTTGATGTTACCGTCAAGCGGGTGCTCGAAGTTACGGGGCTTGACCCGCGCAACCTCTGTCTGGAGCTGACCGAAAGCATGATAATGGTTGACAGCGTCCGCACGCTTGAAAAAATGACGGCGCTGGCGGATATCGGCGTTAAGCTCTCCCTGGATGATTTTGGTACCGGGTATTCATCACTCGAATACCTGGGCCGCATGCCGATAAATGAATTAAAAATTGATATTTCGTTTGTCCGCCGGATGCTGAACACGAAAAACGATGCTGCCGTTGTAAATACGATTATCGCCATGGGGCAGGGGTTGGATATGGAGCTGGTGGCGGAAGGTGTCGAGACAGAGGAACAGCTGCGCTACCTTGCTGAGTGTGAGTGTGCCGTAATTCAGGGATATTATTTCAGTCGACCGTTGCCGCCGGACCAGTTTGTCCGGTTTTACCGCGATTGGCATTGAAGTATGTAGCCCGGCTGCGGCTCTGTCCGCCGTTTTCGTGCCTTTTTGCATGAACTTTGCTATTACTTCCCGAATGAAATAACTCTGCTCCGTCCCGACGAAATCCCCTCAAATTTGAATTTTCCCCTGTAGGCACCGTCCCGGTACAGCCCTGACTCTCCCGGGGGCAGGTAGTGAGGTGTGCTGTTGGTGAGCCTGCCGGAAAAATTGTAGTAAATCCCTTCCGAAGAGTGTTCATCCGCCACGGGCAGACGGTAATTGGCGATAACAACACTCCCTGCCTGAACCGGCACAATTTCTGCGCTGGTGTATTCGGCGAGCAAACCGGGCGAAATTCGGACCTGATAGCCATGCGGAGCACCCTTTATCCGCGCGGAAAGCTGCAGGCGCGCAGTTCCGTTTTTTTCCGTAAACAGATTGTAGTGCGCTTGCCAGCCACGCTCCGCTGTGGCATAGCGGATTGTTACGTTACCGTTATGTGGAGATACTCCTATTTTCAGCGAAGTTGTTGACAATCGGGTGCTCTTTCTGCTTGCAGCAATGCGGGCATCAACCTTCTTGATTTCGAGTGTGGTCTTGCGGCGTGCGGTATAGACCGCCTCCAGTTGGGCAATGGCAAAGTCGGTACCTTGCCGGATTGCCTGCATCGGATCAGGATTCGCTTTCGTTTTTCGTGGTGCTTTACCGCTTTGTGATTTGGCAGCGGTGGTAAAGATAGCTTCACGGGCATCCAATGCCTGCAAGCGATCCTCCAGTTTTCGCCGCTGCTCGATCATCGCTTCAAGCTCTTTCTCCGTATTTTCTCCCGTTTCTTTTCGCACTGTTTCAACGTCGATGATTGAGGTGCCGGCAGCCGGAACGACGGTAAGGGTGTGTTCAAGAACATCAGCAGAGAGCGGGAGGTCAATCACACCCTTCTGTGCTACGGCCTCCTGTTGCAGCAGAGCCCCGTCACGATAGAAGGTAATGGAATTTGCCGCAAAAGCAGGGCTGGCCAGTGTGACAGTGAGGAAGAGGCAGATACGTTTGATATGCATGATTGTGACCCCGTTCAGACTGGATTATTTTACATCCATAAGGCTGATGATGTTGCGTATAAAGACTCTTGCGGTTATACTCACGCAAAATGTATTGAAAGGCCGTTACATGGTAAAAGATACAGACATAGACATTGATGCGGAAGTTACCGTCAAAGACATAGTCACTTTTTATGTAAAAATCAATGATTCATCCAAGGCAAAGAAGGATATTGCCCGACTTTCAGCAAAAGATAAAGCTGCGGCTCTCGAAATAATTGCCACGTCCAGTGCCAGCCGCGATTTTCGTATCGAAGTGGCGCGTTATTTTGTCTACGATCTTGATGCTGTGGTGCGCAGAAAAGCAGAACATTTTATGGAAGACCTGGTACCGGATTGGGTTACCGATCCGGCTGAAAGTATACTGAAACTTTTGAAATCCACCGTAAAAGGGAGTACCAGCAGAAATGCGGCGGTCAAATTTTTGTTTGGCATCGTTGATTCTACAAGTCTGCGCGATACCTTCACCACGCTCCTTAATAGCCAGAATCGTGAGCATATGGCTGAAATAATAGCAATTTTTGATGATTACATCAGCTCATCGTCCGATGAACATGAACAGGTGAAAATATTTGATGCCTGTCTTGAAATTGTTATCTCTGATGTTATTGATCACACTATCAAAAATCAGGCATCAAACCTGTTAAGTGTCTTTTTTAATAAGGTTCAATCGACCGAATTGGGTGAAACCCTGCGCCGGAAATACATTGAAAAGCAGGTTGACAAGGCCGAAGGGGTTTACCGCTATCTCTGCAGCGGGGCAACCGGGCTGAACAGCGCATTTCTGGATGATATCCTGAGGCCGCTGCAAGATGGCGGCAGTAAATATCAGATTAAAATACTTGCCTACCTCAGATCAGTGCTGGAAAAAACTAAAAATCCTGATGAAGCTGATGCGGTCCTTGATACCTACCCGGATTACTGGAATCACGAAGAGCCGACCAAAGAAGAAAAGATCCGCACGATCTGCAGTAAAATTTTACGGGCTGTTGATGAATTGTGGGATGTTTCTGAAAATCAGCAGATCCGCACAATGATTATTCAGATTCGTTTTGGTGAATATCGTGATAAACGCGAACTGCTGGAACAGATTCGCTCCAAACTCGGGAGAGCAGATTTAGCACCATCGGCACGGGAAAAACTGGCGATGATGCTGCGCTGCTTTTTTCTTCCGGGTCAGTCTGACCTCCTGAAGTTGCAGGCGGCACAGCTGTTGCTTTTCCAATCCGGAGATCCGGCCAGCAAATTGATCGCATTGGAGCATCTTGCCTCCTACCTTGAGGAAAAACATCTGAATTATGCGGAACAGGGCAGCATTGCAACTGTTATGGAAACCCTGCTGGCTGAAAAACATCTGGGTATGGCAATCCGGGACAAGGCCAGGTATCTGTTGTTTATTGCCGATCCAAAGCGTTTGCAGAGTGAAGAGGATCAAAAATCTCTCCTCAATTATTTACGTGGCATTGCCGAGGGGGAGGGCTTTGTCAGTCATAGTGCTGAACAACGGCTGCTTGAGGCTCTTGCGGTCTTTCAGGAGATGCCGCTGCCAAACGAAAAACTTAAAAAAGCGGCACAATACCTGGAGTTCAAGATTAAAGCTCGCAAGAGCAATGCCACCTGGAGTGAAATTTCAGCTGCTCCCTAAGAAAGCAGCTGACGTATTCCACCGCTACAGTGCCCTGACAATCCGGCCTCCTCCGAGTACTTCATCATCCCGATAGAAAACCAGCGCCTGTCCCGGAGTGACCGCTTTCCACCACATTTTTCATTCCCACGCTCCAGCGTCCTGTCTTGCTTCTTTCTGCCAAGCTAAAAATCTGGCCACTTTCCCCACGAGACCAAGCTCCAGCTTGGTAATGCACTGGCACAACAAGTTCCAGCTTGACGTCAAGGACTGCAAGCTGGAGCAGAGTGTTACGTAGCAGGAGCTACGTAACGAGAAGTGAAATAAATTACGACACAACTTGTCACCGGCATGGCGGATACTGGCATCACACAAGAGATGTTGTGATCTTCTGCCTTCGGGCTGGAAAGGGAGGATGGTGATGATGTTCAGGATGATTCATTCCAATGAGTAATTCCGTGGATGGGTGGGTGCATAAATAAACAACGCTACATTCACCCAGAAGAAACCTTGCTACTAAATTGACTTTAATTTACAATCGCTCCGTTTTCCAGATGGTTGACAGGGAAGGGAAAGAAGAAAAACGTCTGAACCTCGATTCACAGGATTTTGAGATTCGCCTGATTTTAAATCCTGAAAATCCCACGAATCCTGGTTCAGACAAAGGATGCCCGGGCTTTGATTGAGGGTGACCGTGAAACGGGCACAATTTATGCTTTCCGGCCATCCCCCCGATTTGTAGTGTTGACCGGTTCACGCGCATATGCGCGGGGGGCTGGTCATCCAGTAGTTGGAGACTACAATGAATCATTCCTTACACAAAAAGATTGGCGCTGTTATTGATAATGCACTAAAAGGTCACATACAAATTAGGGTCATAAAAGATCCAGCTTGTTGTACTGACAGTCATGACAAACAACATATTCCCCTTTTCGTTTCCGAAGTCAAAAACCGGTCTACTCGATATTGTTGTGTAGATTTACTAATTCTTCAAGATGACAAAATCCGTATTATCATAGAGATTGAAGAGTCTGATATTAAACCAACACAGATATGTGGAAAATTTCTAACTTCAGCTCTGTCGGAATACTACATTCATGACAAGGATGATGGCAGCAAAGAAATGGGAAAGTCGGTTACTTTCATTCAAGTACTCGATACTTCTAAACTGAAAGATAGAAGTGTTAAAGAAGAACAGTTTTTGGAATTAGAAAAATCTATTAATAAGATTCTCCCTTTAAAAGGAAGGCCAATATGCCAATATAAACTTTTCGTTGGAAAAGAGAAATCTGAGTTTAATGAGATGCTTATATTTATTAAGAAAGAGTTAATGATCTGAGGGGTTACGATGATAAAATATTACATTACATTACATTTTTTACTTATTTTTACTTGTTTTCCAATAGGGGTTTGGGCGGCACAACAGATCGGCACCGGACAAACCAATGATAACAAAACCGTTATCATATATTCAGACGGAACATGGAAATATGAGAAGAACTCAAGGCCAAAGAAGCAAGGGAAGATTTCATATCAAAAGATCAAAGAGAAGGTTATAAAGCTTTGCGGTTCAAGTTACGGAGATAGCGTGCTTGGTATTATTAATATTGGCGCCTCTGCTTCAGGCGTTGATGCTAATGAAAAATATTTATCATGCATAGACGAGGGAACTGGCTGCTCCGAGTTGTTAGGCTTAGCGAGTAGTTGTATGAAGTAATAATAATTGTAGGAGATGCAGAGGTCAGTTCTTAACACGAAATGAAATGAAAAAGCACCCACCCAACCAGAAAGTTAGACCCGCCCAAAAACCGGCGGGTCAACTTCTTGCACGTTGAACCAAAGGCATGAAAAGGCGTAAAAATCTGGAGTGGTGGCATTTCGTGGCGCCGGTGGCGAGGACGGGAAAAGAAAATCGAGGAGTAGAGGGACAGAATGAGATTAAAACGGCCTGGAGAGTGATTTTTGTGTTAATTGGTTTTTTACACCAACCAAGATCTTGACGCCATGAATGAATTGGTCTAATATGCCAACTATGAAAGCAAAGTTACTTGCACACCGAAAAGAGCGGAATGAAGTCGGCCACATCACGGAGCTGAAAGCTTGGATCGTGCCTGTAACCGAACACACACCGCACGGGCTTAAATACTCAGCCGTCTACATTGTAAACGGTGTCAGAGTTATAGGGTACGACAACGAACGCGGCAAAGGAGACCATCGACACTTTGCAGGCGTTGAAAAACCATATGCCTTTATCAGCATGGCGCAGCTTGTTGTAGACTTCAACGCTGATGTCACCCGTTACCTCGAAGGAGACGACAATGAAAGCGACCTTTAAAACCATCACAATCAAATCACATGAACAAACAATGGAGGAATTTGCTGCAATTTGTGATGCAGCAATCAAAGGAGAAAAAGTCAAACCGGAAGAGCCACAATACACCTTCACCAGCTTTGAGGCATTCCGCAAAGCCATGACTCCACAGCGCTTTGCCCTCCTTAAAGTCATTCGTGAAAATCAACCAGAATCTATTAAAGAGCTGGCTGCTATCACGCACCGCGACATGAAAAACATATCTGAAGATGTGAAAATACTTTTGGATATGGATCTGATTGAAATGGAAAAACATGGCAAAAACAAAGCGCCCAGATTGCATTACGACGGGTTCAGGCTTGAGGTTGCAGTTTAATCGTCAAGAGAAATGAAACAAGCGAAACACAGGGGGCGCGCATCAACTTCAGACAATAAATAGAGTTGACATGTGCCTTTTGTTATTTCAAACAGCGGAAAAACCGAATACACGAGCAGTTGGTTTATGGGTCATCTTACGTTTATCTTGAGAATGGATAAGTTACAAGTTTTCAACACTGATTTCCAGAGAGACTGAGGTGACGCTGCTTGTAAGAGTGAAAAAGGGGTCACCCTTGACACGTGACATTCCTCTGGAAATAATCAGTAAACCGGATTGTAAGCTTGAGGTTTCGACGGCTCAAGTTGCGTAGGTCGCGTTTCGTTTTTTTTGCGCGACGGAGTGGTGCGTTGATAAAACTCCCCCAACCTACCAGCTATCACGGAAATATAACGTCGAAAGGGAAATTATTATGCCAATAATTGCAATTTTTTATGGGATTCTCATAAAAATGTACTTCAGGGAACATGGTGTCCCGCCTTTTTATGCCATCTATGGGGAGTTCAACGGAGTCTATGACATTCAAAGCTGCGAGATTATCGAAGGAGACTTACCATCCAGAGCAGACCGAATGGTTAGAGAGTGGACGCAACGTTACCAAAGCGAGTTGTTGGAAATGTGGAAGACACAACAATTTATACAACTTCCTGGATTGGAGTGATATTGCTATGGCAACTTACCCAAAAGTAAAATCAGTGACACCGCTTTCAGAAAAACAACTTTTCGTTACATTCACCACTGGGGACACAAGGGTTTATGACTGCGCTCCTCTCCTCAGCGAATCCTCGTTTTATCCCCTCAAAGATGAAGCTTTCTTTAAAAACGTCCACGTAGATCAAACGGGTTACGGAGTTGTTTGGAATGACAACGTCGATCTTAGCGAATCGGAATTATGGATAAATGGGAAGGCCGCTGCAACGTCCAACTAGCTGCTCGACCAGACCGCCCGGAAAAACTGGGTGGGCTGGTCAGCCTTATGGCGTTAGGACGGAAGGTAGTATTCCGGTGGCAATAACGAATCCGCAATATCCTTATCAACATGACATTTTGCCTGAAATCAACAGCTGCCCATAATCTGAGGAACTGTGTAAACGTGATTGACCAGGAGATGGAGTGAACCGATGAATAAAGAGAAAAACCTCCGTATCAGAATCAGCACTGCCGATTTTCTGATTTTTTCCAAGTAGGCAGGGGAAAACAATGTTACACAAAGGAGGTTCTTGCAAAATGTTCCGCCATCCTTTTTGGACAGGCTGTGATGTAAGTCTTCCCGTCTAATTTTTATAGAAGACTCCGCTTTTGGGATTCATCTGGTAATTAATTAACAAGTTTATGGTGA
>DUZS01000009.1 GCA_013349405.1 Desulfuromonadales bacterium | reverse complement strand
GAAATTTCAGAGGAGGATGCCAGACTTCAAAGCAATTTGAAATCGACGACATGCATAAACTGGATATTTTTCAAAGAACTCGATTAGTTATACGAATAAGGAATCAGTTATTCCGGACACTAGTGGTCGGTTATGTTGATTTTTATGTTGATGTTGGCGGCTCCGTGTACGGTGCCGGTGTTACATTTTGTATATATTGTTGAGTCGATAATATTCAAAAATCCTTGGTACGCTTCGCTATAATTTACATATCGATATGTTGATGGTTCGATTATAGATACCACACTCCATTGCTGTCCTATATTTATGATTTCCATTTTATTGTAGTCGGGTTGTGAGGTGAATTGGTCACATATTACTTTTTGTTGTACTTTTGGTTGTGCTTTTGGGTTTTGATAAATTGTGTAGTTTTCTGCTGCTTTTGCGCTAGTGGCTGAAATTGCGATGATTACAATGATCGATAGAATGCCTTTGATGCTGTTCATGGTGTTCTCCATTTTGGTTGGTGTTAGTTTATGTAGATTGGCATGAGTAGGTCATATGTTGCGACTTTGTTCTAGAATTGTGTTCCTTTTGCTGGAATCAAAAAGGGTCAGGTCTCAACCGCCTAAGGAATCAAATAAAGACAGGTCTCAACCGCCTACAATCCCAATTTGCTTTTGGTTTGCTCAAGCTTACCATCATTTCAAGTCGAAGAGCAAAAAAGGGGTCAGGTCTCAATCGCCTACAATCCCAATTTGCTTTTGATCTGCTCAAGCTGTTTTCTTACGACGGCGTCATTTTCGCTTATTACACGCATCCTTCTGCTTGCCTGTGATACCGCTGCGTCACTCAAACCAAAACGCTCGCCAATCTCACGCAATCGTGCCCCACTGAACCTGTGGCAAAAGTAAATGCTCACGTTTCTTGAAAAGCTTTCTGTCATTCCAGGTTCTTGTCCGATTGCACTGATGATCTCGTCCGGCGCCGGACGGCTCAACTTTCTGACAGCCGGTACATTTCGGTCGACTGTCTTTTCGCGCAGATGTTTTGACGAAATGTCCTTTATAAATTCAGCACTGCCCAGAATGGTCGAGGCAATAACTCCGTTCAGTGGGCTTTCGTTTTCTTGATTTATGGCGTTTTCAACAAACTCCCGATACTTACTGATGTCGTTCTTTGCGTTAATACAGTCGAGTATGAAGCCTGTTTTCAACCATTCCGGTGTTTCAGAAAAGCCGGTGAAGTTTCGATAACTCGACCATTCGTATTTTTCAGGCATAATAACCATCCCGGTTCTGAGCGGGTTAAGGTGAATATATCTGGATAGTTCCAGTGCGTAGGCATCAGCATCCACAATTATTGCTTTATATCGTCCCTGAAAGAGATGCCCGGCTCTCTTTCGCTTTATGTTGAAATATGTTGTGTAAGCGCCGTTTATATGCCGCATAATTTGCGACAGGTTTCCTTCGGGCGTTTTAAGTAACAGGTGATAATGGTTGCTCATCAAGCAGTATGCATGAATAACCGCTCCATAACGTTCCGAGGCAGTTTGTAGATATGAGAGAAACTGTTCCCGGTCCCTTCTGCTCCTGAATATATCCTTCTGCTCATTGCCACGCGACGTCACATGATAGAAGGCTCCAGGGTATTCGATGCGTAACGGTCGTGCCATTTTGATCACCTTTACCAGCCGGATTTGGTTCGCAGCATAGCAAAAGAAAAATTATTTGTATAGAGTTGAGACCTGACCCCCTATGGCCTTTATAGGTTGATCCTGTAGGCCCTTGCTTTGGCCTGTGACTGTTAAATTTTTAGAGGCATCTTGTAAATGATATAAATTGAGTTTGGGGCACCAGTCGTGTTTCCGAGGAAATAAACATATCCGCCGGGTAGGTCTAAATAATTCTCTCCGACACCCTTTGATGAGAAATTAAATCTGGTGCCTCTTGAGGTTATATAGTTGTCCAAGATCTCATATCTAATTAAATGCCGGCCTACATTTAGCCTTATTTTGTCCGCTTTCTCTACAGGGATTCCGTCAACGCTTATAATAATAACCTGGTATGTGCCGCTGTTATCCGGTGGACAGAATGAGTTGTTGTAAGTCAATCCGGCGATCTGGTTAGGATCGGTCACATCCCCTTTAACGAGTATGAGGGAAGGGCCGGCGCAGGATGAAAGCAATATTGTCGTCAACACCAATGTCAACACCAAAGCAAAACCATTTTTCAACATAATACACACTCCTTCTGTTGTTTGTTTAAGGGCACAAAAAGTGCTCCGAATATTCTTATCTCCGCGCTCCAGTGCTGTGGCTATGATGGTTTTTTCCTCTTTCTCAGTCATTTTGAACCTCCGTAATTTGTTTTGTTTCTTGCCATAACGGGGTGCCCGGTTGACCCGCGCCGGGGTGTTTCTGTCAATTTCCCCGAGGTGATCGCGTACTGCACTCTCATTCAGTTGGATTATTTGCGCCTTTTTAGTAGAATGTTCGCCCACGGCAGTGTTCTCATTTCAGGTTGAATTTGTGTTTGGCGACTAAATTCTAACTGATTCGAAGCACTGCCGTGACTCTTTTTAAAAAAGCGAAAAATATTTTACGTTATCTTTCTCAGCCCCGGTCGGTGTCAAACCGGCTGGTTGGGCTCGCTTCTTCCTACTACCACTGTCCAGTTGTCAAGAAGGATGGAAGGGAACGTAGTTGATTTGTTCGCTACTCAACTAATCACCCACGTCCCCTTAGCTTCCCCTTTGTCTTTTAGCCACTCCTGTCAATCTTAAATAGTTCAGACCGCTCCTTTTCAATCTTAATTTTACACAGCATATCGAGTAGATTTTTAGCGTGCTTCTGCTTTCTATCGACAAATTCACCTGCTAGCACCTGCATCAAGAAACAGTAATACCAAATTGCACTGCACAGTATAAGCAAGAAAACAAAGAACCAAATCACTTCCTTTTCTTTAGTCAGATCAAAAGTGCGCTTAAGAAACGCAGCCCATAGCGGCGTAAACAACGCTAAAAACAGTGCGGGCTTAACATAACTCCATGTTGATGGTTGTGAAATAACAGTAGTTAAATAATTGTTGTAGTGCTCAAATACATTATTGAAGCCATACGGTTCAATTGCTAGTTTTAAATCGTTATTTTGCTTTTTTTCAAATTGAGGTGTTTTCCAATGAAATGGCCTTGTCGGCAAGCCATATCCTTTCACTATTTGTTTCCCATTTCGAATAGAATGGGAAAAAAATAAAAGGCATGAAGATACCAAGCCAAGTTTGTACATTTCGCTTTTATCGTAGACGCTACAAAACCCAAACAAAATAAATCCGAAAATTATAAGGACAATATAAGTAGAGATGAATTTCAGCGTAAAAACATGCTTTACAACCAAACCTTCCACAGATATTCTCTGGATGTAGTACTCTAACAAATCCTCTTTTGAGAGATCAGGCATCTTTGAATTTTCGGTCATAGGCTGTTTCCTTTCACCAAACTTTTTCATCGAGACCAAAACTCGTTATTGACCGGCCAGAAAAAGCTCCCTATATAAGCATAAGCTACCGGTTCCCTATATAATGGATTCTGTTACCTATATTAGGAAGAACCAAAAGGGGTCAGGTCTCAACCGCCTAGAACCAAAAGGGGTCAGGTCTCAACCGCCTACAATCCCTATTTACTTATTGTTCGAACCAAAAGGGGTCAGGTCTCAACCGCCTACAATCCCTATTTACTTATTGTTCGCTCATGCCTACCATCATTTCATAAAGGGAGCTTGCACCTACTTCAACTTCCTGATCTTCCCCAGACTCTCTTCCAATACTAATTTCTTGCTGTTGACATCTGCCAGTTTCTGGCGCTCCTTGGCGACAATTTCAGCCGGAGCACGGTCGACGAAAGCAGGACTTTCAAGCTTTTTGGAGAACATTTCGATCTCTTTATCGATCTTGCCGATCTCCTTCAGCAGGCGTTCTTCCTCGGCAGCCACGTCCACCAGTCCCTTAAGCGGCACATAAATCTGCACATCACCGGCGACCTGAATCGAGGCATCTTCCGGTTTCTCAATGCCGTGGCCGATGGCAAGGTCGGAAACTCTCGCCAGGCTGATGATGGCGCTTTCATTATGTTTCATCAGAAGCTGGCTGGCTTCGCTGTCGCAGGAGAGAATGACGGCGATCTGTTTTGACGGCGGCACCTCCATCTCGCCACGGATATTGCGAATGCCGCCGATAACCGCCATTACACGCTCCATGTCGGCCGCGTCCTGCGGAAAGGAGAGGTCGGCGCAGACAGCAGGGTAGGGGACCTGCATGATGGTCGGGGTCGTTTTTGTCCCCGGCAGCGCCTGCCAGATCTCTTCGGTGATAAAGGGCATGAACGGGTGGAGCAGGCGGAGCAGGTTCTCCAGCGTGTACCAGAGGAGATACTGAACGGCCTGTTTCCGCTCCGGCGTTCCGTTGTAAATGTCCTGCTTGGACAGCTCCAGATACCAGTCACAGAATTCACTCCAGGTGAACTGGTAGAGCGCCATGGCGCTTTCGTTGTAGCGGTATCCGGACAGGGTTTCATCAACCGTCCGGGCGGTTTCATTGAGGCGGTGCAGGATCCATTTATCCCCCTGGCTCAGTTCCATCGTGCTGAGAGCCAGTCCGTCCGGATTAAACCCCTCAAGGTTCATAAGGGTAAAGCGGGCGGCATTCCAGACTTTGTTGCAGAAGTTGCGGTAGCCGGCAATGCGCTCTTCGGCCAGCTTGATATCGCGACCCTGCGCGGCAAAGGCGGCCAGGGTGAAACGGAATGCATCAGTGCCGTACTGGTCGATAACGGTCAGCGGATCAATGACGTTCCCTTTTGACTTGGACATTTTGTGCCCCTGGGCGTCGCGCACCAGAGCATGGATGTAGACATCGGTAAAGGGGACCTCGTCCATGAAATGCAGCCCCATCATCATCATGCGGGCCACCCAGAAAAAGAGGATATCGAAACCGGTCACCAGACAGGCGGTCGGGTAGAATGTTTGCAGCTCTGCCGTCTGCTCCGGCCAGCCCATGGTGGAAAACGGCCAGAGCGCCGATGAGAACCAGGTATCGAGCACATCGGTTTCCTGGCGAAGTTCATCGCTGCCGCATTTCCCGCATTTCGTCGGCGTCTCCATCGCCACGGTTATTTCACCGCAATGATCGCAGAACCAGGCCGGAATGCGGTGGCCCCACCAGATCTGGCGTGAGATGCACCAGTCGCGGATATTTTCCATCCAGTCGTAGTAGGTGTTTTCCCACTGTTTGGGGACGATGCGGGTCTTGCCGCTTTTTACCGCGTCCAGCGCGCGCTCGGCGAGCGGCGCCACTTTCACATACCACTGCAGTGACAGATACGGTTCGACCACGGTCTTGCAGCGGTAGCAGCCGCCGACCGACATGGCGTGGTCGTCAATTTTATCGAGATACCCGGCGGCTTCGAGGTCGGTAACGATCTGCTTTCGCGCCTCGAAGCGGTCCATGCCCTCATACTGATGTCCGGCAGCGGTGATGATGCCGGATTCGTCGAGGACATTGATCCTGTCGAGGCTGTGGCGCAGGCCGACTTCAAAGTCGTTGAAGTCATGGGCCGGGGTGATCTTGACTACGCCGGTACCGAATTCCCGATCCACATAGTCATCGGCAACAACAGGAATCTCGCGCCCCACGAGCGGCAGCAGAACTTTTTTGCCGATCAGGTCGCTGTAGCGTTGGTCTTCCGGATGGACCGCCACGGCGGTATCGCCGAGCATGGTTTCAGGGCGGGTCGTCGCCACGGTCACAAAACGTCCCGGTTCACCGACTACCGGGTAGCGGATGTGCCACAGGTGCCCTTTGTGGTCTTCATGTTCGACTTCAATATCGGAAAGAGCGGTGTGGCAGCGGGGGCACCAGTTGATCAGGCGGTTATCGCGGTAGATCAGGCCATCTTCGTAGAGCTTGACAAATACGGTCCGTACCGCTTTCGAGAGCCCTTCATCCATGGTAAAACGTTCTCGTTCCCAGTCGCACGACGCACCGAGGCGTTTCAACTGGCCGATTATCTGACCGCCCGATTCGCCCTTCCATTTCCACACCCGCTCGATAAAGGCCTCGCGCCCAAGATCGTGGCGGTCCTTCCCCTCGGCACTCAACTGCCGCTCGACAACATTCTGGGTGGCGATCCCGGCATGGTCGGTGCCCGGCATCCAGAGAACGTTATAGCCCTGCATCCGTTTCCAGCGGCAGAGGATGTCCTGCAGCGTGTTGTTGAGGGCGTGCCCCATGTGCAGGGCGCCGGTTACATTGGGCGGCGGAATGACAATTGAGTACGGTTTCTTATCGGAAACAGCGGCGGCGCGGAAGTAGCCGCGCGCTTCCCACTCGGAGTACCATCTCTTTTCAACATCATGGGGTTCGTACCCCTTGGCAAGTTCTTTGGTCATGCAATAGTCCTTTGTCTGATTTTATCAGCGTTATCATATACTACTGTTGGTCGAGTCAGGTCAAGTGCGGTCTTGGATCAAAGCTTCACAATAAGTGGAAAACGTGGTATGACAAAAAACGGCACCTTACGTTGAGAGTGGAAAAGGATCACAAACCATGAAAACACGAATACTTGTTGTCGATGATGAATTGAGTATGCGGGAGTTTCTCTCGATTCTTCTCGAACGGGAAGGCTATGACGTCACCACAGCCGCTTCTGCTCAGGAAGCCTTGCGCATTATGGAGTCGGCACTGTTTGATCTGGTGCTCTCGGATGTCAATATGCCCGGCCTTTCCGGAATTAATCTGCTGGCCAGCATCAAAGAAAAATCGCCGGAGACGGCGGTTCTGATGCTCACCGCTTTTTCAGCCGCCGACCAGGCGGTAGAGGCTATGAAGCTTGGTGCGTATGATTATGTCTGCAAACCATTCAAAAACGAGGAAATCAAGCAGCTGATCAGGAATGCTCTCGAAAAACAGGGACTCCGGCGTGAAAACAGTCTGCTGAAAAAGGATGCCAGCGAGCGGGACAGTTTTTGCGGCATCATCGGTAAGAGTCGTAAGATGCGGGAACTTTTTGACATGATTCAAAAGGTTGCGCCCAGCCAGAGCAGCGTGCTGATTCTTGGCGAAAGCGGCACCGGCAAGGAGCTTGTCGCCCGTTCGATACACACCTGCAGCCCGCGCAGATTAAAACCGTTTGTAGCGGTCAATTGCGGCGCCATACCGGAAAATCTGATTGAAAGCGAGCTGTTCGGCCACAAAAAAGGTTCCTTTACCGGTGCGGTGGGAGACCGCCCCGGCCTGTTCGAACAGGCGGAGGGGGGGACGCTCTTTCTCGATGAAATTGGTGAATTGCCGCTGCTGATGCAGACCAAACTGTTGCGGGTACTGCAGGAACGGGAATTCAAGCGGGTAGGGGATGCCGTGACCCGCAAGACGGATGTCCGCATTATCTGCGCTTCTAACCGTAACCTTGAAGCACTTGTCAGCGCCGGCTCTTTCCGAGAAGATCTCTTTTACCGGATTAACGTGGTGCAGTTGCTGTTACCGCCGCTGCGGGAGCGGATTGAGGATATTCCGCTTCTGGCAGAATATTTCTGCCGAAAATATCAAACCGGCGGGCACTCTGCACCGGTAATCATAACTCCCGGCGCCTTGAAGGCGCTGATGAACAACCCCTTTCCCGGGAATATCCGCGAACTGGAAAATTGTATCGAGCGGAGCCTGATTATTGATGCGGCGGTCATTTCCGAACGCACTCTGCCGCTGCAGTTAACTGGTAAAACGGCTTGTCTTACCGATAATTGTGACATTCCTGAATCCGGAATACTGCTTGAACCGATGCTTGAGGAGCTTGAGAAGAAATATCTGCTCAAAGCGCTTGAGATGACCGGCGGCGCAAAAAAGAAGGCGGGCGAACTGCTCGGAATGTCGTTCCGCTCATTTCGCTACCGCCTTGCAAAGTTTGGGCTGGACAGCGTGGATGAATGAACCTGAAAAAAGCATCTGAAACACGGAGCAACTGAGCAACGGAGTAAAAACAAAGAAGAATCTTCTGGAAAAAGCCTTTTTGAATCTCACCTTTAAGGTGAATGCTGTTTCTTATGTAAAATTTTGAAATCTCCGTTGCTCCGTTGCTCTGTGTTATTCGAACTGCCGATTCAAGGATGAGTGGTTAAAAGTTCACAATAGCCGCAAATGATTCCGCTTTCAGGCTCGCTCCGCCAACCAGTGCGCCATCAATATCAGGCTGAGACATCAATCCTGTGACATTATCCGGCTTGACACTGCCGCCGTAGAGAATGCGCACTGCATCTGCCACCGCTTGACCGAACAGGCGGGCAATCAGCTGACGGATAAAGGCGTGGACCTCCTGGGCCTGGGCATCACTGGCGGTTTTTCCGGTACCGATCGCCCAAACCGGTTCGTAGGCAATAACAATGTGAGCAAAATCCCCTTCAGTAAAGCCGGACAAGCCGCCGGTAATCTGCGTTTCAATGACATTAAATGTCCGGTCTGATTCCCGCTCGGCCAACGATTCCCCGACACAGACAATAGCAGTCAGCCCGACGGCAATAGCGGCTCCGGTTTTCTTATTGACAGTCAGGTCGGTTTCTCCAAAATACTGACGGCGTTCGGAATGTCCGATAATAGCGTGGCTGCAGCCGGCGTCTTTCAGCAGTTTTGGTGCCACCTCGCCGGTAAAGGCTCCCTCTTCCTCCCAAAAACAGTCCTGAGACGCCATGCTGACATTAGAGCCTTGCAGGGCATCGCTTACCCGGCTTAATGCCGTGAAGACAGGTGCGACAACTATTTCGACATTCTGGTTAGCGGCTACGAGCGGTATAAGCTCATGTACCAGAGCAACCGATTCTGCAATTGTTTTAAAGAGTTTCCAGTTTCCAGCTATTACCGGTTTTCGCATTGGTATTCCCCTTTATTTCACGACTTCAAGCGCTTTCACGCCTGGTAATGTTTTCCCTTCCAGCAGTTCGAGAAACGCTCCCCCGCCGGTTGAAATATAGCTGACGCGGTTTTCCACGCCCGCCTTGCGTACGGCAGAATCTGTGTCTCCCCCGCCGATGATGGTTGTGGCAAAGCAGTTGGCCACAGCCTCAGCCATTGCATACGTCCCTCTGCAGAAAGCATCCATTTCAAAAACACCCATCGGACCGTTCCAGATGACGGTTTTTGCGTCACGCAATGTTTCAGCAAAGAGAGTTGTCGTTGCCGGGCCGATATCCAGTGCCATCCACCCGGCGGGTATCTCCTGGGCGGTAGTGATGAAATTTGTTGCTTTGGCATCAAAAGTATCGGCAACGACACAATCCACCGGCAGGTAAAACATGACCCCTTTTTCTCGAGCCGTCTCCATAATGGTCTGTGCTGTCGCGATCAGCTCGTCCTCAACCAGCGATTTGCCGACATTGTAGCCCATGGCTTTCAGAAAGGTAAACGCCATTCCGCCGCCGATAACAACCTTATCAACCTTGTTGATGAGCGTTTCAAGGACTTCCAGTTTGCCTGAGACCTTCGCGCCGCCAAGTATCGCAACGAGCGGTCTGACCGGATTCTGCATGGCTTTGTCAAAGAAAGTCATTTCATTTCTCATCAGGAAGCCGGCAGCGATTACCGGTATGTTTTTGGTTATCGCTTCAACCGAGGCGTGAGCCCGATGTGACACGGCAAAGGCATCGTTCACGTAAATTTCGCAGCCATTCGCCAACTGTGCCGCAAAAGCGGCATCATTTTTTTCCTCTCCGGGATAAAAACGGACATTTTCAAGCATAACCGCTTCGCCCGGTTTCATGGCATTAACAACGGCATCAACCTCCGGCCCGAAACAGTCCGGCGCTTGTACAACCGGTTTACCAAGCAGTTCGGAGAGACGCGCGGTGGCTGGCGCCATGCTGTACTTGGCTTTTTTCTCCCCTTTGGGGCGACCGAGATGGGAAGCCAGAACCACTTTGGCACCCTGTTCCAGAGCGTATTTTATCGTTGGCACCGCTCCGACAATACGGGTATCCTCGGTAATAACGCCTTTGTCATCCTGAGGCACATTGAAATCAACCCGGATAAAAACCTTCTTCCCCTGCAACTCTTTAATTTCATCAATATAACGAATCGGCATGACTCACCTCCTGATAGTGGTCTATTTCACTTGGCAAAAAAAAGAGGGGGAAAATCCCCCCTCTTCTACATACTGGTTCATATGGTTATTTTTTTGTTGCTATCAGACGGAAGAGATCGACGACCCGGTTTGAAAAACCGCATTCATTATCGTACCAGGAGAGTACTTTAACCATATTGTCACCGATTACCTTGGTACACGAGGCATCAACGATCGAGGAAAGAGGATTGCCGTTAAAGTCGATAGAAACGAGTGGTGCTTCCTCAAAACCGAGGATACCTTTCAATGCACCTTTGGAAGCTTTTTTGAGGGCAGCGTTGATTTTTGCGGCGTCAGCCTTTTTCGTCAGGGTAACGACCAGGTCTACTACAGAAACATTCGGAGTCGGCACACGAATGGCCATGCCATCGAGTCTGCCTTTCAGTTCAGGCAGTACGAGGGCAACAGCTTTTGCCGCGCCGGTCGTTGTCGGAATCATCGACATTGCAGCCGCTCTGGCGCGGCGCAGGTCTTTGTGCGGCAGATCAAGGATATTCTGGTCGTTTGTATATGAGTGTACGGTTGTTACCAGCCCTTTTTCAATACCGAAAGTATCATGAAGAACTTTTGCCACCGGGGCAAGACAGTTGGTTGTACAGGACGCATTGGAAATAATGACATGCTTTTTCGGATCATACAGATGGTCATTTACACCCATGACGATGGTAATATCCTCGTTGGTTGCCGGTGCGGAGATAACAACCTTTTTTGCGCCGGCCTGGATATGCATTTCAGCTTTTTCTTTGGAAGTAAAAATTCCGGTTGATTCGAGCACCACATCAATCTTGTCTTTTTTCCACGGAAGTTCTGCGGGGTTGCGTACGGCATAAATTTTTATTGCTTTGCCATTGATGATCAGCTGGTTATCTTTCGCTTCAACCGTTCCGGGAAAAGTGCCATGTACGGAATCGTACTTAAAGAGATGCGCCAGAGTAGCTGCGTCGGTAAGGTCATTAATCGCGACGAACTCAATATTCTTATCTTTGCTGGCTGCTCTCAACACCATTCTTCCAATCCTGCCAAACCCGTTTATTGCGACTCGTAACGCCATTACTGCCTCCTCAATCGTAATATATCCTTCGCTCGCATTCGAGCCTCTACAGATAATAGAGCATAATTACAAATCGTCAACCCTATTTTTATTGTTATAGGATTGTGAGAAGTGGTATCTACAACCATCAAAGAATCACTCGGGAAATGGAGCTGATACAATTATGATTTCACTTTTTAACGGCATGCAGATTGAAGCGGTTATTTTTGATTTTGATGGTGTCATTGTTGATACGGAACCTCTCCACCATGCCGCATTTCAGCGGACGCTGGAGCCGCTCGGGCTGCATTTTACCTGGCAGGAATATGTAGAAACCTATATCGGATTTGATGACAGGGATGCTTTTCGGCATGCCTTTGCTGCGCATAACAGATCGCTCAGTCAGGAAACATTACTCCAGCTGATCGACCGGAAAGCCTCTGTCTTTAACGAGGTGATCCGCTCAGGAGTCACTGCGTATCCGGGCGTCGTGGATTTAATCCAATCCCTGCACACAAACGGTCTGCCGTTGGCAATCTGCAGCGGGGCGCTGCGCTCTGATATCGAGCCGATTCTGACAATGCTCAACATAGGAGAATATTTCACGGTTATAGTGACAGCCGATGATGTCGCTGCAAGCAAGCCTGACCCTGAATGTTATGAGCGTGCGTTCCAGAAATTACTGACTGCCCATAACAATTGCTTCTCAAAAGGGACGACGATTGCCATTGAAGATACCCCGGCGGGGATATCTGCGGCAAAAACCGCCGGTTTGCTGGTGTGCGCCGTTACCAACAGCTATCCTGCGGACAGACTCGAACAGGCTACATTTGTCGTTGAGTCTCTGACATCATTTATTTGATGTATATGAGCCTCTTGCAAAAGTCCAAAAAGTCCCCTCCCCCCTGGCGGGGGAGGGTTAGGGTGGGGGGGAGGTTGCCATGAAATCAGCCGGTTGCAGCTTCACCCACCCCCCAACCCCCTCCCGTCAAGGGAGGGGGAGCCAATTTCTAAGACTTTTGCAAGAGGCTCATATTTCAGAGTATATCTTCTCGAACTTGACCAAAGCGGCCGTTTCTGCTATTAATCACCCTTTTTATGCTTCCATATCCAACACTCCCCGTTCGGAGGTACCTGCGTGACATTTCAAGATCTTATCCTCTCTTTGCAAGGCTACTGGGCAAAACAGGGCTGCATCATTCAGCAGCCGTATGATACGGAAAAGGGGGCCGGTACCTTTAATCCGGCAACCTTTCTGCGGGTGCTCGGCCCCGAACCGTGGAACGTGGCGTACGTTGAGCCGTCCCGACGTCCCACCGACGGGCGTTATGGTGAAAATCCCAACCGACTCCAGCATTATTATCAGTTCCAGGTCATCATGAAGCCGTCCCCGCTCAATATCCTTGACCTGTACCTTGATTCACTGCGCTCCTTCGGGCTTGACCCGGCCAGGCATGATATCCGGTTTGTCGAAGATGACTGGGAATCCCCGACTCTCGGCGCATGGGGCCTTGGTTGGGAAGTCTGGCTGGACGGCATGGAGATCACCCAGTTTACCTATTTTCAGCAGGCGGGCGGAATCGACCTGAAACCGATTCCGGCTGAAATCACCTATGGCTGCGAGCGCATCGCCATGTACCTTCAGGGTGTCGATAATGTCTATGACCTTGAGTGGGTCAAAGGGATAAAATACGGCGATATCCACCACGAAAGCGAGGTTGAGTTTTCGCGGCATAATTTTGAAGAGGCTGATGTTGATATGCTGCTGAATCTCTTCACCATGTACGAAAAAGAGTGTCTGCGTCTCGTTGAAAAAGAGCTGGTGCTGCCTGCATACGATTACGTGATGAAGTGTTCCCACACTTTCAACCTGCTTGATGCCCGTGGAGCCATTTCGGTCACCGAACGGGCTTCCTACATTGGTCGGGTTCGTGGTGTGGCACGCGTCTGTGCCGAGGGGTACCTGCGGATGCGCGAACGGCTTGGCTTTCCACTTTTGAAAGGAGGTGCCGCCTGATGAGTACCAAAGAACTGTTTCTTGAAATCGGCTGCGAAGAGATTCCGGCTGGATTTATACCGCGCGCCACAGCGGAAATGAAAGCTCTTATCACCAAAGAGCTTGCCGTGGCCCGCCTCGAGTTCAGCGAAATAAAAACCATGGCAACTCCACGGCGATTGGTTCTGGTCGTGAAAGGTATTCCGGCAGTTCAGCCGGACGCCGAAATCAGCGCGACCGGCCCGTCGCTAAAAGCCGCGTACGATTCTGAAGGGAAGCCGACCAAGGCTGCTGAGGGCTTTGCCCGTGGTCAAGGGGTTGAAGTTTCAGATCTCCAGACTATTACTACCGACAAGGGAGAATATCTGTTTGTGAGCAGGCAAGAGGCCGGTCGTCCGACATATGAGTTGCTGACGGAGATTCTGCCGGCGCTGGTAGCCAACATCCCTTTCAAGAAATCAATGCGCTGGGGAACTCAGGACGTACGTTTTGCCCGTCCGATTCATTGGATAGTTGCGCTGTTCGATGGCATTATTGTGCCGTTCCCGTTCGGTGAAATCATGAGCGGCAAGGTGTCTCGCGGACACCGCTTCATGGCGAACACACCCTTTCCGGTCAATAATTTTGCCCATTATCTTGAAGAGTGTGAGCGGCATTTTGTTATTCCCGATCCGGAAAAGAGGAAAGAAATCATCCGCCTTGAAACACACCGGGTCGCCGTAGCGGCCGGTGGTCATCTGCTGCCGGACGAAGAGCTGCTGGAACAGGTGACCTATCTCGTTGAATACCCGAGCGTTGTTCATGGCACCTTTTCTGCCGAATTCCTGAAGGTGCCAAAAGAGGTGCTGATAACATCAATGCGCAGTCATCAGCGCTATTTTTCGATTGTTGACGGCGACGGCGGCCTGCTGCCCGGTTTTATCACCGTAAACAATACCCTGACGGAAGATCCTTCGGTTGTGGTCAAGGGCAATGAGCGCGTTCTGCGCGCCCGCTTATCGGATGCCCGTTTCTTTTTCGAAGAGGATCAGAAAGTACGACTGGATGTTCGGGTGGAGTCGCTCAAAAAAGTTGTTTATCAACAGAAGCTCGGGACCTCTTTTGAAAAGATGGAGCGGTTCAGGTCTCTGGCGGAAGGATTGGCCGAGCATCTGAATTCTTCGGTGAAAATGAACACCTCCCGCGCTGCCTGGCTCTCCAAAGCGGACCTCGTGAGCGGTCTAGTTGGTGAATTTCCCGAGGTTCAAGGAATTATGGGGCGCGAATACGCGCTGCTTGAAGGTGAGCCTGCAGAGGTGGCTGTTGCCATTGCCGAGCACTATCTGCCGACACAGGCAGGGGGAGAGCTCCCCGCTTCAGACTGCGGCTGTTTTGTTGCCATGGCGGATAAATTGGATACGATCTGCGGCTGCTTCGGAGTCGGCCTGATTCCGACCGGCGCCGCCGACCCGTACGCACTGAGGCGCGCGACCATAGGCATCATCGCCATCATACTCGATAAAGGCTACCGTTTGTCTCTGCCGGCACTGATCGATGAATCACTGACTCTGCTTTCCAGTAAACTGAACCGGCCGAAAGCGCAGGTTGCAGGGGATGTGCTCGAGTTTTTCAGGGCCCGCTTTATCAACCAGATGGGGAACTCTTTTGCTCCTGATGTTGTCGATGCTGCCATAGCAGCCGGTTTTGACGACCTTGTTGACGTGCAGTCGCGGATTGCCGCACTGGCTGAATTCAAAACCCACCCGGACTTTGAAGCGTTGTCGGTGGCCTTCAAGCGGGTCGGGAACATTATCAAAGGGGGTGTTGATGCCCCGATTGACCCGACTCTGTTTCAGGACGACGCCGAAGCGTGCCTGTACCAGGCTATTCAGGCAGCAAAATGTTCTGCAGATACGCTGGTGGCTTCCGGCGCATGGCTGGATGCTCTGACTGAAATTGCCACCTTGCGCGGTCCGGTGGATCGTTTTTTTGACAAGGTCATGGTTATGGCGGAAGAACCGAATATCAGAGCCAACCGCCTGGCTTTATTGACGGTCATAGCGCGTATGTACGGCAACATTGCCGATTTTTCCCGGATAGCCTGACGCCCGTCAGCACGGGTGACGCCACGCGCTACGGAGCTCTCTGAACAGGAATAAAATACTATGATCGCCATTATTGACTACGGCATGGGTAATCTGCGCTCCGTGCAAAAAGGTTTTGAGAAAATCGGCTCAGAAGCTATTATCACCGCCGATCCGAGAGTTGTTCTTCAAGCCGAAAGAGTCGTTCTGCCTGGTGTCGGTGCGTTTCGTGACTGTATGCATAACCTTGAACAGGGCGGTTTTGTTGAACCGCTTCTGAAGGTCATTGCCGAAGGAAGGCCCTTTCTCGGCATCTGCGTTGGCATGCAGATGCTCTTTACTGACAGTGTCGAGTTCGGCCTGTATAACGGATTGAATATTATTCCCGGCCATGTTCTCCGTTTTCCCGAGCAGATGAAGGTTGCCGGTGAAAAGCTGAAAGTCCCGCAGATGGGATGGAATCAGCTCTCCTTCAAGTGCCGCCCGCCCGTTTTTGAAGGTGTTGCTGACGGCAGCAACGTTTATTTCGTCCACTCCTATTATGTCAAACCGGATGACAGCAGTGTCATAGCGACAACAACTGACTACGGCTTTGACTTTTGTTCATCCATTTGGCGGGACAACATTATCGCCACTCAATTCCACCCGGAAAAATCGCAGGAAATCGGCCTGCGAATACTGAAAAATTTTGCGGAGCTTAAAGGCTGATTCAAAATGAACGTTGTTGTGGATACGTCAATAATCATTGCAGTGCTTCTGAATGAGCCGCAAAAATCCTTTCTGATTGAAGTTACATCGGAAGCGGCGCTATATGCCCCGGCATCACTGCATTGGGAAGTCGGCAACGCTTTTTCAGCTATGTTCAAGCAGAAGCGCCTTACACTCGATCAAGCCCAGAAAGCTTTGCGAATTTACAGTCAGATTCCTCTCAATCTGGTTGAGGTAGATCTTGGCAAATCGGTGCATGTGTCATTGGACCAAGGTATCTACGCATACGATGCCTATTTTGTTGTGTGTGCACAAAAACTTCATGCGCCGCTTCTTACGCTGGATAAGGGCCTGAAAGAAGCGGCTAAAAAAGCCGGAATAAGGATATTGGAGGTAGCATAGATTATGCAGATATATACTTATACACAGGCTGAAAAAAATCTTTCAAGTGTGCTTGATTGTGCCAAAAAAGCTGGTGAGGTTCTTGTAAAACGCCAAAATGGTGAACTTTTTGTAATAAAGCCACAAAAGCGTAAAAGTTCGCCGCTGGATGTTCCAGGAATTCCGATTGGGATGAGTGCAGAAGAAATTGTCAGCTTTATTCGTGAAAGCAGAGAACGTTAATTTTTTCACATACATGACGATGTGAATCAGTCGCGCATTTTCTGGGAATGAATTTTCCGCCTGCCATCAACCTCTTGCTCCGCCAAGTATGCGATTGTGTAAATCTCACTCTGCAGCTTTTTTGGCAAGATGAAACTTTAACTATCCGATCAGACTGAAGAAAAAGGAAGCAAAGAAGAAAATACAATTTCAAGAAGACGGAAGAGGACCACTTTCAAAATACCGGTGTCTGATAGCAAAATTGTAGATGCAAATGCCATAAATCAGTGTAAAAAGTACGACTGAATTTGCTTCAGGAGGTTTCACAATTGGCAAGACTATTGCGCAGACAGCAAAACTCCTCCTGACTAAAAAGTCAGTCAACAATTATATTGATTAATGCCCAATAAACCGGCGTCGCGGCTTATCCGTGCGCCGGTTTTTTTATACTGGAGACCATCATGTCCACACCAGTCACCGTTATACCGACCAAATACAGCATCCAACTCCTGCTTGCCCTGATCGTCGCCGGTCTGGCCGGTAACTATTTCAACTTCGAGATATTCCTTAATATCAACTTCCTCTTCGGCAGCATCTTCGCCATGCTGGCGCTGCAGTTCTTCGGGCCTGGTCGTGGCATTGTCGCTGCTGCCGCCATTGCCGGCTATACCTACGTCCTCTGGAATCACCCTTACGCCATTATCATCATGACTGCCGAAGTCGCAGTAGTCGGCTGGCTGATGGGGCGCCGCAAGATGGGCATGGTGCTGGCCGATGCACTCTTCTGGCTCATCATCGGCTTGCCGATGGTTTACCTTTTTTATCATCTTGTCATGCATGTCCCTCCCAGTAATACCTACATTGTCATGTCCAAACAGGCGGTTAACGGCATCGCAAATGCGCTTGTCGCCCGCCTGATATTTTTTGGTTATGCTCTCAGGTCGCGGACATCCGACATTTCATATAGGGAAATCATCTACAACATGTTGGCCTTCTTCGTGTTGTGCCCTGTTTTAATTATGCTGGCGGTTGGTAGCAACAACGACTATGAAGAAACCGACAAGAATATTCGTACTACACTGCTCAGTGATACCAAGCGGCTTTCAAATGGTTTAGAACTCTGGTTATTGAATAGAAAATCAGCCGTTATCAATCTTGCAGACATGGCTGCAATGCGGTCACCGCAACAGATGCAGCCCAGCTTGGAACAGGCAAAAAAGTCTGATACCAATTTTCTGCGGATCGGACTTCATGACAAAGAAGCAACTACCATCGCTTACTTCCCAATGGTCGACGAACTGGGACAGAGCAACATCGGTAAAAATTTTGCTGATCGTCCTTTTATTCCTGCGCTCAAGCAGACTCTCAAACCAATGCTATTAGAAGTCTCAATGGGCAGAGTCGGTATCCCCAACCCGAGAATCGGGTTGGTTGCGCCGGTAGTCATTAATAAGGAGTTCGGTGGCTATGTCATAGGAGTTCTGGACTTGCAGCAAATGGATGAAATTCTCGACAGGGGTGTGGAGAATAATTCCACCCAATTCTCACTACTGGATAAAAACGGCCTCGTGATTATGAGCAGTCGAACAGATCAAAAGGTCATGGAGCCTTATTCACGGAGCAAAGGGACGCTTAAACACGTGGATGCCCGGATCAGCCAGTGGATCCCGGAATTGCCGAACAATACCCCAATTTCGGAACGCTGGAAGAAATCATTCTATGTTTCTGAGACTACAATTGGCAACCTAGCGGAATGGAAGCTTATTCTGGAACAGCCGGTAGGTCCCTTCCAGAAAACTCTCTACGACAACTACACCAGCAAACTGACTCTGCTGTTCCTGATATTGCTTCTGTCTTTAGGATTGGCGGAGTTCCTGAGCCGAAAGAATGTAGCTGCTTTGGGACTTCTCCGCTCGCTGACGCACGAGCTGCCGGAAAGGTTGACGACGGATAGAGAAGATATCTTATGGCCTGATAGTGGCATAAAAGAGATAAATCACCTGGTCAACAATTTCAGGGAGATGGCGGATGCGCTGTCAAAACAGTTTTGTGAGGTCCACAAGATCAACGAGTCACTGGAATGGCGGGTTAAGGAGCGGACAGCCGAATTGGACGTGATAAATACTGAATTGTTAACAGAGATAGCCGAGCGAAAACAGGCGGAAACTGAATTACACCAGGCCAAAACCGGCGCCGAAGCCGCCAACAGGGCCAAAAGCCTGTTTTTGGCGACCATGAGTCACGAAATAAGGACTCCGCTCTCCGCCATGCTGGGGAATATTGAACTGATGGAGGGATCCCTGCTTCTGCCGTCTCAGCAGGATTGTCTGAGGGACTGCAAGACTGCTTCCCGGATGCTGCTACAGGTAATTAATGATGTACTCGACTATTCCAAGATTGAGGCCGGAAAATTTGAGCTGAGCAGCGACACCTTCTCTGTCTCTTCGATGAGCAGACAACTGGTGAGGATGTTCAGCACCGCCGCAAAACAGGAGGGGCTTGAACTTACCTTATCACTGGATGACGATCTGCCTGAATACATCCGATGCGACCAGCAGCGCTTGCGCCAGATCATCTCAAATCTGCTCAGTAACGCCATAAAATTCACCCGGCAGGGTGGTGTGACGCTGGAAATCAGCACTTTACCCCATCCCCCTCCTAACCTCCCCCTTGAAAGGGGAGGAACTAAAGGCTTAACCTCAGTGTTCCTTGAAGGGGAAGGAATTAAAGACTTAAATGATTCAGATTTTCTCCCTCCCTTTCAAGGGGAGGGTCGGGGTGGGGATGGGGTAGATTATATACTCCGTATTATAATCACTGATACCGGCATAGGCATACCCGTCGATAAACAGGATCATATCTTCGACAGCTTTACCCAGGTTGAAGATTTCAGCATACGCAACACGAGCGGAACAGGGTTGGGGTTGCCTATCTGCCGACGTCTGCTGGCTTTGATGGGCGGCAGTATCTCTGTTTCAAGTGTGCCGGGTGAGGGGTCTGTCTTTACGGTTATGCTGCCGGTGGAGGTCTGCCCGGCACAGGCACAGGCACAGGCACAGGCACAGGCACAGGCACAGGCACCTCCTCGAAACATTCTTCTTGCTGATGATGATAAATTTGGGCGGGAGGTCACGCAAAAACTGCTACTGCGCAAAGGATATAAGGTGACCGCAGTAGAAAACGGCTACGAACTCCTGGATGCGTTACAGAAAAAAACGTTTGAAATCGTCCTGACCGACATATCCATGCCGGACTTGGATGGTACAGCGGTTGCGAGAATTATCCGTTCCGGAGAGCGGGTCGGCATCGATCCGCATATCCCGATAATCGCTATGACGGCTCACGTTTTTTCTGATGATCGCGAACGTTTTCTGGCTGCCGGGATCGATTACCATATCACAAAACCGATTGATCTGGAAGACCTGTACAGGCAGATCGAAGAGCTGTGCGGTTCGACGGCGAATGCGGGAGGACCAAACAGATGAACATCAATGGAACATATTCCTTTGAACAGCTCTTACGGCTCAACCGCGCCAATAATCAGGCATTCTACCTGAGCGGATTCAGCCATTTGCTCAACAACCCGCTTAATTCGATCCATTTGGCCAGTGATCTTCTGAAAAATTATACTCAGGATATCAACGCCCTCTTTGAGGAACTGAGCGATGATGCTGAGCAGATACCAGCCGGTTTCCGGGAAGCCGGGCTGGCGGTCCTGGGTGACATGCCGCCGGTCATACAGGGCATCAGCGACTCAGCCTTCAGGCTGAATCAGTTCGTATCCCATCTGGCGGAGCTCACCGGAAGAGGTGCTACTGCAGCAAGTCGCGATGTTGATCTCAATCGGCTGATTTCGCTCTGCGCTTCTATGGCACATCATCAGATATGTGTACATACGAGTAGTTTCTGCCTTGATCTCGAACCTGACCTGCCGGTGCTGGCAGGCAATGCAGAGCAGATGCAGCAGTTGATCCTCAATCTGTTGATGAACGCTCTCATCTCTCTACCTGACCGATCCTGTGCGGTTGTCCTCTCTACGTCATACAACCGTGCCACCGACTCCGTCCAGATGCGCGTGCAGGATGAAGGGGTCGGCATTTCCACTGATATATTGCCGGATATTCTCAAACCTTTTTTCAGCACCTGGTCTGAATATGGCTGCATGGGACTCGGCCTGAACGTTGCCGACCAGATCATCCGTGATCATGGCGGAGAGCTGGCCATTGATTCAGAGCTTGGGAAAGGTACCACGATGATTGTAACGTTTTATCGTTCACACATTAAATTGGGGGAACTTGACATCCTGTAGAAAACAATCAATACTGAATCATCAAAGTGAGCAGTTAGCGGAGGATGATATGCGGGTACTACAGATAAAAACAGCGACAAGTAATGTCGAGTCAATGGACATTGACATTGATGTGGAGGCATATCAAGCCTACCATGACATGGAAGAGACTAATGACTTCATCACAAGAGATGAGCATCTTGCTGGCATGTTTGCGGAGGTGGCACGATTGAAACAACAGCGTGAAAACACCGCTGAAAGGAGATCTAGTGCAACCGCCCATGCAGCTTAAGCTGTTTCGCGGCGCAGCAAAGCTTGCAGATCGGATTATCAATTGGCTTGACACTTTTAACGCAGAGTTTGTTGATAGTTTTCCTGTTGCGTATGATAAAGTGCTTGGTGAGATACTGGAAGATCCTGGCAG
Source organism: Desulfuromonadales bacterium (assembly GCA_013349405.1). GTDB lineage: Bacteria > Desulfobacterota > Desulfuromonadia > Geobacterales > Pseudopelobacteraceae > JACRCG01. The sequence continues at coordinate 79,967 of DUZS01000009.1, read as the reverse complement.
AGATGCAATATATGAACGTGACGGCAAGCGAGGCGTTGCTTTTATGAGGCAGCGCTTTTTTGTATTTCACTCAATGCAGTTTGTTGTGAGATACAAATACATGACCGGCGACAAGACGGTCAAAGTAGTTGGTGTCTGGTATAGTAAATGGAACCGGAAAAAGCTGTATCCTCGAGGAACATTCAAAATTTTGTAGAGTGCGCGTTTTTTTCCGGAGTGTAACCATGCCTGAAAAAAGAACCACATATCTTCCCGTTCTGCTGGTAGACGATGACATAACCGGCTGTACCATGATGGCGCTCACGCTGCGGCAGGCTGGCGTTGAGAACGTACGCAGCATTTCCGACAGCCGGCAGGTGCTGCCGTTTCTTCAAGAGCAAAGTGCTTCACTGATACTGCTGGATCTGATGATGCCGCACCTGTCGGGGCAGGAACTGCTCATCGCAATCCGCCGGGAGCACCCCGGCATCCAGGTTGTCGTCATTTCCGGCGCTAACGAACTGAATCTCGCTGTTGAGTGCATGAAGCTGGGGGCGCTTGACTATCTGAACAAGCCGGTCGAGTCAACCCGGCTGATCGCGTGCGTCAAAAATGCCCTCAAGATCAATGCCATACAGGGGGAGTTGTTGTCCCTCAAAAGGCGAATGCTTGAGGGTTTGCTTGACCACCCGGCTGCTTTTGAAGCGATCAAGACCCACAGCAGCAAGATGCGTGCGTTGTTCCAGTACACCGAGGTAATCGCCTGTTCGCCTCAGCCGATCCTGATTACCGGCGAAACCGGGGTAGGAAAAGAACTCATGGCACGGGCGGTGCATCACCTGAGCGGTGTGCGTGGCGAGTTTGTCAGTATAAATGTGGCCGGACTTGAGGATACAACTTTTTCAGACACTCTTTTTGGTCATAAAAAAGGAGCATTCACTGGCGCTGATCAGGTACGTGAAGGGCTGATAGCGCGTGCTGCCGGTGGCACCCTTTTTCTCGATGAAATCGGCGATCTGGAGGAACGCTCGCAGATCAAGCTGCTCAGACTTTTACAGGAAGGCGAATATTATCAGGTCGGCTCGGACAGTATCAAAAAAAGCACAGCGCGTATCGTCGCGGTCACCAACCAGAATCTGCCGGAGCGGGTTGCTGAAAAACTGTTCCGGCGGGATCTTTACTACCGCCTCTACACTCACGAGATACATCTCCCGCCGCTTCGCGAACGAACTGAAGATATTCCCCTTCTGCTGGATCATTTTCTCCAGGTGGCGGCGCTCTCCTATCACAAAAAACCGCCTGTCATCGCGGTGAGTGCGGTCTCTCATCTACAGGGATTGAGTTTCCCGGGGAATGTCCGTGAGCTGAAAGCCATGATATTCGACGCAGTGGCGCGCCATACTGAAGGAGAACTGACAGCCAAATCATTCGGTGGCAGTATGGGCGAGGGGGCTGTTGTTTCTGGCGTGGTACCGGCAAACGGCTCCACAGAGCATTCAATCGATGCCATTTTCGGTCACTTTCCGACTTCCCATGAGGTTGAAGAATATCTTATCAACGAGGCGATGCGCCGCTCGGCAGGTAATATCAACAGTGCGGCAGCCATGCTCGGCATAACCCGCCAGACCATAGCCAATCATCGGAAGAAGCAGGGTGGAACTCCTGTAAAAGCCGAAAAATTGGGAGTTATACCCATGGAAAGTCTGTTTAATAAGTAAATTATTTACCTATTCCACAAATTATTTACCTGCTCTAACTCCTTGTTTTCCTACTGTTATCGCTCTAAATCCCCTTATTTTTCGTATTTCCTATGTAAATAATTTACCTGCCAGCTACCGGCTAAACATCATAACATGCTGTAATGATGAGCCTTTTATTGTCTACCGCCTTGGCATACAAAATGTAATATGTTTGTGACTATTAATTATTCAGCCAGTGTATCGGGCAGGGAGGCAGGCATGGCTACGGCAACGCACACCACAGAGAGTAACCACAATTTGTCAGGTGACTGGACTATCTCGGGAGTTGTAGGTCAGTTGGATTTATTATCTTCTTCTTTAAATACGATGGAATCCGTCGGAAAAAAGCACGTTCACATCGACTGCGGAAAAATACATGCCATTGACATGAGCGGTATGCAGCTTCTCAATGTATGGCTGCAATGTTGCAGATGGCGGGGCGTAGAGCCGACGCTGGTCAATGTGCCGGAAAGCGTCAGTCATATCATGCTGAGGACCGGATTGCCTTTGCCACTATTATAGTAATCGTTGTTAATCAGAATTTATAAATAATACAACCGACACTGAAAAGAGTGGGAGATCATGCCATGAACAAAAAACAACCACCTGAAACATCAGAGCAGATGATTGCTTATAAACTGCTGCATGAGCTACAGGTTAAACAGGTTGAACTGGAGAGGCAGAATGCCGAGCTTCAGACGTCCCATTGTGACCAGGAACTACTGCTGGCGCAGTATAAGTTGCTGTACGACTTTGCTCCTGTCGGTTATTTCACCCTGGATCAGGCCGGCCATATACTTAAAAGCAACCTTGCGGGCGCTCGTTTAATCGGCACAATGTGTTCCAAGCTACATAAACTTCCAATAATTCAGTTCGTTATCGAGAGTGACAAGCCAAAGCTCCTTCTCTTTCTGAAGGAAGTTTTTTCGAATCAAGCCGAAAAAAGAACCTGTGAACTCCACTTGGAACGGACCGGACGAGCACCGTTTGTTGCTCTGCTGGAAGGGCATACTAATGGCTCCGGGTTGGAGTGCATGGTGTCGATTACTGAAATCTCACAGCTTCGCCTCGACGAACAAAAATTTCGCATAGTTGCAGACAACACTGCAGACAAACGTTTTGAATCTCAGCTTCTCGCAACCAATCTAATGCTCAACAAAGCAAAAGAGGAGGCAGAATCAGCCAACCGCGCCAAGAGCCAGTTTTTGGCCAATGTGAGTCATGAAATCCGCACCCCGATGAATGGCGTACTCGGCATGACCTCCCTGCTCCTGGATACCGATCTCGACGATACGCAGCGGGATTACGCCCAAGACATCCATTTCTGCGGCAATCAGCTGATGGACCTGATTAACGATATTCTCGATATAAAAAAAATTGAGGCGCACAAAATTGAGCTTGAATCCACTGCCTTCGAACTGCAGTCACTTGTTGCCGATACGATGAAACTGCTCTCCCTGACGGCGCTGAAAAAGGGGTTGGATCTGAATATATGTATTGATGACAACCTACCAAAACTGTTGAAAGGCGATCCGGTACGTCTTCGCCAGGTCATTACCAATCTGCTCGGCAACGCCATTAAATTTACCACCTTCGGCTCAGTACAACTGCATGTACAAAATGAGCATGAAGATGATCAAGCATGTACCGTGCATGTAACCGTCAGCGACAGTGGCATCGGGATTTCGGAAGAGTCTCTGGAGATGATTTTTAAACCATTTGTTCAAGTTGACGGTTCTACAACAAGACGCTTTGGCGGTACCGGGCTCGGTTTGGCCATCTGCAGGGAGCTTGTAGAAATGATGGGGGGCACTATTAATGTAACGAGCGAAGTGGGCAAAGGCTCTGATTTCTCCTTTAGCGTAGTTGTGTCTAAAACGACTGAGAAGGAGGCCCGGAATTTTGCGGAGACAATAATTCCAACTGAAACCGGTTATGCTTCTCCCCCGTCAGACTGCAGATTACTTCTGGCTGAACAGGACTTCGGCCAGGCTGCTGCCGGCTGCGCTCCTTCTTGAGTAGTGTCAGCCATCCGGGTGCTGTCTGAAGCAGATACATGCAGCTGAATTATTGTAAGGGGAAACAGCCATGAATACATTTCAAAACATGCAACAAAATGAATTACCAGCCAATGGTGCAGCTGCCCTGAATTTTGCTTTGATCAATAACAGTGGCACGTGTGAGCTTGATGAACAGTCGGCTGACCAGTTCACAGCCGATTTCCGTCTGGAGCGCCTGCAACAATATACTACCCATCTGGAAGTACTCCTCATGAGTAAATATAGAGAGACACAAAATTTGCATGACATCATGGATTCGCGAGTTATGGAAGTGCGGCAAAAGCAGCTTGAACATGAGCGCATCATGATCCATCAGGCACGCCGGGCCGCCATGGGAGAGGCGCTGGGGGTTATTGCTCACAAGTGGCGACAGCCGCTTAACGCCATCTCGCTCTCAGTTCAGAACATTAAGGATGCTTGGGAATGCGGAGAGATTAACGAGGAGTTGCTGGAGCGAGCCACCTTGAATGTCATGGAGCGGATTAAGCTTTTGTCGCACATGATTGACGATTATCGCAGCTACATCAAACCATCAGTCAGCACAGAGCATTTTAACCCGATTCAGTGTGTGAAGGTTCTCGTGCCCCTGCTCACCAACGTTTTATCCTGTTTCGCCGCCATCGAGATACAGGATGTGGATGCACTACGCGAGGATATCCAGGTGGCTGGTTCACAAGATACTTTCCGGCAGGTACTACACAACCTGCTGTCCAACGCCGCCGACGCAGTGCAAAAACAAAAGGTCAGGTTTGGCACCACGTTATGTGGAGCGATCACTATAGCCTTTCGGCGAGTAGAGAGCGATATTATCATCACTGTTGCGGATAACGGCGGCGGCATTGCCGAGTCGTTGCAGGAAAAGATATTTGACCCCCTCTTCACCACAAAGGATGACAAAGGCGGATTCGGGATCGGACTGTACCTGTCAAAGATCATTATCGAGAACAGCATGGACGGGAGCCTTTGGTTTGACAACATCCCCGGAGGCGCGCGCTTCAGCATCCGGCTCCCGTGCCTGGCGGTAAAGAAGGGGCCTTTATGATCGCAAAGACAATGGATATGTCGATTTTGTATGTCGAAGATGACAAAGCCGTTCGTGAGGGTATGCACGAGTTTCTGGGTCGCCGTTTTGATCAGATTTTTCTCGCGGAAAACGGGGCGGCAGGTTTGGACGCGTATCGTATCAATGCGCCCGACATCGTCATGACCGACATCAATATGCCGGTTATGGACGGTCTGGATATGATACGCGCCATTCTGGAGCAGAACGACAAGGCCGCCATCATCGTGACCTCAGCGTACAATGAAGCAGTATATCTATTGGGTGCCATAGAACTGGGGGTAAGTCACTATCTGATGAAACCGCTGGATCGGGACAAACTGGATGCCTCACTAAAGCACTGCATCGAGATTGTGCAGAAGACCAGAACTCTGAACGAACGAGAAAACACCACCAACGCTTTTTATCAGACGATTAACACACTGCTCGACTGCGGCGAGAAAAACATCACCAATGCGATCTGTCTTGATTCTGAGTTGGAGCGACAACTCGACCAGATGATTGAGAATATTCTGGGTTGTGGCGTGGCGACAACTTCGCACAGCCCGGCCAGTCTCATCATGACGCTGACGCACGGCTTGACAGGGCAACCGCAATGGCTCTGGTACGAGATGGAGAAAGACAGGTCGCTGCAAAAGGCCTGTTATCTCGATCATCCAAAGCTGAATCTGGACGCGCCAGTCGGATCCCATGCCCTCTTCTTTGTCAACGATGGTGAGCCGCTCCCCGACGACCCGCTTCTCAGGCTCTTTGTGGAGCACTTTGACAGGCACGGTAAAAAACTGCGCAACCTGATCTGGTATCGCAACGGCAGTCGTATCATCTTCGCCCTCGACTACCCTGCTCCGGTGACTGCCGGTGATGCGGTGGTGATCAAGAATCTGGCCATGCAGATACGATTTCTGGACACCATCTCGGCCGAACACCACCAGACCGAAGAGGCCTTCCTGTATACCATTACCTCCCTGGCACGGGCGGCCGAGGTAAACGACGAGGATACCGGCAACCATATCCTGAGAGTCGGGCAATACTGCGCCGCTATCTGCCGACAGATCGGATATCCGGATACAATGGCCAAAATTATCGAGCAACAGAGTCGGTTGCATGACGTGGGCAAAATACATATTTCGGCCGAGATATTAAAAAAACCGGGCAAACTGGCAGATGACGAGATGTCGCTGATGCGTGAACATCCCGTTTTGGGGGCACGAATTATCGGTATGCATCCACGACTTGAGATCGCCCGGTCCATAGCGCTGCACCATCACGAACACTGGGACGGCAGCGGCTACCCCTATGGTCTGCGTGGTACGGCAATTCCTCTGGATGCCCGCATCGTCGCCATAGCTGACACCTACGATGCCTTAAGAAACAGGCGTAGCTACAAGCCTCCCTTTGACCACGACACCGCCCGGCGCATCATTGTCGAAGGGGACGGCAGGTCAAATCCGTCACATTTCGCCCCGGATATCCTGGCGATATTCAAGAAAAATGGCGAGGAGCTGGATGAGATTTATGAACGATTAGCCACTGTGGAATGATGGGATAGAATTAAGAGGTCAATTATCATGGCAAAATCATATCAAGAGATGGATCAGGTTCAACCGCACATTCTGGTTGTTGATGACGAAGCAGTAGTTTGCCGGATGGTTGCGGACTATTTTCAGTTGGCCGGGTTTAAAACCAGCACGGCCAGTAACGCAGCAGACGCCTACAGCATGCTGGAACAGGAACCATATGATGTCCTTATAACTGATGTGAAAATGCCGGGTGAGGACGGAATCTCGTTACTCGGCCGTGTTCGTAAGGCCTGGCCTGACTTCCCGGTCATCCTGATGACCGGCTACGCTCAACTGGAGATGGCGGTTGACGCGATAAAACATGGCGTCTTCGATTTTGTGCAGAAGCCGTTTGAATTGGAATATATGGGCAAAATTGTAGAGCGGGTGGTCGATTATGCCAAACTGCAGCGCCGGGATAAAAACTACCGTGCCGAGTTGGAACTGACCGTTGCAAGCCGAACGGCAGAACTGCTCGCCAGCGAGGAACGCTATCATGCCATTATCGAAGACCAGACAGAGTTAATATGCCGCTATCTGCCGGACGGCCGCCTCTCGTTTGTTAACGGGGCCTTTGCCCGCTATTATAATAAAAATAAAGACGAGCTTATCAATACCAATTTTATTCCTAATATCCCCGAACATGATCTGTCAATGATTACCGGGTGTCTGACTGAAATCACCCGGGAAACCCCGATGGTAGAGTACAATCACCGCATTATTGCACCTGCAGGGGAGTTGCTCTGGCAGCGCTGGACCCAGCGGGGGATATACTCATCTGACGGAACTCTGGTTGAATATCAGGCGGTGGGACACGACATAACCGATCGAAAACAGGCGGAAATTGGATTATGCCTGGCCAAAGAATCCGCCGAAATGGCCAACATTGGCAAGAGTCGCTTCCTTGCCTTTATGAGCCATGAAATCCGTACGCCGCTGAGCGGTGTAATCGGCATGGCCGACATTTTGCTGGACTCCGGCCTTACTGAAAAACAGCGCGAATACGCCGATATTGTTCGGAAAAGCGGGGAGAGTCTACTCGGACTGATTAATGATATCCTGGATTTTTCAAAAATCGAGGCGGGCAAACTTGATGTTGAATCAATCGACTTTAATCTGAAATTGACTTTGGAAGATACCGCCGAGATGCTGGCCGTTCGGGCTGCACATGCCGGGCTGGAACTGATCTGTCAGATTGATCCCGATGTGCCGTCTCAATTGAAGGGGGATCCGGGCCGGTTGCGTCAGATCATTACCAACCTGGCCGGCAATGCCATCAAGTTTACCAGCAAGGGTGAAGTTGTCATCAGCGCTTCGCTTACATCAGACGATGAGAGCGGCGTGGTAGTGCTGATTGAAATTACGGATACCGGTATCGGCATTCCGGAAAGCCGCTGTGCAGCTATATTTGAACCGTACACTCAAGCAGACGATGCAACTTCCCGCAGGTATGGCGGTACCGGGCTGGGTCTGGCCATCAGCAGGCAACTGGCTGAATTGATGGGTGGAGAGATAGGATTCAGGAGCATTGAAGGAAAAGGCTCCACATTCTGGTTCACCGCCCGGCTTGAAAAACAAAACGCCGGGTATGTATCCCCAATAACCGATCTGAATAAATTGTTAGAGGGCTCTGCGTACGCTGAAATAGTCTCGGCGCGGATTTTAATCGTAAATGCAAACGCAAGCAACCGCATGCTGATGGCGACCATGCTGAACAGTTGGGGCTGCCGGCATGAAACGGCAAGCGACGGCGAATCAGCGCTTATGCTGCTGCACGACGCGGCTCTGGTGAACGACCCTTTTCGCATCATTCTGCTTGACAACTACTTGCCAGACATGGACGGCAGCGAGCTTGGCCGCCGAATCAAGGCAGAGCCACTCCTCACATCGACCTTGATGATCATGGTGACATCCATCGGCCAGCGGGGTGAAGTTTCCGCTCTTGAACAGATCGGTTTCACCGGATATCTAACCAAGCCGATACGCCAGTCACTGCTTTATGACTCCATCGCACTTGTTCTTGGCAAGGCTGCCGGCATCATGCCAAACACGGAAATCGTTACCAGGCATACCGTTGCAGAATCAGCCATATCTGGAGTCAGAATCCTTTTGGTCGATGATAGCGTTATCAACCAGCAAGTGGCTCAAATACGACTGAACAAGCTTGGCTACATGACGGATGTAGTCGCCAATGGGATGGAGGCTGTCCGTGCGCTTGAGTTGATAGACTATGACCTTGTGCTGATGGACTGCCTGATGCCGGAGATGAACGGATATGAAGCGACCGCCATGATTCGCGACAAGCGGTCGAAGGTACTCAACCACGCTGTTCCGATCATTGCCATGACCGCCAATGCCATGTCAAAAGACCGCGAAGAATGCCTTGCGGCAGGGATGGATGATTATCTGGTAAAACCTGTGAAGAATAATAGACTGTCAGAGATGCTTGGCAAATGGATTCAGATCGACTCTACTGACAGTACAGTTACAGATGATTTGTGTGCCTGACTATCATCACTGAGGCTAAATGGAGACGCGACCGTGTCAGAATCACATATCAGATCAAAGCGGCAACAGAGGAACCGTTGGGACACCACCGGGCATGAGCAGGCGCTGGAGGCACATAGGACGGAGTATGCGTATCTTGACAGTATTTTCAATTATGCCAGTGCGCCGATACTCGTCTGGGACGCCGACTTCGCTATTACCCGTGCCAACAGTGCTTTCGAGAGACTTACCGGGCTTCCGATTGATCAAATAATCGGTAGCAACCTGGCCAGTCTGTTCCCCTACGAACAAATTGAGCACTCCCTGGATCTTATCTCGGTTACCTATTCCGGTGAGCGATGGGAATCGGTCGAAATTCCAATCGTTCATACCGATGGCTCTGTTAGAACTGTGCTCTGGAATTCCTCCACTATCCTTGAGGCGGATGGTCTTACTCCTCACGCCACTGTTGCGCAAGGGGTTGATGTTACCGAGCGCAAAGAGGCTGAAAAAAATCTGATGGATAATGCAGAAAAATATCGAGCAATGGTTGAGGCCATTAATGGCAGCGTGTACATCTGCTCAAATGACTACCACATCGAGTTTATGAACGACCAATTAATCAAGCGAACCGGGCGGAATGCAACCGGAGAATACTGCTATAAGGCTCTTCACAATCTTGACAGCGTTTGTGAGTGGTGTGTCAACGAACGGGTTTTTAAAGGTGAAGAAGTCCATTGGGAGATTCAAAGCCCTAAAGATGGCAGATGGTATGAGGTCAATAACTCGCCTATACACAAAGCGAATGGCACTATTTCCAAGCAGGCGATAATAATCGACATCACCGAGCGCAAGGCGGCAGAGGAGGCTCTCCTTCGTTCCAAAAACGCCTCCGAATCAGCCAACAAGGCCAAATCAGCCTTCCTGGCCACCATGAGTCATGAAATTCGCACTCCGATGAATGCCATGTTGGGGAGCCTGACGCTTCTCGGCACGACTCAACTCACCGATCAACAACAAAAATACATACAGGACTGCAGCAACTCATCGCACATTCTGTTACGGGTAATCAACGATATCCTCGACTTTTCCAAAATTGAGGCTGGCAAAATGGAACTTGTTAAGGAGAGTATTTCACCAAAGAGGATGCTTGAAAGACTCGTCAACATCTTTTCGTGTCGTGCCGAAGAAAAGCAGCTTCGATTGAATCAGGTGATCACCGGGCACCTGCCGGACTACATCCTGGGAGATCGTCAGCGCTTCAGCCAGATCATCTCGAACCTGCTTTCAAATGCCATCAAGTTCACCGCAAAGGGAGAGATAAAGCTTTCTGCATCTACAAAGACATCCGACCAAGGGATCATGCTGCTTGTCGTGAGTGTCAGCGACAGCGGGGTCGGCATTCCTCCGGAACAACACTCTGCGGTCTTCGAGAGTTTCACCCAGCTTGACGATTTCAATACCCGGCACAATGCCGGAACCGGTTTGGGTCTGGCCATCTGCAAGCGCTTGGTGACGCTTATGGATGGTGAGATAACGCTTTCGAGTGCGCCGGGCGCAGGGAGCACATTTACTGTTACGATTCCTGTCACCCTCAGCGAAGCGCCCGCAAAGGCCAAACCTAAAAAAGTGATCCTTGGAACGGCGAGAAATATTTTACTGGCGGACGATGAACCGGTGGGAAGGGAGATTGCGGTTGCTCTTTTGGAACGCAATGGCCACACGGTTAAAGCCGTGGATGACGGCACCGCTATACTGGAGGAATTACAACGGCAACAGTATGATATCCTTCTGACCGACATATCAATGCCACACATGGACGGCACCGAGGTGGCGCAGATCATCCGTTCCGGAAAACGGGAAGGTATCGACGCGCTGATCCCGATCATCGCCATGACGGCGCATGCCTTTCCCCAGGATCGTGAGCAATTTCTCAGTTGCGGCATGAACGATTACATAGCCAAGCCGATCAATTTTGACAGACTGCTGGAACTGATTGAAGAGACCTGTGGCAATGAAGCGAGGACAGCATGACATTCAGGGACATGGCAATTTCAAAATTACCGTTTTTGTAGGGGCGATCCCGGCGGGTCGCCCTGTCAGGATCGCCAATATATCCGTGGATTAGCGCATATCGAGACAGGGCGAGCCAACGGCGTCGCCCCTACGAGGTAAATCAGAATGTTCTACATTCCTTACGTCTGAATCGAGGTCACCATGTTTCAGTACATCCGTATTATTTTGACGTTGGTTCTTATCACAGTAGTTTCCGGGACAGCGGGGGCCGAGGAGATGCAGGCCTCCCCCGAGTCCCTTGAACAATTGATGAGTCTCGAGGTTACCACCGTGACCGGAGCCAGTAAGTATCAGCAGGAGCTGACCGATGCTCCGGCCTCTGTTTCTATCGTGACAGCCAACGATATTCGCAAAGGTGGTTATCGTACCCTGGCTGAAGTTCTCAACTCCGTGCGCGGTTTCTACACGACCTACAATCGTGCGTACAACTCGGTCGGAGCGCGTGGTTTCAGCCCCCCCGGAGACTTTGGCACCCGTCTGCTGGTGCTGGTAGATGGCTACCGCTTGAATGATGCGGTCTTTGAACAGGCCCCGCTCGGCAGGGATTTTCCGGTTGACATTGATCTGATCGACCGTATTGAAATCATCCGCGGTCCTGGTTCCGCTCTCTACGGTACTAATGCCTACCTGGCAATCATCAATGTTATTACCAGGAACGGTAAGGATCTCAAAGGTGGCGAGCTCTCAGCATCCGGCGGAAGTTACGATGCCTGGACAAGTCGGGTAAGCGGCGGCGGCAAGGCGCTGAACGGAGTAGAATGGCTGTTTTCGGGCAGCTACCGGGATAGTACCGGCACACAGAGTCTCTCGTTTCCGGAGTACGCCGCTACCAACAACGGTATCGCTCAGGGCCTGGATGGTGAAAATTCCTGGGATCTGCTGGCAAAAGTCGCCTGGAAGGACTTTTCCCTGCTGCTGCTCCACCAGAACAGGGTCAAAACCATCCCCACCGCTTCCTTCTATTCAATCTTCAATGATCCCGGTAAAAAAACGACTGACCGCCATACCCTGGCCGGTCTCAGCTACAACGGGCATGGCGGCTGGGCCGATCTGAACGCCCGCCTGACCTATAACCGGTATGAATACGTCGGCGATTACCCTTTGGACAACGCCGGGGTGCGCACTCTGAACCGTGATCTTACGGTTGCAGAATGGATTGGGAGCGACCTGTTCGGGGTCAAAACGTTCGGCGATCACCTGGTTACTGTCGGAATGGAGCATCGCTGGCAGTTCACGGAACAGCAGCGCAACTTCGAAGTCACCCCGACGTCCGCCACGGTTTTGGACGATAATCATAGCAACCTGGTTCAGGGCTATTATCTGCAGGACGAGTACCACATTCTGCATAATCTGATCCTGAACGCCGGGCTTCGCTATGATCATTACAACAATTTTGGCGGTACAACCAACCGTCGAGCAGCCCTGATCTGGAAACCGCTTGATGTCTCGGTACTGCGTCTTTCCTATGGCGAAGCTTTCCGTGCGCCCAATGCCTATGAACAGTACTACAGCGATCAGGTCGGCATAAAAGGGAGTACCAACCTGCGACCGGAAAAAATTCGCACTCTGGAACTGGGCTGGGACCAGTTTATCGGCAACAATGTCAAAACAACCGCCACGCTCTATTACTCCCGCATTGAGCATCAACTGGATCAGGTCGTTGATCCGGTTGATAACTTACAGGTTTTTACTAACCAGAGTCGCCTTGAGACAAAGGGGGTTGAACTGCAGGCTGAAGGAAAATGGGAAAACGGTTTTAGCGGCCGAGTGAGTTATTCTTACCAGCATTCGGAAAAACAAGATAGTGGACAGGTCCCGGCAAACGCCCCCTCCAGCCTGGTAAAGGCTTCACTGACCGCACCAGTGCCAATCAAAAAAAGTTTTGTGACCGTTGAGACACTTTATACCGGTTCCAGTTTGAATGCCTACGGCGAGAGAATCGCCGGAAAAGCCATCGTCAACCTGACCCTGCTCAGTCGCGAACTGCTGCAGGGGCTTGATCTTTCAGCCTCGATCTACAATCTGTTTGATACCGGTTATGCCAACCCGGTTGGTTTTGAACAGATCAACAGTCTCTCGGAAAATCTGCGCAGCATCCGACAGGACGGCATAACCTTCCGCCTCAAAGCCACCTACCGGTTCTGAACATGATGAAGTGTCTGCTTGCCATATTGGTGCTGATTCTGGCCGCAGGCATCGCCTCCGGGAAAGATGACGACGTGCCACAGGAGTACCTCGTCAAGGCCAAGTATCTGCTTAATATTCCGCTCTATACCGAGATGTTGGCGCAGACAAAAACCCGTAAATCCTACACGATATGCCTGATCGGCGCCACACCACTGGAAAGCGTCCTTGCAGCATCAAGCGGCAAACTTATCAAAAGCCGCCCACTGGCTGTTCTGAAGGTGACGGACTTTAGTCAGATGGATAGCTGTCAGTTGCTCTTCATCGCCTCATCCGAGCGCAACCGCCTGCAGACACTGTTGCCGGAGGCCCATAGCCGGGGGATTGTTACCATCAGCGATATGCGTGACTTTGCCCGTATGGGTGGGATGATCAATCTGCTGACCGTCAATGGCCGCATTGTCTTCGATCTTAACCGGTCCGCTGCCGGTAGTGCGTCAATCTCTTTCAGCACGCATTTGCTGAAATTAGCCCGTGATGTCATCAACTGACTATGGAGAATCGTATGAACGCCCTCGAACGCATATTCCGGCCAGACTCCAGTTTTGGCAGCAAGCAACGAACTGTTATCATGCTGGCCTGCTCAATCGTACTGATCGTCACTCTGTTCAGCTTTTTCGGCTACACGTTATATTCCTTCAATCAGGAGAGTCGTAACCGGTTAAACGCTCTGGGTGACATCGTCGGAGCAGATGTCGGTGCAGCACTCTCTTTTGGCGACGAACGGGCCATTGCCAAGTCGCTTGAGTCGCTCAATTCAGATCCTTCCATACGGCAGCTCTTTATTCTGAATGAGCAGGGTCACGTCAGCGGATACTATAACAAGGATATGATGGTAGCGCCAAATGACCTGCTGCAACGTCTGAAAACGGTACGATCCGAAATGACTCAGACACTTTTTGATCTGAACCCCGAGGTGGAAAGGTCGATTATGAGAGACGGTGTCCATCTTGGATCCGTTCTGGTTCAACAGGACAAAAATATATTAGTTGATAAAATAACGACATCAGCCGCAATCAGTGTCGTGATAATGCTGTTAGTCCTCGGGTTCAGCTACAAGTTGGCCAACAGTTTCCAGCGGGTTATCACCGATCCGATAACAGAGATGGAAGCCGTCATAAAATCGATCACCTCTACTCAAAATTACACCATCCGGCTTAATTCATCACGCATGGATGAACTCGGCAGGCTGATGAATTATTTCGACACTATGATTGAACGTATTGAGCAGCAGGAAGGACAACTCCAGAGTTACAATACCGATTTGGAAGAGCAGGTTCAGGCGCGAACGGTTCAATTGTCTGAAAGTAATGGCCTGATGCTGAAGGCCAAGGAAGAGGCTGAAAAGGCCAATATGGCAAAATCCCAGTTTTTGGCCAACATGAGCCACGAAATAAGGACCCCGATGAACGGGGTGCTCGGCATGACGGAATTGCTGCTCCGTACACGTTTGGATGAACTGCAACTGCGTCATCTTCTGACGGTTAAAAAGTCGGGAGATTCGCTATTGTCAATCATTAACGACATTCTCGTTTATACAAAGCTAGAGGCCGGCAAACTTGAACTGGAAAACTCTGTTTTTGACCTTCGGGAAACGACGACAGATGCTTTTGAACTGTTTGTCTCACTGGCTGGGAATAAAAATCTGGAGTATACATGTGATGTTCGGACAAACGTCCCCAGGTTTGCTCGGGGAGACGCAGGAAGAGTACGGCAGATTCTCGTTAATCTTCTGGGTAATGCTTTCAAGTTTACAGAGCATGGGATGGTATACCTGTCAGTGAACCTGCTTGCGGAGTCCGATGAGGCGCTGGGACTCGAATTCACCATCATCGATACAGGCATCGGTATCAGCCCATTGGCGCAAGAAAAAATATTTTCAAGATTTTCTCAGGCTGATGATTCAATGACACGACGTTTCGGCGGAACAGGCCTCGGGCTCACAATAGCACAAGAGCTCTGTCAACTTATGGGCGGAAAAATAGTTGTAGAGAGTGCTATTAACACGGGGAGCACTTTCACCTTCACGGTACATCTGGGACGCACGCCTGATACGTACGTTGTGCCACCGGAGCATCAAGAGAGCGCAACCGAGACCTGCTGTTTTACGGCAGAGGTACTGTTGGTGGAAGATTCACCGGTAAATGTCGAGGTGGCGATGTGCATGCTCGAAGCCATGGGGTGCCGGGTTGATACCGTCTGCAATGGGGCGGTGGCGCTGGAGGCCATCGCCAGGAAGAGGTATGACGTGATATTGATGGATTGTCAGATGCCGGTTATGGACGGCTACGAGGCGACCAGGCGTCACCGAGAGAGGGAACTCATGCATTCCGGCAGTGAAGCGGATGGCACGTTCCGGGAGCGTCTTACTATTATTGGCGTTACGGCACACGCAATGAAAGAGGATCGCCAGGTCTGCCTCGATGCCGGCATGGATGATTACCTGACGAAGCCGTTCAGCATGGAGAGTCTGGGCGAGGTTTTGTCCCGCTGGCTTCCCCCCGCAATTGCAACGGCCCATCCCGCTGTGCCGGAGTCACTGCTTTCGTCCGGAGAGAAGGACATCATGGACCGTTCTCCTGCAGCGGCTCCGGTTGCCTCCACTGCCGTCTCTAACTGTATCGATCCGGCTTGCCTCACTGCCATACGGACACTGCAGCGTCCCGACAAACCGGATATTCTGAAGAAGGTCATTGGTCTCTATTTTGATGATGCGCTCCTTCAGATTGAAATGATGCGCAGCGGGTATTCCGCTGGCGATGCGGCGGCCATAAAGGGGGCAAGTCATCGCCTCAAATCCGGCAGCGCCAACCTGGGAGTTCACTGGGTGGCAGAGGTTTGCAAGGAACTGGAGGGTATCTGCCGGGAGGGGGAGTTGCCTGCCGACATGTCAATGATTGCCAGTATTGAGGAAGGCTATTTTACCGCCAGGGAACAGCTTCAGTTGTATTGCGAAGAGGGTGTTGCCTGATTAACATTTTCAATGAAGGAGGTATCTCATCATGAACCAGATATCCGATACCACCAATCACGTTTTGATTATTGATGATGATCCGTCAGTACGTTTGATGATGGGGTCTGTACTTGATTCGCTCGGCATGAGCTTCGATGAGGCAGAAGGCGGTGAGCAGGCATTGATGCTCCTTGAAAACGTACTGCCGGACCTGTTGTTGCTTGATGTCTTGATGCCCGGTATGGACGGTTTCGAGGTCTGTGCTCGTTTAAAGGAAACACCGGGCATTTCAGAAATCCCTATAATGATGCTGACGGGATGCGACGATGCTATTTCAATCCAGCGTGCGTTTGACCTGGGAGTCACCGATTTCATTGCCAAGCCGATACCTTGGTCATTGATCGGCTACCGGATCAGTTTTCTCATGCGGGCAGCCAGGGCTTTTTCAAACCAGAAAAAAAATGCAACACGGCTTTCTCATGCCCAGAGTCTCGCCGGCATGGGCTCATGGGAGTGGGAAATACAATCTGACATAATGTGGTTTTCTGAAGAGATTCAGAAGGTTTTTCACTTTGAGCCAGCCGGTTTTGATTCTTCGTTCCAGGCCTTTATCAGATTGGTCCATCCTGATGATAGAAAACTGGTAATGGACAGTACCAATCTGGCGGTTACTTCCCACGCACCATACAGCATCGATCATCAGTTACTACTCGGTAACGATAAGTCCTATTTTGTCCATACAGAGGCGTCGGTCATCACTGATCTGCGTGGTACGCCAGTAAGGCTGGAGGGAACAATTCAGGATATATCAGAACGTAAAGCAGCGGAGAACCAAATCCATACCCTGGCTTTTATTGACACATTGACCGGTCTGCCCAACCGCCTGCTCTTTCAGGATCATCTCAAACGGATTCATGCCGATCCGCAAAATATTAGTAACCGATATGCGATACTTTTTATCGACATCGACGGATTTAAGGCGGTCAATGACACCCTTGGCCATCCTGCCGGTGATTGCCTGCTGCAGCAACTGGCACTGCGCCTGAAAGAGAGCGTTCGCAGCATAGATTTTGTTTCAGCAGGAATGGTAGCGCGCCTCGGGGGTGATGAATTCGTGGTTGTTATTGAACACCTTAAACATAGCGACGATGTTGCCATTATAGCGCAGCGCATTATAAAAAATATTCGCCGACCCGTGCAGTTGGTGGGATCAGAAGTCGTGGTTACCGCCAGTATCGGTATCAGTATATTCCCTGATGACGGACCGGATCCGGATACGTTGGTCAAACACGCCGATATTGCGATGTATTCAGCCAAGGAAAATGGGAAAAATACCTTTTACTACTTTGACCAGAAAATGCATGAAACGGCCATATTCAAGCTCGACCTGGAAAAAGAGCTGAGAATGGCTATTACGAAAGCTGAGTTCACCATGCATTATCAGCCGCAAGTTGATTTGCTTACGCAACGCATTCTGGGGCTTGAGGCGTTAATCCGCTGGAATAATCCAATGTTGGGGTCTGTAGCGCCGGGAGTATTCATCCCGATTGCGGAAAAAAATAATCTGATCTGTGAAATCGACCGCTGGGTAATCAGTGACGTATGCCGACAGATCAGCGTATGGCAAGCCACCGGAGTAAGCGGTGTGCCGGTTGCCGTAAATCTATCCGGCAGGAGCCTTGTTCACAATGATCTGGTGCCTTTTGTTCGTCAAGAAATCGAACATTTCGGCATAGCGCCGCAGTTACTCCAGATAGAGATCACCGAGGGTGTGATGATGCTTGACTCAGAGGCAGCTTCAATAACGCTTAATGAGCTGAAGAAATCAGGAATTTCGCTTGCCATTGATGATTTTGGCACTGGATACTCATCATTACAGTATTTGCAGAGCATGCCGGTTGATACTCTCAAGATTGATCAGTCATTTGTGTCGGCCATTACAGATGTCAGCGAGAGAGTTCCTCTGATTTCTGCAATCATTGCCCTGGCTGAAAGTCTGGAACTTAACATTATCGCTGAAGGAATTGAGAATGAGGTTCAAAGAGATTTTCTTTCTGCCCACGGCTGCCTGGTTGGGCAGGGATATTTATTCAGTCGCCCTGTTCCGGCGGAACAGGTCCCGAATTTGTTTGGTTCTTCGGTCTGGATTTAGGTTGCTGGATTTATAGAGCTTGAGGCGGTAAGTTGGTTACCAGGAATATAGCTGAAGTTCATCAATATATGAGAAATGAATGTCTGCCGTGGCAATCATCAAATTATGTTCCTTGCAGATTGCCGCAATCCAGATGTCATTCTCTGGAATCGGTTTGCCATTGCGTTTAAGTTGTAAACGAATATCAGAATAGATTTCCGCCGTTTTTCTGGTTGTGCCAATTATCGTGCAGGCATCGATAAACTGTGAATATATCTCAATGTTTTCAATGGACTTCGCAGAGTTTTTCGCAGCAAAGAGTAGTTCGGCAACCACCGGTACAGCAAGAGAGTATCGAGAGTATTTTGCCAACAAATGTTTTGATAGTGGGTCATTACGAAAAATTTTGATCACCGCACTGGTATCAAGACATATTCTACCACTCATCAAAATTTACCTTTTCAAATTCTTCCTCAATAATATTAGTTAGTTCAGTTGCTTCTTCATCATTTATTATGCCGACAAACCGCATTAAAGGATGTTCTTTCTTTTGAGACAATTTAATTCGAAGTTCAACAGGTTGATTATCCTTAAAATCATACACTGGCATAAGCGGTATAAAATGGCCGCTTTTGTAAACAGCCGCAATTGTTTGTGACATGGGCGACTCCGTTGTTTAAAGGATAGGAATTTGTTTTCTTAAGCGGCAACACTACCACCAGGTATGGGCGACCGTCAATGCAATTTGATCTGATTTTGAGAGGCTGAAAGCAAAGCCAAATACTAAACTGATGACACATCCCCCGAGCATGTAAACTTTTTGCCCACTCATGCTAATAGCGAAATAGTAGATGCAAATGCCATAAATCAGTGTAGAGTGTGCGCCTGAATCTTGCTTCAAGAGGTGTCACAAGTGGCAAGACTATTGCACAGACAGACAGACAGACAGACAGACAGACAGACAGACAGAAAAACTCCTCCTGACAAATACGTCTGTCAACAATTATTTTGATTGATGCCCATATAAACCGGCGTTGCGGTATTTTCCGTGCGCCGTTTTTTTTACTATATTCGCGGAAACCATTGAACAGCATCAACCAAGGATAAAAATGTATGAACTTTAGCACCTTTAGGCAGCAGTCGATAAAGAGGAAAGTGACAATCTTTACGCTGACTATGTTCTTGATCAGCATCTGGGCGCTGGCGTTCATAGCCAGCCAGATGCTGCGCAGGAATAATCTGCGCCTTTTGAGCGAACAGCAGTTCTCGACGGCTTCATTTGTTGCCGCTGCGGTCAATGAAGATGTGACTGAACGGATGAATGCGCTAAAAACGATCGCCGGTGAGATTGACGCACCCTTGCTCGATAACCCGGCGGCACTGCAGAAGCATATTGAACTGCGCCCGCTTCTTCAGGTTCTATTCAATGCCGGCATCTTCGTCACCCGCCTTGACGGCACTGCGATTGCCGAAAATCCGTGCATCGGCAGGGTCGGCCTCAATTACATGGACAAAGACCATATAGCCGCCGCGCTGAAAGAAGGTAAAGCGACGTTAGGCAAGCCTGTCATCGGCAAGAGGGTCGTCGCTCCGAGTTTCGCGATGACGGTGCCGATTCATGACAAACAGGGCACGGTTATCGGTGCCCTGGTCGGTGCAACCGACCTGAGCAAGCCCAGCTTTCTGGGCAAGGTTTCTGAAAACAGATACGGCAAAACCGGCGGATTTCTACTTGTTGCACCACAACATCGTCTGATTATTACTGCAACTGATAAGAGTCGCATTATGACTCCGGTCTCTCCCCTTGGCGCAAACCCGTTGATTGACAGATTTATTCAAGGATACGAAGGATCTGGTATTCTGGTTAATCCCGTCGGCGTAGAAGTGTTAGCATCGGTCAAACGCGTACCCATAGCCGGTTGGTATGTGTCGACCTCGCTACCCGCTAAAGAAGCCTTTGCCCCAATCCACAATATACAGATACGCATTCTGCTTTTCACATGCATATTTTCCCTGCTGGTGGGTGGTGCTACCTGGTTGATGTTACGCCGCCAGCTATCACCGGTTTTCACCACCATTGACTTGCTGGCATCCATGCCGGTTACAGGCTTTCCCCGGCAACCGTTACCAATTACCAGCCACAACGAAATCGGGCAACTGATCGGTGGCTTTAATCACCTTTTGGAAACCCTGGGGCAGCAGGACGATGCGCTGAATATCAGGGAAAAAGAACTCCACAAACGAAATGATGAACTGAAAGCGACTGAAGAGATGCTGCGGATTCAGATTGAGGAATACGAGGTCATTCAGACGCGACTTGAGGAAACAAAAGAACGCGCCGAATCCGCCAACACCGCCAAGAGCCAGTTCCTGGCCAACATGAGCCATGAAATCCGCACCCCGATGAACGGCGTGCTCGGCATGACCCAGCTTTTGGAGATGACCGATCTGAACAAGGAACAGCGCGAGTATGTGGCTGCTCTCAAACTGTCCGGTACAAACCTGCTCTCCCTGATAAGCGATATCCTTGACCTTTCAAAGATCGAGGCGGGAAAAATCAGCGTCGAATGTGCAGAATTCAGTCTGCATCGCTGTATCAACGATGTCATCCTGATGCAAAAAACCGCCGCATTTGACAAGAAGCTTGACCTGAAACTGTCTTTAGCCACAGAGATCCCGTATCTCTTGGTGGGTGACCAACTGCGGGTCAAACAGATACTGCTCAATCTGCTGGGGAATGCGATCAAGTTCACGCAGCAGGGGAGTGTGACACTATCAACGGAGCTTTTGGAGCAACACGATAAAAACGTGCTTATTCAGATAGCGGTACGAGACACCGGAATTGGTATCTCGTCCGACTGTCTTGAGACTGTTTTCCTGCCGTTTACACAAGGGGACGGCTCCATCAGCAGAAAATTCGGAGGGACCGGTCTCGGGCTGACTATCAGTCGTCGATTGGCGGAAATTATGGGTGGTGAAATTATGGTTGAAAGCTCGCAGAACAACGGCAGCTGTTTCACCGTGACACTGCCGTTCACCATTGGCAGGGATGCCGCCTCTTTCGAAAGCATCACCCCAAAAACAGCCGTCGTCTGGGACGGCCCGCAGCTCCGGATACTGTTCGTGGAGGATGACAAGGTCAGCATCACGTTCGGGTCGGCGCTTCTTAAAAAGCTCGGCTTTGACTGCATTGTTGCAGAGAATGGCAGGGAATGCCTCGCCGTACTGGAGAGCGGCAGCTTCGATCTGGTATTGATGGACATTCGGATGCCGGTCATGACCGGCGAAGAAGCCCTGCGTGAAATCCGCAGATATGAACAGGGGACGACGGCCCATCTGCCGGTCATTGCGATGACCGCCCACGCGATGCGCGAAGAAAAGGAAAGTTTTCTGACACAAGGTTTTGATGGCTATGTATCGAAACCTCTTATAACCAGCAAACTTGTGGATGAGATTAAACGGACCCTCTGGGGCCAAAATGTTCCGAATAGTTCAGTTGAAGCAGTGGAGGAAAATCATGGATAAACAGCGTTTCTGTATTCTGGCCGTTGATGATGAACCGGTAAACATTCAGCTTATGATAGCGGCACTCAAAGATGACTACGAAATCCTCACTGCCCTAAGCGGCCAGGATGCTATCGAGCTGCTTGAAGAGCAGTTACCCGATCTGATTCTTCTGGACGTGATGATGCCTGATGTGAGCGGCTATGATGTCTGCAGAATCATCAAGGCTGATAAAAGGTTCGTTGAAATTCCGGTCATTTTCCTGACGTCGCTCGATTCCTATGAGGGAGAATTGCAGGGTCTTGAGCTTGGCGGCATTGATTATCTTACCAAGCCGACCAATTTTGATCTGCTCAAACTGCGCATCCGCAACCATATTGTACAAAAAACGCGCAATGATCTCATGAAAGAGCAGGTGGTTCAGCTGGCTCGCCAGAAAGAAGAGCTTGCTCAAATGCTTGCTGAAGCGAAGCATGCCGAAGAAGAGAAACTGAATATCGAATTCCGGCTCCATCAGTCCCAGAAAATGGAAGCGATCGGTCAACTGGCTGGAGGGGTAGCACACGACTTCAATAACAAACTCATGGCGATTCTGGGTAATGCCCAACTGGCCAAAATGGACATTCATGATAGTGACAAGGTTTTACGTAATCTGGACGAAATACGTCGTGCCGCAGAACATTCCAGAGATATTACCTACCGATTGCTGGCATTCTCACGACAACAGGTTGTCACCCCCAGAGTGCTGGAGGCAAACAAGGTCATAGCTGAGGGACTTAAATCTCTTGCCCGTCTCATTGGCGAACATATCTCTATATCATTTGAGCCTTGCGACAAGCTCTGGAACATTCGGATGGATCCGGTGCAACTTGATCAGATTGTTATGAATCTGGCCATCAACGCCCGGGATGCAATGCCGGACGGTGGAGCGTTTGTCATTGAAACCGGAAATATCACCCTGGACGCCGGCAGTTGCTGTGCCGTCATTGATGCTATCCCGGGCGATTACGTCATGATAACATTCAGTGACACCGGAACCGGCATGGACAAGGAGACGTTGGCGCATATTTTTGAACCATTTTTTACCACAAAGGAAGTTGGCAAAGGAACCGGACTCGGGCTTGCCACCATCTACGGCATAATTCATCAGAACTGCGGCTTCATTGATGTTACCAGTAACGTCGGACAGGGGACTGAATTCAAGGTTTACATTCCACGAATGAGTGCAGCAATAACAGAGAGCGCCAAGATAGCCGACACCATATCTACCGGCAGTTGTGCCATATTGCTTGTTGAGGATGATGATGCCGTAAGGATTGTTGTTTCGCTGTTTCTGAAGAAAATTGGTTACACTGTCCATGCCGCCGCAAATCCAACAGTAGCTTTGGAACTGGCCAGAGACCTTTCAATACAGATTGATCTCGTATTGACTGATTATGTCATGCCGGGAATGAGCGGCAGAGTTATGATGGAGCAAATACTGAAACTGAGACCACTGGTGCCATGTATTTATGCGTCAGGCTACTCTACCGAGCATGTTCAGCTGAGTAAAGAGGCACATTTTATACAGAAACCGTATGATCTGATAAAACTGAGTGGCTTCATAAAACGGGTAATCAACGGAAGCGAGGAACAATAATGGCAAAAATTCTGCTTATTGATGATGATGAACAGGTGTTACAGGTTATGACCTCTTTTCTGGAAAGAGAACAACACGAGGTCTCAACTGCCGTAGATGGTAAACAGGGGATCAGGCTGCTCGAAAACCAGCGGTTTGATCTTATAATCACTGACGTATTCATGCCGGAGCAGGATGGTGTGGGCGTGCTAATGTGGCTGGTAAACCAGAAAAGCCGACAAAAAATAATCGTAATGTCAGGAGGATCTGCTGCTATGGATCAAAACCTGCTCTTTGATATGTGCAAAATATTACATGCCAACAAAGTCCTCCCTAAGCCATTGGATTTTGAGACACTGACAAGTGCTGTTCGTGAGGTGCTGAAAGATGCCGTGTGAACATGTTGACGAGTAGCGGCGGCGGTTTCCTGTGGTTGTGATTTCATGTCAAAAAACAGATTAATTTCCCGTACCGGTTTTTTCCATTTAAGTTGAGATAGCGCAATACTTATGGTATTGGTGAAGGCACCTGTTGCTGTTTAGCGGGTGTTTTTTTGTTTACCTCAGAATATTAACCGTGTCTCCGTAGTGAAAGATTCTGAAAGGATCATATGTTAGTCATACCTGCGATAGATTTAAAAGAAGGAAAATGCGTCCGCCTTGAACAGGGGCTGATGGATAAAGATACGGTCTTCAATGATAACCCCGGCGCTCAGGCGCGCGCGTGGCAGGATCAGGGTGCAGAGCTGCTGCATATTGTTGATCTTGATGGCGCCTTTGCCGGTCAGCCAAAAAACAGAGATGCCATTGAGGCCATTATTAAAGCGATCACCATTCCGGCCCAGTTAGGGGGGGGGATTCGTGACATAGCCACAATTGAGGCGTACCTGTCACTCGGGCTGTCCCGCGTAATTATCGGCACTGCTGCGCAACGCAACCCGGAACTGGTTCGTGAGGCGTGTACCCGCTTTCCCGGGCAGATCGTTGTCGGCATTGATGCAAAAAACGGTATGGTAGCGGTGCAGGGGTGGGCTGAACTGACCGATATCACTGCCATAGATCTTGCCAGAAAGTTCGAGGGGTTTGGCGTTTCTGCCATCATTTACACAGATATCAGCCGGGACGGTATGCTGCAGGGGCCGAATCTTGAAGCGACCAAAGCACTTGCCGAAGCAGTTTCAATCCCGGTTATTGCTTCCGGCGGCGTCTCTTCGCTCAAAGATATTGAAAACCTTATGGCTATTGAAGCGAGCGGAGTGACCGGCGTTATTACCGGCAAGGCGGTGTATACCGGAGCGATACAACTGCAGGAAGCTATTGCACTTACCAAAAGGCTGCTTCTGTAATGCTGACAAAACGAATTATTCCCTGTCTCGATGTAAAAGGGGGGCGCGTCGTCAAAGGTGTGCAGTTTGTGGGTCTGCGTGACGCCGGTGACCCGGTCGAAATTGCCGAAATGTATGATCAACAGGGTGCCGACGAACTTACCTTTCTGGACATTACCGCTTCCAGTGACGCCAGAGATATTATCATTGATATAGTGCAGCGGACAGCAGACCGTGTATTCATGCCGCTGACAGTCGGCGGCGGTATCCGCACTGTTGAGGATATCCGTCGTCTGCTTAACGCCGGTGCGGATAAGACTTCGATCAACACCGCTGCGGTTGATCGCCCTGATTTTGTGCGAGAAGCGGCAGAACGTTTCGGTTCTCAGTGTACCGTGGTTGCCATAGACGCCCGGCGCATTCCGGGCGAGAGTAGGTGGGAAGTGTTTACCCACGGCGGCCGCAAGCCGACCGGTCTCGATGTTGTCGAGTGGGCGGCTTTGATGGAATCATACGGCTCCGGGGAAATCCTCCTTACCAGCATGGATTGCGACGGCACCAAAGACGGGTATGATCTTGAGTTGACCCGCGCAGTCGTCGATGCGGTATCAATTCCGGTTATCGCTTCCGGTGGCGTCGGTAATCTGGAACACCTCTACGACGGCTTTACAACGGCTGGCGCGAGTGCCTGTCTGGCCGCCTCAATTTTCCATTATCGCGAATACAGCATCGGCCAGGCAAAAGAATATCTCCGTGCCAGAGGAGTAGAGGTCCGGTTATGACATGCAGTAATGATATTCTCCAGGAAGTCTATCAAATCATACTTGAGCGCAAGACCAATCCGACCGACAGTTCCTATACTGCTGCACTCATGCGCGGCGGGATTGACAAAATTCTGAAAAAAGTCGGTGAGGAAGCGACTGAGGTTATTATTGCCGGAAAAGGGGGCGTGCGGGACGAAATTGTCTATGAAGCAGCTGACCTTGTTTTTCATCTTCTTGTGCTGCTCGGGCATCAGGGCATTCCACCGATAGCTGTCTACGACGAACTCCGCCGCCGCCTTGGCATTTCCGGTCTGGAGGAAAAAGCCTCACGCCGTGAACCGACTCAGCTATAACTATTTTCATTTGCTTGTTGACAAAGTTTCACAGTATGCTATTTTGCTCAACTCTCATTTTGTATAACGTACGCGATATATTTTATTAACTAGTAATGGACGGGGGGGTGATTTTACATGCCGGGAGTAAAAATTAAAGACAGCGAGCCGTTTGAAATGGCACTGAAAAAGTTTAAAAAACAGTGCGAAAAAGCGGGGATCCTCTCTGAAGTCCGTAAGCGCGAGCATTTTGAAAAACCAAGCATCAAGCGTAAGAAGAAGGCGATCGCCGCACGCAAGCGTGCCCTCAAAAAACAGCGTAAAATGATTGACTAGTATCCCTCAACGGGGACAGGAACAAGCTGTATGACTTTGAAAGAACAACTTGAAGATGCTATGAAAGCAGCCATGAGGGCGCGGGATAACCTGCGCCTTTCGGCTGTACGCATGGTGCGTGCTGCAATTAAAAATCGCGAAATAGATAGCCGAAGTGAACTGGGCGACCTGGCGGTCATTGATGTACTGTCATCTCTGGTTAAGCAGCGTCGTGAGTCCATTCGCATGTATCGGGAAGGTAACCGTCTGGAGCTGGCTGAAAAGGAAGAGCTGGAGATGGCGGTTCTTCTTGAATTTCTGCCAGCACAGCTAGGCCCGGAAGAAATTGAATCCCTGATCAGCCAGAAAATTCTGGAGTTGGGAGCAAGCGGAGCGAAAGATATGGGCAGGGTAATGAAGGCTGTTTCCCCGCTTACTGCCGGTAAGGCCGATGGTAAATTAGTCAATGATGCTGTCCGGAGGCTGCTTGTTTGATGCATAGCCCCGGTCTGGAATTTGGATTACACCGGCAAGGGGCTTTCATTGTGATGGCCCCTTCTTTGTAAAAGGGCAAATTTACTCAATGAATCTATTTGACATCATAATTTTGTCAATTCTTTGCTTTTTTGCCGTCAAAGGAGTCGTTCGCGGGTTTGTAAATGAAGCGTCTTCGCTGGCAGGCTTGCTTGCAGGGGGGTGGCTGGCATACAGATTCCATCCATTACTTGCAGTGCCAATAAAAAATGCGCTCCATCTGCCGACGCATCTGTCTTCGTTTCTTGCTTTTGTCATCATACTGCTAATAGCCGGAATATGTGCCCATATCATAGGTAATATCGTCACAGCGGCACTGCGACTCGTGATGCTGGGCACACTCAACAGGCTTGGCGGTCTGCTCATAGGAGTTGTTGAGGGAGTGCTTCTGCTCAGCATGGTTTTCAGTATTGCAACTTCGAGCTTCATGCCAGAACAGCTCCGGCATAGAATCAATGCGACTGAATCAGCTCGTATGCTGGCACAAAGCGGAGATTATCTGCTTAAGGAAATGCGTGACACTAAAGGGGTGAAAAAATGATCCCTGAGGAGAAAGTTCGCGAAGTTGCTGAGAGACTGACAATCGTTGAAGTTGTTTCGGACTATGTGTCGCTGCGTCGGGCAGGCAGCAATTTTCTTGGCCTGTGTCCGTTTCATGCCGAGAAGACACCATCTTTCAATGTAAATCCGGCTCGTGAAATTTTTCACTGTTTTGGGTGTGGTGCCGGCGGCACTGCGTTTTCTTTTGTCATGAAAATTGAAGGGGTCAGTTTTCCTGAAGCAGTTAAACTTCTCGCTCGGAAGGCCGGCATAGAAATTGAGGAGCGACAGCTTACTCCGTCTGAAAAAAAGTCACAGGATGAACAGAGCCAATTTCTGCGCATTAATGATCTGACCACAGCCTACTACCGCTCTGTGCTGATTAATGGGCAGGAAGGTGCACCGGCCCGGCAGTACCTCGCAGATCGTTCAGTACAATCCGGGATATCAGACGCCTATAGACTGGGATTTGCACCAGACCGCCGTGATGGTCTGGTAAAACATTTGAGAAACAATGGCGTTGATATGGATATCGCGCTTAAGCTCGGCATTATCCGCAAATCAGATGCCGGCTGGTATGATCTTTTTCGTAATCGTCTGATCTTTCCAATCCGTAATACTCGCGGCCAGGTGATCGCTTTTGCCGGCAGAGTTCTGGATGCATCGCTTCCGAAATATATTAACTCTCCCGAATCGCCGCTCTATCACAAGAGTTCGGTGCTCTTCGGTATTGATATGGCCCTGCCGTCGATCAGAACAGGCAGTGCCGTAATTATCGTCGAGGGGTATTTTGATCATCTTGCTCTGTACCGTGCCGGAGTTCATAATGTTGTCGCAACATGCGGAACGGCACTTACCGGCAGCCATGCAGCGTTGATCAAGCGTCATGCCGACCGTGTCTACACACTGTTCGACAGCGATGCTGCCGGAAAAAAAGCAACCATTCGTTCAATGGAACTTTTTCTTGAACAACGCATACCGGCGTATGTAATTTCATTGCCCGTCGGTGATGATCCTGACAGTTTTCTGGCCACACATCCGGCGGAAGCCTTTATTGCTCTTCGTGATACGGCCCGGCCCGCTTTTGACTATTTTGTGCGCTCTCTGTTATTGGAAACACCGCCTGATAGCGTTGACAGTAAGGTGCGGATTATCGATGATATCGTGCCACGATTCCGCAAGATTTCCGATTCGATAGAACGTGACCTGTACGAGAAGGAGATCTGCCGACTGCTGGGGATAACGGTCCACGCATTTCGCAAGCGGTTGGGGGGCGGGAAGCGGTTGCAGCAGGAAACGGTGTCAGGTCCGCTCACACCCATACAGGCAGTTGACGCAATTCAGGATACCCTGCTTGCCCTTTTTTTGAATTACCCAGATGCACGTGCCGAAATAATACGGGTTGGCCTTGAAACTATCTTCTCCAATGACTATCTTGACTTAGCCGTTTTATTACAGAGTTGTCTGGCTGATACTGAAAGCAGCACAAAATTACGCCAGATGGCTGATCTGATTGAAAAGCCTGAGCAAAAAATGCTTTTTTCACGGATGATGGTGTCAGATGGTTATATTGCAGACATTGAATGGCGCTCCGTTCTTGATCAATGTACTCGCAGCAGCGAAAAAAAACAGGTTTCATCAATAAAGGATATTGCCGCCCGTCTGGCCGTAGTGGTGCCCGGCAGTGATGAATATGTTCAGCTTTTACAGCAGGCAGACAATTTGCGCACACGAAAATCGAGGCTCTAGACACTGATTGTATACGGTGACCCTCTGAGGTGAATACATATGGCAAAGAAAAATATTGACGACGTTAAACAACTGATTGACATAGGAAAAGAGAAGGGGTTCTTAACCTACGACGAGGTTAATGACATACTTCCGCCTGACATAGCGACCGATCAGATTGAAGATGTCATGGGTATGTTCGGAGACCTTGATATTGAAATAGTCGATTCAGCTCAGAAGATCAAGATTCCGAAGATGAAAAGTGATCTTGACGACGATGAAGAAGCAGAGGGAGAGTCGGAAGAGGTAGAATTCGAACCCGGCTCAATTGGACGTACAAGCGATCCTGTCCGTATGTATCTGCGTGAAATGGGTTCTGTTTCTCTCCTTACCCGCGAGGGTGAGGTTGAAATTGCCAAACGGATTGAAGATGGTGAACGTGATGTTGCCGGCGTTATACTCAATACGCCAATTACCGTTAAGGAAGTTATCTCTCTGGGAGATCGGCTGCGCAAGTTTCTGATGACACCTTCTGAGGTCAGTAAAGAGGTTGAAGAAGAGGTTCTGGAAGACGATGAAGAAGATGTCCAAAAGACCAGAATACTCGATATCATTGATGCGATTGTTGCACAGGATCAGCTTTTGATAGAAATTTCTGAAACAGTAGCGGCAGCAAAATCACCGGCAAAAAAGAAAGAATTTGAAAAGAAGTTACGCGAAGGGAAAGATCGTCAGGCGGAGCTTCTCAAATCATTGCGGCTGAAAGATCGTCATACCAATAAAGTTGCCGAACGCCTGAAAGATCTTTCCGGAAAAGTGGATACGTTACAGGCAGAATTATCTGATCTTGAAAAAATCATTTCTTTCGAAAAATTAAAAACTCTGCTTGATAAACTGCAGAATGAAGATGAAAAATGCACCGTAGAACTTGGCAAGCTCAAGTTAGATGAAGAAGAGACGGCGAGAATTGAAAAACGTCTGAGAATTGCGGCTCGCAAGATCCATAAAGTAGAGCAGGAATCCGGCTTTAAGGCTCGTGATCTTGCTGCGGCACTGAAAGCGATTGAAGAAGGTGAATGTAAGGCCCGTATCGCAAAAAGTGAACTTATTGAGGCGAACTTGCGCCTCGTTGTCTCAATTGCAAAAAAATACACCAATCGTGGACTCCAATTCCTTGACCTTATTCAGGAAGGGAATATCGGGCTCATGAAAGCCGTCGATAAATTTGAATACCAGCGCGGCTATAAATTTTCAACCTACGCAACCTGGTGGATTCGCCAGGCTATTACCCGTGCAATAGCCGATCAGGCTCGTACGATCCGCATTCCAGTCCATATGATTGAGACAATCAACAAATTAATACGAACCAGCCGCCAGTTGGTGCAGGAAAACGGTCGGGAGCCATCACCGGAAGAAATAGCTGAACGTATGCAACTTCCGCTTGACAAAGTACGCAAGGTTCTTAAAATCGCCAAGGAACCAATTTCGCTTGAAACTCCAATTGGCGAGGAAGAGGATTCTCATCTTGGAGATTTCATTGAAGACAAGGGGGTCATTTCTCCTATTGAGGCGGTCATAAAGAATAATCTCTCTGAGAGTACCGCCAAGGTCCTTGCAACACTGACTCCCCGGGAAGAAAAAGTACTTCGCATGAGATTTGGCATCGGTGAAAAAAGTGACCATACCCTTGAGGAAGTTGGTCATGATTTTGAAGTTACCCGTGAGCGAATCAGGCAGATTGAAGCAAAAGCACTGCGTAAACTGCGGCACCCGAGCCGCAGTAAAAAATTAAAGAGTTTTGTGGACTAACTATATGAAATCATTTCTAAGATCAGTTGTTGTGGGTGTTTTCTCGTTGTTCGTCGTCATTGCCTTTTCTGTTCCCGGCCAGTCAGCTGAAATTGATGACTCAACTGTATTTGTTGAGGCTTTTAATGC
This sequence comes from Desulfuromonadales bacterium, assembly GCA_013349405.1. Lineage (GTDB taxonomy): Bacteria > Desulfobacterota > Desulfuromonadia > Geobacterales > Pseudopelobacteraceae > JACRCG01. The sequence continues at coordinate 49,142 of DUZS01000009.1, read as the reverse complement.
GTATCAGCAGAAAGATTACCTGCTGACGATAGAAAAATGCGATCAATTAAATCAGGTTTTCCCTGAGTCCCCTCTTAGGGATGTAACGTTACTTCTCATTGCCAGAGCCAGTCTTAAATCTGGAAATAATGAGCGAGCAGCTAAATCTGTTACCCTGTTTACGAAAGAATTTCCCGAAAGCAGGTTGAAGACATCTGTTGAAGATGAGTTGATGACTCTCGCACATCGCTATCAGAAAGGCGACGTTCTTGCGGCTGATAAAACCTTGCAGGCTGTAGCGCGTCAGGTAAGCAATGACAGAATTGCCCGTCAGCGTGCTGCTGAAATGAAACTGGAGATGGAGCGCATTGCAAAAGCGAAAGCTGAGCAGGAGCGGTTGGCTAAGATTAAACTTGAAGAAGAACGTCTGGAAAAAGAACGTTTGGAAAAAGAGCGCCTGGCCAAAGTCAAGCTTGAAGAAGAACGCCTCGAAAAAGAACGATTGGAAAAAGAGCGCCTGGCAAAAATCAAACTTGAAGAAGAGCGCCGGGAAAAAGAGCGTCTGCTCGCTGAGAAGCTTGCCAAGGAGAATATTAAAATTGCCATCTCTCTTCGCAACGACGCGGGGTCATTTCCGATTGGCAGCAGCAGTGTTATTCCGCTTGAAATCACTAACAGGGGCAACAGCAGTGAAGAGCTGCTGCTGAACATTTCTGCAGCCAGGGAGTATGGAGTCATACTGACAAAACCTGGCAAACCGGACGAAAGCGTGACTCGTCTTCAGCTTGCCTCCGGTGAAACATTCAAGGGTTCTTTGCATGTCAGGATGCCGTTCGAGATGGTTGATGGCCATCGATCTCTGCTGTCGGTTCATGCAGTTTCAGCAAAATTCAGTGATATCGCTTTCAAGCAAGAAACCGTTGTCATATGCTCTGCTCCGCTTGTTCGCGCCGTTGCGAAGCTGGTCAAGCCGAAAGTTACTCCGGGAGAAAAGCTTAGCTATCGTGTGGCAGTTCTTAATGCAGGGTCTCAGTCCGCTCAGAACTTGACAGTTCGCCTACAACTGCCGCCACAGATAGATTTTCAAGGCGGTTCTGACACTCCATTTAAGCAGGAGTCAAACGGAGCGCTTGTTTTTACGGTCGATAAAGTTGATATAGGACAGCTGGTACAAATAAATCTTGATGTGAAAGTACGGGAGAATACCTCAATAGGTCAGGAACTGCGTGGACAGGTTGAGGTTGAAAGCGGTGGACTGCAGAAGAAAGAGGTTTTTGTTGCAAGCGCGTCAGTAGTTATTGCGCCAAAATAATCGCAGAAATAAAAAAGGCCTCGAAGATATCAGTCTTTGAGGCCTTTTTTACTATCTAAATCAGAACCATGTTGTCCCGATGCACAATCACATCGCCGTAGTAATAGCCAAGGATTGCCTCAATTTCAAGACTTTTTCTACCGGCAAGGCGTTCCGCTTCGCCACTCGAGTAATCAGAAAGCCCACGGGCAAATTCCACTCCGTCGAGGCCGCACAATCTGATACACGCTCCCCGTTCAAACCGGCCCTCAACCCTGACAAGTCCTGACGGCAGCAGGCTTTTCCCTTTTTTCAGTAAAGCATTTCGAGCCCCGTCATCAACAATTATCCGGCCTGAAGGTTTCAGTGTATAGGCAATCCAATGTTTCCGGCGATTAATTCCCGTATTGGAAGGAAGAAACAGTGTCCCGACTTCGTCTCCGTTTAAAGCAGCGGCAATTACCCCTGGACGTTTGCCGGACACAATAATGGTTGCAACACCGTTTTTACCCGCTTTTTTAGCGGCGGCAACTTTTGTTGCCATACCGCCGGTACCTACTTTAGAGCCGGAGCCACCGGCTGCCCGTTCCACTTCACGAGTTACTCCTGAAATAAGAGGGATCAAAACTGCCTCGGGATCTGTATTGGGGTCAGCACTGTAGAAACCTTCAATGTCGGTCAGGATCAACAGCAGGTGCGCTTCAGCCACGTTGGTAACAAGTGCGGAAAGATTGTCATTATCGCCGAATTTTATCTCATCAACGACAACGGTATCATTTTCGTTAATGATCGGAATTATCCCGAAGCCAAGCAGTGCATCCAGAGTAGCCCGGGCATTGAGAAAGCGCTGACGACTGCCAAGATCTTCACTGGTTAACAGCACCTGGGCCGTTTTTAGTTTATGTGGCGCCAAAGAGGTCTCATACGCCTGCATTAAGCGTGTCTGGCCAACGGCAGCAGCAGCCTGTTTGTGCGGAATTGTTCGTGACTTGTCACTCAGCCCGAGCTCACTCCGCCCCGCAGCGATTGCCCCTGAGGAAACAACAATAACCTGAAGTCCCCGGGAGCGTAACAGAGCAATTTCATCACAGATTCTGCCGATGACTGCCATATCGAGAGCGCCACCGCCGTCCGTAAGCACTCTGCTGCCGATTTTAATGACGACCCTCTTGACCGTTTTAAGAACGTTCTTCCGCATTACCACACCTCATCCTGCTGACCCCACAAACGTCGGGCAATCTCGTCAAGCAATAAATCAATACCTTCACCGGTAGCTGAAGATATCGGAAAAACGGTAACCCCTTTACTTTTGAACCATGATATTATCGCTGGCAGCTCTTCCTTTGTCCGGGAAAGATCGGTCTTGGTAATGATGACTATCTGTTCTTTTTGAGCGAGTTCAGGGCTGAAAAGAGCAAGCTCGTTATTTATAGATTCATATTCAGCTCTCGGATCCCTCTCCGGCATCCAGGAAATATCAATCAGATGCAGCAGGATACCTGAACGTTCCAGATGTTTAAGGAATCGATGACCTAAACCTGCACCTTCATTTGCTCCTTCAATAATTCCTGGAATATCGGCCATTACAAAAGAACGATAATTTTTATACGGTACTACTCCAAGAGATGGAACCATCGTGGTAAAGGGATAATCAGCAATCTTGGGGCGTGCCGCCGATACCTTGCTGATAAGTGAAGATTTCCCGGCATTTGGCAAGCCGAGAAGTCCGACATCGGCCATTAATTTCAGTTCGAGTCTGAGTTTACGCTCTTCATTCTCTTCTCCCGGCTGGGCAAATTTAGGGGCTTTGTTCGTAGCGGAAGCAAAGCGGGCATTCCCCTGACCACCTCTGCCACCTTTGAGCAGCACGACAACTTGTCCATTCTCGGTGAGATCAGCCAAAATGTCATCAGTCTCAACGTCCTTGATAACAGTACCAACCGGCACTTTTATCAGTAAATCATTGCCACCGGCGCCATGACGGTTCTTACCCATACCGTTATGACCGTTTTCCGCTTTCTGGTGTGGCCGGTGTCGCAACTCCAGCAATGTTGACAGTCCCGAAGAGGCTTCAAAAATGACATCTCCGCCTTTGCCGCCATCTCCGCCGCTTGGTCCCCCGAACTCGATAAATTTCTCGTGCCGGAAGGCTACGCATCCAGCGCCGCCATGCCCGGACGTTGCGTATAACGTTACTTCATCAATAAATTTCATCAAACTACTCCCCGGCCAACCAGGCTTGAATAGCCAGTAAACGGCCGTTCCATGCTTCTGTCAGTCGCTCTTTTAAAAATATGGTAAATAAACTGTCGAATAACTGAATTCCTTGTTCCATAAGGAACATGCGCTCATAAAAAACCGCTTCTCGCTCACTCATTTGATCAACCGTAGCATCTTTTTCAACACGGACCTGAGGACATTTAAACGAAGCAAAGCCAAACGTGTCACCTTTCAGAGTCAGCTTCCAGGGGTTCTCGTCTTTCTCAATGCAGATTGTTGCGCTGGTTATCCGTTTGCCACCTTTCAGAGCAGAAATTGCCTCCAGATAACTATCCTGTGAGCCTGAAACCGTAACTTTCTGGATGCCCCCCTCTTCGCCGCCACCTTGAAACTGGATTCGGTCATCTATCCAGGCGGTAAAACGTTCACCAATTGTAATCTGTCCGGGGCAACAAATGGAAAACTCTCCTTCACCGTTTACGCCACGCTGCAGCAGCCAGAGCAAAAATTCCCAGCCGAGCCACTGGTTATCTCGAATCAGGGCTACCACAGCATCTGAGCCAGCCTGATTGGCTGCTCCCAAAGCATCAAGCATCTGCCCGTCTAATAATTTCTGTGCCCGGGCAAACGGGTGGATAATAACAGGACTGAATCCTTCAAAAGTTTTTCTGAAGATATCTTCAAAACGGTCAATAACTTTAGTACCCAGGCTGAAAAGGGTCAGTACGCCTCTTTTTAGATCCCACACTACGTCAACCGTTGCGGGGACCGGAAGGCATCTGGTCATAAGACGCAGTTGGACCTGCTCTTTAATCTCGTCTCGTTTGTTTTTGGGGGTTCGACGCACGTTGGGATTCTGAGCCAGAAAAAGGCCTTCTTCACGGGCCGCATGGGATTTGAGAACTGCAGCGGGGATCTTTCGCTGATCTCTGCGGAGAGAAAAAACAATGTAATTATCTCGCCAGAACTCGGAAGGTACTTCAAATGATGCGTCATCCGGTTTATCAACAAGTGTCCATCCTTCAGAAGACTCTTCCGTTGAATTTTCAATTGACTGGAAACTACGATCTGACAGTTTTTTAGAAAACCACTCAAATAGCTCAGTTTTAGGCAATTCACCTGTTACGGTAAACTGGGTAATACTTACGGTGTTGGCATATACTCCCATAATCAGATAATCCTTTTCAGTTATTTATGCAACAGTCGGCCATATTCTTCCAGAGAGATTTGACTGTGCCAGTGTCCGCTTAATGTGCCAATTACTGTCCCGCCATAAAAAAACGTTACCACCAGAATAGCGAAGATAAAACCGGGAATTGCGAAACGTTGAAAGGCATTCATTGACAGTGCATTATTGAAGCGGCAATGACTGACACATCGCCAACAGGCGATACATTCCGGCGATATTACAGTGGTTTGGTGCATGACATCAATGTATGCCGGACATACCTGACTACAGGCCCCACACGAAATACAGCTTTCAGAGTTTCTCGATATCCTGAGCGGTGACAGTACGGCAACCAGACCGAGCAGCGCCCCATACGGGCAAAGGTACCGGCAGAACGGGTTGCGCAGAACAAATGAACATAACGTAATGGTCAGAATAAACGCGAATGCAACAGGCGACATGTGTAAAAAGAAGTTCATCAGCCGTACATCAGCAATCTTGTGGTAGTCCGAATCGATGAACTGTTTTAGCGAGTTGCTGTTCATGGCGATAGCAATACCATATATAAAAAAAGCCATAAGTACATATTTCAGCATCCGTAATGGTACATCCACTATTGCCGGAATACGCCAGTTGCGACGCAATAGCTTGAAACCGGCTTTCCAGGCGCATTCAGAAACGGTTGCAACCGGACATATCCAGGAGCAGAAGGAACGTCTCAGCAGGAGAGAAACTGCAATTACGGTAAGAAAAACGACGACTGCCGCCGGGTGGATGGTATTAATTCCCCCCCCCTTGAACCATGAGGCGGTACCCAATAATCCGGATATCGGGAGAAAGCCATCAACTCCGTCCGGACGAGCACCAATAGTCGCCGATATCGGAGAGCTGACGATCTGAACAAAGTTGTAAAAGCAGAGAACAAGCCAGACCATAAACCCTAAAAAAGTGAATTGCGTCAGAATACGAAGCGGCTGCATATATCTGGAAGACATACTGGACTCCAAAAATCAAGTCGGGTTACGAGCCCTCCTTATACCTTAAATGTGCGTGGACATTTTTAGAGAGTGCTTTTAACTGGCAGGGGCGGGGTCGCATAAGACACGACACCGCCCCTGACAGATAAATTTACACTTACTACGAAAAAAACAATCTTTGCTACCCTTCTTTTAAAATATACCCCTGGCCACGAACGGTATGAATAAGTTTAGTGGGAAATTTGCCGTCGACCTTTTTGCGCAGGTAGTTGATATACACATCAATAATATTTGTAAACGTTTCAAACGGATACTCCCAGCAGTTGTCGGCAATATTGGCACGCGACAGAACATTTCCGGCGTTCCTCACCATATATGAAAGGAGGTTATATTCTTTTGCGGTGAGAACGATCTCGACTTGACCTCGCCAGACCTTATGATTGACCGGGTCAAGGCGCAAGTCGGCAAAGCGGATATCAGCACCACGATCCTGTTCAGACCGTCTGATGAGTGCGCGCACCCGCGCTTGAAGCTCGGCAAAAGCGAATGGTTTTGTAAGATAATCATCCGCCCCGGCGTCAAGGCCTGTTACAATATCCCTTGTTTCAGTTTTAGCAGTCAACAGAAGGACAGGAACCTGACTGCCGGCTTCACGTAATTCCTGCAACACCGTTACGCCATCTTTTTTCGGCAGCATGCAATCGAGAATGATCAGATCAAACTCTCCGCTGCTGGCCCTCTTTAAACCATCAACTCCATCATGACTGAGAGTTACCTGATAACTGTCATCTTCAAGTCCCCGCTTAATAAAACTGGCCACTTTTTTTTCATCTTCTACGATAAGAATTTTCATCACAACCTCCTCTTTCCCATGGAATGTACTAATTTTATTAATATTCTACCCCAATACTCATTTCCATTCGTCTCATAATTTCTGACGCAGCTTCCTCAACAGATTTGTTGGTAATATTGAGAATAAACCAGTGAGGATTTTTCCGGTAAATCTGCCGGCAGGCTGATATTTCCTCTTCAACATGCTGATAGTCATTATAACTGCCACGAGGGCTTTGCCTCATATTTATCAATCGGGAAGTGCGGATTTCTACAAGACGCTTCGGGTCAACCAAAAGGCCGACTATCTTTGTCTGGTCTATTTCAAACAACTCCTCCGGTAGCGCTATGCCAAACACAATCGGCACGTTTGCAACTTTATAACCCTTATGGGCAAGATACATTGCAAGAGGCGTTTTTGAAGAGCGGGACACGCCGACAAGGACAAGATCCGCTTTATGCAGATATCTCGTTTCCTGGCCATCATCGTGTTTCACGGTGAAATTAACTGCCTCAACCCGCCGATAGTACTCAGTGTCAATCCGGTGAAGCAACCCCGGTTTTTCTCTCGAAGGAGCCCCGAGATATCGTGATAAGCTATATATAAGGGGGCTCAGCAAGTCAACGGTGATGAGGCCGTTCTCTTCAGCAACACGCTCAACAACTTCAGCCAGATGAGGGTCAACAAGAGTATAAACAACGAGACCGGGGGTTAAAACCGTAACAGCCAAAGCATTCTGAACATCTGATTGCGAGCTGACCTTGAAAAGCCGGTGAACCCGTACACCACCGTCATAAAACTGAGAAAGTGCCGCACGAATAACCCGTTCAGCAGTTTCTCCCGTTGAATCGGAAAGAATATATATGGTTTTCATATGAAATTCTTTCACCGACTACTTAATGAAAATAAAACCCATAGTTCTAATGAGAAAATATCTCCTTCGTATCATATTGTCAAGCATATTTTGTGTTTACTAATGGATAGCTGTTTTGAGACATGATTTTTTTAAAAGCTGGTTATTATTCCATGCTGAACGTAGTCTGAGAAAGCTGATCTGAGTCATGCTGAACAATTCCTCTCCCGGGGTTTGCAGCAAGATGCCGCAGAATGGCAAACACCATCTCGGTTTGCTCCTGTATTCCCATCACTCCGGCAATAGTATCTGCTGTCATGCTCCGCTGCTCTTTCTGCAGCAGCTCCATCACAGATTTCTGAAGTTCAATTACCGTACCGGCCGCTTTTTTGCCCGCTTCAACACCCGGCTGGTGGTAGGCATTGATATTGATCAGGCTGGCATAGAGTCCGACAGCCCGTTCAAACAACGCAATCAGGACGCCAACCGTGTATGCATCAAGCTGATTGATGGTGAGAGTCATTGATTCACGGCCATTTTCATAGAGCGCCGAGCGCGTTCCCTGAAAAAAACCGAACAGGAAATCTCCACTGGTAATCCCCTCCTCAACGAGCTGTGAGCCGCCATCGCGGTCTTTCAGAACTTCAATAAACGTAACAAAAAAGTTTGCCACTCCTTCCCGTAGCTGCTGTACATAGGCGTGCTGATCGGTCGAGCCTTTGTTACCGTAAACCGTTAAACCCTGATTTACCTTCACTCCGTCACGGTCAAGCTCTTTGCCGATAGATTCCATGATCAGCTGCTGCAGGTAGCGGGAGAAGAGGAGGAGGCGATCCTTGTAAGGAAGCATGACCAGATCTTTCGTGCCGCGACCGTCAGTAGCATGGTGCCACATCAAGGCCATAACTGCAGCCGGATTATGCTTCGTATCGCGCGTGCGGGTAGTGCTGTCACATGCTTGTGCACCGAGCAGCAGGTCCATGATATTGATGCCCTGGAGAGCCGCAGGCAGGAGACCGACCGCGGAGGTGACAGATGTTCTCCCGCCGACCCAGTCCCACATCGGAAAACACTCCAGCCATCCTTCGGCGCGTGCCAGACGGTCGAGCTCGCTCCCCGCGCCGGTTACCGCAACAGCATGCCGCGAAAAATCAAGTCCGGCCCGCTGGTATGCCGTTTTGGCTTCAAGCATGCCGTTACGGGTCTCTTTTGTTGAGCCGCTTTTAGATATGACGATCGCCAGCGTTTGTGCAACAGTTGTCCCAAGTTCGGCAAATACCTTGTCAATACCGTCCGGGTCAGTGTTGTCGAGAAAATAGGCCTTCACCCGGTCCGAAGGAGAAACCAATGCGTCGGCCACAAACTGCGGGCCCAATGCAGACCCACCGATACCTATAATAAGAATGTTGGTAAAAAGTCTCCCATTTTGAGTGGATATGGCCCCGCTATGGATTTTTGAACTGAAGAGCTGAATCTGTGCCAGAGCCGCATCAATCTCACATTTCATCTCATCCGAAGGTGCCAGTGCCGGGTTTCTCAGCCAGTAGTGCCCTACCATGCGCCCTTCGTCGCGGTTCGCAATGGCTCCACCCTCCAATGCTCCCATTTCAGCAAAGGCGCTCTGTATGGCAGGTTCCATCTGCTTAAAAAAACTGTCTGTAAATTTCATGCGGCTGATATCGAGTGATAGCCCAATCTCCGGACAATGGCAGAGATGTTTCTGATAACGGTTCCAAAGGGTTGCATTTATTGCCATTGGAGGCCTCCTGTGATTATTCATTATTCCAATTCTGAATCAAGGCGCTCTCTTCGTTGGCTCGTCTTCGGCTCCTCAACATACTGGTTGTATGCTTTTGTCGCCTCAATCCTCGCCGCCTTGATATCACTCTTGATTGAGAATTGGTATTAGATACTCAAAAGGCGGAGCACGCTCCGCTTTTTGGCTCATCTTATTGGTGTTTGCTACTTTTTGATGTTGTAGAAAACGTCGTGGCCTTTGAAGAGAGATGTGCTGTCAAGCTCATCCTCAATACGCAGCAGCTGATTGTACTTGGCAACCCGGTCGGTGCGGCAGAGTGAACCGGTTTTGATCTGACCGGAGTTGACTGCTACGGCCAGATCAGCCAGTGTGGTATCTTCAGTTTCGCCGGAGCGGTGTGAGATAACAGTGGTGTAGCCGGCCCGCTTGGCCATTTCAATAGCTTCAAGAGTTTCAGTCAGAGTGCCGATCTGATTCAGCTTGATCAGAATCGAGTTGGCGATTCCTTTTTGTATACCCTCTTTCAGAATTTTCGGATTGGTGACGAACAGGTCGTCGCCAACAATCTGGATCCGCTTGCCGAGACGTTCGGTCAACAGTTTCCAGCCATCCCAGTCATTTTCCGCCAAACCGTCTTCGATAGAGATGATCGGATATCTGTTAACAAGATCTTCGTAGAAGTCGACCATTTCAACGGCGGTCTTTGTTTTTTGAACTTCATTTTCCAAAGTGTATGTACCACCTGAAAAAAGTTCTGAAGCGGCTACATCGAGTGCCAGGAGAACGTCTTCGCCCGGTTTGTAGCCGGCCTTGACAATTGCCTCCATAATGACTTCCAACGCTTCTTCATTTGACTTCAGATTAGGTGCAAAGCCGCCTTCATCGCCAACTGCAGTGCTGTAACCTTTGCTTTTCAGTACATTTTTCAGGGCATGGAAAATTTCCGCACCCATGCGGAGGGCTTCCTTAAAGGACGAAGCGCCGGCCGGCATGATCATGAATTCCTGGATATCAACGTTGTTATCGGCATGTGAACCACCGTTAATGATGTTCATCATCGGCAACGGCAGTTCGCGGGCATTGGCTCCGCCGATATATTTATACAACGGCTGCCCGGCTTCTTCAGCCGCAGCTTTGGCTACCGCCAGAGAAACACCAAGAATAGCGTTGGCGCCGAGGTTTGTTTTGAATTCAGTACCGTCAAGTTCTATCATCTTCATGTCGATGCCGACCTGGTCATCAGCCTCCATACCGATGACCTCTTCGGCAATGACGTTATTCACGTTGTTTATCGCCAGAAGAACTCCCTTGCCGAGGTAGCGTGATTTATCACCGTCGCGCAGCTCCATGGCTTCGCGCTCACCGGTTGAAGCACCCGAAGGAACGGCCGCCCGACCAAAAGCACCAGATTCAAGAAAAACTTCTACTTCCAGAGTCGGATTCCCTCGGGAATCCAGAATTTCTCTGGCATAGACATCAACAATTTCACTCATGTACAGCCCCCTTGTTCGAATTAAGTTGTCCGGGAATAGATGTTTTCCGGCACACTTGTTTTGTATACCATAAAATTTATAAAATAACAGCGTGCAAACCTGACCTTCAATCCTGATCAGGTTGTGTATTGTAGCGGCAGGTGTGGTTTTATATTTTATTTTTTTCCAGTCTGTGGTAGTTAACTAAGGTTATGGCGCTTTATTCATGCAAACTTGGTGCATCAGACGGTAAAATTCTTATCAGAGATTTTGAGGCTGCAGACGATGTCGTATTGCGCAAAAATCTTGAAGATCAGGGTTTTTTTGTGTTTGCGGTAAAAAAGAAGCCGCTCCAGTTTTTGTTTGATAAAGGCATTAAGCGTAAAAAGGTTGATAATAAATCTTTACTCACGTTTAATCAGGAAATGCTCGTGCTGCTTAAGGCCGGTATGCCGATCATGCAGGTTCTCGATGCTATTCTGGAACGTCATGAATCCGGCGCGTTATTTGACGTCCTTGTGCAAGTTCGTGAAGATGTAAAGGCGGGTGCTGCCTTATCGGTTGCAATGGAGAAACATGGCCGTGCCTTTCCGTATCTTTATGTTGCCTCAATCAGGGCAGGTGAGCGTACCGGCGATCTGCCGCAAACTATTCGCCGGTATATTGAGTATTTGAAAAGGGTCGGCGTACTGCGTAAAAAAATCATTGCCGCCATATTTTATCCGGCTATTCTTGTCGTTTTTGCCTTTCTGGCAATAACGCTTTTGTTAGTGTATGTTGTCCCTACATTCAGTCAGGTGTACACTGATTCTGGCTCTCAACTCCCCGCTCTGACGCAGTTACTGATTACATTTACTTCGGTGCTCAGACGCTACTTCGTACTTGGAATCATTGTTTGTGTCGGCCTGCTTGCCGCTTTCAGGTCATGGAAAAGCAGTGAGGCCGGCCGTTATGCCTTTGATCGCTTTAAGCTGACAGTCCCGGTCGCTGGAGATGTCTTTTCCAAGTATTCAGTAGCCGGTTTCACGCGAACCCTGGCAACTGTGCTCGGCAGCGGTATTCCGATTATTGAATCTCTACGGATGTCAATTGGTACTTTAGATAACGTTTTCATGGAGAAAAGACTCTATGAGGCGGTCCGTTTTATTGAAGAGGGTGGGCGCCTCTCAGTGGCTCTTGAGCGGATTCATATAATGCCGCCTTTGGCACTTCGTATGCTGGGAGTTGGAGAGACCACCGGCTCTCTTGAAGATATGCTTATAGACATTTCAAACTATCTGGAAGATGAACTTGAGGAACGGATGCACCTGCTTACAACCGCTATAGAACCAGCGATTATGCTGGTAATGGGAGTCATTATCGGGGTAATAATCATAGCCATGTATCTTCCTATTTTTAAAATTGCCGGTACGGTAGGATAGTGATAGCGATGGAATCTTTCAAACGAAAAAATATCGGTACTATTCTGCTCGATCGGGGAAACCTGAAGCCTGAGCAAATGCCTGTTATTATTGATAGACAGGTGACGACCCGGCAACGTTTTGGTGAAATTGCCGTCCATGAAGGGTTTGTTTCGGAAGAAGATCTGGCGCGGGCGTTGGCGGAACAGTTCGGTCTTGAATACATTGATTTACGCAATTTCAAGATGGATTCAGAGCTGCTCAACCAGTTGCCCCCGGACGCTATTTACCGTTTTCATTTTGTGCCGCTGGATATTCAGCCACATGTTATCGTTGTCGCGGTGGCTGATCCGACCGCCGTTGTCGAACTTGATGAGCTTGAGTTGATGCTTGACCGGCAGGTTCAGATCCGTATTGCTTCTGATGCTGCTATTCTTGCCGTTACCAAGGCGGGTGAGGGGACACGTCGGGTTTTACGCGAGGTTTCAGAAGATTTTATGCTCCAGTTGGTAAAGGAAACCGACCGGGGGGAAGAGGTCTTATCGGTTGAAACTCTGTCCGAGGATACCAGCCCGATTATCAAGCTCATTAATACAACCATTCTGGATGCACTCAGTCGCAGGGCAAGTGATATTCATATTGAAACCGGTCTTGACGGTGTTGACATTAAATACCGCATTGATGGAGTGCTCTATAAGGCGAACGATACAATCGACCAGCATTTTCAGGCTCCGATTATTTCTCGTTTGAAAGTTATGAGTGAGCTGGATATTTCTGAACGACGCGTCCCTCAGGACGGCCGTTTTAAAATCCGTTTCGGAGATAAATCGATCGACTTCCGTGTTTCGATTATGCCGAGCTCTCTCGGTGAGGATGCTGTTATCCGTATTCTCGACAAGGAGAGCATTGCCAGCGACCTGAAGGGGTTGACACTTGAAAACCTCGGCGTCAGCGAACGGGAAATCAAACGGCTTAGAAAAAAAATTCGTGAACCTTACGGCATGGTGCTGGTTACCGGTCCAACCGGCTCCGGTAAAACAACGACCCTGTATGCCGCTTTAACAGAAATTCATACCGGTGAAGATAAAATTATTACCATTGAAGACCCGGTTGAATATATGCTTCGGGGCGTTTTGCAAATTCCGGTTAACGAAAAAAAAGGACTGACGTTTGCGAAAGGTTTGCGCTCAATCCTGCGCCATGACCCTGACAAGATCATGGTCGGCGAAATACGTGATTCTGAAACTGCACAGATTGCCGTCCAGTCTGCACTGACCGGTCACCTTGTCTTCACGACGGTGCATGCTAATAATGTTTTTGATGTTATCGGGCGTTTCATTCATATGGGCATTGACCCGTATAATTTCGTCTCCTGCCTGAATTGTGTTCTTGCTCAAAGGCTGGTGCGAAAAGTCTGCACCGCTTGTCGCCGGCAGATACTGTACAGTGATGAAGAGCTTATGGATGGCGGAGTTGACCCGGAACGTTTCCGGGGAATGACTCTTTATGAAGCACACGGATGCGATAAGTGCCATGGGACCGGTTATAAGGGGCGTGTTGCCATTGTCGAGCTTCTGGAGCTTAACGACCAGATTCGAGACCTGATTATTGCCAAAGTTCCTGCTACGCAATTGAAAAAAGCTGCGCGAGAAGCGGGAGTCATGTTCTTGCGTGATTCAGCCGAGGAGAAATTTGCGGCCGGTATAACAACGCTAAAGGAGATAAACCGTGTCACGTTTGTTGAGTGACCGGAACAGGGTGTATCATGTTGTTTGCCAATAATCTGATCGGTGTTGAAATCAACCAGCATGGTGTGGTATGCGCCATGACAGGTGGCCCGGCAGCCTCTCCTCGGGTTGAACGGGTGTCGAGCGCCCCTTTTCCCCCGCATACGGTAAAGGTGTCTCTTCGAGAGCAGAATATTCTTGATCCGGATGCATTCGTGTCGGGTCTGAAGTCAGCTCACAATCTGCTGATCAGTAAATCATGTCGGGTAGCAGTTTCCCTGCCTGATGGAGTCTGCAGAATATTACTGCTGGATCTTGAAGGCCGCTTCAAAAGCCACCAGGAAGCTGTGGATCTGATTCGCTGGAAGCTTAAGAAAAATATACCGCTCGACAGTGCTGATACCCATCTCGATTATCAGCAGTTGGCTGTTCGCGACAATGGTGACCTTGCCCTTTTGGTGGCAATAGCTTCACGAACAGTTATGTCCCAATACGAAGAGCTGATTGCAAAAGCCGGACTGTCGCTTGCCGGAATTACCTGTAATTCATTCAGTATCTGTCGTCTTTTTGATAGTCGACTGGCGCTTCATGACGATTGTATCCTGATTTCATTTTACGGCACGACCCTTACGATAGTCGCCTTTGCCCAGGGGGTACCTGAATTTATCCGCAGTAAGGATTTGGCCGGGACCGCGGCAACCGACCGCAGGGTATATATGGAAATCAACAGTTCGTTGCTTGTGTATAAAGAGCGGTACCCCGATCAACCGGTTCAGTCTGTTTTCTGTGTTGCGGCTCCTGATGTGGCTCAAAGCTTTTTGGCTTTGGTCTCAGAATCTACCGGATTGACGCCGACCCTGCTGGAGACCAAGGGCGCAGTTCTACCGGGCAATTCAGCTCCTGGTGACCAGGCACGGCTTTTTTCCTGTACCGCTGCAATTGGTGCTGCTCTGAGGAGTTCCTGATGCGTTATACAATAAATCTGGCAACGCGCACCTATCTTGACAATCGTTTAATCAATCGGATTGCGTTCGGTGCTATTGCGCTCCTTCTGGTTCTCACGGTATGGAATATTCTGGACATATCTTCTAATATGGGTGAGTTGAGCCGTCTGAAAACTGAAATAGCGGCAATTGAAGGTAGACTCGGCACGAAACCTGGCGGTATTTCCGAAGCGGAATTCAGCCGTCAAAAAAGTAGAATTCGCTTTTATAATGCAATAATAGATCGCAAGAGCACAAACTGGTTAAAGAAACTGGAGCTGTTTGAAAGTGTTACTCCTGAAGGGATTGCGCTGTCATCACTTATTCCGGATATAAAAAAAGATTCATGGAAACTCGAAGGTCGCGCTCACTCCTTTAAGAAAGTGCAACTGTTTGTTGAAAAGCTTGAGGCTGCGCATAACTTTTCGAATGTTTTACTGCTTTCCCATCAAAGTATTGCTGTAGGCGAAAAAACGCATGGCGTTCAATTTACGATTTCCTGCAAGGTAGTTGATTGATGAAACAGTATGTTTTTGAAATAGTCCGGCAAAAATGGCGACTTTTGGGCGTCATTGCCTTCATAATACTGCTTAATGTTACTTTCAGTGTGGTGATATCTGCCTACCAGCTCCCTCTGGTGGCTACTCTGCAAACAAAGTGGAGTGACCTGCGCCAAAAAGCCGCCCGTTCCGGGAAGGTTGATGCTGCCACCCTCTATCAGATGGGCACTGCCGATCTGGCAAAATTGACAGCAGCCATACCGGAGAAGCGCGAATTTGCCAGAATTCTGAGTGATTTATTAGAAGCTGCAGCTGCGAGCAATGTTGAAGTTGGCGCAATAAGCTATAAACCGGAACAGCTTAAGGAAGAACCGTTGCTCTCGTATCAGTTGTCCCTCTCAGTCAACGGAAGTTATGCCGGCGTTAAAAGCTATCTTTCAGATCTGCAGAATAGTCAGGAGTTGCTTGTGGTTGATATGGTCACTTTTTCAAACAGTGACCTGTACGTTGAAAGTGTGGTCATGGATGTGCGTCTGACAGTGTATCTTCGGGGTGGCGCATGAATCGCCAGCGTCTGATACTGTTCGTCCTGGTACTGCTGTTCGGGGTAACGGTTCTCTGGAGTTACAGCACTATGCCACGGCTGAAAACTGTTGGTACGTCATCAGGAAAGCCGGGGCAGTCGGCAAAAACAACGGCCGTTGCCGTTGTAGAGAAAGCGGTTCGCGTCACGGACGACGGCACAAAACTAAATATTGGCCTGCTTGATGAGGAAGTTGCCGCTTTTAAAGGGTATCGACGTAATATTTTTAAGCCGATTTTTGTTGATGAGCTGAAAATGAACAAACAAAATGCGGTTGCATTAAAACCACCGCCGCCTAAAATCATTCCGGCTCCGATTCCGGTTCCGGCACCGGTACAGCCGGTTATTATCCAACCGGAAAGTGTTCCGTTAGCGCACTTTACTTTTTTAGGTTTTTTGAAAAAAGGGTCAGTAAAAACAATTTTTCTCTCAAAAGATAACAACATTCTCCTGGTCAAAAAAGGGGATAAAGTTGCTGGCCGTTATCAAGCCACTGATATTTCTGATCAGGCATTGACACTAACGGTCACCGATACCGGAGATGAAATTGTCATCCCATTGATAGAAAATCGGCCGCTTGGCACAGCGAAATAATCATCCAATTACGAGGAGACGCACTCAATGCGCTACTTGAATCTTGCTTCACATAGTCTTGTAATCATTTTTATCGGAATGCTTTCAGCGTGTGCCTCCCCAGCGACACGATCCTTTGAGGCGGCCGAAAAGCTGGAGTCTGAAGGCCGGTTTGAAGAGGCGATGTACAGCTATGCCGACTCATTTAAAGTCGATCCTTCAATAACCGAGCCGCGGATTCGATTTTTTAAAAACCGCGTGAAAGCTGCTGACCAGCGTTTTGCCCAGGGGATGGATCTTGTCGCAAAGGGGAATTATGTTGATGCGCTGGTTGAGTTGCAGGCTGCGCAGGGCATAGACCCGACTCAAGGTCGTTTTGCACAACAGATAGAGCTTTACACCAGATACAAGGACGCGCAGCTGGCGTATACAGAGGGGCGTGATTTTGAAAAAGGCAACAAACTGAAGGATGCCCATCGGCAATATATCAGAGCCGCAGAACTGTTTCCGAAAAACACTGAGTTTCAGGCTGCTCTTGAACGGGTTGCCAAATTACGCAAGAGCAAGCTTGATGGTTATGAATTACGACTAATATCGAACAAGCCGATTACCCTCAAGTTTAAAGATGCCAAAATGAAGGATGTTTTTAAAATTCTGTCGCAGCTTTCAGGTATTAACTTTATTTTCGACGAAGGGATTAAAGACTCACCCATTACGATTCTGCTTGAAAACGCCACATTCCAGCAGGCACTTGACCTGCTTACCGACATGAATAAATTGAGCACAAAAAATCTCAATGAATCTACTGTACTGATATATGTGAACTCACCGGATAAGAGTAAACAGTATGAAGATATGGTGCTGCGGACGTTCCACCTGAACTACATGGATGCAAAAAAAGCGATCAATCTCCTTCGTACCATGATTCAGGTGCGTAAGGCGTATGTGAACGAAGATTCAAATTCAATAGTGGTGAGGGATACGGAAGATGTTGTTGCGGTTGTAGAAAAAATCCTCGATGCGAATGACATGCCTGAAGCAGAGGTAATTCTTGATGTAGAGATTGTTGAAATCAGCGATAAAAATGCGGAGAATATCGGGTTGCTGCTGAGCAATTACAATGTGCAGCTCGGCATGTTTTCAAAAGATAATAAATTGATGGCTACGAGTCTTACCGGTGTTACCGCTTCAGCGGGAACAACAACGCAAACAACAACGACAACGGAAGCGAGTATCACCAATCTAGTAAAAGCATTCTCTACAAACGGCTATGGCGGCTATGTGACGGTGCCGAACATGACCTTTAATTTTGGCAAAACGCTGGCCAAGGGTGAGGTACTGTCAAACCCTAAAATCAGGGTAAAAAACAAGGAAAAAGCCAAATTTAACGTTGGGACCAGGGTGCCGATAACGACAACAACCTTGAACGGCACTCAGTCACAGGTTAACGTCCAGTATGTGGATGTCGGTGTGAAAGTTAATGCCGAACCGAATATTCAGCTCAATAACGAAATATCAATCAAACTCTCTCTTGAGGTAAGTTCAATTATTACGAAAGAGACGGTTGGCGGTAAAGACAGCGCAACAACGGTTGTCACAATCGGCACACGCAATATTGATACGGTACTCAGTCTGAAAGATAATGAAACAAGCGTCATAGGCGGACTCATTCAACGCTCGTCAAGCACAGATAAAAACAAGACATTTCTGTTAAGTGACCTGCCTCTGCTCGGGCCGTTTTTTACCAATACGAATTCATCAAAAGACAAAACCGAACTGATGCTGGCAATTACACCACGACTGGTGAGAGGAATACCGGTGCCACTTCCCGGTCTCGCCTCGTTTGTTTCAGGGAAAGAGGATCATCCGTCACTTGTTAAACCGCTTTCATCCTTTGATCAGGAGCCTGATTTTGAGGACGCTCAAACAAAAGCGGGTGAAAAGAAAACGCCTGTTTCTGTACCCGCTATCAAGAAGCCGGCTGTTCCAGCTCCAGCTCAAGCGGCGACGACCGCACCTGGCCAACCGGTGGAGAGACCATCAGTTCCATCAACTTCAGCACCGGGTGCAGTTCCTTTACCTGCTCCTGCTCCTGCTACAACTCAGCGAAGCCTCCTGCAGATTGCAGCTCCTTCGTCAGTAACCGTGGGACAGCAGTTTAGTCTTGATATAAAAATAAGTGAGACGAAAGATCTTGCTAACGCTCCATTCGTGCTAACCTACGACCCGATTTTTGTCGAATTTGTATCGATAAGTGAAGGAGTGTTACTGAAAAGTGATGGTAAGCCTGCCACTTTCAGCAGCAAAGCCGATGCTGTTGCCGGAACGGTGAATGTTACTCTGTTTCGGCCGGCAGGAAGCAGCGGCGTCAACGGAGGCGGTACGCTTGCCACAGTAGTATTCAAAGGTAAAAATAAGGGCCCGGCAAGTTTTGCCTTCAAAAACAGTATGTTCACCTCTTCAACGGGAGCCCCTTTGAGTATTCTTCCCTTCAGCACGGCGGTGGATATTCGCTGATGAAAAACCTTACGAATCAAAATGGTTTTACCTACATTTTGGCTCTGACTGTTGTGGTGATCATGGGGATCATGCTTGGTATGATAGGGCAGTCGTGGCAAACCATCAAACAGCGTGAACAGGAGAAAGAATTGCTCTTTCGGGGAAGCCAGATTAAAGAGGCGATAGAAAACTGGTACAATCCACAGTTTAAACCGGTCCAAATGCCGCACAATCGTACTCCACGACCGCTTATGGATTTGAAAGAATTACTAAAAGATGAAAAAATGCCGCAGGCTTTTCGATTTATACCGCAATTTTATGAGTTCGAAGTTGATGACAAAAACCCGAAGTGCGCACCTGATTGCGCAAAACTTAAAATTTATCAAGACCCTATGACAGGTAAGGAATGGACCGTTATCAGGGGAAGTTATACGGTGCAAAATGGTGCTGTTCCTGCACCACCGGGTAGTCAATCCGGAGGTATAATCGGCGTCGCAAGCAAGAGTGATGAAACTCCATTTCGGACAGACTTCAAAAATACTGCACTTGAAAATATGGGTACAATAGCTATTGCTGCTGCACCGGCTGGTGTCGGCACCGTACCCCAGGTTGTTGTCCCGGCGGTTACTGCAGCGGGGACAACAGCTCCGTTGACGCCTGGTTCGGGCGGTAAAATGACCAAATACAGTCAATGGCAGTTTATTGCTGAATCAGCGCAGAAAAATGATCATACAAAGATTTATCGGGCGTATCATGAAGGCTGGTAATGAAGGATTGCTCGAAGCATATGGCTGCGCGGGGTCTTTAAGGTTGGTGCTGACGTGGAACTGATGCGGACACGCAAAGGCATTTCCCTTCTGGAATTGATAGTGACAATGACTATTCTTGGAATCCTTGCTGCCGGCGTCATGCCGCTGATCCGCAATACCGCAGTCAGATCAAAGGAGATTGAACTCAAGAGGAATCTGCGCATCATCCGTATTGCCCTTGACGATTACCGGAAGTCGTTTGATAAGATCCCTGCGGGCCCTTTAAAGACCGGCAGCGGCTATCCGAAAGAGCTGCAGGAGTTGGTCGACGGGCATGATTTCGGCGATGTGCAGGTTGGTAAGGTTAAATTTTTGAGGAGACCGGTACTAAACCCCCTGCCGGTGGATAAAAACAGTTCAAACGCAAGTGATGAATGGGGTTGGAATTTACGATGCTATAAGGATGATAAGGACTCGTCATCGTGGTGTCGTGATGATGTCTATGATGTCTATGCACCACAAACAGAAACAGCAATGGATGGCACTAAGTATAATGAATGGTAAAAACGTGAATTTTCCTGATATACAAAAAAAATATTCTTATGGCGTAAAAATGCGTCGCACCCCCGATTGCCGCGGCTTTACCTTGATTGAACTGCTGATCGTTGTATCAATTATCGGTATTCTGGCCGCTATTGCTGTGCCTAATTACCAGTGGGGAATCATCAAGGCGAAAGAAGCGGTATTGCGGGAAACGCTCTATAATTTCAGGAATATTATTGATCAGTTTTATGCTGATCAAGCCAAATACCCCGATTCAATCGATGAGCTGAAACAGAAGCAATATATGCGTGAAATACCTAAAGATCCATTTACTGGCAAAAATGATACCTGGGAACCCGTTGAACCGCCAGCCCAGAGTTCATCAAGTGGTTCAGGCGGCGCCTCTTCAAGTCCAACTGCTGGTGCTTTTGATATTGGTAAGGTTTATGATGTGAAGAGTGGTTCAGACAAGATCAGCCCTTCGACCGGCACGCCTTATAAAGAGTGGTAGTTCCATGATCCAGCTGCATAACGTTTTTCTTGCCTACCAGCAGGATGCATCAGCGCTGCACAATATCAATCTCAAAATCGGCAAAGGAGAATTTGTCTTTCTGACAGGGCCTTCCGGCGCCGGAAAAACAACTCTTCTCCGTCTGCTGTACGGGGCGCTTACTCCCAATCGCGGACAGGTTCTGGTTGACGGACAGAACATTACCCGTATGACACCAGCGCAAATACCGTTGTTGCGGCGCTCAATAGGGGTTGTCTTTCAGGACTTCAAGCTGTTGCATAATCGTACCGTCTTTGAAAATGTTGCTATAACACTGGAAGTGCTGGGGTGGGGCAGGGCGGATATCGGTAAAAAGACCATGCACATGCTCAAACAGATGGGAATTGACTCTAAATACAACCTGATTACTCAGCGTCTTTCCGGCGGTGAGCAACAGCGTGTTGCGCTGGCACGGGCGTTGGTTAACGACCCGAAAATACTTTTGGCAGACGAACCGACCGGAAATCTTGATGATGCCAACAAAAACCAGATTCTTACCATTTTCAAAGAGGCAAATATTCGCGGTACAACAGTGGTTGTTGCAACGCACGACCGTCGTCTGATCGATCAGGGCCATAAGCGACTCGTTACATTGAGCAAAGGGGAAATCGTTGAACAAGTGGAAAAAGAAACCGCCTGATGTGAACAGAACATCCAGGCGCCCCACGCTTTCCGGTGATGGTTTCGGCGGTAGAGCGGGGTTCTTCCTGGCCAGGGCGTTAACGAATATTCGCCAGAATGTTTTTGTTAATGTCGTGACGGTTGGAACAATCACTCTGGCTCTGCTGATCGTTGCCCTGTTTCTGCTTGTTTTTGTGAATCTGGAAAGTGCTGTGGAAAACTGGAGTGAGCGGGTACAGGTTACCGTCTATTTTGACAAAGAGTTACTGCCTCAAGAGCAGACTGCTTTTCGAGAAAAAATAACGGCTCTATCTGGAGTATCACGCATCGCCTATGTATCACGCGACGAAGCTTTCAAGCGTTTTAAAGGCCGTTTGCGCGGTCAGGAAACGCTCCTTGAGGGTGTTCGATCCGAGATAATGCCAACGTCCTTTGAAATAGCCTTGAAAAGTGCGTATCGTGAAACAGCATCTGTTGAAAGTTTTGTCACGAAGCTTAAACAGATTCCCGGAATTTCTGAAGTGCAGTATGGCGAAGAGTGGGTGCGTCGTTTTAATTCTTTTTTAAATTTCATGCGTCTCCTTGGGGCACTGTTGGGTGGCTTTCTGGTGATTGCCGTGATCTTCATCGTCTCAAATACGATCAAGCTTACAATTTATTCCCGTCGGGATGAGTTGGAGGTCATGTCTCTTGTCGGAGCGACCCGTTTATTTATTACGGCTCCGTTTCTGCTCGAAGGGCTTATTCAGGGTTTAGCCGGATCGTTACTTTCTCTTGCGCTGTTGTATGGTGTTTATGAAGGATTTCTGCACAATGCCGGCAGTTTTATTACTTTTAATCCTGCCGCTTCCGGATTGAGTTTTCTTCCGTTAGAGTATCTTTCCGGACTGCTGCTGGGGGGGGCATTACTCGGCTTTATCGGAAGTCTTACCTCTCTCAAGCGTTTTATCAATGTGTAACTGATGAAACGGTTGTATTGTATAGGTGCGCTGCTATCCATCGTTGTATCCGCCGCCTATGCGCAAAATACAAAAGATGAATTAAGCGGCGTCAAACGGGAAATTAAGGCGCAAAAACAGCTTATCAGCAAGACTCGTAAAGTTGAAACGGCTATTTCAACCGAACTCAAAGAGATTCTGCAGGCCCTTGACAAGAAACAGTCTGACCTCAGCAATCTCGGTCGCGACTTACGTGGTGTAGAATTGAGCCTCAATCGCACCGGACGCGACATTCAAAAGGTGACGGAAGAAGCAAATCGCAAGCGAATGGAAATTGAGCGCCGCTTGTCGTCCTTATATAAAGCGGGAGAATTAGGTGCTTTGCGAATGTTTTTTTCAGCAGAGTCATTCCCGCAGCTTACGGAAAACATTCGCTACATGAAATCCATACTTGAAAATGACAAACGGATTTTTGTTGAATATAATCTAAAAATTACTCAGCTTAAAAGCCTTAAATCTGATCTGGAACGTGATGCGTTAAAAAAAGAGCGCATTATGACGGGTATTGAACAAAAGAAACGCGAGATTGAGTCTGAAAAAAGCAGGAAAGCTGAGTATCTTGACAAAGTTCGCCGGGACCGAAAAAACTACGAAAGTTCTCTGAAAGAATTGCAGGCAAATGCTTCACGGCTTCAGGAGATGCTTACCCGTCTTGAGGCCCTCAGCAGGCGTAAACTTTCCTCTCGCCACGAAAAACAGGGATCAAAGTTGAAACCACTGGTTGAGTTGCCACCGGTGCCTGATCGTGGTTTTTCATCGCAAAAAGGCCGGATGAATATTCCGGTTCGAGGTGCGATACTGGAATCATTCGGGAAACATAAGCATTCGGAGTTCAATTCATATACATTCAGTAAGGGATTGTCGATTTCTGCCCCGCCCGGTACTGAAATAAAGGCCGTATATGAAGGTACGGTTATTTTTTCCGATTATTTTAAAGGTTTTGGTAATATGATGGTTGTTGATCATGGCGGTGGTTATTTCAGCCTCTATGCCCACGCATCGCGATTGGCAAAGAAAGTCGGCACCGAGGTGGCACGTCATGAAACAATAGGGGTGGTCGGTGATGTGGATTCAAACAAGGGGAGCATGCTCTATTTTGAAATTCGGCATCAGGGTAAACCGGTTGACCCCGCCGAGTGGGTACGTTAGTCAGTGGAAATAAGAGAAGCATCAAATATATCCGGAGGAAGAAAATGAGTGTACCAGGAAGTAAAAAAACACGAATCGTTGCAGGTTTTGCTGTAATTGCTGCATTTTTAACTGTTTTTATAATCAGTTCACAACGCCACAGTGCGGCGGAAGGAAAAGGGAGTGATTATGAATCGATAGAACTGTTTACCGATGTCATGTCAATTATAAAAAAGAGCTATGTCGAAGAGGTTGACACCAAAAAACTGGTCTATGGAGCAATCAACGGTATGCTCTCTTCACTTGACCCGCACAGTTCGTTTATGCCGCCCGATTCATACAAAGAGATGAAAATTGATACCAAAGGTGCTTTTGGCGGACTCGGCATTGAAATTTCCATTAAAGAGGGTGTGTTAACGGTCATATCACCAATTGAGGATACTCCCGCATTTAAAGCAGGAATCAAGGCCGGTGACATGATTCTTAAAATTGACGATAAATTCACCAAGGATTTAAATATTAATGATGCGGTCAAACGTATGCGTGGCATAAAGGGTACAAAGGTTGTTCTGACTATTATGCGGGATGGCTTTGATAAGCCGAAAGAATTCCCACTTATCCGAGATATTATACAGGTCAAGAGTGTCAGGTTCCATCTGGCAGAAGGGGGCTATGGGTATGTGCGTATTGCCCAGTTCCAGGAAAAAACTGATGAAGATTTAGTAAAAGCACTTAAAACAATGAGGGAAGAGTACAAAAGTGAGCTTAAGGGACTGGTGCTTGATATGCGTAATGATCCAGGTGGTTTGCTTGATCAGGCAGTGAGAGTATCCGACCATTTTGTTCCCGAAGGGCAGATGATTGTCTATACCGAAGGGCGTGAAAAAGATTCTAAAATGCAGTTTACAGCTAAAAAGGGTGGTAAAGAGGCAAATTACCCTGTTGTCGTATTAATTAATGGCGGCAGCGCCAGTGCATCAGAAATTGTCGCCGGAGCTTTACAAGACCACAAACGGGCCATTATTCTGGGAACCCAGAGCTTTGGCAAGGGTTCAGTTCAGACTATTATTCCGATGGCAGATGATTCCGGGCTCCGCTTGACAACGGCCCGCTACTACACGCCAAAAGGCCGTTCCATTCAAGCTAAAGGTATAACGCCTGATATTGTTGTTGAAGCGGTAGAACTTCCGAAAGTCACCGCTAAAAAAGATTCCCTGCATTTACGCGAAAAGGATCTTGAGAACCATTTCGAAACTGAGGATAAATCAGGTGCCGGTGAAGCTAAAAAGGATGAGAAAAAAAGTGACAAGAAAGATGACAAGAAAGATGACAAGACTGACAAGGTCCCTACCAGATTGGAAGATAATCTGAAAAACGATTATCAGGTATTGAGAGCTCTTGATCTGCTTAAAGGGTGGGAATTGATCAAATCGATGGGGAGCGATAAGTAGGTTTGTGGAAACATGGTATTGTATTATGCGCGGTCAAAGTTTTTTGATTCACATATGCTGTCTGGATTGGTTGCTGTCTCATAATGTTGAGAGACGGCAACCAACCGCTTCCAGCAAATAATGGCAGTTCCACGTAAAAATACGCTTTCTAAAAAATCGTCGGGTTCCCGCATAGCCGCCCTGATGATTCTGGTAGTAATCATCTCAATAATTGCCGGTTATTTTTTGTTCAGGGGCACTGCAGTAACTCCGCAAAAAACAGAAACGGCTCTCGACAGACCGGAAGCGCCCCGTCCTGTCGTTCCGCAGAAAGTTGCACCACTGCCACCGGAAGTACTACCGCAATCATACCAAAAACAGAACGAGTATCCGCCGTCTACTCAGCTTCCCGATGATGATAAACCAGGAGGTACCGGGAGTGGTCCCCCCGCACGGTTGGCTATTATTATCGACGATATGGGGAGCAGTATGTCTGAAGCTCGCGCGCTGGCTGCAATCAAGGTTCCGCTGACGTTTTCGATAATTCCCGGTCTGCGCGTTGATAGCGAAGTTGCCGCATTTGCTGCCGCTCATGCCATTGAAACAATGATCCATGTCCCGATGCAGTCAAAAGGATGGCCTGCGCAGCGTCTGGAAGAAAATGGTCTGCTGGTGACAATGGACGAAGGCGAGGTGCAAGAGCGGATGTCAGGTTTTGTGCAGCAGTTTCCCGGTGCGGTCGGTGTTAATAATCATATGGGCTCGGCATTTACTGAACATGAAGAAAAAATGACTGCTGTGATGCAAGTGCTGAAGCAGCATAACCTGTTTTTTATTGACAGTGTCACGTCAGCAGGGAGCGTCGGAGGCAAGGCTGCACAACGGTCGGGGGTCAGGTCGGCGCGGCGGAACGTGTTTCTTGATAATGAACAGAATCGCAGCTACATCGTAGGCCAGCTTCATCAGGCCGTCAGGGTGGCAAAAAAAAACGGTTCAGCAATTGCTATCTGTCACCCGCACCCGGCAACGATTGCAGCACTCGCTGCGGCATTGCCTGAGCTTGCCGGTCAGGGTGTCAGCCTGGTTCCCGCTTCTCAGCTGGTAAAATAAGGTACGACTAAAAATTCCGGATCGCATCTGACAACTGTTTCTGCAACCGGTGGACAGATTTATATGAATCTTCGTGCAATACCGCCTCGGGATTTGCCGGATCCACAGGATAGACAGACAGCCAGCTCTCCTGCCGCAAGGCACCTTCAAACCCTGCCAGAGCCTCATTCAGCAATAGATATAACCGGTCGTTGACTCCATTGAATTCGCCGGCCTCAAAGCCTGACATGCCGATATTCTTCTGGAGCAGTTGCTCACCGCTCATGCTGAACTGCCGATAATCAAGCCGACTCTCTTCCGAATTAATTCGCGGCAGCAGCAGCGAGACGGATCGTGTGATTTTCTCGGCAACAAGTGCTGTCGCAGCGTTAAAAGTCGGGTCATTTTCCTGGAGCCCGTAAAGTGTTGAACAGAGCATTTTATTGACACAATATCCATGCAGAAAGCCTCGTGCGGCACGATCTGAAGTTTCAAAATAGAAGCTTCGATCATCGGAATGTTCTGCCAGAAGTGCACCGCAGATGAGACAGCGCTCCGCCAGCCCCTCAAGCCGTGCAAGATATGACTCCTTCTTATGGGCTTCTTTTTCAAGGAGCCATGTGTGGTACAGACACGCTCTTGTCTCGCTGGTTGCATCGAAACCTCTGAGGATATCGCGGGATATTTCCAAGAATTGACTGTAAACTTCAGTGCCACGGGCGTGGGTCAGGATAGGATATATTTTGCCGTCAGGGTTGGTATTCAGGCTTTCGACTTTCGGACTTTTTGAAATATAGGTATCGAGACACCGGTAGCCGCGGTTGACGGCTATAGCACGGAGGAGTGTCTTCTGATCCTTGAAAATACCTTCAAACTTGATGCGCGAGTCAACCAGGCACGGGATCAGGGCAAGTGATTTTTTGTCAATGCCGCGCTGGTCGAACAGTGCAAAAATGTTTTTACAGTTTTCGAGACTGGGGAGGTCTTTTACCGGAATCAGTACCCGGTCGGCGGCATACAGGGCATTTTGCGTCAAAATATTAAGATCCGGCCGGGTGTCTATAATAATGATGCCTGAAATACCGGATTCAGCCAACATTCGTGTCAGGGTCATCGGCCCTTTGAAACGCTCATGGATATCACCGAGTTCCGTGGAAGATCGGATAAACCCGACTCCATACTGGCCTGTTTGTACGACTTCACTGGCCTTTGCTCCCATCAGAAGTTCATGAACATCAGGAACATTTTCTTCACGCTTTTGCAGTTCAAACATTTTATCAATGGTGAAATGGTTGTCAAAAGAGAAGAGGGTTACCGGCAGATCTTCACGCATGGCTTTCAGATATATGGCAAGATTGGTAGCGAGCGTAGTCTTGCCGACGCCACCTTTTTCAGAAGAAATTGTTATGGTATAGGGATAGGAATGCATGATGGAATAACCGCCATAAAGAGATTTGCTGCGCTCGAGTGATTTGAGCCGGTGCTGATACTAGACAATTTACAGCGACGGGTCAACCTTGATTCACCTGCGAGGCCTTGTTCGTGTCTTGACACCCCCGGTCTTTTGCGGTAACTTGTCACGTCCTACCATAGGACACCTGACGTCTTCGTCATTATTCCCGTACGTAAAAAAGGTCATTCCGGCATGAAAATTACAGCGGTTATCCCTGCCCGTTATGCTTCGGTGCGTTTTCCTGGCAAAGCTCTTGCGGAAATAGACGGACGTCCGATGATCCAGCATGTCTATGAGCGAACTTCTCAAGCAACATTGGTGAATCGGGTTATTGTTGCAACTGATGATCCGCGCATCGCTGATGTGATCACTGTCTTTGGCGGTGAAGCAGTTATGACGTCAACGGGCCATGAAACCGGCACCGACCGCCTTGCTGAAGTAGCTGCCGGCTTGGATTCCGACATAATTGTTAATGTACAGGGTGACGAGCCGCTCATTAATCCGGTTATGATTGATCAGGCACTGCAGCCGTTTTTGGAAGAACCTGGGCTCCTGATGGGAACCGTCAAAACGCGCATTAAATGTCTGCATGATTTTCTTTCACCCAATGTGGTCAAGGTGGTAACTAATAATTCCGGTGATGCTCTCTATTTTTCCCGTTCACCTCTCCCCTTTTTTCGCGACAAATGGAAAGATCTGAAGGACGAATCCTTTTGTTGCGGCAAGCTGCTCTGTTATAAACACGTTGGTATGTACGTCTATCGTCGTGATTTCTTATTGAAATTTGCTGCCATGCCGGCGACGTTTCTGGAAATTTCCGAAAAACTTGAGCAACTGCGTGCCCTTGAAAATGGCATTAAAATCAGGGTTGTTGAAACTGAATTTGAGTCAATAGGCGTCGACACGCCGGATGATTTGGTGAAAGCGCAGGAGCAGTATCGTAAATCTCGAAAATAAATCCCCCGACCCTTTTGGGTACTCCTTTGCAGGGGGAGCTTACAATATTCAGGAGCAGTGATCATGAAAACCAAGTTTATATTTATCACCGGGGGCGTAGTTTCTTCAATCGGCAAGGGATTGGCGGCAGCATCGCTGGGGGCGCTGCTGGAAGCCCGCGGTCTGCGGGTAACCATGCAGAAGCTCGATCCGTATATAAATGTTGATCCGGGTACGATGTCTCCTTTTCAGCATGGAGAGGTTTTTGTTACTGATGACGGCGCCGAAACCGATCTTGACCTGGGCCATTATGAGCGCTTTACCAGTGCAGTCCTTTCAAAGAAGAGTAACTTTACGACCGGCCAGGTGTATTTTTCGGTCATTACCAAAGAACGTCGAGGCGATTATCTGGGTGGAACGGTGCAAGTCATTCCGCATATTACCGATGAGATCAAGCTCAAGATAATTGAAAATGCCAAGGGTGCCGATGTCGCGCTTATCGAGGTTGGCGGGACTGTCGGCGACATCGAATCACTGCCATTTCTGGAAGCAATCCGGCAGTTTCGCTTTGATCGCGGTCCGGGAAATGCGTTGTATATTCATGTCACCCTTGTGCCTTACATTCGTACTGCCGGTGAACTGAAAACCAAACCGACCCAGCATTCAGTCATGGAGTTGCGTAAAATAGGTATTCAGCCGGATATTCTGCTCTGCCGCTGCGAGCGTGACCTGCCGGAAGATATGAAGAGAAAGATTGCGCTGTTCTGTAATGTCGGTGAAAAAGACGTCATACCGGTTGTCGATTCCGAGCATATCTACGCTGTCCCACAGGCGCTTAATAAAGAACACCTTGATGATCAGGTTGTCGAAAAACTGAATATCTGGACCAAGGCACCTGATTTGACCAAATGGCAGGATGTTGTCGAAAAGCTGCGTTATCCGAGCAATGGTGAGGTTCGTATCGCGATAGTCGGCAAATACGTCGACCTGACGGAATCTTATAAATCACTTGCCGAGGCGTTGACTCATGGCGGGATTGCCAACGACACCCGGGTCACCTTCAAATATCTTGATGCAGAAAAAATTGAGCGGGACGGTGCTGTCGGCCATTTTGACGATATTAACGGAATCCTTGTCCCGGGAGGTTTTGGCGAGCGCGGCACGGAAGGGAAGGTTATGGCGATCGAGTATGCCCGCACCCATAAAATCCCCTTTTTCGGCATCTGTCTTGGTATGCAGATGGCGGTGATCGAGTTTGCCCGCAACGTCTGCGGCATAAAAGAAGCATGTTCGAGCGAATTCAGGCAAGAGGGGGGTGAGGCGCTCATCCACCTTATGGAAGAGCAGAAAACGGTCAGTAAAAAAGGCGGGACCATGCGGTTAGGAGCGTTTCCCTGTTCTATTACCAGGGGAACACTTGCTCATACGGCTTACAACGAGACCGAAATTTCTGAGCGTCACCGTCACCGCTTTGAATTCAATAATGCATATCGAGAGCAACTGACAGATAAAGGACTCATTTTTTCAGGGATGTATAAAGAAAAAGGGCTTGTTGAGGTGGTAGAAATAGTTGATCATCCCTGGTTTCTGGCATGCCAGTTTCATCCTGAATTTAAATCGAAGCCACTGGTACCGCATCCGCTGTTCCGGGCGTTTATCGCCGCTTCGCTGTCGCAGAGAAACAAGGGGTAGATCATGACTCGTGAAATTATTTCTGGAAATGTAACTTTTGGTAACAATCGCCCGCTGGTGTTGATCGCCGGGCCCTGTGTGATTGAGGATGAATCGGCAACCATGCGCCATGCCGAGCGGCTGATGACGATTTGTAACGGCCTCTCCATACCGCTGATCTTTAAGGCCTCGTACGACAAGGCCAACCGTACTTCCATCAACGCCTATCGAGGGCCGGGGATAAAGGCGGGGCTTGCGATTCTTCGCAAAGTCAAGGAATCACTCGGTGTTCAGGTGATTTCAGACATACATTCAATCGAGCAGATTGCTCCGGCCGCAGAAGTGCTTGATATTCTCCAGATTCCAGCGTTTCTCTGCCGTCAGACCGACCTGTTGATTGCGGCTGCTCAGAGCGGCCGGATTATTAATGTAAAAAAAGGGCAGTTTCTGGCTCCCTGGGATATGAAAAATGTTGCCGGCAAAATTGCCGCCAGCGGTAATGAAAATATCATCCTGACGGAGCGTGGTGCTTCATTCGGTTATAACAATCTGGTAGTCGATATGCGTAGTTTTCCGGTTATGCGCGCTACAGGCTATCCGGTCGTTTTTGATGCAACCCACAGCGTGCAGCTCCCCGGTGGCCAGGGTGACAGCTCGGGCGGTCAGCGCGAATTTGTCGAATACCTGTCGCGGGCAGCCGTTGCTACCGGCATTGACGGCATCTTTATGGAGGTGCATGAAGACCCTGACAAGGCGCTCTGTGACGGGCCGAATTCGATTCCACTGAGTGATCTTCCGCAGTTGCTGAAAACCCTCAAGGCACTTGACTCTGTTGTCAAACAAAGGACAGCACAATGACCGCTATCGAAGAGGCGCGCCGGGTAATCCGCGTTGAAGCGGACGCTCTTGCAGCTATGGCTGATCGAATTGACGAATCGTTTGAGCGAGCAATTGATGTGATAGCAGGGAGTTCCGGCAGAGTGATTGTCAGCGGCATGGGCAAATCCGGACTCGTTGGCCAAAAAATAGCCTCCACTATGGCTTCAACCGGTACGCCCGCTTTTTTTCTTCACCCGGCTGAAGGTATCCATGGTGATCTCGGCATGATCATGAAGGGTGATGTCGTTATCGGCATTTCCAACAGCGGTGAAACTGAAGAAATTCTCAGAATTCTTCCCTCAATCAAGCGACTGGGAGCCCATTTAATTGCGATGAGCGGCAACCCGACGTCTAATCTGGCACGATCAAGTGATGTATTTCTCGATGTCTCTGTCGCAGAGGAGGCCTGCCCGCTTGGCCTTGCTCCCACGGCGTCGACAACGGCAACTCTGGCCATGGGTGACGCTCTGGCAGTTGCACTGCTGGTAAAGCGCGGCTTTAAGGCGGAAGATTTTGCCATATTCCACCCCGGTGGATCACTTGGGAAAAAGCTGATTCTGAGAGTTGAAGATTTGATGCATTCCGGCGAAGATATTCCGTTGGTTCAGGAAGATGATCTGATGAAGGATGCCCTGTTCGTAATCACTGCAAAGGGTCTCGGCGTTACCGGTGTCTGTGATTCAAGCGGAGCGCTCAAAGGCGTTATCACCGATGGCGACCTGCGTCGGGCGCTGGAAAAAGGGTTCGATATTCTCAACCGGCGTGCCTCGGAAATCATGAAGTGCGGACCGCTGCGCATCAAGAGGTCTGAACTTGCTGCCGCTGCCTTGCAGATTATGGAGCAGCGGGCTATCACGTCATTATTCGTTTTTGAAAACGACCAGATATCGTCTCCGTGCGGTATTATCCATCTGCATGATATTCTCAAGTCAGGTATCGCCTGATGTTGGATAGATTATCAGATATCCGCCTCCTGCTGCTTGACGTAGATGGTGTTATGACTGATGGCAGTATTATCTATGATGGTAATGGCCTTGAAACAAAAAAATTTAATGTTAAAGATGGCCACGGCATAAAAATGCTGCAGCGTCACGGCATTGAGGTCGGCATCATAACAGGTCGAACTTCGTTGGTTGTCGATATCAGAGCGCGGGAACTCGGGATTGAACTGGTCTACCAGGGGGCGTTACAAAAGCTTGAGAGCTATATTAACGTTAAACTGAGGACCGGATTTACAGATAGTCAGATCGCCTATATGGGTGATGACGTTATTGATGTTCCGGTCATGCGCCGGGTGATATTTGCTGCAGCTCCTGCCGACGGCCTCCTCGAAGCACGGAATGTTGCCCACTATGTAACAAGCTCTGCCGGCGGGCGGGGCGCTGTGCGTGAAGTATGCGACCTGATCCTCAAAGGGCGCGGTTTGTGGGATAACATTGCGGCCCGATACGAACTGTAATACAAACAGTGTGCCAAAAGCGTAAAAATGTTCACGTTATGCTGGACAGTCCAGCACCTCAATGGTATAGTCCCTCCCAATTATGGTATCGCCCGTTTATATGAGGCCTTTACTGGCACTACTTGCGCTGGCGGCGATTATCGCTATCGCGGCCGTCGTTATCCGTAATGGTTCTCCGGAATCAAAACCGGTTCCGTCGATCGTTCAACAGCTACCCCAAAATATTGATATTGCCCTGAATAAAGCCCGTTTTTCCGAGATTCAAGAGAGTCTTCTGGTCTGGGAACTGGTTGCAGAACGCGCTGAATATGATAAGACCGGTGATATGGCGTATCTGAAAGATATTCGCATGGAGTTCCAGAAAACTCCGTCCCAGGGTGCTATTACAGTCACTGCAGACAGCGGAGAGTATTTTTTTGCAAAAAAAGACATTCTCCTCAAAGGAAATGTTCTTGTTGTCACTGACAAAGATGCTCGTTTTGATACTGAACAGATTGCCTATATAGGTGCACTTGACCAGTTTACCACAAAAGCCCCTGTGCTGTTTCGTCAGCAACGAATTCAGTTGAGTGCAACCGGTATGGATTTTGGTGTGAAAAGTCAGAAAGCGAATTTTAAATCATTAGTTGTCGCTTCAATTGTCATGAAATAGGTATACTGATGAAACCCGTTTATTTCTGTATCATGCTCATCTCTCTTTGGTTTCCTGTTTCGGTATCAGCAGCGCCCCCTGCTGTTGCTTTGAAAAGCAGATCCACTCTGCCGATAACGGTTAAATCAAATGAAATGAATGCTGATAATGTTGCAAACAGAGCGGTTTTTACCGGTAAAGTAGTTGCGAAACAGGGTGATGTCACAATTTTCTCCGATAAACTTGTTGTCAGTTACGCCGACAAAGGTGGTGATGTCGAGAAAATAGAGGCGTCTGGAAACGTCAGAATCATCCAGTTGAACCGGACCGGATTCTCCGATCAGGCGGTGTTTGAAAGTAGATCCGGGCGTATAATTATGACCGGATCTCCCCGGGTAGTGCAGGGGGATGACAGTATCAGCGGAAAGATTATTACCTATTATGTTGATGATGAAAAAAGTTATGTCACAAGTGATGGTGATCCGAAAGCACGAGTCGAGGCGATCATAAATCCTGCTGCAAGGAAGAAAGATGCCGGAAAACCGTAACGCTTCGAAGCTCTGGACAAAAGCTCTCAGGAAACGCTATGACAACCGCAGCGTGGTTGACGGTGTTGATATTTCAATTACAGCAGGTTCTGTAATCGGCCTGCTTGGCCCGAACGGGGCAGGGAAAACAACAACATTTTATATGGTTGTCGGCCTGGCGCAGCCTGATAGTGGCAACGTTTTTCTGGGGGATGAAGAAATTACCGCCCTCCCGATGTATCAGCGCGCACGGCGTGGTATAAGTTATCTTCCACAGGAAGCATCTGTTTTTCGTAAATTGACTGTTGCTGACAATCTGTTGGCAATCATTGAAACCGTTGAGCCGGATAAGATCGCACGACGCCAGAAGATGGAACAGCTTCTTGAAGAATTTTCCATAACACACATTGCCTCATCCATGGGCTATGCGCTTTCAGGTGGCGAACGTCGCCGGGTTGAGATTGCCCGGGCTCTGATCACCAACCCCTTATTCATTCTACTCGATGAGCCCTTTGCCGGGATTGATCCGATTGCGGTCGCTGATATCCAGGGGTTGATCGTGTCACTGAAAAATAAGAATATTGGCGTTTTGATTTCCGATCATAATGTCCGGGAAACTCTGAGCGTGTGTGATACTGCATATATTATGAGTAGCGGTGTGGTACTTGAGTACGGTACACCTGATGAGATTGCAACGAGCAAAAAAGCCCGGGAAATTTATCTGGGTAAAGATTTTCGTCTTTGAGGTAAGCGTTTTATGGCAATGGAGATGCGCCAACAACTGAAAATGTCGCAGCAACTGGTGATGACCCCCCAGCTGCAGCAGGCTATCAAGTTGCTTCAGTTGACTCGTCTTGAACTTCAGGATTTGGTAGTTCAAGAACTTGAGGAAAACCCGTTACTTGAAGAATCCACTGATATGGAAGAAATCCGCGAACTGGACACCCTTGAAGTGGCGGAGCTGGAACTTGAACCGCAACAGGACGACGCTGATTTCCGAGAGGTGGCGGCTGGTGAGGAAACCCTTAGAGACTGGGATAGTTATCTTGACGGCTATAACTACAGTTCCGGAGAACAGCAATATGGCGGAGAGGATGAGCGCCCGTCGTTTGAAAACCTCCTGACAAAAAAAGGGACTTTGATCGACCATCTTTTGTGGCAGCTTCACATGGGACAGTATTCCGAAATGGATGTTCGCGTCGGTGAGGTCATCATCGGTAACGTTGATGATTATGGCTATCTCCGGGCGTCCCTTCAGGAAATAGCTGCGGCGAGTTCTGCAACTGAAGAAGATGTTCAGGATGTCCTCGATTGTATCCAGGAATTTGATCCTCCCGGTGTGGCCGCCCGTGACCTGCGGGAATGCCTCCTTATTCAGGCCAGGAATCTGGGCATGAAGGGGAGCGTTGTTGAAAATATTCTGCTCAATCACCTTGGTGATCTGGAAAAACGGAATTACAAACAGATTGTCCGCGCACTAAAGATCGATATAAATCAGGTTCTGATGGCTTCAAAAATTATTTCCGGTTTTGACCCGCGGCCCGGATCATCTTTCAGTACCGATGATGTCCATTATATTTCCCCGGATATTTTTGTGCATAAAGTTGGTGACGATTATATCGTCATGCTCAATGAGGAGGGATTGCCAAATCTGAAAGTCAGCACCCAGTATGCCGATGCTCGCGGGAATGGTGCAATTGACTCACAGGCGGAAAATTATATTAATGACAAGGCGCGTGCCGCCGCCTGGCTTATTAAAAGCATTCAGCAGCGCCAGAGAACTATTTATAAAGTTGCCAAAAGTATCATCCGTTTTCAACGGGAATATTTTGATCGCGGCATTGAATATCTCCGCCCCCTGGTGCTGCGCGATATTGCCGAGGATATCGGCATGCATGAATCAACGATAAGCCGGGTCACTACAAATAAATATATGCAGACGCCGCAGGGATTACTGGAGCTGAAATACTTCTTTAACAGCGGTCTCTCGACCAGCGAGGGAGATTTCGTCGCGTCTGAGAGTGTGAAGAATAGAATCAAAGAGATCATCGAAAAAGAAAATCCCAAAAAGCCGTATTCCGATCAAAAGATAACTGAGTTGCTTGGAGGGCAGACCGTCAACATTGCCAGGCGAACGGTGACAAAATATCGTGAGATGCTTAACATGGGGTCATCTTCTGAGCGGAAAAAATTTTTTTGACGTACTGCCGTTGCGGCGGTCGTCCATTTCAAAGCACCAATCACACAGGAGGTTTCATGCAGGTAACTATGACATTCAGGCACATGGAACAAAGCGATGCCCTCAAAGCATATGCTGAAGAAAAACTTGAGCGGATTATTAAGTATATTGATAGCCCGATTAATGTGCAGGTTTATTTTTCTGTTGAAAAAAAGATTCGTCATATCGTCGAAATAGTAATTAATTCAAAAGGTGTCAGCACAAAAGCATCAGAAGCAACACATGACATGTATGCTTCAATTGATGCGGTGATTGATAAAATTGAACGTCAACTCGTTCGTTACAAGGAAAAAATTAAAGCCCACAAGCCAAACGGTGATGAACATGGGCGTCAACTCTCGAAACGGATTTTTGAAGCTGAGAGCATAGAAGCGAATACCGAATCAGTCGTGATTAAAACGACGACCGAAACCGCCAAGCCTATGTCCGTAGAAGAGGCCGTCATGCAGATGGATCTGCTCCACAAAGATTTTATCGTGTTTACTGATGCCGACAGCAGTGAAATCAACGTGCTGTATCGTCGTAAAGACGGAAATTTTGGTCTGATCGAGCCGCAACGCGCCTGATTGCAGATACAAAATGGACGGTATTTCACTTTCAATACATGACCTGCTGATAGATAATGAGTATGGTCTCGGTTTGTCTCTTCTGGCTGGCAAACAGGGGCTTGCTCATCGTGTCGCCAGTTCGCGTATTCAAAAACCCGGGTTGGCTCTGGCCGGCTACACCGAGCACCTGCATCCGGATCGGATACAGGTGCTCGGTAACACGGAAATTTCATATCTCCAGCAGAGTGACAACTGGGTTGCAGCGGATAATCTTGCCGTATTGTGCTCGTTTCCAATCTCCTGTTTCATTGTCACCAAGGGGTTGCGACCACCGCGACTCCTGCTTGAACTGGCAGAGGCACGCTCTATTCCCGTGCTTGCCACACCCCATCAATCATCAACGTTTATTTCACTGATAACTAAATTTCTTGAAGAACGACTGCTGCCAACTACCCATCTTCACGGAGTGCTCATAGATGTTTTAGGTGTTGGCGTCCTTCTTTCCGGCAAAAGCGGCATCGGAAAAAGTGAATGTGCCCTTGATCTCATTATCCGTGGGCATCGCCTGGTTGCCGATGATATGGTGTTCATAAAGAAAAAGATGCCTGCGGTGCTGATAGGTCAAGCAGAGGAATCGTTACAATATCTGATGGAGATCCGGGGACTTGGCATAATTAACATCAAGGATCTGTACGGGGTGTCAGCGATCCGGGACAAAAAAATAATTGATATGCAACTGGAGCTGGTGGAATGGGATGAGTCACATGAATATGATCGCTTGGGAGTCGATGATCATACAATGACTATTCTTGGTATTGAGATACCTCATATCGTTATTCCGGTCCGTCCCGGCAGAAATCTCGGCTCAATAATCGAAGTTGCCGCACGAAATCATCTCCTCAAAGGAATGGGGTATCATTCGGCTCGCGACTTCCAGGAGCGCCTTCTGGCGCGTATAGAAGCCCGACCGTTAGGGGATGAGGTAGAATAGCGATGCGCATTATTGTTATCACCGGAATGTCCGGTTCCGGAAAATCTACAGCGGTCAGAGCCCTTGAAGACGAAGGCTATTACTGTATTGATAATCTCCCGGTACGTCTGTTTAAAAGCTTTGTCGATTTGATCGGCAAATCGGGAGAGAGCTTTAAAGGTATCGTACTGGGCGCTGATATCAGGGGCCGGGAATTCTTCAAGGGCTATGAAAGTGCTTTTCACAAAATTACCGGTATCGGGCACACGGTAGAAATATTTTTCTTTGATTCTCTTGATGAAATTCTGGTGCGGCGCTTCTCTGAAACGCGTCGGCGTCATCCCGTTGATGAGCACTGTACTGTTGCTGAAGGCATTCGTACTGAAAGAGACCGTCTGAGTGGACTGCGTCAGATTGCGACCAGAATAATTGATACCTCTGAGTTTACCGTGCATCAACTTAAGGAATTCATCCTGAGGATTGTTCGAGGCGAAGAAAAAGAAAATCAGCTGATAGTTGAAGTCCAGTCTTTTGGTTTTAAATATGGAGTACCTCTTGAATCAAGTATCGTCATGGATGTCCGGTTTCTGCCAAATCCGTTTTTTGTTCCGGAATTGAAAAACGGTTCCGGTCTTGATGACGCAGTGCGTGATTATGTTCTTGATACGGTTGTTGCGGCTCAGTTTATGGACTACTTTTTTCCGCTTCTCGACATGCTGCTGCCGGCACATCGTCAAGAAGGGAAAGCGTATTTAACTATTTCCATCGGTTGTACCGGCGGCCGTCACCGCTCGGTAGCCATAGCTGAGGCCACCGGCATGCATCTTCAGGAATTGTGGCCATTGGTACGAATTACTCACAGGGATATTGAAAAGGGGCATACATGATTGGCTTAGTACTTGTAACCCACGCCGGACTGGCGTCAGCACTGAAAGCGTCGGCAGAGATGATTGTCGGCACCATTGAGGTTTGTGCGGCTGTGGAAGTTGCACCCGATGAACAGGCGGACGATATTATGGCCCGTGTTGTTACCGCCGTTGAAACAGTTCAAGCGGACGGTGCGATTATCATGACCGATCTTTTTGGCGGTACGCCATCAAATATGGCGCTCTCGTTTCTGAAAGAGGGGAGTGTTGAAGTTGTAACCGGGGCAAATTTGCCAATGTTGATTCAATTCTGTTCGCGCCGAGAGCAGATGTCTGTTGCCGAACTTGCGGCGGATTTACAGCGAAGCGGGCGAGATGGAATTATAGTCGCCGGAGAATTTCTGAAATAAAAATATATCCCGAGGGACCAGCACACCTATGCTCCAAAAAGACTTTATGATAATAAACAAACTTGGCTTACATGCACGCGCCTCGGCACTTTTTGTGAAAACGGCCAGCCGCTTCAGTTCTGACGTCAAGCTTTCCCGAGAAGATGTTGAAGTTAACGGGAAAAGCATAATGGGTATTATGATGCTCGCTGCCGCAAAAGGTTCTTCAGTCTGCCTGACTGTTACCGGTGTAGATGAAGTTGATGCTTTTCAGGCCATCGGCGCCCTTATAGATAACGGTTTTGGAGAAGAATAAGATGCAGATTTTCTCGGGAATCGCGGCTTCGCCCGGGATTGCAATGGGAAGGTTGTGCATTATTGATCGCCAGCGAACGATAGTCACTGAATACCCGATTCCTTCTGAAGCCGTGTGCCACGAAATAGCCCGGCTTGCGAAAGCGATCGAAGATACCCGCCTTGAACTTGAAATCCTGAAATCCCGCCTCGCCGAAACAAACGGTGAAGATCACCTCTTTTTTATTGAAACCCACCTGATGATTCTGGCTGATGAACGCCTCGTCTCCGAAGCCTCCGAGATCATCAGAGCCGGATCGATAAATGCCGAAGGTGCCTTGCGCCGAACTCTTCATCGCTACCGTGAAACGTTTGCACGTATTGATGATC
Source organism: Desulfuromonadales bacterium (assembly GCA_013349405.1). Classification (GTDB taxonomy): domain Bacteria; phylum Desulfobacterota; class Desulfuromonadia; order Geobacterales; family Pseudopelobacteraceae; genus JACRCG01. Next base: position 9,966 of record DUZS01000009.1, on the reverse strand, counting down.
CGTATTTACGTGAACGTATCAGCGATGTTGAGACAGTGATCGAGCGGGTATTACGCTGTATGAACGGCGAGATTGCCGAACCGCTTCCTCAAAATGATGACCTGATAATTATTGCCGCCCATGATTTTACCCCCGCCGATATGCTTCAGATTAATCGTTCACATGTTCTTGCCATCGTAACAGAAATTGGCGGCCGGACTTCCCATACGGCAATATTGGCGCGGGCCCTCGATATACCCGCAGTTATGGGTGTTGAGGGGATAACGGATGTATTGCCGGATGGTGTGGTCGTCATTGTAGACGGGTTATCCGGCACCGTAACGGTTGAACCTGATCAGGAGACGTTCAAAGCAGCATTAAGACGCAAGCAGCATTATGAATATGTAGAATACGAACTGCTGAAATTTGCTCCTCTTCCTGCCGTTACTCGCGATGGTCACCGGATGTATCTGCGCGGTAACGTTGAAATTCCCGAGGAAGGCGCTTCAGTGCTGGGCCACGGAGGGAGCGGCGTCGGCCTGTACCGTACTGAAATGCTTTTTATGAATCGTCCTTTTATGCCGGATGAAGAGGAACAGGTCCTGATATATCGCTCAATGCTGGTGGCTGTTTCGCCACATTCGCTCACCATTCGAACGTTGGATGCCGGTGGTGACAAACTTCTGGAAGGGATTGACCACTCCGCGGAAACTAATCCGGCGCTTGGGGTTCGAGCCATCCGCCTCTCCTTGAATATGCCGGAAGAATTTAAAAAGCAGTTGCGGGCTATTTTGCGGGTCAGCATTGCCGGCCCCATCAGAATCATGTTTCCGATGATTTCGGGAATTGAAGAGGTCCGCACGGCAAAAGCTCTGCTTGAAGAAGCAAAGCGAGAGTTGACCGCAGCCGGTATGCCATTTGATTGCAAGATCCAGGTCGGAGTCATGATTGAAATTCCGGCTGCGGTTATCCTTGCCGACCTGCTTGCACGAGAAGTTGATTTTTTCAGTGTCGGTACGAACGATCTGATTCAATACACACTGGCCATAGATCGAAGCAACGAGCAGCTGGCGCATATGTATCAGCCGCTTCATCCTGCAGTACTGCGGTCGCTGCGCCGGATTGTTCAGGCGGCCCACGGCGCCGGGATTCCTGCGTGTCTCTGCGGTGAGATGGCCGGTGAACCTCTCTACCTGCCGGTGCTGTTAGGGCTTGGTTTTGATGAACTATCCATGGGGGCCGGTTCACTTCTTCGGGTCAAGCAGATGCTCCGCCGCTGCACTCTTGAGCGAGCTGCCAGAATCGCCGAAGGCTGTTTTGCCTTTTCAACTGCTGCTGAAGTCGAATTGTATCTCAAGTCCCAAATAACCCTCGATGTTGCCGAAAGTATCGACTGATGTCCCCGTTTCTTCTCTTTTCAGTAGTTGCCTTTATTTTCGGAATGGTTGTCGGATCATTTCTCAATGTCTGTATCTGTCGTATACCGAAAGACGAGTCAATCGTTTCTCCCCCTTCGCACTGCCCGCGCTGTTCCAGCAAAATCTGCTGGTATGACAATATCCCGGTTGCAAGCTATCTCTTGTTACGGGGAAAATGCCGGGGGTGCGGTGCTCGTATTTCACCTCAGTACCCGTTGGTCGAGCTGCTCAACGGCACCCTGACACTTTTACTTTTCCTCCGTTTCGGCCCGACACTCGCTTTTGCTGCGCTCTTCCTGTTCTGCTCGGCTCTGGTTGTTATCACCTTTATTGATATTGAGCACCAGATTATTCCTGATGAAATTTCGTTGTCCGGCATTGTCATCGGTTTTGTGCTCTCTTTCTTTCTGAAAGGTCACTCCTGGCTTAATTCACTGTTTGGTATTCTCCTTGGCGGCGGGACTCTGCTGCTGGTAGCATATACCTATCAACGATTGACCGGTAAAGACGGCATGGGAGGGGGAGATATCAAGCTGCTTGCTATGATGGGCGCTTTTCTCGGATGGAAAGCGGTGCCGTTTATCATTTTTGCCAGTTCATTGGTCGGTTCGTTGATCGGAATTTCGCTTATGCTGTTTCAGAAAAAAGACGGCAAACTGGCAATACCGTTCGGCCCGTACCTCGCTTTTGGTGCGGTATTGTATATCTTCTACGGAAAACCTCTTATCCGGTGGTATCTCGGTTTGAGCGGTTTTGGCCAGGGCTAGTCCATGACCGGCTACCGCCCCAGTCTGACTGTTTCAATTCTGGCCTTTCTGGGAGCATTGCTTGTATTGACCTGGCTCCTCTTCAGTCTTCTGGCATTTAAAACTGCCGCCAGCGACCTGTATTTTCAAAAAGGAGAACATGCCCGCACGCTGCTCAATGCTTTTGTCAGCCTTCTCCCTGATTCTATCCCGACCTACCCGGAAGGTTTTATCACCCCGGATTCCCAGGCGTCACGCTATATTCAAAAACTTTCTGAAGAGTCTGCCTTCAGTCGTTTGACGCTGCTGGATAAAGGCGGAAAAATAATTTTAAGTGCCGGTCGTGAAGGAAGTGATCCGTATGCCCCGTTTCAGGATCTGTCAAAATCAGCTGATGGGAGTTATATCCTGCCGGACGGCAGCGGTCTGGCGTATCTTATCTCGATAACGCGAGATGGCGAGGTTGCCGGCAAGGCCGGATTGCTGCTCTCGCTTGCTCCTGAAAAGGCGCGTTTATACAGATCGCGTCAGATTCTGATGCTCTATTTCGTACTCGACTTTATATTATTGCTCGGGCTCGGCTCTTTTGCACTGTCGCGGATTGTGGTAAACCCGATAAACCGTCTGCTGTCAGCGACTGAAAAAATAACCGGCGGTCAGTATCAACAGAGATTGAAAGTGTCCGGAAGTGTTGAGCTCGCCCGGCTTGCCCACGCTTTTAATGAAATGGCCGCTGCGCTCGATAATAAGAATCAACAGGTTACCGAACAGTTGACTGCTCTTGAAAAAGCTAACAGTGAATTGCGCCAGGCCCGGGAGGAATCTCTCCGCACTGAAAAAATGGCTTCTATCGGGCTGCTGGCAGCAGGAATGGCTCACGAAATTGGTACGCCACTTGCGTCAATCATGGGTTATGCTGATCTCTCTGCCTGTGAACAGCCGGATAATCCGGCTATTCAGGATTATGCCCGGCGTATCAGTGACGATTGTTCGCGCATAGACCGGATTGTGCGCGGCTTGCTGGACTTTGCCCGACCGCGAACTGCCTGTGGAGAGTTTGCCGATATACGCGAAGTTGTGCTCTCAACGGTAGAACTGTTGAGCCAACAAGGTGTTTTTAATTATTTGCATCTTGGAGTTGAAGTCAATGAGGGACTTGCGCCTGCCCACTGTGATAAACACCAGTTGCAGCAGGTACTTATTAATCTGCTCCTTAACAGTCGTGATGCCACTCCGGCAGGTGGAACCATAACGGTCAGAGCCTGTCAACAGAAGACTCATATATGCCTGGAAGTCATAGACAGTGGTTCAGGTATCCCCATTGAATCTATGAATCACATTTTTGATCCATTTTATTCGACGAAACCGCCCGGGCAGGGGACAGGCCTGGGATTGGCCATTTCAGCACGGATTATTGAGGGCTTCGGTGGGCGTATTACGGCATCAAGCGCCGTTGGTGAAGGAAGCTGTCTCACTGTCCTGTTACCGTTGCTGGCGGGGAAAATGGGGGGAAAGAATACGTGAGCAGCAGTCAGTATATTCTGATAATTGACGATGAAGAAAATATGCGCCATATGTTATCTGTGATGCTGACCCGTCAGGGATACCGCGTTGATCAAGCCGAAAACGGTGCAGACGGACTGGCCCGTCTTGCAACGAACGTCTATGATTTCATCCTCTGTGACATCCGCATGCCTGAAATGGACGGCAAAACTTTTTTGACTGGTGCTCTTGAACAGCATGTTTTCGCTCCGATTATAATGATGTCGGCCTATGGCTCCGTGGAAACGGCAATAGAGTGTATGAAGTTGGGAGCATACGACTTTATCTCAAAGCCGTTTAAAAAAGATGAGATCATAATGGTGCTGAAAAAAGCCGAAGAACGTGAACGCCTGAAAGCAGAAAACAGCCATCTGCGCGAAGTTGCCGCCGGCCAGTTTTCCTATAGTGGTATTCTCAGTCGCAACGCCGCAATGCAGGAGCTCTTTGGTCAAATTAAACGGGTTGCCGATTTAAAAACGACGATTCTGATACTGGGTGAGTCCGGAACCGGAAAAGAGCTGGTTGCCCGTGCTCTTCACCAGAACGGCAGGCGGTCCAGCCAACCTTTTGTGGCCGTTAATTGTGGCGCTATCCCTGAGAATCTTCTTGAAAGTGAACTGTTCGGACATATCAGGGGGGCATTTACTGATGCATCCAGCGATAAAGCCGGACTTTTTGAGCAGGCAGACGGGGGTACGCTGTTTCTCGACGAGATCGGGGAGATGCCACTGCCGTTACAGGTTAAATTGTTACGGGTTTTGCAGGAGGGTGAAATCAAGCGGGTAGGGGGTGTCACCTCAAAAAAAGTTGATGTCAGGGTAATATCTGCCACGTCACGGGATTTGTCTGCAGATGTCGGCAGTGGCCGCTTTCGAGAAGATCTCTATTTCCGTTTGAATGTTTTTTGCCTGCAGCTGCCGTCACTGCGCGAACGGGTGGAGGATATCCCGCTGCTTGCAGAGCATTTTTTGAACCGCTATGGGAGAGGCACGGATAATCAGCCGTTACACATCGAGCCGGAAGCGATGCGCAGTCTGATGGCACATCGCTGGCCCGGCAATATACGGGAACTTGAAAATGCCATCGAGCGTGCCTGCATTCTCTGCGACAGCGGACTCATCACGCCATCGTGTCTCCCGTCATCAATTCGCCTGGCGGATGAACCGTCAACAATTGCGTCAACTGGTGAAGAAAATTTTTCCATCAAAAAGGCTGAAAACACCATAGAGCGTGAACTGATCGGGAAAGCACTCATCAAAACAGGAGGGAATCGAACCCAGGCGGCAAAAATACTTGAAATAAGTCATCGTTCACTGCTTTACAAACTTAAGGAATATGGCATAGAGTGACAAATAAAAAACCGGAAAGGAATTATCATGTTTAAAGAATTGTGCATCGCAACCGCTGTCATCATTATTCTTGCCACATCATCGTACGCTATGGCCAAAGAAGGGTGCGGCGGAGTCTGTACCGCCTGCCACTCGCTTACTGAAAAAGAGGCGAACGAAGTTATTAAAAAAATTGGCGGCACCGTTACTTCAGTGAAACAATCGCCATCCAAAGGTCTTTTTGAACTACTCGTGGAAAAAGATGGTCAAAAAGGTATTCTCTTGCTGGATTACGGCAAAAAACACCTGATTCAAGGAATGGTCGTTGACATCGAAACACTGCAGCCCGCTTCGGCTCATCAGCAGAATGTTACGCAGCCGAAAGAGCCTACTTCTGTTGATGTTACTACAATTCCGGTAAAAAATGCCGTGATAATGGGCAATCCAAAGGGCTCAAAAAAGCTGTATGTATTTACCGATCCGGACTGCCCGTATTGTCGGAAAGGTCATGTTGAGCTGAAAAAACTTGCCAAGATCGCCCCTGATGTGGCAATTCACATTATGCTGTATCCGCTTCCCATGCATCCGGCAGCCTACGACAAATCGAGAACCGTCATTGAAACGAAAGACCATGACCTGCTTGACAAAGCTTTTGAAGGCAAGGACATAGCGAAGCCGACCAGTGATGCCAGTAAAAAAGCAATTGATGAGATCGTAACATTCGCCAATGCCAACGGTATCTCGGGAACTCCAACCATGGTAATGCCGGATGGCACAATACAGGTCGGTATGCGAGACGCTGAAACAATGAAGAAGATGCTCGAAGGTAAATAAAAAGGGCTATGATTATCGGTTTCATGATTGTGTCTGTAGTAATGGGGGCCATTCACAGGCGTTTGTCTTCAACCGGTTCGTTTTTTGCTATCATTTACTGTTTCCCCTTCACACTAATGCATGAGTTGTCTCATTTTATGGCCGCCCTCTTTACCGGGGGGCGGCCTTCATCATTGAGCATCTGGCCGAGAAGGTCCGAAAATGGCTGGGTTCTCGGGAGTGTGGTATTCGTTCCGACACTCCTTTCTGCCGCACCAACAGCAGTGGCTCCGCTTGGATGGCTGGTGATCGGCTACTACTCGATGGTGTTATGGGAGACAAGGCCGGTTTGGCTGCCGGAGTGGCTGATCGTGGCAATCGTCTATGCGTGTTCTGCAGCATGCACTCCGTCCTGGCAGGATATCAGGGTCGCATTGACCCACCCATTCAGTTTGTTACTCTGGTCAGCACTCGCATTCATTGCCATAACTCTGTCACGCTCCATATAGACAGCACATAATCGACAAACGGGAGGATTACATGAACGTTGTGGCATTTAACGGAAGTCCCAATAAGCAGGGCAATACCTGGCATGCCATTGCTATGGTGACAGCAGAACTGGAAAAAGAGAATATTGCCACTGAAATTATTCACGTTGGCAATAAATCGATACGCGGTTGCCTCGCGTGCGGCCAATGCCTGAAAAACAGAAACGAGCAGTGTGTTCAGCCCGGTGATGAGGTCAATGACTGGATCCAGAAGATGAAGCACGCCGACGGCATACTATTCGGTTCTCCCGTCCATTACGCTGCCATGGCCGGCACCATGAAATCTTTTATGGATCGGGCATTTTACGTTGCCGGAGTCAATAACGGCATGCTGAGACACAAGGTTGGGGCAGCGGTCGTTGCAGTCCGGCGTTCCGGCGGACTACCGACTTTTGATCAGTTGAATAATTTTATCAACTATTCCGAAATGTTGATTCCGACGTCAAATTATTGGAATGTTATTCATGGTGCTCGACCGGGAGAAGTGACTCAGGACGAAGAAGGAATGCAGATAATGCGGGTACTCGGCAAAAACATGGCGTGGCTGATGAAACTGGTGGATAACGGCAAGGGAATCGTTGCTGAACCGGAGAAAGAAAATAAAATCTACATGAATTTTATTCGTTGATCTGTTCTGTTATACCAATGCTAGATCAAGAGTGATATCAAGGCGGCGAGGATTGAGGCGACGAAAGCATACTACCAGTATGTTGAGGAGCCGAAGACGAGCCAACGATGAGAGCGCCTTGATTCGGCATTGGAATTAGAAAGTGATGCTGAGGAAATGAACCCCGATGTGTGAAGGCTCGAAACGGGTGATTTTACTTGTATAGCCCCCTCCGTAATCCGATGACAGGTCATTTTTTAGCGAGAGGCGACAGGTATCTCCGATCTGAATAGTTGCAGGAGGAAAATTTTCCGCGCTCACAAGCGCTCCGGAAATGGATATGTTTTTCATGCGGCACTGGTAGATGGTTCCGTTATGAATTAAATGGCACTCGTGAACAGCGTCGAACCTGGTGCCAATGCGTTTACAGTCTGCTTTGACACTTTTTGTTAACAGGGAATTCATAAACCCTCGTTGGAATGCCGACGGCATGCTTTTATTCTAAAATTCAACGTAAAAATTCAAGCACAAAACGTACCAATATAAAAAGTGTATAAAAACAGATAGTTAAAAATAATTTAGCCGTTATATACGTTAAAACACCGAAGCTGATTTATAAAAATGACTGAAATTTATCGTGGAACGTATGTCACCCTGAGTACACTCAAAAAAATGACTAATGCCGCTCGTGACATCACCCCCTTTCTCCTGGTCTGCCTGATTGCGTTTACTGTCTTTTTCAGTTCGTACCTGCGCATACCGGTTATGCCATTATTTGCCGCCACGCTTGGCGCCGGACCTGTTCAGGTGGGAACAATCAACGGTGCTTTCATGCTGACGGTCGCTCTGCTGTCCATGCCTGCCGGACTCCTGGCCGACCGAACCGGACGTAACGTGCCGATTGTATTGGGGGTTGCCGCAACCGCTGTTTCCTCGCTTCTGGTTACTCTCTGTACTCAACCGGAACAGATGGTTGCAGCCTATATTATTTTCGGCGTTGGTCTGGCAGCTTTTGCTCCTGCCATGCTTTCGCTCGTAGCTGATGTCATACCATCCAACCTTCTTGGTCAGGCGTACGGGTGGTATACGACAGCCATTTACATTGCCATGACGTTGGGGCCGGCATTGGGGGGCTACCTTGCCAAGGTTTTGGGGCTGCGTCAGGTATTTTTGGTCTCCGGAGGGCTGTTGACTGCGGTTACCCTGTTGGCGCTCCTGATACTGCCGAAAGGGCCTCCGCGACATACAACGGTTCTGACGCTCTCACTGGCAAACAGTTTCTCCCTGCTGCGCATCCGCAGTCTGCTCGCCTGCCTGCTCGCGACGCTCGCAAGCTGCATCGGTTTTGGCGTGTTCCTGACCTTTCTCCCTCTCTACGCCTCTCAGCACGGCTTTGATTCAGCTCAGGTCGGCCTCCTCTTTGCTGCCCAGGCGATCACAAATGTTGTCGGCAGAGTACCGATCGGTCGTCTTGCCGATCGCTCAGAGCGGAGATGGCTTGTCGCTGTTGGTCTGATTTTTCTGGCATCGGCACTGATTGCGCTGGGTCAGGTCGTTCTGTTCTCCCACCTGATAATCTGTGCAGTCGTTATGGGGGTTGGCATGGCCCTGACGTTCACCGCCATCGGAGCTTTGATTGCAGAACTGACTCCTGCCATGCAGAGAGGTCTGGCCATGGGGATGTATAACAGCTGTATCTATCTCGGTATGATGTTCGGCTCAACCGTCATGGGTATTACTCTGAAGCAGATCGGCTACCCGCTTGGTTTTGCTCTTGCCGGTAGCACGTCCGTGCTGGCGATGGTTCTGTTTCTGTGGATGATGCAGGAAAAAAAACGATAAAAGGAATTGGGACATATCATGGATGTTAAAAAAAGTAGTATTATGCTGGCTGCGCTATCGTTACTCGCAGTTTCATTGACAACCGCCCACGCAGAGGACACGCCGCTCACCGCCGAGAAACCGAAGGTGGAAGCCTTTCGCGCAGCGCTTAACAAAGAAACCTCGACACTCAACATACCGATTGAGATGTCAACAGCGGATCTCGCTAAAATACTGAATAGTTCAGTCCGCAAAGAACTCTACAAGGGATCGACCAAGACAAAAGGGATGTCAGCCGATGTCGTGCGTAACGGGCCGATTGGTGTCAGCGCCGCCGATAATTATCTCTATATAACCCTCCCGGTTACCATGTCATTAAGCTACGGTATGTTTGAAACACAGCCGCTTTCGATGAAGCTTAAGTTTAGAGCCACTGCCAGCGTTACCCCCGACTGGCGCCTCCAGACAGATATTTTTTATATGGGGGTGAGCGACCTGCTTGCCGAAGATGTCGGTATCGGTCCGCTGTCGTTCAAGCCGCGCAGTATTGTTGACGGCATTACTCAGCCTGTGCAAAAAATGGTATCCGACATGGTTGCACAGAAGATTAATGAGCAGCTGCCGTTGAAGACACAGGTTGCCAAAGTATGGGATACCGCCCAGACACCGATTCTACTGGACAAGACATACAAGACCTGGCTGAAGCTGACGCCACGGGACGTCATGCTCTTTCCCCTGAGCGCCCAGAATAATAAAGTGAAATTGAGTATCGGTATTAATACGTTTGCCGAAGTAGTGGTCGGGCCTGAGCCTGCGGCTCCCGTCAAACGGCCGCTGCCGAACCTCAAGCTGGTCAACACCTTTGATAAAACCTTCCGCATCGCTCTGAACGCCGATATTTTCTACAAGGATTTGCGTGCCATTGCGGCACCGCTTCTCCTGAACAAGCAATTCGATTCTGATGGCAAAAGTGTCACCGTTAAGGACTTTGATTTGTCGGGCAACGGTGACAAGCTCGTCGTCAAACTGGAGACACAGGGTTCACTGGACGGGGTTGTGTATCTCACCGCTAAACCGGTTTTCAACGCACAAACCAATGTGTTTTCCGTAGAGGATGTTGATTTTGACCTGCAGACTCAGAGCATGCTGCTTAAATCAGCCGAC
>DUZS01000008.1 GCA_013349405.1 Desulfuromonadales bacterium | reverse complement strand
ACTATATGTCGGCAGCCTCGTTCCTCGGTATTTCCGGGATGATTTCGTTGTATGGCTATGACGGGTTCATGTACTCGGTCGGCTGGCTGGTTGCCTACATCACGGTGCTCCTGATTGTCGCCGAGCCGTGCCGTAACGCCGGTAAGTACACCCTGGGGGATATTCTCTCCTTCCGTACTGATCCCAAGCCGGTTCGCGCCGTAGCCGCTATCGCAACGGTCGCCGTATCTACCTTCTACCTCACCGCCCAGATGGTCGGCGCAGGTAAGTTGATGGCACTGCTTGTTGGTGTCCCGTACCAGACCGCCATCATCGGCGTTGGTATCCTCATGGTCGGCTACGTTGTTTTCGGCGGTATGACGGCGACAACCTGGGTACAGATCATCAAGGCCGGCCTGCTTATGTCAGGTGCCTTCCTGCTCTCTTTCCTGGTTCTGGCTAAATCCGGCTTCAATATAATCGGTTTCTTTGATTCAATCGTACAGAGCCCTGACATTCAGGCCCACGTCAACACACTGCTGCTGAAAGACGGAAAGACAGGGGCAGACCTCCTTACCGGAGAGGCTGCCGGTCAGCGTTTCCTTGAGCCTGGTCTGTTCATGAAGGCCCCGCTTGACCAGATTTCCCTCGGTATGGCCCTCGTTCTCGGTACCGCCGGTATGCCGCACATCCTGATGCGCTTCTTCACCGTACCGACCGCCCAGGCCGCACGTAAATCCGTAATTATCGCCATGTTCATCATCGGCGGCTTCTACGTCCTCACCACGCTGCTCGGTTTCGGTGCCGCCATCAACCTGACACCGCAGGGCATCATCTCTGTTGACCCGGGCGGCAACATGGCTACCCTGATGCTGGCACAGCAGTTGGGCGCCGATATCGCTCCGATCCTTGGCGATATCTTCCTTGCCTTCCTCTGCTCAGTAGCGTTCGCCACCATCCTCGCTGTTGTTTCCGGCCTGGTTCTGGCTGCCTCCGCAGCTATCGCTCATGACATCTATGTTAACGTCATCAAGGATGGTCATGCCGACCAGCACGAGCAGGTTATGGCTGCCCGTATTACGTCTCTGGTTGTTGGTGTTGTCGGTATCGGCATCGGCCTCCTGGCTGAAAAAGCCAACGTTGCCCACTTGGTGGCGCTGGCGTTCGCTGTTGCTTCATCCGGTAACCTGCCGGTTGTCGTGCTGTCGCTCTTCTGGCGCAAGTTCAACACCGCCGGCGTTATCTCCGGTCTGGTAGTCGGTACGATCGCCTCGATCGGTCTCGTTATGGTTTCCCCGAACATGACCTATCCGAAACTGGTTGCTGCCGGCGCCGCCAAAGTAATCACCGCCATGGAGAAAAAGCAGGCTGCTCTGCCTCCTGGTGCAACGCTGTCCGAGAAAGACACCAAGGCTCTTGCCAAAGCACAAAAAGACGTGCTGGGCAAAGACGGCAAATCGATCATGGGCCTCAGCGAGCCGATCCTCAAGTTGAAAAACCCGGGTATCATTTCGATCCCGCTCGGCTTCCTCGCCGCTATTCTCGGTGCTTTAATGTTCCCGAACAAGCGGGCTGAAGACATGTTCGACGAAGTCTATGTCCGACAGAATACCGGTCTTGGCATGGCTAAAGCGATTGATCATTGATGTTGTGATTAATTGAACGTATTGCAACAAAAGAGGGGATGGCTTTGGCCATCCCCTCTTTTGTTGCTCTCAGTTTGCGAGATTTACCTGTTGCCGAAAATTGCCGTGCCGACTCTGACCAGTGTGGCCCCTTCCTCAATTGCCGCTTCAAAATCACCTGACATCCCCATGGAAAGTTCGGCCATATCAACTCCTGCGATATTCTCAGCGGTAACGGCCTCCGATAAGCGCCGCAACCCGGCAAAAAAAGGCCGCGCCGCTTCAGGATCATCAAAAAATGGCGGCATCGTCATCAGCCCGCGCACCCTGATGTTTCGCAGCAGGGCACATGCCCGTACCAGTTGAATCGCCCCAGCCTCGGTTGTCCCTGATTTCGTAGTTTCCCCGGAAATATTTACCTGGACCAGAATGTTGCAGATTTTGCCGAGTTTACCCCACTGCCGATTGATCTCAGACGCCAGTGATATGCGGTCAACTGAATGAATCAGTGCCACCTGACCGGCGATATATTTAACCTTGTTGCTTTGCAGGTGGCCGATAACATGCCACTCGACAGCCTCTGACACCTCTGCCAGCTTCGGCACCAGTTCCTGAATATAATTTTCCCCGAAAACCGTCTGCCCTGCCTGGTATGCCTCTACGATATCCGCCGACGGGCGGGTCTTTGACACGGCAACGAGGCGGACGGTGGCGGGATCGCGCCCGGCTTGGTGAGCCGCAGCATGAATACGCTGGTTAATCTGAGCCAGATGAGAGGAGATGCTCATGGCGCTTACTCAACGGCCTGCATGGCCTGCAGCACTTCGTACAGTTCCGTCATCGGCAGACCGATCACATTGGTGTATGACCCGTTGATGGAACGGACAAAATGGACCGCACCACCCTGAATCGCATAGGCCCCGGCTTTATCCATCGGACAGCCGGTAGCAATATATGCCGCAATTTCATAATGCTGCAGCTTTTTGAAAGTCACTTCGGTGCAGACGCTGCGGCTGATATGGATGCCACCGATTTTGTCATAAACCGTGAAACCGGTAATGACCTCATGATTCCTGCCGGACAGCCCGGACAACATGCGGAGTGCGTCACCTGCATCAACCGGTTTGCCGAGAATGGCGCCATCCAGTACCACGATCGTATCAGCACCGATGAAGAAGCGGCCGGGCGTTCTCTCCGCCACCGCATCAGCTTTTTCATGTGAGAGGCGCACGACATGATCAACAGGCAGTTCACCCGGCAGGATATCCTCACAGATGTCTGCCGGAACAACAGCGAATTCAATCTCCGCCAATGACATCAGTTCGCTGCGGCGCGGCGATGCCGATGCCAGCACTATGGTACTTGGGCTATTTTCCTTCATCGGCACCCTTCCGTGCTTCTTCAACGGCTCGCCTGCGTTGTTCGGCACGCTCAATGGCAATTTTCTGCTCTGCCTCCATCTCCTGCCAATGCTTGGTCCAATCCGTCTTACGAACATGGTGGAGAATAAATACTCCGGGAATGATGATGCATCCCCAGAATATACTCATGGTCATGCTATTGACAATTCCATAGGTTAGCGTGGCGATTCCCATACAGAGCAGAAAAATTTCCGTCGGTACGATGCGTCCGATCAGCGGCTTCTTCTGAACTTCTTTTGCTGTGTCATGCGTCATGTGATTTCTCCGGCCAGGGAAACATTTTTCCCGGATTCAATATGTTATTTGGGTCAAGTGCCGCCTTGATCGCTTTCATGGCGGTGATCTGCTGCGGGGAGAGCTCAAGTTCTATATAGGGGGCTTTCGAAAGCCCGACCCCGTGCTCACCCGACATGGTGCCGTTCAGGTCCAGCGCAGCCTGAAAAACGTCACGGATCGCCTCATGCGCCTTCTCGTCCATGCCGGGAACATCCTTGTCAACCATAATATTAACATGGATATTGCCGTCACCGGCATGGCCGAAGTTGACAATCGGGATATCGTATTTTGCCTGTATTTTCTCGATGGTGCGGATGATGTCCGGCACTTTGCTGCGCGGCACGACGACATCCTCATTATATTTAGTCGGGTTGATATCCCGCAGCGACGGCGAAACGAGTCGTCGCACCCGCCAGAGCTCTTCTGATTCGGCAGCATCTTTGGCCGCCCGAAACTGCACCAGACCGAGCGGTTTGATCAGCTCATGAATCTGCGCCGCCTGCTTTTCGATCAGGTCGCGATCGCCATCAACTTCAATGAGCAGCACCGCCCGCCCTTCAGCCGGGATACCAAGATTAAAGCGGCGCTCGACGCACTGCAACGTGGCATAATCCATAAATTCAAGCGTGGTCGGAATGATTTTGTTGCCGATAATCGTCGAGACCGCTTTGGCGGCGCCATCGATCGAATCGAAGATCGTCAGCATGGTCTTCTTGGCATCGGGAAAGGGCAGAATTTTGAAGATGATCTTGGTAATGACACCGAGCGTCCCTTCACTGCCGCAGAGCAGGCGGGTCATGTCGTAGCCGACCACCGCCTTGTACGTCTCGCCGCCGGTGCGGATAATTTCGCCGGTCGGCAGTACCAGTTCAAGGCCCATAACGAAGTCACGGGTGACGCCGTACTTGACGCAGCGCGGTCCCCCCGCGTTTTCAGCGACGTTCCCCCCCAGCGTGGAAAACTTGAGCGAGGCGGGATCAGGAGGATAGAAAAAACCGAGTTTTTCAACCGCGATCTGGAACTGCTCCGTCACGACGCCCGGCTCAACTTCGGCAATCAGGTTTTCGGTGTCGATGCGCAGAATGCGGTTCATGCGGGTCGTCACCAGCACGACACCGCCCCCCTTGGGGAGCGACCCGCCGGTAAAGCCGCTGCCGGCGCCACGCGGAAACACCGGAAACCCTTCCCGGTTCGCCAGCTTAAGAACGGCAGAAACTTCTTCAGCATTAGCCGGATGGACAACAGCATCCGGCAGGAACTCCATCTGGGTGGCGTCATAGCCATAGCAGATCATGTCCTGTTTGCCGGTCGCGATATTGTCGGAGCCGACAATAGCAGTCAGCTCTTTGAGCAGATGTGGTGCGAGCATGAATGGTCCTTTTTCAGAATTAGTGGCTCAGCTTTGCACTTGCCAGGCGGTTGAGGCTCACACCGGCTTCAAGGGCTTCGATTGATAGCTGACGATGAACGTCAGGAGGAACACGGATCATAAACTTGCCGCTAAAGTGTTTGGTGGCAAGCGGTTCAGGAACCGGTTCACCATTTTTTCGCATTTCCTCAGTGATCTCGTGAACAAGGGCGCTGACTCCTTTAAGAGCCGCTTCCGAAGTTTGCGCAAGCCAGCTAAGGCTGGGGAATTCAGCACAAAGTCCAACATATTCGGCATCCTCTTCAGACCAGGTAACACGATAGGTGTACTTGTCTCGATTTTCGTTTTTCTGTGCCACGTTCGACCTCCCTCCGTTCGATAGCCTTGAGTAAACGGTGGAATAGTATCAATAATGATATCGTAAGTCAAGAATGTGCATCTGTCCTGTAACACTTTATTATCATCTCGAAGGCACTGGTGGCACTTTCCACGGTTTTGGAGGTGGGGAAGGTTACGGTATGCGAGTTATTCCCAGATAACCTCAATAATTTGAGATTTTCTGATTTCCTTGTCGCACGTCAACAGCGGAACATCGAGAAATCGCGCTGTAGCTATGATGAGACGGTCGAACAGTTCATAAAAACCGATTGAATCGGCAACGGTCACAATACCGGGGGATAGGTCTATAATGCTGTAATTTTCAGAGGCGTTGATAATGCGGATAGTTTCGGCGAGGTCAATGGCGATACGGTTCTTTTGAGAAAGGTACATGATTTCAACAAGGGAGAGGACAGAAAGATGAATGCTAACTCTGCCCTTTTCAGCGGCTGCAAGTATATTCCGAGCCTCTTTTCCAATGGAGCCGGTTTTTGAAAAATGACGGATAATTGTCACTGTGTCGGCAAGATAATCCATATTCAATAATCTTTTCCGAGGATGGATTCGGTCGCTTTCATACGGATAGCTTTCAACTCTCCGTCCAAATCAGTAAGATTCTCAAATCCTTTCCCCTGCCAGATGCCGCCCAACTTTACGACATTTCTCTTGCGTGGGGTTACCTTGACACAAATAAATTCAATGTAATCTTTCACCTCCTGCAACTTGTCCTCAGGCAACAGGTAGATACTTTTATAAATCTGGGCAATATGAAGCGCTTTGTTTGGCATGGTTCACACCTCCTTATCGATACCTTATCCCACAACCAGCCAACCATCAAGAAAATTACAGAAGATCCTGTCGCGTGTCAATGATATTGCTCGTGACAGGACGTGCCGCATCCATGCAAAATCCCTGTTGCCAGCGCGAGGAAAACCAACTATCTTGTCGACAGCAGCAAAAAAACATCCGGGGGGTTACATCAATGAAGCGTTTCAGTACAATGGTAGCATCGGTTTTTATGGCAGCACTGCTTGCTGTGCCGGCTTTTGCCGCACAGGAAGCGAAGAAGGATGGCGGCAAGACGGTAACAACAGCATCCGGTCTCAAGTATGTTGACGTTGTAGTCGGTAAGGGAGCAGCGCCGACTGCCGGTAAAGCGGTCAAGGTTCACTACACCGGAACACTTGAAAACGGCAAAAAGTTTGACAGCTCGGTTGACCGCAATGAACCGTTCTCCTTCTCAATCGGCGTCGGCCAGGTTATTCAGGGGTGGGACGAAGGCGTCATGACGATGAAAGTCGGCGGCAAGCGCAAGCTTATTATTCCTGCCAAGCTTGGCTATGGTGAACGGGGCGCCGGCGGCGTCATTCCTCCGAACGCCACCCTGCTGTTTGATGTTGAGCTGCTTGACGTCGCAAAATAATTTTTCACACGTCCACACTATTACCAGACAGCCCGCCTGCGCGGGCTGTTTTTGTCTTATGAACCGGAGCACCTGAATGACGAACCTGATTTCTGCAGAAGGGCTGAAAAAGCTGTGCGAAGAATATGACCACCTCTGGAAAGTCGAACGTCCCAAGGTTGTCAGAGGGGTTGCTGACGCAGCTGCAGAGGGTGATCGCTCGGAAAACGCCGAATACATCTACGGGAAAAAAAGGCTGCGCGAGATTGATCGCAAGCTGAAACATCTCGGTTCGCGCCTGAAAGTGCTGAAGGTGGCAACGGTTCCGGCGAACCCGAAGCAGGTTACCTTCGGCTGCTGGGTCACCTACGAAGAAGAAGGCGGTGACGAGCGGAGCTACCAGCTGGTCGGCCCGGATGAGATCGACGTCAGCGTCGGCAGGATCAGCATGGATTCACCGGTCGGGCAGGCGCTGCTGCACAAGAAGCTTGATGATGAGGTTATCGTCCGTAAACCGGGGGGCGAGGTAACGCTCTATATAACCGGAATCAGTTCAACCCGGCCCGGGTAACCATTTCCGTCCTGTAACGTTCGTAACAACTCCAGCTGCCCGCCTATAGTCATGCTGCTGGTGCAGGTTATGCCGGCTTGCTCCAGCAGCGGCACAACCGCTTCATTCGGCGGTATTCGCGGGTAACTCCGGTCACTCGACTCATGAATCAGCCGCATGGTGCGAAAGGCGTCAAACCAGCCGTGGAAAGCAGCTTGTAATGTAACTTTCTCGCGGTTATTTTTCTTCAGATTTCCCCAGGCGCTCTTGAAACCGGTCTGATCGAGATAATCGCACAGAACCGGCGATATCAGGGCAGCTCGTTTCTGCAACAGAAGCGCATCTTCTTCACCATGGTCTGCCACACACGCCAACCACTCTCCTACAATCGAGAACACATCCGGCTGATAGAAAAGGAACCGCTGCTCTCCATCTGCCAGCATATCGCCCACGGCCCGACCGGTCCCGAATGGGACCCGGTGTGATGAACGGGGCGAAGGATGTACGGCCGTTCCGTGTAAAGGCTCGACGCCTGATGTTTTGTGTACCTGCTGCAGAAAATAGAAATCTTCACCGGCCAGACGCCGGTTCATGCCGCCGGAGGCAACGTATGCCGACGCTGTGCTGGCCATGGCGCTCCCTACCGTATGAAATGCGTATGGTGAACCGGCCAGTTGCAGGCCGAGCACATACGTTCTCAAAAACAGTTCGTAACGGTCAATGGCAGACTGCCCCGCCGGATCGGAGGCAGAGCGGTGCCGGTAGGGTATGCTTGCGCCGCCTGCGGAGGAACAGGAAAAATGACCGGTGAGCGCGGGGAGGTAGTCAGCCTGCACCACGGTGTCGGCGTCGAGGCAGACCAGAAACGGGTTTGCAGTGCGATAATCGAGCAGCGACAGCGCCAGATCAAGGCCGATCTTGCGCGCCAGGCCGACCCCCTGTCTGGCGGGCAATTCTCTACCGGGTGAGGCGGCATCAACCCAGCACAGGTTGGGCAGCTGAAACTGCTCTTTCCAGAGCGGCAGCAGCCTCAGCGTTTCACGGTTATCTGCGGTTTCCGAGTCTGAGGCATCGGCTCGCTGATTGACGATGATCAGTATGAGGAAACGCTCCAGTAGATCGGCAGGGTTGCGGGAGAGCGATTCAAGCGTCTGCGGCAGATTGACGGCTTCAGCCAGGGAGGGGATGACCACTGCAGCGGAGAAAAAACGGTCGGGCATTTCATGGAGCGCCCAGGTAGCGCCAATTCCCCGCTTGGTCAGATAGGACGCTATGTGTGCAGGAAATATCAGCAGTTACCTCATCAGGACGTCGGCAGCCGCAAAGAGCACAACGGTGACACTGATGTAGCCGTTCATGTTGAAAAAAGCCGCGTCGAGCTTACTCAGATCACCGCTGCGCAGCAGCCAGTGCTCGTAGATCAGCATTACCGCCGCAGCAACAGTGCCGAGTAGAAAAAAAATCCCAAGGTGCATGAAGTTGTAGAGAGTGAACAGCAGTGCGATCATGATCGTGTGAAAAATCCTGGCCGTCCGAATTGAACCGGTAACGCCGAGCAGGACCGGGATAGAGTGCAATCCCGCCGCCCGGTCAAACTCCAGATCCTGCAGCGCATAGAGAATATCAAATCCGGCAACCCAGAACAGTACCACCGCTCCCAGAATCAGCGCCGGTGGATCAATCGTGCCGCGAATCGCCACCCAGGCGCCGATCGGCGCAGCTGCCAGGCAGATGCCGAGGACAACGTGGGCGAGGGCGGTGAAGCGCTTGCAATAGGAGTAGAGCAGCAGAAAAAACAGGGCGAGCGGGGCAAGTTTCAGGCAGAGCGGATTCAGCATAAACGCAGAAAAGAACATCAGGGCTGTAGATACGATGATAAAAAACAGGGTCATCCCTTTGCTGATCAGTCCGGCCGGAATGGCCCGTCCTGCGGTGCGCGGGTTATGGGCATCGATACCGGCATCAATCAGCCGGTTCATCGCCATCGCGGCGGTACGGGCACCAACCATTGCCATAATAATCCAGAATATATGGCGGAGCGAGGGGACTCCTCCGGCAGCCAGCAACGCGCCGGTCAAAGCGAACGGTAGAGCGAAGACCGTGTGAGAAAACTTGATCATCTCCAGAAAGATGCTGATTTTTTTGAATATCCCTGTTTCCGGCACGACCTACCCCTCAAACCGATTCCGGAAATATTCTCCACCCCTCCGCCGCAAAATCGCCAGGCGGTAGAGTTCATCATATTTGTGGGCCGCGGCCTCCCAGGTAAAACGCTTCTTCATGCCGTTTTTGCGCAGTGCGGCTAGCCCCTTCGGGTTGTTGAAAAAAGTCCAGGCAGCCCAGCCGACTGTGTCAAACAGCGCCGTAGCACTATGGTTCCAGAATTTGAAACCATCGCCGCTCATGACCGCTTCGTTAAAGTTTTCGACGCTGTCGGCAAGGCCGCCGGTCGCGCGCACGACCGGAGGGGTACCGTAGGCGAGGGAATACATCTGATTCAGGCCGCACGGTTCAAAGGCGGACGGCATGACAAAAAAGTCTGCGCCCGCTTCAACCTTGTGGGCAAGCGCTTCGCTGTAGCCGATAAAACAGGCGAATTTTTCCGGGTAGAGGGCGGCAATGTCGCCGAAATAGAAATGCGCCCACGGTTCGCCGTTGCCGACCACCACAAACTGGCAATCAATCTCCATGATGCGGTGAATGGCCTCGGCCAGGATATCGGTGCCTTTCTGCTTGACCATACGGGAAACGATCCCGAAGAGCGGGACATCATCCCGCTGCGGGAGTCCCAGCTCAACCTGAAGGTCGCGCTTGCAGGCGGCTTTCCCTTTTTTTACCGTACGGGACGTATAATTGGCGGCAATAAACGGATCCGTCGCCGGATCCCACTCTTCGTAATCAACGCCGTTGATGATGCCGCTCAAGTCGGCGGCCCGATCCCGTATCGCCCCTTCAAGTCCCCAGCCAAAAGCGGCGGTCTGGATCTCCCGGGAATACTCCTCACTGACCGTGTTGAGCAGGGTCGCGTGGTAAATCCCCCCTTTCAGCAGGTTGACTTCATCGTTCATTTCCAGCTCAAGATAGTTGAAATGCTTCCAGCCGACGCCAATCACATCCATCAGGCCGGGATAAAAGTTCCCCTGATACTGCATGTTGTGCAGCGTCAGCAGTGACGCGGCATTGCCGACGAAGCGATCATGCAGGTACGAGGTGTTCAGCAGTACCGGAATGACGCTGGTGTGCCAATCGTGGGCATGGATCACATCCGGCGTGAAGTTGAGCATCTTGCACAGTTCGAGCGTCGCCTTGGAGAGAAAGACGAAACGGTTGTCGTTATCGAGGTACCCCTCACCATCCTGCTGGTAGAGCCCGGAGCGGCCATAATAGGCTTCGTGCTCCAGAAAATAGATCGGCACATCACACCCCGGCAAGCGTCCTTCCCAGACGCCGCAGTACTGATAGCCGATGATGCCCATCGGCACGACCAGTGTCCCCGGCAGCAGTTTGAGATCATACTTCTCCGGCTTGACACTGTAGTAGCGCGGGAGGACAACGCGAACATCATGTCCCATGCGGGAGAGGTACTTGGGGAGCGCGCCAACAACATCGCCAAGGCCGCCCTCCTTGGCAAAAGGTGCTGCTTCGGAAGCAGAGAAGAGGATGGAGAGGGGGGTACCTGGTTTTTTCATCGATTGTCCCGTTTAGAGAAATAAATGGGACATTGTAGTTCAATTGTGCCGTGCGGTCAAACGGGAATCTGCCATTAACTCGATGTTCACCGGTTCAACCAGCCAGCACTTCATTCACAGCCGTTTTCAGCGCTATCATGTCGAGCGGCTTATCAATAACGGTCCCTGCCCGCATTAATTTGGCCGTTGCCAGCAGGAGGTTCTTGTCTAATTTAGCCGTCCCCCCGCTCATCGCGATGATCCGCATGTCCGGGAATTTCCGTCTAATCGTAGAGATAAACTCCAGTCCGTCCATTTCCGGCATGACGATGTCGGTAATTATCAGATCGTAGTGGTGAAGCTCCACAAGGCGTAACCCGGCCTTCCCGTCTGTGGCGGTATCAATCGTGTGCCCTTCGCTTGTAAGAAACGTTTTCAGAATAAAGCGAAGATCCGCTTCATCATCCAGTATCAGTATATGTGCCATGGGTGGTACTCTCCTTTTGATGCGGAATTGTCGGCAATAAACTTTTGCCTCTCCAATGTTGGCGTAACTTATAATGGTACGTTGTTTATTGCCGTTCGCCTGATCTCCTACCGATCCAGCATTGCCCGGACCTTCTTCAAAAACAGTACCGGCTCAACCGGCTTGGCAATAAACTCGGCGAATTCACCCAACTCCCCCTGCTCCTGGACGATGTTTGCGCTGTAACCGCTGCTGAACAGTGCCCTGGTACCCGGCCTGAGCTGCAGGATCTCGTCGTATGCCGCTTTGCCGCTTTTGTTCGGCATGATCATATCCATGACAATCAACTGAATGGCATCCATGTTATCCCTGAACATATCAACCGCTTCCTGACCATCGGCGGCAACAATCACCCGGTAGCCGAGCGTGACCAGTATGTTGCGCATAAATGCCCGCAAATCGGCATTGTCCTCTGCAATCATAATCGTCTCAGTCCCGGACGGCACCTCCAGGCCAGTGACGATTTTCACGCTGTCGGATGGCGCTTCCATCGTGACTATCGGCAGGTACACCATAAAACTGGTTCCGTGACCCGGTGTACTGGAGACATCAATAAAGCCATTGTGCTGTTTGGTAATGCCATACACCATTGCCAGTCCTAGTCCGGTCCCCTTGTCAACCGCTTTCGTGGTGAAAAACGGCTCGAAGATTTTATTCCTGGTCGCTTCATCCATTCCGGTCCCGGTATCAGAAACGGTAATAAGTGCATACCGCCCCGGTGTACCGAAACCATGCTCAGTGATGAACCTGTGATCCATCTGCATCATTTCCGTGACGATGGTCAATTCGCCACTGTCTGGCATGGCATCCCGGGCATTGTTGGCCAGGTTGATGAGAATCTGTTCAATCTGGCCGCCGTCAACAAACACGGAGAGTGTCGCTTCTTTGACAATGGATTTAAAGTGAATATTCTCGCCGATGATTTTCTCGATGAAGCCCCCTGTTTTGGCAACAATCCCATTCAAATTCTGCTTCACCGGGTTCATGACCTGTGATCGGCTGAAGGCAAGCATGCTGCGGGTCAACTCTGCCGCACGATGTGAAGCCGCCAGAATCCGCTCAATAGATTCCTGCTGTTGTTGATTCTGCTCGTCATCCATCTGCAACAGGAAGCAATAGCCGTTGATTATGCTGAGTACGTTGTTGAAATCGTGAGCAAGGCCGCCGGCAAGCTGCCCGACCGCCTCCATCTTCTGGGATTGCATCAACTGATCTTTGAGTTTTTTACTCTCGGTGATATCCTGATGAACTCCCATCATCACCAGTGCTTTCCCGTCTCTACTCCAGGTAATCACTTTACCGCGAGTAAGTACCCATACAAAGTGGCCCTCCTTGTGACACATCCGCATTTCGCTCTCAAAATAGTCGAGTTCGCCACGTAAATGTTGTTCCACTTTATTCATGCTTTCTCTAAAATCCTCCGGATGCGTCAGCATCATCAAGGTTTCAATCGAGACGGGGGAAATTTCATCCAGCGTATAGCCGGCTATTTCGGCCCAGCGCTCGCTAACGACGGCTTCCCCGGTTTGAACGTTCCATTCCCAGGTGCCAGCCGCGGTTCCGGATATAATATTTGCCAGGCGCTGGCGCTCATTCTGCAGATCCTTTGTCCGCTCAAATACCTGCATATCGAGTAATTCGTTGAACTGCCGCAGTTTTTCTTCCGACTGCCGTTCCACGGTGATGTCCCGTCCGATGCCGACCAGCAGCTTCGCACCAAAGGCAGGATCTATCATACGAGATGCATTCGCCCGGTACCAGAGATAGGTGCCGTCTTTACAGCGTACTCGATATTCAACCCCAGTACCTTTTTCTCCCGTTTCGATAACCTGGTGTAGAAACGCCAGACATTCGGCAACATCATCGGGATGAACAAAGGGTAAAAACAGCTGGCCGACAGTTCCGCTCAGTTCATAGCCGAAAGCCGTGTGCCACTGCGCTGAAACATAGCTGAAGCGCCCTTCCGATGTCAGCACGAACAGGACGTCGTTGATATTTTCGACAAATGAACGGAAGCGCTGTTCACTGACCTGTAACTCTGTCGATCGTTCCTTCACACGCATCTCAAGCATTTCGTTGCCCTGCGTGACTTGAGCCAACAGCTTACTCAACGCATTCGCCATTTCTTTGAAATTATTGATCAGGAGGTTTGTCTCTTCTATAGCACTATCCGGCCAGACAATATCTGTCTTACCGTTTATCAGCTTGTCAGGAAGCTGGTGCGTCAGAAAACCGAGCCTGACAAGTGTCTCGGCAACCCTGCGGCTCAATACTTCAGCGAATACAAGCGTTCCGAGGAATGTAAGAAACAGGAGAGTCAGCTTACCGGTATAGTTTTCGTAAAGCGCTTTCTGAAAGGGTGCCACCGGTTGTTCCAGGATCAGCTTCCATTCAGCAAGATCGCCAACCGTGCTCTCCGTAACATAGAGTGAGTTCTCCCAGCGTTCCGTGACAGCAGTATTAGGTGGGAGCGTCTGCAGCCACTGACTGATCGCGTTATCAAGACGGGTAAGCACCCCTGAACCCCGTTGGAAGGGTTTCATCACCGTTTGATCGGTGCGGTTGCTCATAATAACGGTGCCGGTTTTGTCCAGCAATGTATAGAACAGTGAATTTTCAACCGTATGCTTGCCGAAATCCTCCGAAAGCTGCCTCAAATCGATGTTCTCAGTGATAATGCCGTTGTATGTGCCATTACTTTTCAACACTCTGTTTTCCAATAAAAGAGTTGCGTGCCGACTCTCTTGCATCAGCGTGTTGCGAATACGGCGGTCCGTCTCGGCAAAATCGGTTCTGCTGCTTACCACCAGCAGTGCCAGTACTGGACACAACACAAACAATGTCAGCAGGTTATAGATAATTTCACGATATGATATCAGCAATGAGCGTGAGCGGATGGCATATCCGGTGAAAATTAGTCGGGCGGCCAGGGCATTGGCAATACCGTTCAGAGCCTGTTTGGCCATGACAATGTAGGTATTGCTTGCAGGGACGTGCATGACAAGGTGATAAGACAAGTAGACCAGCGGCATACCGATGATGAGCCAGTACAGCGTATCAGCCAGAACCATGCCCATCTTGCGGCGCCCCATCAGCCAGCCGACAATTGCCACTTCGGCGGTCATGATGATAATGGCGTACGGGTGATTCCAGAGGATATAGGTGTAACCGGCAATTAGTGCGGCGGAAGCAATGCCGCGGCCACGGCCGAAGAGCTGGAGAGCCAGCATGGCGAAGATACTGCCGAAGATAAAGTCGATGTTGAGGAAGATCGGAAGTTTGAAATAATTGCCTGCCAGGCCGGCGACGACCAGCACCAGAAAGAGGGGAATGCTGTATCGTTTTGGAAAGCCGGCAGAAAGGGGTCGCGTTGTATCCAAAATCGGCTCCTGATTCTGCGGTTTCGCTCTACATTTACGTCGGGGAATCTTTAAGTACGCGTTACTTAAGTCATATTTTCAGCTTCCCAAAATAGCACTACTGACGGTAAATGATACTTACACTTTCTTACATTTTAACGAGAGAACTGGTGATGAAGCGGCGCAGGAAAAGGCCGGAGAGGTAAGAAATTATTGTTGCAGATCGGCAAGAAAAGCGTAGCCGATGCCGTGGCGCGCACGGATCGGCAGTTCGGATTCAGGATCGAAATGGCGTACTTTTGAGCGCAAGCGGCTCAAGAGTGTCTCCACCCGTTTGCTGCCATACTCATCATCGGGATGTCCCAAAGCCGAAAAGAGCTCTGAGCGACTGACCGTCTTGCCCGGCACAGCGAGCAGCTGCTGCATGACAATATACTCGTGTGCCGTCAGATTAATACTGATACCATGGGGAGTGCGTACGGTTGATAACTGCGGATCAAAGTGCCAGGCGATCTTTTTTGCGGGGCTTTCAGCCGGCGTGAGTCGCCTGGCAAGATTGAGCAGCGCAGCATGAAGTTCCAGAGGATCGATCGGTTTGACAAAGTAGAGATCAGCTCCGCCCTGGAAACCATTCACCCGTTCCTCTACCTGACCCCGGCCAGTTGTCATGATGATGCCGCAGCTGCACGTCCGGCGCAACCTCTGGGCAATATCAACGCCATCCTCATCCGGCAGGTTAAGATCAAGCACAACCACATCTGCCGGGTAATCGGCCAGGGCCAGATCCAGTGCGGCACCATCACCGGCACCTCGCACATCATGGCCGAGGCGGGTAAGAATGGTCACCAGTACGGTGCGCAGAACCTCTTCATCTTCGACAATAATGATCCGCAGTTTTGCTTCCATAGACTATTTTGGCACGCTTTCCCAATCTTTGAGAAACTTCTCGATACCGGCGTCGGTCAGCGGATGTTTGGCCAACTGAATCATGACGGAATAGGGGATTGTCGCAATATCTGCGCCGATCAGAGCCGAGTCGAGGACATGAATCGGGTTACGCACGCTGGCTACGATGATCTCTGCCATATAGCCATAGTTGTCAAAGATGGTGCGGATATCTTCAATAATGCCCATGCCGTCCTGCGAAATGTCGTCGAGACGACCAACAAACGGGGAGACGTACGTCGCACCGGCTTTGGCGGCCAACAGCGCCTGCATCGCGGTAAAAATGAGCGTTACGTTGATTTTAATGCCTTTGTCGGTGAGCGCCTTGCAGGCTTTCAGCCCTTCAGGGGTCATCGGCAGCTTGACAACGATGTTTTTGTGGATTTTGGCGAGTTCTTTCCCTTCCTTGATCATTCCCGGAGCATCCAGCGAGATCACTTCGGCAGAAATCGGGCCGTCAACGATCGAGACGATCTCCTTGATGACATCTTTGAACTTGCGCCCCGATTTTGCTATCAGCGACGGATTGGTGGTTACACCGTCTACAAGGCCGAGTGCGTGTGCTTCGCGAATTTCCGTTACATCTGCAGTGTCGATAAAAAATTTCATTGTTGCCTCCCGATTATGTTGGTGAAGAATGGTCAAGCTGTTCGCGATATTTTTCAAGGCAATTCATCGAACAAAAATAGTGGCGCTGGCCGTCATGTCTGCCGATGATCGCCGTCTCCTCTGAAACATATACCCCGCAGACCGGATCACGGTGGGTCTCTACGCCGGCGGGGCCATGGTTTTCGCCAGGCTTCACCAGAGGTTTTTTTGCTGAAGTGAGTGAAATAATGATGCGGTAACCAAGGTACAGCAGCAGGCCAATTACTAATAATCTGATCACGCAGACTCCCCGATTATAATTTAACGACCGTCTCGTTTGAATTCAGCGAGGCAAGGTGTTCGCAGACAGTTTTCCCGGTCAGCGGATGTATCACTTCCGGGGCTATTTCACAGAACGGCTGCAGTACAAAGCGGCGTTCCGTGAGACGCGGATGAGGAACAACGAGATTTTCTTCGGCAATGACACTGTCTCCGTAGAGCAGAAGATCGAGATCTATGGTGCGTGGTCCCTGCGGTATTGTCCGAATCCGCCTGAAGGCTTCATCTTCAATCTGCAGCATTCGGTGCAGCAGGGTGCGGGCGTCAAGCCGTGTCGAGAGCCTCAGTACCGCGTTGTAAAAGGCGTTCTGCGCTACAGCGCCAACCGGAGACGTTTCATAGAACGAAGAAAGCGCTGTTACCCTGCTCTCCGGCAGTTTCCCGACTTCAGCAACAGCGCGCAGCAGGTTGAGTTCCCGGTCGCCGAGGTTCGATCCGAGGGCTATGTAGGCGACTGTTTCCACAGGATGATTAAAACATAACCGCCCCGGTGCGTCAACCGTAACCCCGTTGTTCACAAAAAAAAGCCCCGGCAACTAGGAGGGGAAGTTACCAGGGCAAATGAGGACTCGTTGGAATCCTCGCAATCATTTCGTTACTTTGAATATATACTTCTTCACTTCTGATGACAAGCCATAACTGAAGCGGCAAGTCCATCCGCCAGGTTTTCATAGCGGAGTCGAATGCCGAGATGGTTCAGCATCCGCTGGTTATCTAGTATCCGTGCCTGAGTGACATAGGAGAACATCAGCGGTGACATGGCCTGGCGCGCTTCGGCCAGCGTCACCTGAGGCTGGCGCGGCAACCCCAGGGCATCGGCACAGGCATTGAAATAAGATGTCATGCTCGAAGGTTTCCCGTCCGAGACATTAAAAATGTCGCCGTTGCTGCCACGCTCTGCAGCAGCAATGCAGACAGCAGCAAGATCGTCAGCATGAATGCGGTTACTCGGGCCGGACTCCTCTTCGTTCAGCAGCGGCTGCCCCTGGCTGATCTGCATTACCGGCAGACGACCGGGGCCATAAATGCCGCTGACGCGCAGGATTATGACCGGTACAGCAGTGGCGGCGCCAAATTCCCGAAAAGCGCTTTCAGCGTCAAGGCGGCGTTTGCCCATTGCCGAATCAGGGCACGCTGGGGAATCTTCCGTGACTACAGCACCGTTGTTGTCACTGTACACCGACGTTGCACTCATATAGATGATCTTTGCCGGTTTTTCCCCGCCTGAAATTCGCGCGATGAAATTCCTGGCGCGGCTGTCGGTAATTCCGCCGCCAGGCGGGGGGACGAGATAGAAAATAACCGAACCAGACAATGTAAGCGGCGGGATAGCGGTCTGTTCATCAAAGGAGGAGATAACAGTTGAAAAACCGGCTGCATCGAGGCGGGAAGCATGTTCCGGAGATCTCACCATACAGGTGACATCTGCCCCTGATTTCAGGTACGAATGAGCTATTCGCTCTCCGATGTAGCCGCACCCGGCGATAAAGATTCTTTGCATAATTAGTTCTCCGTTATTTTTGGTGCAGTGTAACTCTTATCCTTTAACTGCAAACCCCTCTAAATCTTCCCTTGTCAGGGGAGACTTCAAAGCTTCCCCCTGATAAGGGGGGACTGAGGGGGGTTGATTTATATACTACACCAGAAATGATTTAACGACCGGCAGCAGCGCATCAGGTGCCGCCGCTACTGCGGCTTTTCGCTCGGCTGCTGTCATAAACAACGTGAGGTACTTCTTCGCCTTCTTCTTGTCCCCCGCAACCGTTTCAGCCATTTTGCAGAGAATGCCGACCGGTACGCCGTTGCGGTATCCCTGCACCAGCTTTTCAATCTCGTCACTGCGCTGCTTTTCCGTCCAGGTTTTGAACAGTGAGGCGCCAAGGTCATTGTTATTTTTAAGCATGGTGACTCTCCGGAAATAAATTTAAAAAGCCCCGCAGATTGCTCTGCGGGGCTGGATACTAGCACTCCTTACATCAGGAAACTACTTTTTCTCGTATGTGAGCGCCGCAAGCTTCTGGTAATACTCGAAGCGGCTTGCGGTCCAGGCACTTGCTTTCTTCATCAGCAAAGCTGCAGCCTCAGGATTGGCCTTCTGCAGAACCTTGTAGCGGTTTTCGCCGTACGCGTAGTCCTCAAATGAAGTCGTCGGAGACTTGCTGTCAAGCTGCAGCGGGTTCTTCCCTTCGGCAACCAGGGCAGGGTTATAGCGGTAGAGCGGCCAGTAGCCGGAGGAAACCGCTTTTCTGTTTTCATCGACACCCTTGGTCATGTCAATGCCGTGGGCGATGCAGTGCGAGTAGGCGACGATGAGTGACGGTCCGTCGTACGCCTCGGCCTCGATAAAGGCCTTGACAACCTGAGCGGGGTTGGAAAGTGCCACGTTGGCGACATAGACATTGCCATACGCCATCGCCATCATGCCGAGGTCCTTCTTGGCCATTGCTTTACCGCCGGCGGCAAATTGTGCGACCGCACCGGTAGGGGTGGCTTTAGAGGCCTGGCCGCCGGTGTTGGAGTAGACTTCGGTATCAAGTACCAGCAGGTTGACATTCTTGCCGGAGGCGATGACGTGATCGAGACCGCCGTACCCGATGTCGTATGCCCAGCCGTCGCCACCGACGCACCAGACTGACTTTTTGACCAGATAATCAGCCAGCGGCAGCAGTTGTACGGCAGCCCGTTCCTTGCACCCTTTCAGGCCTTTCTTCAATGCTGCAACCCGCTCACGCTGTTTTTCGATGCCGGTCTGATCAGACTGATCGGCACTCTGGATCTCTTTCATCAACGGGATAATCGGTTTGCAGGATTTGCAGCTGCAGGCAGTCAGTTGGCCCAGAAGCTCAAGGGCTGACTCGGTGAATTTATCCACTGCGAGGCGCATACCGAAACCGAATTCGGCATTATCCTCGAACAGTGAGTTGGACCACGCCGGTCCGCGACCGTCGGCACGCTTGGCCCATGGAGTTGTCGGGAGGTTACCACCGTAGATGGAGGTACAGCCGGTGGCATTGGCAATCATGGCACGGTCGCCAAACAGCTGGGACAGCAGCTTCAGATACGGTGTCTCGCCGCAGCCGGCGCATGCGCCGGAGTATTCAAAGGTTGGCCGCACGAGCTGACTGCCGCGCAGAGTATCCAGTTTCATCTGGGTCGGATCGACATCCGGCAGGGAGAGGAAAAATTCATAGTTAAGCGCTTCAGCAGCGCGCAACGGTGCCTGGAACTGCAGGTTGATCGCTTTTTTGTCCGGTACATCCTTGTTTTTTGCCGGACAGTTATGAACGCAGGCGCCACAGCCGGTGCAGTCTTCAGGAGCTACCTGGAGGGTGAATTTCTTCCCCTTGAATTCAGGCAGCTTGCAGTCAACCGATTTGAAGGTAGCCGGCGCTTTCTTGAGCAGGCTTTCGTCATATACTTTCATACGGATGGTTGCGTGCGGGCAGACAAACGAACAGATAGCGCACTGGATGCAGACGGCACTGTCCCAGACCGGGATGTCAACAGCAATATTGCGTTTTTCGTATTGCGACGTAGCGGTCGGGAAGGTACCGTCGGCCGGCATGAGGGATACCGGCAGGTTGTCGCCGAAACCGGCGATGATCAGGCCGGTAACATCCTGAACGAATTTGGGAGCGCTCTTGGCGACAGCCGGCGGCATTTTGAGCTTGCTGGTGGCTTTGGCCGGCACTTTGACTTCATGGATATTCTTGAGAGCTTCGTCGACAGCGCCATTATTCATTGCGACAACCTTATCGCCTGACTTGCCGTAGCTCTTTTTAATGGCATCCTTGATTTCAGTTATTGCCTGAGTCAGCGGGATGATGTTGGAAATTTTAAAGAAGGCGGTCTGCATGATAACGTTGATACGGGCGCCCAGTCCAAGATCCTCGCCCAGCTTGATGGCATTGATCACATAGAACTTCAATTTCCTGTCGATGATCTGCTGCTGGACCTCTTTCGGCATCTTGTCCCATACTTCGTCATGCTCAAAGGGGGCACAGAGCAGGAAGGTGCCGCCCGGCTTGGCTTTGCTGACCATGTCGTATTTCTCCAGGAAGGAGAAATTGTGACAGGCAATAAAATCGGCATTGTCGATCAGATACGGAGCGCTGATGGTCTTTTTACCAAAACGGAGGTGCGAAACGGTGACCGTACCGGCTTTTTTCGAGTCATAGACAAAATAGGCCTGAGCGAAGTTTTTGGTGGTCTCGCCGATGATTTTGATGGTGTTTTTGTTGGCACCGACGGTCCCGTCGGAGCCGAGTCCGAAGAACATCGCCTCGTAGGTGCCGTCCATGGCGGTACGGAAATCCGGGTTATAATCGAGACTGCAGTTGGTAACATCCTCTTTGATGCCGACGACGTAGTGATTTTTCGGTTTGGTTTTTTTAAGGTTGTCGAGTACGGCTTTGGCCATGGCCGGGGTGAATTCCTTGGAGCCGAGCCCGTAACGGCCGCCGACGATGGCCGGGTAGCCTTTGAAGCTGAACTTGCCATCAGACATTGCTTCACCGATAGCGGTGCGAACGTCAAGGTAAAGCGGCTCGCCGATTGAGCCGGGCTCTTTGGTGCGGTCGAGAACGGCGATACCTTTGACGGTTTTTGGCAGAGCTTTGATAAATGCGTCAAGCGGGAACGGGCGGAACAGGTGGATCTTGACGACGCCGACTTTTTCCCCTTTTTTGTTCAAGGCATCAACAACTTCCTGAACGGTGTCGGCTCCGGAACCCATGATTACGACAACACGCTCGGCATCCTTGGCGCCGTGGTACTCTACCAGTTTATACTTGCGGCCGGTGAGCTTGCCGAATTTGTCCATCTCCTCCTGAACAATCTTGATGCAGGGTGGATAAAACTGGTTAACGGTTTCGCGACCCTGGAAATAGACATCAGGGTTTTGCGCGGTGCCGCGCATTTCCGGCCGGTCAGGGGAGAGCCCGCGCAGGCGGTGGGCATTGACGAGGCTATCATCAATCATGGCGCGCATATCATCAAAGGTCAGCTCTTCGACTTTCTGTACTTCATGCGAGGTGCGGAAACCGTCGAAAAAGTGCAGGAACGGGATACGGCTGCGCAGGGTTGCCGCCTGGGAGATCAGGGCAAAGTCCATGACTTCCTGAACGTTGTTGGAGCAGAGCATCGCCCAGCCGGTGGAACGGCATGACATGACGTCAGAATGATCGCCAAAGATATTCAGAGCGGCGGCTGAGATGGCACGGGCAGATACATGAAAGACGGTGGAGGTCAACTCGCCGGCGATCTTGTACATGTTGGGGATCATCAGCAGCAGGCCCTGGCTGGCAGTAAACGTTGTCGTCAGTGCGCCGGCCTGCAGAGCGCCGTGAACGGTACCGGCCGCTCCGCCTTCAGACTGAAGTTCAGATACCAGCGGGACCGTGCCCCAGATGTTTTTCTCCCCGGCAGCGCTCTTGGCGTCGGAGATCTCACCCATTACTGACGACGGGGTAATCGGGTAAATTGCGATGACTTCGTTGGTGGCGTGCGCCACGTGGGCGGCGGCGGTGTTGCCGTCAATGGTTACCATTTTTCTGCTCATGTACTGCCTCCTCTTTTTTGGATTCCGACAAATATGATGCTGTTATAATACGTTTCTTCCTTGAAGCGCCCACTGCACAGTAGCCGCATCGACAAACTCAATATCACTTCCGAGCGGAATGCCGTGTGCCAGGCGGCTTATCCTGACTCCGGTCGGTTTCAGTATTCTGGTCAGATAAAGCGCCGTTGCTTCACCTTCAACGGTGAAGTTCGTGGCAAGTACCACTTCGTGAACCAGGCCGGTTCCGATTCGCTCCACAAGCTCGGTGATCCTCAGATTGGCCGGGCCAATGCCTGAAAGCGGCGAGATGGCGCCTTCCAGAACGTGATAGGTGCCCTGATATGCGTTGCTTCGTTCCAGGGCCATCAGATCCTGCGAGTTCTCTACGACACAGATGATACTTGCATCCCTGTTGCCGGAGCAGAGAGAACAGGGATCAGTCTCTGTAATGGCAAAGCAGGTCGAGCAGGGCCGAACCCGGTCTCTCACCTCACAGAGCGATTCTGACAATGCGGTCAGATTCCGGGGGGACTTGAGAAGATGAAATGCCAGTCGGAGCGCGGTCCGTTCCCCGATGCCGGGCATTTTTTTCAACTCACCAACCAGGCGCATCAATGAGGATGATTTTGTTAACATAAATTCCGCGACAAATAAAACATTTTTTTAGTTTTATAGTGAAATTAAAAAAGGCCGGGTATGCTCATGCCGCCGGTAATTTTGGACATTTCGTCACCCATCTCGGCATGGACTTTCTTTAAAGCCTCATTAACCGCAGTGATGACAAGGTCCTGCAGCATTTCAACATCATTCGGGTCTACCGCTTCTTTTTTTATTTCCAGTGAAATTACTTCATTTTTGCCATTAACGGTAGTGGTAACGGCCCCGCCACCGGATGTTGCCGTGGCTGTTTTCAGGCTGGCCTCTTCCTGCAATTTCGCCATCTTGTGCTGAATCATCTGAGCCTGCTTCATGATATTTGCTAATCCCTTTGACATTTTCCCCCCTCAGTTATTGTACTAAAAACTCTGTACGTCAGTAACGGTGCAGCCAAACACCCGCTCAGCCTCTTTCGTCACAGGATGGTTTTCAACCTCCCGTTTCAGTTCATCGAGGAGTTGTTCGGCATCACTCTTTTTTTTTTCAGCCAATGACAATGGTGCATCAGCAAAGCCTGTTTCAATCGATTTTATCCGGACAACCGTGTTTCCGCCGGTAAATGCACTGGCCAATTTTTGGACGTCAGCGACAAATTCTGCGTCCTGGGCAGCGGTCAGATAGTAGCTGCCTGCGGGAAAGCCGATTTCAATTACACCGGGCTCCTGTTTGAGCGGACTGCCATGCTCAAGCACTGCTCCATGCTGGAGATCCTTGCCATTGACAAAAGCCACAAAGCGTCCCCAGTCAGTCTGATTCCCGATCGGCTTGGATGATAGTGCCGGTTCTGCATCAGGATGCCTCGACGGTTCGTTCGTTGAGGTGCGTGGCTCTACATTCTGCTGGGTCGGTATTGCGGCGACTCTGGCGGCTTCCCATGGCAGCGACGGTGTATGAACC
Source organism: Desulfuromonadales bacterium (assembly GCA_013349405.1). Taxonomy (GTDB): domain Bacteria; phylum Desulfobacterota; class Desulfuromonadia; order Geobacterales; family Pseudopelobacteraceae; genus JACRCG01. The sequence continues at coordinate 81,727 of DUZS01000008.1, read as the reverse complement.
GCAGCAGTTTCCAGCAATTTTATCTTTTCAATCAGTTCCTGTATCGGTACCAGTGGAGCGAGCAGAGCCGCTTTGAGAAGCGCCATTTCTACAATGAGACGCGGAAAACTGGCGTACGCCAGTTCGGTCTCGGCCTTTATAAACAGCGTCAGACGGCGCTGAACATCAAGGGCGGAGACGTGCAAAGACTGTTTGCGGAGTTCATCGAGCTCTGCTGCAGTTATATCAAGGATTTCTTCCGGTTTTTTGACAGAACGGATCACCAGCAGATTGCGGAAATGTTCGATCAACTCCTGACAGAACTGCCGCATATTATAGCCGACCAGATCAACCTGTTTTATGCCTGCAAGAACGGCTTGTGAGTTCCCTTCGAATACCGCCGCCGATATTTCTGCCAGCAGCCGCCGGTCGATGGTGCCAAGCAGGGTGGCAACATCTTCATCGCTGACAGTGTCACTACAGAAAGCGAGCACCTGATCGAAAGCGGTGAGAGAATCACGCATGCTGCCGTCGCCTTTGCGGGCAATCAGTCCCAGAGCGGAGTCGCTGATGGTGACCTTTTCCTCTCCGGCAATGTAGCGGAGACGGGCGATAATCTTTGTCAGGGTGACGCGTTTGAAATCAAAGCGCTGGCAGCGGGAGAGGATTGTTACCGGCAGCTTGTGCGGTTCTGTCGTGGCAAAGATGAATTTGACATGCTCCGGCGGTTCTTCAAGGGTTTTCAGCAGTGCATTGAAGGCGTTTGTGGAGAGCATATGGACTTCGTCGATGATAATAATGCGGTAACGGCTGTGGGAGGGAAGATACTTGATATTGTCGCGCAGGTCACGGACGTCATCGACACCGTTATTGGAAGCGCCATCGATCTCGAAGACATCGGTTGATGTCCCTTTGGTGATTTCGACACATTGAGGGCATCTGTTACACGGTTCATGAGTCACCCCCACTGCGCAGTTGAGGGTCTTGGCCATGATACGGGCAGTGCTGGTCTTGCCGACGCCACGGGCTCCGGTAAAAAGAAAGGCGTGTGCTACCCGGCCGGAATCGATGGCGTTTTGCAGAGTACGGCTGACATGCTCCTGGCCCACCAGTTCGGAAAAATTCTGGGGGCGATATTTCCTTGCCAGGACTTCATAGTGCGTGCCGTTGGACAAGAGATTTGACCTCACAGGTATTCTTGTTCTCCACTCGACGAACGGGGGAGCAGCGTGTGGTTCCGGGGGACGTGGGAAAAGCTTGCAGACGCATATGATAGCCGGGTTTACCCGCGGCACACAGCAGGAGCCGCTGCCGTTGCTTCCTTCCGGACCTGGCGGAGTTCACGGCGTGCCGTTGCGCGAGGCCCGGCTATCATATCCGTCTGCAAACAGTCAGCTTTGTAAAAAACAGCATAAAATACAACGGTACAGCCATAAAATCTGAACGTCTTAGATACCATAAGCGGTGTCTGTTGGGCAAGCACAAATACGGTACGGGGTAACTTGATATGGTGCAGAAGTGTAGCAGAGGGTTCAGGAGGATTTTGCCTCTGCGGCAGGAGATACATCGCGATTCAACTTCAGAGAATATTCGAGCCGGAAATTTTTGTCCGTCTCGTTTTATGGTTATTCGAATAATCTGGTGATTTTTAGGTGGGTGGGTGATATAGTCCACCGGCTGATTCCAGACTTCCGCTACGGGGCGCACACTATGACACAGCAAACGATTTATCTGATAGGAGCCGGCTTTACCGGATGGGATGGTTTTCCGGCCAGGGCGCTCGAAATAATTGACTCGGCTGAAATTTTGATCGGTCATCACCGTCATCTGGAAATTTTCCCCAATTTTTCAGGCATAAAAAAAGAGCTCGGTGATCTTTCCGAACTTATCGATTTTCTCAAGAAAACTGAGCAGCGGATTGTCTTGCTCGCCTCGGGAGACCCGACTTTTTTTGGCATTTCACGCTTTCTGCTCCGCAATCTCCCCAAGGAACGTCTCGAAATATTCCCCAATGTAACCAGCATGCAATATGCATTCGCCAGAATTAAAGAGCCGTGGGACGATGGCATTTTCGTTTCGGTTCATGGCAGAGGTATGCATCAGGCGATAGACAAAATCATCTCAGCTGAAAAAGCCTGCGTTCTGACCGATACCGTCAATACTCCGGCAGCCATTGCAACTGAACTGATCGATCGTGGCGCGGAGGGGTATGAAGCGTGGCTCTGTGAAGATTTGGGAATGCCGACCGAGGCATTCACCAAGACGACCGTGCGCGGTCTGCTCGATATTGCCGCCTCTGAACTGAACATCCTGATTCTGATCCGCACCTATGAAGCAAACCTCGTTCACTATCCGCTGATCGGTATTGATGACGACGAGTTTCATACTTCAAAAAAACTGATTACCAAACAGGAGGTTCGCGCTGTCACCCTCGCAAAGCTCCAGCTTCAGGATGACCTCGTTCTGTGGGATATCGGTGCAGGAAGCTGTTCGGTTTCAATCGAGGCCTCCAATCTGATGCCGGAAGGCCGGATTTTTGCCGTTGAAAAAAATCCCCAGTGTATCGGCTTTATCAACCAAAACCTGAAAAAATTCTGTACCCGCAATATAAAACTGATCGAAGCATACGCTCCCGATGGCCTGGACGATCTGCCAGATCCCGATCGCGTCTTCATCGGCGGGGCCGGCGGCAAACTGGACGAGATCATCGACATTATTTCCCAGCGCCTGAGGCCGGAAGGTGTTGTCGTCATCAACGCCATAACTCTTGATACCCTTACCCGGTCGGTTGAGTTTCTCGAAGACCACGGCTTTACGGTTGAAGCATCCTGCATTAACGTGGCAAAAACCCGCAATCTGACTGAATACAAAATGTTTGAAGCCCAGAATCCGGTGTATGTCATTTCCGCCCGGAAGGGCGGCGAATAGTGGCTACGGTCTTCGCAGTCGGCGTTGGCCCCGGCGATCTGGAACTGCTGACCCGTAAAGCTGAACGGATCCTGCGCAGTGTTGATGTCATCCTCGCTCCGGTGTCAAATCCGTCAGAGGCGAGTGTCGCACTGGGCACGATCCGTGAGTTTATCGACGAGGAGCGTCAGGAGATAATTGTTCATCAGTTTCCGATGACTTCTGACAAGACCCGGCTTATCCCCGCCTGGCAGGAAGCGGCAGCTTTGATCGCCAGCCATGCGCAGGAGGGACGGTCGGTCGCCTTCATCACCATCGGTGATCCGCTTTTCTATTCCACGTTCATCTACCTGCTGCGGATTCTTCGTGAGCAGTGGCCGCTTCTGCCGATTGAGATAATCCCCGGTATATCAAGTATCAATGCTGCCGCAGCGGAAGCGATTCTCCCGCTGGTGGAGGGAGATGAGAGGATGGTGGTCATTCCGGCAACTGCGGGGATCAACCAGATAACATCCGCTCTGGCCGACTATGAGACCGTTGTACTCCTCAAGGTTAAGCCGCTCTATGCTGAAATAATCGAACTTCTCCGGAAAACCGGTCGTGAACAGCGTACCCTCTTTGTCGAACGGGTCGGCAGTTCCCGTCAGAAGGTGCTGACCGATTTCAGTGAAATTGCCGCACATACACCTGACTATCTGTCGCTGATGATTATCAAATAAGCTCCTCCACGATCAGTAGTCCAAAAAAAAGTCCGTCCATCCCTGTGTTAACAGAGTTGAACGGACTTTTTTCATGAACGGGACGGTGCGGATCTCTAAATTATTTTTCGTCCAAAACTGCATGGGCCGCAGCCAGACGTGCAATCGGCACCCGGAACGGCGAACAGGAGACATAATCAAGCCCGACATTGTGGCAGAAGATCACCGATGAAGGGTCACCACCATGCTCCCCGCAAATACCGAGTTTGATATTCGGACGGGTTGTGCGGCCAAGCTCACACGCCATTTTGACAAGTTTGCCGACGCCATTCTGGTCGAGCGAAACAAAAGGATCTTCCGGCAGAATGTTATTGTCAACATAGAACGGCAGGAACTTGCCGGCATCGTCACGCGACAGCCCGAATGTCGTCTGGGTCAGGTCGTTGGTGCCGAAAGAGAAAAATTCGGCCTCGACCGCGATTTCATCTGCCGTCAGGGCGGCTCGCGGCAACTCGATCATCGTACCGATCAGATATTCGACCGTGACGCCGTAGCGGGTAATTATTTCATCACAGATGGCGACAGCATTCGTTTTGAGCACTGACAGCTCTTTGACGGTCGCGATCAATGGAATCATGATCTCAGGCACAATACTGAAACCCTCGTTTTTAACCAGTTCGCAGGCCGCCTCCATAATAGCCGTAACCTGCATATTGTAAATTTCCGGGAACGTGATGCCGAGACGGCAGCCGCGATGGCCAAGCATCGGATTAAACTCATGCAGCGTTTCAATCTTGTGTTTGAGGGCGCTGACCGGCACTTTCATGGTTTTGCACAGCTCGACGATATCTTTTTCTTCCTGGGGCAGAAATTCATGTAATGGCGGGTCGAGCAGCCGGATTGTAACCGGCAGCCCCTTCATTTCACGGAACAGGCCGATAAAATCACTCTTCTGCATCGGAAGAATCTTTGCCAGGGCGAGTTCGCGGCCTTCAACATCATCGGAGAGAATCATTTCACGTACGGCGGCGATCCGCTCCGCATCAAAAAACATATGCTCGGTGCGGCAGAGACCGATCCCTTCGGCGCCAAACTGGCGGGCAACCTTGGCATCATGAGGTGTATCGGCATTGGTTCGCACCTTCAGGCGGCGGATACCATCGACCCATCCCATCAGGGTACCAAAATCACCGGTCAATTGTGCTGATACGGTCGGCACAGCACCGAGCATGACCTCGCCCAGTGAGCCGTCAAGGGTGATCATGTCACCTTTTTTGACAACAATCCCACCCTTTGTTGTGAAAAACTGATTGGCGTAATCCACCTTGATATCGCCACAGCCGGCAACACAGCATTTGCCCATGCCACGGGCGACGACGGCCGCATGGGAGGTCATGCCGCCGCGAGCAGTCAGAATCCCCTGAGCGGCATGCATGCCGTGGATATCTTCCGGTGACGTTTCGATACGCACAAGGATTACCTTGCGTCCGGTTTTCGCTTCGGACTCTGCTTCATCGGCAGTAAAGACAACCGTTCCGGATACGGCTCCCGGTGATGCCGGAAGCCCCTTGGCAATAATGTTTTTGACCGCTTTCGGATCGAGAGACGGATGCAGCAGCTGGTCGAGCTGTTCCGGAGCGACACGTTTCACAGCGGTTCTTTGGTCGATCAGCCCCTCGTTGACCATATCAACGGCAATTTTGATAGCGGCCGGTGCGGTACGTTTGCCGTTGCGGGTCTGGAGCATGAACAGTTTGCCTTTTTCGATGGTAAACTCGATGTCCTGCATATCCTTGTAGTGCTTTTCAAGTATTAAGCGAATGGCATCAAGCTGCTGGTAACACTCCGGCATGACCTCTTCCATCGGCGGTAACAAAGTATCCTTGGCGCGGTTGATCGGCTGCGGGGTGCGGATACCGGCAACGACATCTTCACCCTGGGCGTTGACCAGATATTCGCCATAAAAGTAATTTTCCCCGGTGGAAGGGTCGCGGGTAAAAGCCACTCCGGTAGCACAGTCATCACCCATGTTTCCGTAGACCATCGACTGGACGTTAACGGCAGTGCCCCACTCTGCGGGGATGTTATTGAGACGGCGGTAGGTAATGGCGCGCTGATTCATCCATGAACCGAATACGGCGCCGATTGCTCCCCAGAGCTGGTCCATCGGGTCTTCAGGGAAGGCAGTTCCGAGTTCCTCCTTAATCTGTGCTTTGAATGCCGCAACCAGTTCTTTCCAGTCGCCAGCACTCAGGTCAGTGTCGAGATGGACACCCCTCTGGTCTTTTTTCTGTTCCAGAAGGTGCTCAAGGGAGTGCTTGTCCATCCCCATGACAACGTCGGAATACATCTGGACAAAGCGGCGATAGGCGTCGTAGGCAAAGCGTTCATCGCCGCTCTGGGCAATAATCCCCTGCACGGTGATGTCATTAAGGCCGAGATTAAGAACGGTGTCCATCATGCCCGGCATGGATGCGCGGGCACCGGAACGTACCGAAACGAGCAGAGGATTGGCAGAATCGCCGAATTTTCGCCCCATTAATGCTTCTACCTGGGCAAGATGGGCGGCAACTTCGGCCGCCAGTGAGGAGGGGTAATTATTATCGTTCTTGTAGAACTCGGTGCAAACCTCGGTACTCAGGGTAAAGCCTGGGGGAACAGGAAGGCCGATACTGGTCATTTCAGCCAGATTCGCCCCCTTGCCACCCAGAAGATTCTTCATGTCAGCCCGACCTTCAGCCTGACCATTGCCAAAAAAATACACAAACTTCCGAGCCATAGTACCGTCTCCTCTTACGCAGAATAATTACGTGTGCTTTACGGATGCTAAAAACATTTATTCATAATGAATATAATGGTTTAGGTGTTTTACTATAGCGCAGTTTTTCAAAAATTCAAGCGAAACTTTGTGCCCCGTACCCTCTTATTTTGTATCCCAGCTGGTTATGTCAACATTCTTTCCTTCGCCACCCTTCGCACCGTCAGAGCCGTACGAAAAGAGGTCGTAGTCGCCATGTTCGCCCGGTGAAATATAGAGATAGTCATTTCCCCAGGGATCTCTGGGAACGTTCTTGCTCTCCAGATAGCCTCCCTCCTTGTAGCCGTTCGGTATTACACCGACGGTCGGTTTTGACACCAGCGCAGTCAGTCCCTGCTCAGTAGAGGGGTAGTTGCCGGTATCAAGCTTGTAGAGCTTGAGAGCGGTCTCGATGTTCTTGATCTGTACCCGTGCATCAGTGATTTTAGCGTCATCCGTACGTCCCATAAGCTTCGGGCCGACCAGTGCTGCCAGCAGGGCCAGTATAACGATAACAACCATGATCTCGATCAACGTAAAACCTTTTCTGCCTTTTAAAAACTGCATAATAGCTCTGTTCCTCCTCTGTAAAATATGCCCCAACTTACTGATAGACGCTGCTTATGGCAAGTTCTTTCAGGTGCAGATTACTTCAAAAAATATATTTGCCACCTCAATTGAGGTAAAAAATCTCAGTAAATAATCGCTGGAAGACTAGTAACATCAATTAAATTAGATGGTTACATTATAACTTGCAGGTTGGCATTTAATATGCTATTTAACTGGCATTGTTGAAATACAGAAACAGCAGTATAAAATTATGCCAGCGTTATAACGCGGCAAAAACCAAAAAAGGAGAATACCAGATGAAAAAAATCAGCGCCGTAGTAGCAATGTTTGCCGTCACCGCTTTTGCAGGAGCAGCCCTCGCAGCCGACGTAATCGAATTACCGGCTTCCATGGGTAAAGTATCCTTCCCGCACAAAAAGCATCAGGAACTTCTGAAGGACTGCAAAAAATGCCACGAAAAAGCTCCTGGTAAAATTGCCGAACTCGGCAAGGACTGGGCTCACAAAACCTGTAAGGGCTGCCACACTGAAATGAAAAAAGGGCCTGTTGGCTGCAAGGATTGCCACAAAAAATAAGCTGACATTCCTGCTATCATCAAAGAAACTGGTTTAGCAATGAGAACCGCCCAGTTTCCAAAGTACAATATCTCAACGGTTTGACCCATATGCGAGGCCCCTGAATCCCACAGGGGCCTCGTTTGTTTAGAACGCTTCTCCACGGCCTCGCCTCTGCCACTTCAACCAACCGAAAAGCCCAGCCCGTCGGGCTTCGGCCCGTCTGCAAAGACATGTCCCGGGTGAGCCTGCTAATGCCCTGCTGCGCTGCCCCACAACTCCTTGAGCCGCTGATCACGGCCGCATCCGTTCCGGTAATATTTGTATCTGAGCGGATTTTTCTTGTAGTAGTGCTGGTGGTATTCTTCTGCCGGGTAAAATTCTCCTGCAGGGGTTATCTCGGTTACGACAGCTTCCTTGAAGGGCTTGTTTTTCTCGAGAGCAGCCCTCGATTGCAGGGCAACACGGCGCTGTTCTTCACTGTTGTAGAATATGGCACTCCGGTACTGGTCTCCTGTATCGCAAAACTGGCGATTTGACACAGTCGGGTCGATATTATGCCAGTATACCGCCAGAAGCTTTTCATAGCTGATCTTTGCCGGATCATAGACGATCTGGACCGCTTCTGCATGTCCGGTTCCGCCAGCTGAAACCTCTTTGTAGGTCGGATTCTTCTTTTTACCGCCGATATAGCCGGGGAGAACAGATACAACGCCGGGAAGCTGGTCAAAAGGCGCTTCCATGCACCAGAAGCAGCCGCCGGCAAGTGCGGCCTTTTCCAGTGCACCCACCGGTGCAGCCGTCGCTGAAGAAGCGTTACGTGCCATGACAACTACGCAGCACAACGCTAGTATCACTCTGAAACTGAGGATCAATGTTTTCATTAGATTTTCTCCTTCACGATTCAACCAGAAAGGACCACATCAGAAGATATGGCCATTATTTTATTTTCCCGCCACAAACTCCCGTGCTGCACGAATCCTCCGCACGGTCTCCTCCCCTCCGAGCGTCACTACAATTTCTCCGATTCCGGGAGCGTGGGTCCCTCCTGAAAGCGCTATTCTGACCGGCTGTCCGACCTGCCCCATCTTCCAACTGTTCTCGCTGCAGATCTCTTTGAACAGGGCATCCACTGCGGCGACATCGGCAGCTGACGACGCTGAAAGTTTCTCGATTACCGCCGCGAAAACCGCCAGCAGCAGCTCTTTGTCAAACTTCGCCAGAGCCGCCTCATCGTACCCGCTCGGCGCGCGGTAGTAGAACAGCGCCCGCTCGGCCATCTCCTCAAGGGTCTGGGCGCGCTCCTGCAGGGTTTTGACAACCGCTGCCAGATCAGGACCATCGAGCGTTGATACCCCCCTGGTGGTGAGATGCGGCAGCAGGAGAGCGGCGAGACGTTGTGGATCGCTGTTTTTGATATAATGGGCATTCAGCCAGTTCAGCTTTTCCGTGTTGAAGACCGAAGCCGAGCGCCCCACGTTGCTGATATCAAATTTATCAATCATCTCCTCAATGCTGAAAATCTCGTCATCGCCGTTACTCCACCCCAAACGAACGAGGTAGTTAAGCAGCGCCTCCGGCAGATAGCCCATGTCGCGATAGGCGATGACGCTGGTGGCGCCGTGCCGCTTGGAGAGGCGCGCCTTGTCGGCACCGAGGATCATCGGGACGTGGGCGAACTGCGGCACCGGAAAGTCGAGCGCTTCGTAGAGCTGAACCTGACGCGGGGTGTTGTTCACGTGGTCGTCGCCTCGAATGACGGTGGTTATCTGCATGGTGGCATCGTCGATCACCACGCAGAAATTGTACGTCGGTGTGCCGTCGCTGCGCTGGATTATCAGGTCGTCAAGCTCGTCATTCGGGAACGTAATGGTTCCCTTTATCAGGTCGTCAAAGCTGGTCGCCCCCCCCTGCGGCGCCCGGAAGCGGATAACGTACGGCTGATTCTCAGGCTGCACGGCACCATCACGACAGGTGCCGTCATACTTCGGCTTACGCCCCTCCGCCATCGCCAGATTCCGTTTGGTATCGAGTTCTTCAGCAGTGCAATAGCATTTGTATGCTTTACCGGCCGCCACAAGTTTTTGCACATATTCCTTGTAGAGCGGAAAGTACTCCGATTGAAAAAAGGGCCCCTCGTCCCAATCAAGCCCGAGCCACTTCATCCCTTCCAGAATAGCATCGACAGACTCTTGTGTGGAACGCTCCACATCGGTGTCTTCAATGCGCAGAATGAATGTGCCGCCTCGATGCCTGGCCAGCAGCCAGTTAAAAAGCGCAGTGCGGGCGCCGCCGACGTGAAGGTACCCGGTCGGGCTGGGGGCGAAACGGACTCGAAGGTCAGACATGGTGGTGACTCCTTTTGTTTGGCACATTCTGCAGTGATTTTTAGAATCGCCACTATACCATTCCCGGCAGCGCCAAAAAAGCATTTTCTGACCGGCAGGCGCTGCTTTTGCTTTGACAAAACAGTGTTCCGCCATGCTACTATGCAGCAAAAATGCCGTCATGGAGGTTTTGCGTGCAGACAATAGATTCCCTGATCAGAGAAAGTTGCCAGAAGTATAGTGACCAGCCGGCACTCAGCACCAAAATTGCCGGTGCATGGCAGAGCATGACCTACGGTACATTATGGGATCTGTCAGATCGCATTGCAGCCGGCATGATCAAATGCGGCTTCAAGAATGGCGATCACGCCGCTCTCCTGGCCCCTTCATCACCACAATGGATTACCGCCTATCTTGGTATTCTCAAAGCGGGCGGGGTTGTTGTCCCTGTCGACAAGGAGCTGAAAGCGGCTGAACTGCGGCATATCCTCACTGATTGCGATGCCCGCTTCGTGTTTACCGCCCCCCCCTGCCTTGACCTTGTTCTGGAAATTTTCAATGATATACCGGCGCTCGACACTATTGTGACCCTGACTCCACCCGCTGCTGATGATAATTCCCAGGTCGTGCAGGTGCTGGATGTATTGATTGAGGAGTGGCGTGAGCTTGTCACGACCGTGGAGCTGCCGGCGGAGCGACGTGCCACGATGGAGGCGCTTGCCCGTCAGGCATACCGCCTGGTCTCGCCACCCGGTTCTGAAGCGGGCGCAAAAACAGATACGACGGATCCATTTGATCCGGCCAAGAGACTCCGCAGCAAGCTGAGACGCAGAGGGAAACTGCTCCCGCTGGCTACTCTCTGCCATAGCGCACCGCTCCCCGAAAAGCCGCGCAACCCGGACGATACGGCGGTCATTCTGTATACCTCAGGCACCACCGGACGCTCAAAAGGGGCCATGCTCAGCCACGCCAATATTGTTTCCAACATCAAGGGTGCAGCTGCCCACTTCCGGCTCGACAACAGTATTCACACATTGTCTTTTTTGCCGATAAATCATGTTTTTGAACAGGTGTGCGGCGTTCTTCTGCCGCTCTCGCTCGGAGGAAAGGTCACGTTCTGTGAATCGCTGAAAAAACTCGGGGAAAATCTGGCGGAGGTCAAGCCGACCTTTTTCCTCGCTGTTCCGGTTGTTTATCGGATGATTCTCGACCGGGTTTTGAAGAACATTAATTCAAAAAAACTGTCGCAACTGCTTTTTTCACTACCGCTCACACGATCAATCGTAACCTCTAAAGTTCGCCAGGCATTCGGCTCAGGAACCATCTTCATCAGTGGCGGCGCAGCGCTCGACCCCGCCATTGCCAAGGGGATGACGGAGTTTGGCCTGTCGATCTATCAGGGGTACGGGATTACCGAGACCTCCCCGATAATCAGTGCCGAGCAGCCGGGAGGGAAACGGCTCGGTACTATCGGACGCCTGCTTGATCAAGTAGAGGTGCGCATTGATGCGCCGAACGACGAAGGGGTGGGAGAAATTATCGTCAAAGGGCCGAATGTCATGCAGGGGTATTACAAGAACCCGCAGGCCACCGCAGAAGTTCTTGTCGATGGCTGGTATCGCACCGGTGACCTCGGCGTTCTCAGCGCTGACGGCTTTTTAACCATCAGCGGTCGGCTGAAAAACCTGATTGTCACTCCCAACGGCAAGAATGTCTATCCGGAGGAGGTGGAAAACGAGCTGCTCAAAAGCCCGTTCATCGCGGAAGTTATGGTGTACGGCCATCGTGTCGGCACCTCAGAGGAGATCCACGCCATTATTTTCCCCGAACAGGAAGCAATTGATACACAATGCCGCATCGATGGCAATTGCCCGATGAGTGAGGCCGATGTCGAAGCGCTGCTGCGGGTGGAAGTCCAGAAAGCATGTAATGGCCTGGCCGATTACAAGCGGGTGCGCAAATTCACCATCAGAGAAGATGAGTTCCCGAAAACGACAACCCGCAAGATCAAGCGCTTTGCCGTGGAAGCGAGTATTTTGACGGGGCATTGAATCCTCTGTGCGTTCGGTCTGTAAAATAATGGAAAGCGTACCGTCACTACGTACCACCTGGCGCCTCATCGTAACCTCCCCGCTGACAGGAGCGGAGAATATGGCCATCGATGAGGCGTTGCTGCGTTCATTCAAGCCTGCCGTTTCCCTGCCGGTGCTGCGCCTCTATGGCTGGAGTCCCCCGGCGCTGTCGCTCGGAAGGTATCAGAAGGCCGCTGAGATACTTGATCTGGAGCGCTGCCGGAATGACGGCGTCGCGGTGGTGCGGAGGGTGACCGGCGGCGGCGTGATTTACCATGCTGATGAGCTGACCTACTCACTTGTCTGTGCACCGGGACAGATGCCGCCGACTGCATCCATAAAGGACTCTTTTCGCGTACTGACCGGTTTTCTGCTCCGTTTCTACCGCACGCTCGGTCTTGACGCACGCTATGCGGTTGATTTCGTCCCTGAAGGGACACGCCTTGGCGAACGGACTGCGTTCTGTTTCGCCGGTAAAGAGAGTTTTGATATTATTGTCAATGGCTGTAAAATTGGTGGCAACGCCCAGCGGCGCTTGAAAGAGGTGATTTTTCAGCACGGTTCGATTCCTCTGCTCAATCGTGCCGCAACCGGTTTGAGGTACATGCGCGATCAGGCTCCCGAACAAGCCCAGGGAGCTGTAAGCCTTGCTCAATGTGGCGTGAGCAGTGACCGGAACAGCCTGACGACTGCACTTGCAAGCGCGTTCAGCGACCATTTTACTGCCGTATTACAGAGCGATTCATTGTCACAGCGGGAGCAGGCAGATATGGAGTCGTTGTGTGCCGGTAAATACCGTATGGACCAGTGGAATATGGAAGGGGTTGTGACGTGAATATTCAGCGGAAACCGGAGTGGCTGCGCAAGAAGGTCAATCCCGGAGATCAGAGCGAAATGCGGCAGTTACTCGGTGAACTCCGCTTGAATACGGTCTGCCAGCAGGCGCTCTGCCCCAATATTTCGGAGTGCTTCTCCTGCGGTCAGGCGACCTTTCTGATTCTCGGGAGGAATTGTACCCGCCTCTGCAGTTTCTGCAATGTGGAGAAAACCGTGCCGCTGCCGATTGACAGCGATGAACCGGCGCGGGTTGCCGAAGCGGTTGCCCGCCTGCACCTCTCTCATGTAGTGATAACGAGCCCGACCCGCGACGATCTGCCGGATGGCGGCGCAGCGCTCTACGCCGCCACCGTGGCAGCCATCCGCACTTCCTCACCGGCGACGCGGGTTGAGCTGCTGATTCCGGATTTCCAGGGGGCTGTGTCAAGCCTGGCAGCAGTTGTGGCAGCAGAGCCCGACATTATCGCCCACAACGTCGAAACGGTGCCGCGCCTCTACCATATCCGCAGCGGCGCTGACTATGACCGCTCGCTTGAGGTACTGCGGCTCTGTGCCGCACTGGCTCCGGAGATCAGGACCAAATCCGGCATCATGCTCGGGATGGGGGAGAGCGAGGCGGAGGTGCTTCAGGTATTCCGTGACCTGCGCGGTGTGGAGTGTGTCTACCTCAGTATCGGCCAGTATCTGGCACCAAGCCGGCGGCATTATCAGGTGCAGGAGTATATCCTGCCGGAGTGCTTCGCATCACTGCGGTCAGCAGCTGAGGCGATGGGGTTCAGCCATGTGGAGAGCGGTCCGTATGTGCGCAGTTCGTACCATGCAGGAAGCTATGCCTGAGGCGCTGATTTGAGAATTTTCGAAGATACTTTCTGTCGCAGCAGCAGATTGCATCTGACGCCGCAACGATACTTACAATTCTTAACAATTGTCAGATGCTGCAATCGTGTATAGTGGTGCAACACGTCAAGATGACGGTGTTCGCCGTTGCCGAAAAGTCCGTGCACCGCTTGACCATATCCCGATTGTCTTTGTCAAGTCAGGTTTCGTAATGAGATTATTTGCTCAAATTCTTGTTGTAAACTTTCTGACGGTTACGCTTAGCCCGATCAGCCTGCATGCTCTGCCGGAAGTGGCTGAAGAACCTCAAAATCAGGCGCCTGCTCCACTGAAGCTGACTCTGAATGCCGCTATAACAATGGCAATTCAGAAAAATATTGATCTGCGCATTGAAGGTCAAAACTCGAAAATGGCCTCTGTCGATGCTGTAAAAAGCAAGGGAATCTATGACCCGATTTTGAATGCGTCCGCTACAGCCGGTGCCTCGAAAATGCAGGGCCTGGATCAATATTCTTCTAAAAATCTGACAACATCAGCCGGTGTAACCCAATACCTCCCTACGGGGGGAAATATCTCGGCAACAACCCAAACAGGGTATTTCAAATACGAACCTGCGTTGACCGCTTCCAAAGACTGGCAGTCTTCGGCGACGCTTGCGCTCTCCCAACCGCTCCTGAAAAACGCCGGTCAGGAAACCTTTGAGCTGAACATCACTCTTTCCTCCACCACCCAAAAAGAGTCCCTGGAACGATTTCGCTCGGCTACTGCAGACACGGTTTACAATGTAATAACCTCATACAATCGCCTGTATGTCCAGCAGCGAATCCTGAACACACGCAAGGCAGCACTGGCCTCGGCCCGGGAAATTCTGGAGGGGGCAAAGAATAAAGACCGGGCACTATTACAAGGAATCGGTATTGCTGATGCCGAATTTGCCATTGACCAGCGGACCAAAGATTTTTTTGAAGCAACCCGCAGTGTCGAGGAACAGGAAACATATCTCCGCTACCTGATCGGGCTGGAAACAGCTGATAAAATTATTCCGACTGATGCACCCTCAAAAAGTGAACCACTGGAGTCTTTTGAGCAGGCGGTTGGCACAGCTGTGGAATCCCGCCCGGATATGAAACAGCTGAAATCGGGCCTGGAATCAGCCCGGTTACTTGAGCGGATTGCCAAACATCAGGCTCTTCCCGAACTGACCGTCAATGCCGGCGGGGGAGTTGTAGGCAGCGGTTTTAACTCCGGTGATAGTTACCGGGAGCTTCGCGATAATCCGACAAAAAACTGGAACGTTGGCGTGCAGTTCACCATTCCTCTCGGCAATACAACCCCAGGCAACGAATACGTGAAAAGCAAAATAAGGACAGAGCAGGCTCAGGATCAGGTTAAAGCTCTATCGTGGCGCATCCGGAATGAAATAAAAAACGATATGAATGCCCTTGTCTCGGCACGCCTGCAGATGTATATGACAGAGAAAGCAAGTCGTTCTGCCGAGCAGCGCTATGAACAGTATGTCAAGAATAATCGGCTCAATCAGGCTTCTGTTCAGGATGTCCTTAATGCCGAAAACGACATGAATAACTCCCGGAATTCTCAAATGGAGGCCGTTGAAACTTTTTCGAACGCGGTCTCAAAAATCTGGAAAGATACCGGAGTCCTGTTGGACCGCCATAATGTAATGATTGATGTTTCCCAGCCGATTGCGATAGCAAAAAAAGAGGCGTCAAAACCGGCATCGGTAGTCATCCTTCCGGTAAAAGATATTCAGCTGACCGACATTCCCGCAGCTCTTGCGGCCATCCCGGCACAAAAAACGCTTCCGGGTGCCGCTGTCACGCCGACAAATGATCCTCCGCATGCGTCTGCCAGTCTCTCTCAAACGGTGCCCCCTGTGAAAACTGTTGTACCGCGCATAATACAGAGCACCACCCCTCTCACCTCAGTCGTACCGAAAAGAGCTCCCGTTACCGAAAAAACATATACACTTCTGATTGGTGAGTTTACCGATACGCTCGCTATGGCTGAAGCCGTTGAAAAGATACAAAGTATCGGCTTGAATATCCGTAAGAAAGATGGTGGTTTTAGAACGGAACAGGTTATACGCCTCTACGTAACGGAGTTTGTAAGCCGCTCCCAGGCCGAAACTGCCCTCAAGAAACTTCTCTATTTCACCGCAGACGGTTTTATTGTCTCGGTTGGCAAAAAGCGTCATGTACTTTACGCCGGTAAATATTTTGACCAGAACGATGCCCTTAACGATCAGTCGAGGCTGGAAGCAACAGGTATAACCGTTACATTAGAAAAAATGCCCGTTTCACTGCCATTGACAGTTCTGACAGCGGGGAATTTTTTGGATAGCAGCGTGGCGCAAAACTTTCTCAAAAAACTGGAACGTCTTGATTTGAAGGCGGTTGTAAAAGAGAACCTGTGAAGAGCCGGGTCAATATCCTCCTTGTCGATTCTCCTCTTGGACATGAATAAGTTATCGGGGGTTATAAGGCTTTGCATGAATGTGACGGCAGTTGGCGCTGTCGCGGGGAAACATAGCGCCGGTAACCGATCCACGCAAGCAGCATCCAGAGCGCCACGTTGGCAAAGGAGACTGACAGTAACAGCGGATCAAGTCTCGGCACACCAAAGATATTACTATGGCTGTACGTCAGTACCTGAGCCACATTGAGGAACTGGGTCACGCTGAAGCCGGCAAATATGACCAGTACGGGGCGACTGCGCGTGGCAATGAAAAGGCCCAAAGACAGCGCCAACGCCGGAAACAGGTACCGCTCGTGCATCTTCGCCGTCATGATGAAAACCGTTGCCGAGAGAAACAGCGGCGAATACCAGAAGCGGGAAAACTCCCTGCCACGCAGCATGACAACTGTCGCGAACAGTACCGCCAGCACGATTCCTATATTCCCCCATACTCCATAGGTCAAAAACAGAAACGGATCTCCCACTGGTGCAGCGTTGCCGCCGCTCAGGGCAAACAGGTTATAGGCGTTGAGGGTGGCGTACGGGTAAGAGGCCAGGGTACTGCCGTATTTTCTGATGATCCAGAGTGGGCTCTCTCCCACGGAGAAGGGGAGAATGACCAGACAGAAGAGCGCAAGCCCGGAACCGGTAAATTTGAGAAGATCGGCGGAAGTATGTTGTTCACGGCGGAGAAAGCGGATAGCGAACCAGAGCAGCGGCAGCGGGGCAAAGATGAGAGCCTGGGGCTTGATCAGCAGCGCTGTGGCAAAGGCGGCCCCGGCGCCAGCCGGACTTTTTTCCAGCAGCAGCACTCCGAGCAGAATCGGCAGGGTCAAAACACTGTCCACCTGTCCCCATACCGCAGAATCAAAAATGACCGCCGGATTGAATGCATACAATCCGGCCAGCAGCAGTGAAGCGGTGCTTCCCCAGGAACGACGGGCGTATGTGAAGAGGAGCACTGTTGTGGCGCAATCTGCACATATGGCCGGAAGCTTCAGCAGTATCAGAAACTCCGGGGAACCAAAATCAATGCCAAGGGCTTTCTGCAATGTACCAATCAGCCACAGTACATAAATGTAGCCGGGAGGATAATCGGCAAAGTAACCGGGCGAATAAAATGAGCCAAGCCCATGTGCGGCGTGTCCTGCCCAGGCGCTGAACGTTGCAATGTCAGCTTCATACCCTTTGGTCACAGCGGCAAGAAAAATCCGAAGAAACCCTGCGCCGATCAGCAGCAGGGTTAATTTCAACGTGGTGGCTGTCTCCGGTTCTTCACCGCCCCCCGCTCGTGCAACGACTAAACTCGCACTCAGGAATAGTACGCAACTCAGCACGACCGTTCCCCACCATGCTCCTGTCACATGCCACCTCCCTTTTTTTAAAGACCCAGAGTTTATTGCCAAGAAAATTGGCTGCCAGAGCGCAGACGGTAGCCCCCCCTTTGGCTGCCGCCAATCCGATACCCATTTTTTCCCGGAGGATTGCCAGCACTGCGATGGAAATCCCCAGCGAGACGAGATTGACGACTATGAAGCGGAAAATTTCGGCATAGGAAAGCCCGCTGGAGTGAAACGTCCAGAACTTGTTAAGCAGATAACTGTTACCGGTTCCGCAGGAGTAGGACACTCCCTGGGCCACTACATACGGGATGCCGAACCAGGTAAGCAGAAAAAAGATGGCCACGTCAATACAGGTATTGAGTACGCCAACGCAGGCAAATTTAATAAATTCCACTATCGAATGTCGGTGCCGCGCAGTACGTTGTTTCATGGTAGCACTCCTCAATCGCTATCGGTCAGGCGGCCAACGAATAAGGGGTTGGATTGGCTTGTACGGCCACGGGCTTTCGCCACCCTGCACGCGCAAAGTTCACCTCTTCTCGCACCACATACAGCGGCCGTCCTTTCGCCTCATCGTAAATCCTGCCGATATACTCACCGATGATGCCAAGCATCATCAGGACAACACCGTTAAAAAAGAGGGTCACCGACATCATTGAAGCCCAACCGGTAATAGTGGCGTTGGTGAAAAGCTTCAAGTAAATGACATTAAGCATATAGGCAAAGCCACTCAGCGAGACGATAATTCCTACATAGGTGGCAAGCTTTAAAGGTTTGTAGGAAAACGAAGTGATGGCGTCAAAAGCAAAGCGGAGCATTTTTTTGAGCGGGTATTTGGTCTCGCCGGCAAAGCGTTTTTCCCGGACGAACTCCACACCGACCTGCTTGAAGCCGAGCCAGCTGATAATACCACGCACATAGCGATTGCGCTCCTTGACGCTTTTCAGAGCATCACACACCTTGCGGTCAATCAAGCGGAAATCTCCCGTATCCACCGGAATGTGTATGTCGGTCAGCTTCTGGAGGAGACGGTAGAAAACGGCTGACGTGAAGCGCTTAAAGAGGCTTTCTCCCTCGCGCTTTGCCCGTTGGCCGTACACGACGTCAAAACCCTCCCGCCATTTGGCAATCATCTCGGGCATTACTTCCGGGGGGTCCTGGAGGTCCGCATCAATGACAATGACGGCATCTCCTTTCGCATAATCCATCCCGGCGGTAATAGCTGTCTGATGGCCGAAATTGCGTGCAAAATCAATCAGTCGAACCGTCGGATCATCTGCACATATATCACATATTATTTCCGCAGTACGATCACGGCTGCCGTCGTTGACAAAAATCAACTCATACGACTCTTGCAACCGCTCCAGCACGTCCTTGAGGCGGGCATAGGATTCATGGATGACCTCTTCTTCATTATACACGGGAACGACTACAGAAATTATTGGATTATTCATATCTTATCCTTTTTATAAATCAGATTTAGGGCGATTTACATCGGCCTCAGTGTCGGAGAGGTGTTGTGGTGTCATCATCAAAAGTACCAGGTCGGAAACCATTTGAGCATCGCGATGTAATCCCGCGAAATATGCATTCCTGACAACACCGGGTAGAAAATGATAAATAGCCCGGCAGCAATTCCCAGGTATCCCCACGTCACTCTGCGGAAGTGCGGGCAGCAGTTTTCTGCGCTCTTCAGAGCCGTAACGATGCAGAGGATCATAAACGGCACTGTTGAGAAAAAGTGATAGATGAATGCCATCCGATTTATACCGATCCACGGCAGGTATTGACAGATGAGCGCAAGCAGTATGACCCCTGACTTGCTGTCACGGGTGCGTATCGCATGTACGGCCGTTGCTGCGACCGCCGGCACGCCAACCCAGAAGACCGCCGGGTTGCCGAAGGAAACTATGCTTGAGGCGGTGCCGGTGGAAAGCCCTTCGCCGGTGTACATCCACATGGGGTAGAGATTAAGCGGCCATGTCCACCATGCCGACGAAAACGGGTGGGTTGCCTTGAGCGTACGGTGGTAGTCGAGCATATGAGCCTGAATACGGAATACATCGGCCAGTTCGTGTCCCGGACCGGGAATAAGGAGAAATGGTATATATGCGAGCAGATAGATTACGGCCGGTACAGCTCCGAATGCTATCAGGCAGAGGCCGATCCGTTGCAGGACAAATGTGACGGCGCTGCGTGATTCAGGGTAATTCCGGCAGCGCAGATCTGCCAGCGTCCGCAGCACCGCCAGCAGCGCCATACCGCACCCGGCATAGAGTACAATCCACTTGCACGCTGCTCCGACTCCGAAGGCAATCCCCGCCAGAAAAATTGTTCTGGTGACACTCCTGCGGGAGGTTTCTCCCTTCTCCGGAAACAGGTCGAGCAGTAAATAGTAAATAATCAGGATGAAAAAAACGCCGTAGACATCGATCACCGCTACACGCGTCTGGGCGAAGCGCATGAATTCGACCAACATCAGAAACGACGTGCAGAAGGCGTAAAAGCGGTTGCGGAACAGTTTCAGGCCAAGAAGGTACATAAGCGGAACCAGTGCAACGCCGAACAGTGCCCCGACGCTCCGCCAGCCAAAGGGGTTCATGCCGAAAACAGCAATTCCGGCTGCGATCAGCGTCTTGCCCAGCGGTGGATGCGTTGTTTCATAGGGCTCGATGAGATTGAGCATTTCCCAGGCGGTCCGGGCATGATAAATTTCGTCGAAATAGAATCCGGTCCGGAATGAGGGGGCATACTCGAAAGCCGTCTGCTCATCTATCAGATTTTCAGGTTTACCAAATCGAGAGTTGGTGAAATTCGTGGCTCCGATTTTCAACCCAGTCAGAGGAGTTCGGCTCCCCTTTTCAACAAAGGCAAGTTCATTCAAACGGCTGCCGGGTGCGTTAGCAACGAGCCGGACAGCCGTTGTGCGTATGGCGACTTCACGGTACTTCCAGGTATTCGAGTCTTTTTTGACGAAGGAGGTCACGGTTTCAAAGGCTCCGGATGAAGTTCGAGCAGCGAAAGTGTACTGCTTATCGTCACCTTCCCGGTTATTGATGCCGCAGTAGTAATATATCCGGGAAAGATCGACTTCACGTCCAAACTCGACAGTTATGAATTCTCCGGACGTCGCTGCCAGTCTGCCGGTCTCAGGTGCATGGTGCCCGCCAAGATTGAACAGTGAAACAAGCAGACACACTGCCGCCAATGCTCCCATAACGGCCATGTCGCGCCGCTCAACCTTTTCCTGTGGTTCAGAAGTCAGCACTGTATTCTGTGTAACCTCTTCGCCTGTTCTGGAATTCTGCTTTCCCAGTATAGTGCCCCACCACGCCATGAGGAGGCCAAAACATCCCAAAACGGCAATTACCAGGCCGCCGGCACGGTTTGTTCCGGCTGGTGGTGGAGATGATGCGTCGGCCGGGAGCAACGGCACAACGCTGATGTCTGCCGGAACGCTGGCAGCCTTACGTACCGAAATGTTCCTGAACCAGGCGGTACCACTGTTTACGCTGCCATAGCCGCCAATGCCGACCGTTACGGAGATCTTCCTCTGCTCCGGGCCTGTTTTGCCGTAAAAGGCAAGAGTCTGCCACTCCTTCTCATTGGCGGGTATTTCTGGAGAACCGCCCAGAATGTCTTTAACCGAAATATTGACGCCACGGGCATCAGATCCGATATTTTTGCTCCGGGCCTGACAGCTGAAGAGATAGACGGTATCCGGCTCAACTGCAACGTCACGTACAAAGCGGGCATCGTTTGGCGCTGAAGCGACAATAAGGAGCTCTGCGGCGTCTGTATTCTGCACGATCATGAAGCGCGCTGCTCCGGTGTTTGCAGCAGTGCCGTTCCAGTCGTACTGTGACCATTCCCGTGCATTGAGGATTGCGCCGTCACTTTGTGCGGGTGGAATCCCGGCGGCTGAAAGGCACGGTGCCATGTGCAGCAGCAGTACTATGGTAACCAGTATGCGCATCATTCCGCTCATTTCCTCTGCCCGTAGTTTTAGGTACGACAGTTTAAAAAACCGGGAGAGCAGTGTGCCCTCCCGGCCGTTAGTGGTACGTTAGCAGCGTATCTTCGTTACTGACCTGCTGCCAGAGCGGTAAGCTGAGCCGAAGTCAGTTTGATGGAGCCCATGCCGCCAAGATTGTTGGTGATAGCGGCTTGGGTGGTGGATGCTGACGCACCCTGCTTCGATGTCCCATGACACATGGCGCAGTTGGCGTTATACAATGCCCATGTTTTTACCGGAGCAGGGGTTGCGGTTGGTGCCGGAGTTGCCGTCGGACGTGGTGTCGGTGTCGGTGTTGGCGCCGGAGTTGCCGTCGGACGCGGCGTAGCGGTTGGTGCCGGAGTTGCCGTAGGCCGCGGCGTGGCAGTTGGTGCCGGTGTTGCCGTTGGCCGTGGTGTTGCCGTTGGCCGTGGTGTTGCAGTCGGTCGTGGTGTTGCCGTCGGTCTTACATAATGGTGATCTCTCTTCTCTTTCTTTTCGCTTTTGTAGTCTGAATCCTCATCAGCAAAGCCGGCGACGGCGAAACCTGCAATCAGTAATGATGATATGCTGCACACGGTTATAAATTTCTTTGATTTAACGAACATAGATAATTCCTCCAAAGATGTGTGGTGTTGGTGAGAGTGAATGAATCTGTCGATAATTGATTGTCCATAGTGTTGTCGTCTTGCGACACCTCCTCGTGCCGTCCCCGTCTCGTTTGTGTCCGGACACAAAAAAACCGGGACCGAATAAAGTGGTGACATTTCGGCATCCCGGCTGTCTCAAAGAGACCCTGTAGGCTTTCCGCCCCATCCTCGCAGATGGTTTAGTATTATCGTGTGTCGAATTACTATGGTGAGACCTTACACTTTTTTTTTGTAAAGTTGCGTCAGGATATGTAAAGAAGTGTAAGGCTTTGTAACTCCCTCTGCCTGGTGATGTCGCTGCTGAGTACGTCAAAATCCTCAATATGCGTGCAGCGTGCTTTACCTGACATATACAGTGGTACCTTACAAATCTTAACAGTTATCCTGTTGTATTTTCAGTGAGAGTCTGCTTCATAGTGCTGGAGGCAATTATGGAACAAACGGAACAGAAAATATTATTGATTGATGATGACCTTGAGCTGTGCGCTTTGCTGCAGGAATATCTTTCTGCTGAAGGGTATGTCGTCGAGGCGGTGCACGATGGTGAAGCGGGTGTGCAGCGGGCCCTGGAAGGTGACCACAATCTTGTGGTACTGGATGTCATGCTGCCACAGCTGAACGGTTTCGAGGTGTTACGCCGGGTTCGGAACGCATCATTAGTGCCGATATTGATGCTGACGGCACGCGGCGAGGAAATTGACCGGATTCTCGGTCTTGAGATGGGTGCTGATGATTATCTGCCAAAGTCGTTCAATCATCGGGAACTATTAGCCCGCATCAGGGCGATACAGCGCCGGACATCCCAGTTGCAACCGCACCAGGAGGATGCTTCCGATTTACTAAAAGTCGGAGATGTGACCCTCAACGTCGGGGCCCGGTCTGTTGTATGCGGAGGCAATGTGCTGGATATGACTTCAGCCGAATTTTCTTTACTGGAACTGTTGCTGCGCCAGCCCGGAAAAACTCTCAGCCGTGAAGAGCTTTTGCTGCATGCTCACGGTCGTGAACTAAACTATAATGACCGTAGCATCGATGTCCATATGAGCAACCTGCGCCGTAAACTGGGGCTAACGCCTGCAGGTGCGCAACGAATTAAAGCGGTTCGGGGAGTCGGGTATATCTATACGAAGGATGATAGCGAATCTCAGTAGACTGCCGGAGCAACTATGCGCACACTTTTTGTCAAAATGTTCATCTGGTTTTGGGCTGCCTCTTCCCTCGCAGGGATTATTTCCTTTATTTTGGGAGTAAATACACGGCCTACACTTGAACTGCGTAATGCCGCTCTGCATCAGGAACTTCATGTGAAGCAGGCTCGACCGGTTGTAGATGCATTGTTGCTCTATGGCTATACTGCAGCCAGTATTCTGGAGCGTGATGGCACTGCCATGAATATCGCATCAAACGATTTTGATGCCTACCTTTTCACCGAGAATGGCGCACCATTGTCTGCCCGCACGCCTCATGAACTGGTGGTGGTTGCACAAGCAGCAGCAGCCAGAAAAGATAAAACGTATCCCTATGTAACGTCTGACGATGTTACCGATGTCGCTGCGATAGAGATGACTGGACCTTCGGGAAAGCAGTACATTGCCGTCGGCACCATGCAGGCGGATCTGCCGGAAAAACGCTCATTCAGTATCTACCTTCCTGCGGACATCTGGATGAGGATTGGCGTCTCCTCCGTTATTATGGGTCTGGCATCGTTTGTGCTGGTCTGGTGGATGGCTTCGCCAATCCGCCAAATGAGGGCAACAGCCAAGCGTTTGGCGGATGGTGATCTTACTGCACGAGTCAGTTTAAAGGAATTGAGCGGTAAAAATGACGATCTCGTGAGTATGGGACGGGATATAAACCTGATGGCCGTCCGCATCGAAAAACTTATTGAGACCAATAAACAGCTGGTGCGTGATGTTGCTCATGAACTCCGCTCCCCTCTGGCCCGCCTCAATGTGGCCCTCGGCCTCGCACGTCAAGAGAACGCCAATAGATCGCAGAAGGCTCTGGACCGGATTGAACTGGAGGCAGAGCGCCTGAACTTTCTGATCAGCGATCTGCTGGTTTTAAGTCAAATGGAGGGTGGAGAGGATACTCTCGAAAAAGAGCCGTTTTCATTGAGTGATGTTGTGGAAGAGGTCACATCGGACGCCGATTTTGAGGCGGCAGGCAAGAACCGCCAGGTGCTGTTGCTCCAGGTCGAGGAGACAACCCTGCTGGGAAACAGGGAACTGCTGCGAAGCGCTATTGAAAACATTGTACGCAACGGCATCCGCTATACGAAAGAGGGAACGGATGTGGAAGTAAGTCTGGTACACAGCCCTCTCGGAGAGGCGTTGCTCAAGATCAGGGATCACGGTCCCGGAGTGCCTGAATCCGCCCTGTCAAACATCTTTCACCCGTTTTACCGAGTTGCTGAAGACCGGGGCCGGAACAGTGGCGGTGCCGGGGTCGGTCTGGCCATTGCCGCAAAAACCGTACGACTTTTCAGAGGAACCATCCAGGCACACAACAGCAGCGATGGCGGTCTGGAAATCGAGATGCGGCTGCCGCTTACAGAGCGCAAGGTCGTAACAAAGAAGGTTTGAATCAATCTTTCTCAGAAGAGGCTGAATAACAGACGGTGTCGTATCAATGCCACGTCAGTGCAAACGCCCGCAACAGACCGCTTTTCTCCTCACGGTAATACACAACCTTGACATTATCCGCCATTCGTCCACGTTGAATTTTGTACCCCTCTTTTCTTTCGGAGGTATAGACGCTGAAGGATGGATTTTTGGCTAACTGGCCAAAAGCCCGTTTCAAAAACGGGTCAGTAAGGCCGCGCCAGCCGCGATCAATCACCTGAATTGCCTTAATTTTCTGGGCCTCCCGCAGTACCTTGAACTCGGTAACGTTACCCACATAAAGATCCCAACCCGGATGTGCAGCGCTGTAATTTTTGTCGAGCCCGTACGCCGGAATAAACCGGGGAAGAGCGGTCAGTTCGGGGGCGATCGACACAACAACGGGGGGAGGCGGAGGTGGGTCTTTCTTTCCGGCAAGCGCATCCAGCATCGCCTTGTCAATCACCCTGTCCTGTTCGCTGATGGCTGTCGGCGACACAACCTTGGCGGCAGGCTCTTTGGCGGAACCGGATTCCTTGGCTGGGACAGGCACGCCGGAGCTTGACGGAACAACCGCTGCCGCAGATTTTTCACCGGCGACCGGCGCAATTGCGACGCCAGCCGGGGCCGGTTTTGCAGGTGACTTCTGCTGGACATAGGTTATGCCGACAACAACGATAACAACCGGTAGCAGCCAGAGCAGAAACATACCTTTTTTTGAACGGGTCTGCCTGGCTCCTGCCGTATCGATACTTTCGCTGTTCCAGCCGTTAGCCATGCCCGGCGCCGCCTGTCCGAGCGCTGCCGGTTCAGGCGTGCTGCTGACGGCAGTATCAAAGGAGTTACTGAACTCGGAATTAATCTTTAATTTTTGTCGGGGTGCGTAGGTGAGCCCCTGTTCATCCATTAAGGATTCCGACCCGCCCGGAGCGGAAACCTGACGCTCCAAATCTGTGTCGCTATACACAGCGGGAACTCCTTGATGGTTCAGGAGAGCTGAAAAATCAGCAGAACCGCCTGGTCTCCGTGTGCCGTCAATTGATGCAAAGGGATCATCCGGGGAGAAGTCTTCGCCCAATTTCGGTTTACTTAAGAGTATCTCAAGGAGCTGTTCCAGTTCAGAGAGGAACGGACCATCTTCTGCTGAAGTATCGAGCCAGCCATGATACAGCTTCAGAATTGCTTCATTCGTTTGTCCGGGAGCAGCCAGGAGAACAAAGCGTGCCCGTTTGCGCCCCAACTGTTTTTTCAGGTGCATGAGCAATATATCAGCCGAGAGACCCGACAGATGGGTCTGAACAAAGACCACATCCGGCTTTTCAATGGCGATCTCTTCGCCACCTTTTTCGAGGTCATTTACAATGCGGAGGCGAATATCTTTGTCCTCTGCAAGCTGACCAAAAATTTTTCGCAGGCGTGCCACATCAGTGATTAAGAGCAGATTGTTCACAGGAACCCCCCAATGGAAATGGCGCCATTGTACAGGATGGAGTTGCGTTAATCAACAGTTATGCTGTTATTCGTATGTTAACGAGAAACCTGTTGCCTGTGCTTTTAGTTTGACAAAACTGTACTATGAAAATTATTATCCAAAAATTAAATTCTGAGGCAAACTTTTGGAGGGATTATATTCATGGGTAAAACGTACAAATTAGCAGTTCTGGCCGGCGACGGCATTGGCCCTGAGGTTATGGCCGAAGCGCTTAACGTGCTTGATGCAATTGAAAAAAAATGTGCCGTCACCTTTGCTCGAACCGCTGCAAATGTCGGGGGTGCCGGTATAGACATTGAGGGCAAAGCGCTGCCGCAGAGTACCATCGACATCTGCAAAGCGTCTGACGCGATCCTGTTCGGCTCTGTCGGCGGCCCGAAATGGGAGAGCCTGCCTCCGGATGAGCAGCCGGAGCGTGGCGCGCTGCTGCCGCTGCGCAAGATATTCGGCCTGTATGCGAACCTGCGGCCGGCCATCATTTTTCCTTCACTGACCGGTGCGTCATCGCTGAAGGAAGAGGTCATCGGCGGCGGCTTTAATATTCTGGTCATCCGTGAACTGACCGGCGGCATCTATTTTTCCCAGCCGAAAGGGATTGAAGGGGTGGGGCGCGAGCGGGTCGGCGTTGACACCATGCGCTATAGTGTTCCGGAAATCGAGCGGATTACCCATGTTGCCTTTCAGGCAGCCAGAAAACGGAGTAAAAAAGTCTGCTCGATCGATAAGGCCAATGTGCTGTCAACCTCGGTACTCTGGCGTGAAATAGTCATCACTATTGCCAAAGAATATCCGGATGTCGAGCTGTCTCATATGTACGTTGATAACGCCGCCATGCAGCTGGTAAAATGGCCGAAACAGTTTGATGTCATTTTGTGTGAGAATATGTTTGGCGATATCCTCTCCGACGAAGCGGCCATGCTGACCGGCTCGCTCGGCATGCTGCCGTCGGCATCGCTCGCTGAAGGGACGTTCGGCATGTACGAGCCGTCCGGCGGTTCAGCTCCGGATATTGCAGGAAAAGGAATTGCCAATCCGATCGCCCAGATTCTCTCGGCGGCGATGATGCTCAAATTCTCTTTCGGCATGCTGGATGCCGCTGATGCCATTGACAAAGCAGTGGAAAAGGTTCTTGATCAAGGCTACCGCACCGCCGATATCTACCAGAAGCTGGCCGGCGAAAAGCTGGTGAACACACAGGAGATGGGTGCGGCGATAATTGCGAATCTATAAATAAAATATTAACGCGAAAGGAAAATACCTATGAAAGTCGGAATTGTTGGATGGCGCGGTATGGTTGGTTCGGTTCTCATGCAGCGGATGCAGGAGGAGAACGATTTTGCTCTCGGCTTTGAGCCGGTTTTTTTCTCCACTTCCCAGGCCGGGCAGTCTGCCCCGATGAATGCGGGGACTCTGAAAAATGCTGATGACATTGCCGAACTGAAAAAGCTGGATGTGATCCTCACCTGCCAGGGGGGCGATTACACCAAGGCGGTTCACCCGGAACTGCGCAAACAGGGGTGGAACGGTTACTGGATCGACGCCGCCAGCACGCTCCGCATGGAGAACAACGCCGTCATTATTCTTGATCCGGTTAACCGGGGCGTCATCGATGCTGCCCTGGCAAAAGGGGAGAAGGACTTTATCGGCGGCAACTGCACCGTCAGCCTGATGCTGATGGCGCTCGGCGGCCTGTTCCGCGCCGGCGCGGTTGAGTGGATCAGCTCCATGACGTATCAGGCGGCAAGCGGCGCCGGCGCTCCCAACATGCGCGAACTGCTGTCCCAGATGGGCGTACTGCAGGGTGTTGTTGCCGAGGAGTTGAAGAACCCCGGCTCTGCGATTCTGGAGATCGACAAGAAAGTCACCGCCACGCTCCGCGATGGTTCCATGCCGACCAAAGAGTTCGGCTTCCCGCTCGCCGGCAATGTGCTTCCCTGGATCGACCGCGAGGTTGAAGATGGCCAGAGCCGTGAAGAGTGGAAAGGTTTTGCTGAAACCAACAAGATTCTTGGCACAACGTCGCCGATTCCGGTTGACGGCATCTGTGTGCGGGTAGGCGCCATGCGCTGCCACAGCCAGGCGTTGACGATCAAACTGAATAAGGATCTGCCGATTGCCGAGATCGAAAACCTGATCAAGAATGACAATCAGTGGGTCAAGCTGATTCCCAATACCAAGGCGGATTCTCTGGCGGGGCTTACTCCCGCTGCGGTTTCCGGCACCCTAACGGTGCCGATTGGTCGCGTACGCAAAATGAAGATGGGGCCGCAGTACGTCTCCGCCTTTACCTGCGGTGATCAGCTCCTCTGGGGCGCCGCTGAACCGCTCCGCCGGATGCTGCGTATTCTGCTGGAAAAATAGCCGTGAATTACTCACCGTGCACGTTTTGAGAAAGCGCCCCGTTCGGGGCGCTTTCTGTTTGAGGAACTTTTTAGATGATAAGGGTTGATTGGGACAGATGGGGAGTGAGGGGTGGTTGACTATTTCAGACCGGCCCGTCCATTTACTTGACAACGTGACACGAAAAAAGGATATTGTGACATAGATAAACGGAGGTTACCTATGCAAACCATGACGGTTGGCCATTTTAAATCTCATTTTTCACAAGTAATTGATTTTGTTCAACGTGGTGAGGATGTCGTCATCAGTTATGGCAAGAAGAAGGAAAAAATTGCCGTGTTGGTTCCCTATGACCGCTATGACGGCAAACCTCAACGCATCCTCGGCCTTTTGGCCGACAAGGCAACGTTTGCAATCACGGCTGACTTCAGGATTACTGATGATGAATTGCTGTCGTTATGAGTTGTCTGCTCGATACACATGCCCTCCTCTGGACGCTGTTTGACCCGTCCCGTCTTGGTAAAAAAGCGGAGGAAAGCATCAAAAATCCAGAAGTAACCGTATCTGTCAGCGTGGTCTCATTTTGGGAAATTTCTCTCAAATACGCCACTGGAAAGCTGGGGCTGTCCGGCGTAGCCCCGGACGATTTTCCCGCCATAGTCCGTCAGTCGGGTTTTGATATACTGCCGATTGCCGCTGATGATGCCGCGACCTTCCATCACTTGCCTCGCATGGAACACAAAGACCCTTTTGACCGTCTGATTATTTGGCAGGCCATCACCCACAAGTTGACACTCATATCGCAAGATAGCGCCTTTGTCGCCTATCGAAAACTCGGATTGAAAGTGCACTGGTAATGAGCCACGCTGAAAGAACGACTTGGCAAGGAAGGCCGCGAGTCGGTGACAAATTGTCACCGACTGAATAATCCCAGGTCGGGCTTAGCCAGAGATGCAATACGATGCTTGACATTTTCTCCATCATCCGTTACTGACCTAATATAAAAGTCATATGACCTATATTATGATAAGGTTTAACTCATGCTCGAATCAATACTCGGCTCCTTAAGTTGCGAACGGGCGCTCATCTTTCTTGCCGCCAGGGATGAAGGGTATGCCCGGGAGATAGCCTCCTTTTACGCCACATCGCTCGCTCCGGTGCAGAAACAGCTCGACAAGCTGGAGGCCGGAGGTGTGCTTGTCAGCAAAACCATTGGCCGCACCAGGGTCTACCAGTTCAACCCCCGCTATCCGCTACGTGCCGAATTGCGCGCCTTTCTGGACAAGTCACTTACCTTTTACGGCCAGGAGTTGCAAGACCGGCTCCTGCTGGTTCGGCGGCGGCCACGCCGCAGAGCGAAACCGCTGTGACGTCGCTTGCCGGGTTTTCCATTGGCGAACTCGCCGCCTATGTCGCTGACCACCTGCACCAAAAAGGAATCGAAGTCGTGCTGGTGGGTGGCGCCTGCATCTGCATCTATTCGGAAAATGCCTACAGCTCGTTCGATCTGGATTTCATTGCCACCGGCATGGCGGGACGCCAGAGCATCCGGCAGGCGCTAGCAGAAATCGGCTTTACGGAAGAACAGCGGTATTTCAAGCATCCGGAAACCGAGTACTTCGTCGAATTTCCCTCTGGCCCTCTGGCCATCGGGGATGAGCCGCCCGGTGAAATTGCCTCGCGTACCTACCCGACAGGCGTGCTGCGGCTCCTATCGCCCACCGATAGTGTCAAAGACCGTTTGGCCGCCTACTTTCACTGGAAGGATCGGCAAAGCCTCGAACAGGCGGTACTGGTTGCCGAAGGCCATCCCGTGGACATTGCCGAGGTGCGGCGCTGGTCGGTGAAGGAAGGCTTTGCGGCGGAGTTCGAAGCAATTCGGGAGAGACTTGCGCAATCAAGCAGGTCTTGAAGGCTGGGGAAAAAGTAGTGAACCGGTGACAAATTGTAACCGGTTGAAACTTCCTGCCGCCAGGGAAGAAAGCTGACTGGATAATCAATATATCAGACACGTCACAGATTGAGGTCAGGTATGCCTGTGATGAAAAACTCGCACCACTGGCGCGCGAGTAGCGGGCAAAACTCTCAACACTGTTGAGATAACTTCTCAGGCATTTTTAAACCCCTCGAATTCGAGGGAATTAAAACCGAATCAGGACAAACAGGTGGTGCCAAAATGACAGACAATTCATTGCCGGTAAGCGGTTCCCTCACATTTGAAGAGCTGAAAAAGACGAACGAACATGGCGCTGAATACTGGAGTGCCCGGGAGCTTCAGCCGTTGCTGGGGTATGGCCAATGGCGGCGCTTTGAAGATGCGATCAACAGGGCGATGACTTCATGCGGACAGTCGGGAAACAATCATGAGTATCACTTTGCCGGCGCCGGCAAACCGATCACGGGAGGTAAAGGTGCCGTTCAGGTTGTTTCCGATTTCCACCTTTCGCGCTTTGCTTGTTACCTGATCGCCCAGAACGGCGATCCTCGTAAACCGGAAATTGCCGTAGCGCAGAAGTATTTTGCGATTCAGGCTCGTCGTCAGGAGATATCTGATGCCTTGGCGGCAGACCTTGAACGGCTGGAAATCAGAAAACAGGCCAGCGAAGAATTCAAGGCGCTTTCCGGAGCGGCCCGCGAGGCGGGTGTACAGGACAGAATGTTCGGAATTTTTCACGATGCCGGTTACAAGGGTCTGTATAACGGACTCGGCAATGAAGGAATCAAACAGCGCAAGGGAATTCCGAAAAAAGACAATCTGATGGATCGGATGGATACCACAGAACTTGCCGCTAATCAGTTTCGCATGACACAGACACGCGACAAGCTTGCCCGTACACCGGCAAAGGACCAGCAGCAGGCAATCCGCACCCATGAAGCTGTTGGCCGGGAAGTTCGCGAGGCGATCAAGCGTATCGGTGGAGCCATGCCTGAGAATATCCCGCCTGTCGAGCATATCAGCCATGTTGAGAAGCGGATCAAGAACACGCCGCCGTTTCTTGAGCTTGATGGAAGCGATGCAAAAGGGTTGATTGGGACGGATGGGGAGTGAGGGGTTACAGAATGAAGCAGCTCTGCAGCGAAAGATTTTTAAGGTAATTGACAACATCACAACAAAATGTATATATTGGTAGTATACATGGAGACGTAATGGGTAAGTTAAATAACATTGCAGGTTTTGAATGGGATGCTGGAAACATCGATAAAAATTGGGTCAAACATGGTGTTAGCAATGCGGAGTGTGAGGAGGTGTTTTTCAACACGCCGCTGCTGATTCGACCAGACAGTTCTCATTCCCAGGAGGAGGCTCGCAATGCGGCGCTTGGAAGAACAGATGCAGCGAGACCGCTGTTTGTGGTCTTCTTGATCAGGAATAATTTCATCCGGGTCATTTCAGCACGGGATATGACAGATAAAGAGTTGGAGGTATATCGTGACCGCCTTAAAAAAAGTTCCAAAATTTAAAACAGAGGATGATGAGCGGGATTTCTGGGCAACCCATGACGCAACGGATTATTTGGACTTTTCGCAGGCCGAAGAAACGGTATTTCCCAACCTGAAACCATCAACCAGGGCTATTTCTCTGCGTCTTCCGGTTTCGTTGATTGATCGCCTTAAAATGCTCGCCAATAAACAGGACGTTCCCTACCAATCCCTTTTGAAAGTTCTTCTGGCTGAAAAGGTTGATGAAGTACTGCATCACGCGAAATGACATGAAGGACTACGACACGCTCGTCGAATCCGTGAGTGCCATTGCCGAACAGATGCGGGGGCTGCAAGCAGTCGCCATGGCGCAATATACACCGGTGGTGGAAATCATTATCGCCACCCACAGCCACGATGTCCGGCAGATCGAACATACTCTCGATGGTCTGCTTGATTTTTGCGCATACGAACAAGCTCTTCTGCTTTATCGGCGTCTCTGCCGCCATTACTTCGATATCGACCCCGCCGCCACAGCATACTACATCAACGCTTATCGCGAATTGTGGGATTCAGAGCCATCTATAGATCCGGTTTCAGTGCAGATGATTGATCGTGAGCCGGAAGCGGTGGAGCGGATCAAGAACACGCCGCCGTTTCTTGAACTTGATGGAAGCGATGCAAAAGGGTTGATTGGGACGGATGGGGAGTGAGGGAGTGGTTGATCCTGTAAAAAATATTCCATTCCGAAAAAAATCATTCATTTTATCCAGTTG
Organism: Desulfuromonadales bacterium; assembly: GCA_013349405.1. GTDB lineage: Bacteria > Desulfobacterota > Desulfuromonadia > Geobacterales > Pseudopelobacteraceae > JACRCG01. The sequence continues at coordinate 49,056 of DUZS01000008.1, read as the reverse complement.
TAGGGGCGATAGCACAGTTTCATCGTGCTTCGCCCGCATTTGATCTTCGTGGCAACAGAGGGCGAAGCAGGTAAACATTTGCTTCGCCCCTACAATACCCGAACAATCTAACAATGAAGGAAGGCACCATGCCCGAACTATATTTTAAGGGAAAAGAGTTTGTTTATAACCATCATCTGACGGTGCCGTATCGACCGCTGGAAACACATCCGGATAAATCTGTCGGCGAGGATTCCGGCAACCTGATCATTCATGGCGACAATCTGCATGCCCTGAAGGCACTGCTACCCCACTACGCGGGCAAGGTTGATTGCATTTTTATTGATCCTCCGTACAACACTGGCAACGAAAACTGGTGCTACAACGACAACGTCAATTCCCCCATCATGCGGGAATGGCTCTCCAGTAACCCGATCAACCGGGAGGACATGCTTCGTCACGACAAGTGGGCCTGCTTGATGTACCCGCGCTTGAAACTTCTGCACGAATTACTGTCTGAGCAGGGCAGCTTTTGGATGACATTGGACGACAATGAAATTCACCATGCCCGGTTGATTCTGGATGATATTTTTGGTGCGGATAGCTTCATCGCATCAATAGTTTGGCAGAAAAGAACGTCCCCGGAATCTCGTCTTCAATTGGGATCTGCACATGACTATATTTTGGTTTACGGAAAAGATCCCTGTTGTACAAAGCTGAAGAAGCTTGCTCTTTCCGAGGGGCAAATTTCACAATTTACAAACCCTGACGATGATGCAAGGGGAGAATGGGTTTCCACTGATCTTACTGCTCAAGGCTTCCGTCCGAACCAAATGTATCCAATTACTACTTCTGGTGGAACAATGTATTCACCACCTCCGGGACGCTGCTGGGCATTAATTGAGCCTGAATTCAATAGACTTAGAGAAGAAGGACGCATTTGGTTCGGTGCATCTGGGGCCGCACGACCAAGAATAAAGACTTACCTCAAAGAATCAGAAGGAGTCAGTGCTTGGACATGGTGGCCAAATAACGAAGTTGGCGACAACCAGGAATCAAAAAAAGAGATAAATAAAATTCTGGGTTCAGACGGTGGCTTTGATTATCCAAAACCGACCCGACTTCTTGAGAGGATTATCCAACTTGCCACCGACACTGACTCCATCGTTCTTGACTCCTTCGCCGGTTCCGGCACGACTGCTCACGCAGTTCTCGCCCTCAATGCCAAAGACGGCGGTAACCGAAACTTCATTCTGGTGGAGTGCGAAGAGTACGCCGACACCCTGACTGCAGAACGTGTCCGCCGGGTGATCAATGGCTATGAATTTGAGGGGACGCAGAAGGAAGAGCTGTTCCGCAAGAAGGTAAACTTCTCGACGCTCAAGGATGCACCCAAGCTGCTGCGGGAGATTGAACACCTCGAACAGGTGAAAGGGAAGCGTTTCGACAAGATCAGCAAGACCATCAAAAATGACGAATTGCTGGTCATTGGCGAGAAGAAAATAACCGAGAGAACCGAAGGGCTGGGCGGCGGTTTCACCTACTGCACACTTGGACAGCCACTGGATCTGGACAAACTGCTGACCGGTGAACATCTTCCCGAATTCCAAAGCATCGGCGCGTGGTTGTTTCATACCGCCACCGGGATGGCGCTGCCGAACGGGGTAGGGGCGTATTGCAATACGCCCCTACGAGGTAACGCCCCTGTGGGTAACGCCATCATTGCTGAATGGTATCTGGGTGAAAGCCCCAGCTACCATGTGTGGTTGATCTACCGGCCGGATCTGGACTGGCTCAAATCCCGTGATGCGGCTTTGACGCTGACCCTGGCTGAGAAGATCGCCGCCACTTTTGTAGGGGCGAATGGCGATTCACCCAATAAACGCCATCTGGTTTTTGCGCCAGCCCGATTTGTCGCCAGTAAGCACCTGCTGCCACTCGGCGTTGAGCACGCGCCACTGCCGTTTGCGCTGTATCGCTTTGAGAAGGATTAAAAATGGGAGGTTTCATGGATTCGCAATTAAACGATCAGGCAATGAATGTCGCAATCAATCACCTTGAACAGGCACGCATACTCAGCAACAAGGTTTTTGCAATAGGGGCTGCTACCGAAAAACCCGAACTATTGTTGGCTTGTGCCCAGTTACTGGCTACCGAGTACAACACTCTCCAGATACAGAGATTGATTGTGTCAGTGTGTGATGGCATAGCTTCATCGAAGCAACAAACAAGTAGCGCAGTTCAGGCAGCGGTAAATGATCTCAAGTCGTATCTGCACAATGATTTTTAACAAGCATCTGCTCGCTTTACTTCTGGCAATAGGGTGAAACCATGTCATTTAATTCCAATATTCACCACCGCCATTCCATCCGCCTCAAGGATTATGATTATACTCAGGCTGGTGCGTATTTTGTGACAATCTGTGCCTGGCAACGGGAATGCCTGTTCGGTGACATTGTTGATGGCGAAATGCGGCTGAATGCATTGGGGCAGGTTGTTTTGAATGAATGGAATCGGACGCCACAAATACGGGTACAGGTTTCGTTGGATGTGTCGGTTGTCATGCCGAATCATTTTCATGGAATCATTGCAATTAATGGCAGCACATTTGATAGTGGCAACGTCGTAGGGGCGTATTGCAATACGCCCCTACCCATTGTGCACAATCAGTTACGTTCACCATCACAGACTATAGGCGCGATTGTGCGTGGTTTCAAATCCGCTATCACCACACAGATCAATGTAATCCGCCAAAATCCCGGTAGTCCGGTGTGGCAACGCAATTATTTCGAACGGGTCATCCGCAACGATGCAGAGCTGGGGCGGGCACGGGAATATATCATCAACAATCCGCTGAAATGGGAATTAGACAAGGAAAATCCTGCAAATGTGTAGGGGCGTATTGGATTGTAGGGGCGTATTGCAATACGCCCCTACGGGGGAATAAATGGAGCTCAAAGATTTCCAGCAACGGGTACTTGATACCCTTGACAGCTATCTGGATGAATTGAAGTCCAGTCAGGCAAATTATCTGAAGATTGCAGCGCTCAAACAGGAGAATCCCGACCTCGACCTTCCGCTGCCCGATTTCACCGAAAGGGCGTGGGAGAAGATGCGCGTAGGGGCGTATTGCAATACGCCCCTACCTCCGGTTCGACACGCTATTCCCTTCAGCCCTCGCATAGACGGAGTTGGTCGCCCGGTCCCCTCAATTGCCCTCAAAGTCCCCACTGGTGGTGGTAAAACCATCCTGGCGGCGAACGCCGTATCCCGCATCATGTCCAAATATATCGACAGCAATTACGGCTTTGTTCTCTGGATTGTGCCGAACGAATCCATCTACAGCCAGACCAAGAGGGCACTGTGCAACCGTAATCACCCTAATCGCCAGCAACTGGACAAGGCCGCCGCCGGACGGGTCAAAATCCTGGAGAAAAACGACCCGCTCAACAAGCGGGATGTTGAAAGCCACCTCTGCGTAATGCTACTGATGCTCCAGTCGGCAAACCGGGAGACTCAGGAAACCCTGCGCATCTTCCGCGATCGGGGCAATGTCCACGGTTTTTTTCCTGTGACGGATGATTATCTTGCACATCATCAGGAACTGCTGAACGTACCGAATCTTGATGTGTACGGTAACAGGGAGGAGATGGGGGTAATCGTCAAAGATTCTCTCGGCAACGTCCTCCGTTCTATCCAGCCGATTGTGGTGCTGGACGAAGGGCACAAAGGATACTCCAAACTGGCTTTAAACACGCTGTACGGCTTGAATCCGAGTTTTGTGCTGGAGCTGTCGGCAACCCCCAAGGATCGCCCCAAAGACATTCCACCCATGTACAGCAACTGGCTGGTGGATGTACGGGGAAAAGAGCTGGATCGGGAAGGAATGATCAAGCTGCCGCTCAACGTGACCGTGCATGGCGGCGAAGAGTGGCGGGACTGTCTGCGGGAAAGCCTCGAACGGCTGAATGACCTGCAACGCGAAGCCGAACGGCTGCAAAGTGAAACGAGCCGCTATATTCGCCCTATCGCCCTGATCCAGGTGGAGCGAACCGGCAAGGATCAGCGGGAGAGTGGCCTCATCCACGCGGCAGAGGTGCGGGAGTATCTGCTGACCCTGGGAGTAAGCGAAAATGAGATTGCCGAAAAGACGGCTGAAAAGAATGAGCTGAAAGACCCGGAGAATATCGATCTTTTGAGTAAAACCTGCCAGGTGCGTTTCATTATCACCAAGCAAGCGCTGCAGGAAGGGTGGGACTGCCCTTTTGCCTACGTCCTGTGCGCCTTGGCGGCAACAACAAACAAAAGCGCCTTGACACAGTTGGTCGGGAGAATACTCCGTCAGCCCAATACAATCAAAACCGGGATCGACGCCCTGGACGAGTGTTATGTGATCTGCCACCACGCTTCAACGCGCGAGGTGATTGATGCCGTCAAAGCTGGACTGGAACAAGATGGTATGGCTGATCTGGCAGACCAGATCCGGGAGTACAAAGGGGATGGAGCGAAACGCCCCGAGCCGCGCACGATCAACCGCCGGGATGAGTTCCGCACCACGAAAATCTATCTGCCACAAGTCAACAGGGTGGGTGGCGCCGATGTGCGACCATTCGACTATGAGCAGGACATCCTGCTGCGACTGCCATGGGAACAACTGACACCTGACAGTGCCTTTGCCGAGCGGGTAAAAAAGATAACCACCACAGCGAGTGCCCGAACAATACGGATCGGTCTCAAGGATGATCTGACAGACAAGGACTTCATCACCAAGACAGAAGGTGAAATCCGGCCGGAACTTGAGGCTTTTGATCCGGTCTACGTCGTTCGTTCGATCGTGGATATTGTGCCAAATCCATGGCGGGCGAGACAAATAGTGGCTGAAGCCTTAGAGCACCTCAAATCTGCCGGTCTTGAGGGTGAGGCATTGGGCCAACGTCAATCTCATATCATTGAAGAGCTGCGTAAGACCCTCCAAGCTGCTCGGGATAAATTGGCCGAAGAGCTATTTACGTCAGATGTTGCGGCAGGGTTCGTACAGTTTCGTCTGCGAACCGATGGCCAAAACTGGCGCATGCCGGATACCATGCCGACTGACCGGGCAGCCAATAGCCAGGAGCTACGGCGTGATGACGGCCAGATCGTCAAACAGAGCCTCTTTGCCCCGGCCTATCGGGATGACTTCAACGAGTATGAACAACAGGTTGCCTGTTACCTTGACAGTGATGCAGCTGTTCGCTGGTGGCATCGCAACGTTGCCAAGCGACAGTACGGAGTGCAAGGATGGCGCAAACCGAAAATCTACCCGGACTTTATCTTTGCCCTGTCTGCAGAGGGGGGAGTCGAGCGGGTAATGATCGTGGAAACGAAAGGTGACCACCTGGCCGGAAATAACGACACCGAGTACAAGAAAAAACTCCTGGAACTCTGTTCAGGCTCATTCAGTTGGGAGAACGCTACACGTGTTGGTGAGCTGGAACTGGTCTATAACCCGCAGACCACCGTCAACTGCGCCTTGGTATATCAGAAGGATTGGCAATCTGAACTTGGCGGAATTGTAAAAGGCTGAACCGTGTGTGGAGTATGGCCTGGAGTCAGGCACCACAAGATTGACCGTTTTCAAATCGAGGTACTATTCATGACAATGCAGCACACAAAACCGGAACTCCTCGCTCCCGCCGGTTCTCTTGAATCCTTCTTTGCCGCTCTCGAAAAAGGCGCCGATGCGGTCTATGCCGGTCTGCAGGATTTTTCTGCCCGGGCGCGGGCCAAAAATTTCACGCTGGCGCAGATGGAGCGGATGCTTGCCTATGCCCATGGCCAGAACCGGAAGATTTACATCACGCTTAATACCCTGGTGAAGGAAAAGGAGCTGCCGCAGCTTGTTGACACCCTGGCAGCCCTGGCGGGAATGCGCGTTGATGGGGTGATTCTGCAGGATCTGGCGGTGGCACGGCTGATCCGTAATCATTTCCCCTCGATACCCCTGCATGCGTCAACCCAGATGACGATCCATAATACGCCAGGGGTCAAAATGCTGGAACAGCTCGGTTTCCAGCGGGCCGTTCTGGCGCGCGAACTGGCGGTCGATGAAATTGCAGCCATAGCCGCTTCGTCTCCGGTGGAGATTGAATGCTTCGTTCATGGCGCCCTCTGTTTTTCCATTTCGGGACAATGCTTCTTCTCATCACTGCTCGGTGGCCATAGCGGCAATCGCGGCCGCTGCGCCCAGCCCTGCCGCCGTCTCTACAACCATCGCGGCAAAGAGGGACACTACTTTTCCACGAGCGACCTGTCGGCTATCGATATGATTCCTGATCTGGTCAAGGCGGGGGTGAAGTCGCTCAAAATTGAGGGGCGGATGAAATCGGCGGAATACGTCGCCTCGGTGGTCGAAGCGTACCGCACCGTGCTCGATGCGCCTGCCGCGTCACATAAAGAAGCGTTGACCGCTGCCAAGGGGATACTGAAATATTCTTTTGGACGCACGCCGACCAAAGGTTTTCTGGCGTCACAGCAGCCTGATGACATCGCCAACCCCTGGCAGAAGGGGGGGACCGGACGTTTTATCGGCCAGATCAAGAGCATCAAAGGGAAAAGCCTGGTTTTTGAAACGAGAGATGCGCTGCACGTCGGGGATCGCCTGCGGGCGCAGCCCAAAAGCGATATGGCCGGCCAGGCCTGGACCGTGCGCGAGCTGTTTGTCAATCGCAAAAAATGCATGGAGGCTCCGGCGGGAAGCCTGGTTGAGGTTGAGACCCCGTTTAGCTTCTCAGCCGGAGATTCGATTTATAAGGTGTCATCCAAAGAGGCGTACACCTTGAGTGACAACGCCTGTCTGCGCAGGCTTGAGGGGGGGCAGGGTGATAAGCTGCCGTGCCGTCTGACGTTGAAATTGATTCCTGTTGGAGAAGATATCACCAGTTTCTTAGCCACTGCATCACCCACCCACCAACCCCCTCCCGTCAAGGGAGGGGGAGTTATTCTTTGTATCTCCGCTTCCGTATCCGGGTATCAGCATGAGTTCAGTTTCCCGCTTGGCCCGCTGGAACCGGCGCGCAGCGGCGACATGCAGGCGGTGCTGACCGGCCAGTTTGCGAAATGCGGCGAGACCCCGTTCAAGCTTGAGTCTCTGACCGCCCCCGATTTCCCCGCCGTACTGATTCCTTCGGCACTGTTCAAGGATCTGCGCCGCCGTTTTTATCAGCAGCTGTTCGAAGCATCTTCGGCTGTTTTCCGCGAACAACTTTCATCTGCCCGAAAAGGGGCGCTGAAGGAGTTGGAAATTGTCCGTACGGCAGCACGGCGTCCTGCTCCACGCGAAACGCTGGCCGTTGTTATTGATGAGCCGAAAGAGTGGCGCTTTCCGCTCCAGAACGGCGCTGATGCAACGCTGCTGCCGCTCTCAAAAGCGACCATTCACCAGCTCGCCTCGGCAGTGCCGCGCATGCGCGGCTTTGAAGAAAACATTATCTGGCAGCTGCCGTTCATGCTCTTTGATCGCGATATCCCGCTCTATCGTGACACCATCCGCACTCTCTATGGTGCCGGATTCCGCCGTTTTGAAGCGGCAAATCTGTCTCACTTTGAGTTGTTCCGTGGTTTTGAGGGTCTGCAGATATCCACCTGGCACCGTTGTTTTTCGCTCAACAGCCAGGCGCTGGCGGCGTGGCATGAGCTTGGCGCCACATCAGCAACGCTCTATCTGGAGGATGACAGCGTCAATCTTGCCGACGTACTGGGTGCCGGAATCGACGTCGAACGCCGGGTGGTGGTCTATTCACCGCTGCCGGTTATGACCACGAAAATCCGCATTAAAGACGTGCATGCCAATACCCCGCTTCGCTCCGACCGTGGCGAGACCTACCGGGTCACCAGCCATGACGGCCTGCAGACGATCACCTCGTCACTGCCCTTCTCGCTGACAGCACGCCACGGTGAACTACGGCAGAAAGGGTGCAGTTCGTTTGTGATCGATCTGGGTGAGGAACCGCGAGAGCGGTGGGGTGAAATTATCGCCGCCTTTAAATCCGGTCGGGAGCTTGCGGGCACAACAGAATTCAATTATGCAGCGGAGCTGATCTGAATGAGAGTTTTTCTTTTTACCGTACTACAGATACTGCTGCTGACCTGCTCCGCGTATGCTGGAAGAGTCATCGAAGGGATGGTAAAGGCGGTCTATGATGGCGATACGATTCTGTTGGCGACCCGGGAAGAGAGCCGCTTAAAAGTACGCCTGTACGGTATTGATGCGCCGGAGACAAAGAAGCCTGACAAGCCGGGACAGCCGTATGGCGATGTCTCGAAGCGCACATTGATGTACAAGATCATGGGGCGGCGGGTAACGGCGGAGATTATTGATGTTGACCAGTACAAGCGGGCCGTGGGGGTCATTCGCTATGCAGGAAGAGATATCAACCGTGAGATGGCTGAAGAAGGGATGGCGTGGGCGTATCGCCAGTATCTTCAGGGAGCATACGAGTCACAGTATATCGGTGCTGAGAACCGCGCCCGGTCACGCCGTACCGGGTTATGGAGAGAATCAAATCCCCAGCCCCCCTGGGAATTCAGACGGAAAAAGCGCTGAACTTGATATCAAAATAGAAACCGTTTTACGCGTATAGGGGGGCACATGGATTAAGAAGTAGATATTGTTAAGGACGTGATTCACGATTCATTGAAAATGCTATGAAGTACAAGGGGGGTTGCTTGGAAGCGGAAAATTTTAGCGTCGCGGATTCGGTCTGAGAAATCCGGGGCATTTTTTACTTTTCGCGGTATCACCGCATATGTTTTGAGAACTAATATACTCCTTCATCAGTCATAAATAACGTCCTTCTGGATTCCTTGACGCCGCACCAGCTTCTTCAACTCACCCAATTCCGCTGCCATTTTCTCGTCTCGTTCTGATAACTCATCCAGAAGAATTCCAGACCCACTCCAGAGCCATTTACGTATGCTGTCGGCAAAAGCCATCTGTACCTCCTCTTTTGCATATTTATCCTAAACTCGTCCTGCCGCTTTTCCTGAACAATGATGAAAAATTTTCCGGTTGTTATCTCTTACACGTCAGCAACCACTTCCAGACCGGCAACGCCCTGACAGTCAGGCCATCATCACTCTTCTCCCAGGTCTCATTGCCGGTCAATACCGTGAGCTGTGAACATGACAAATCACGTGCAGCGGCCAGTATGCCGCTCATCTCCCGTTTCAGTGTTTTGGGTGAAGTGGTTTCGAGAGTCACCTGGATCAGCTCGCTGGTGGTGATGCCGGTGCGGATGACGAAATCCGTCTCCTTGCCGCTGGCACTCTTGTAGGAGTAGAAATCAGCTCTCTGGCGGAACAATTCGATCGCCACGGCGTTTTCCAGCAAACGTCCGGTGTCAGGCTGCTGCTTGAATTTGATCGCCTCGATCAGCCCGAGGTCAATGGCGTACCCCTTGCGCGGTGCTTTCAGCAATTCCTTAAGCTTCGTGGAATACCGTTCCACCGGAAAGAAGAGAAATGATTCCGCCAGGTAGGCGACATAATTCTCAACCGTATGGACGCTGCGGAAGCCGAGCGCACCCTTGAGAGCGTTGCAGGTATACTCACATGAATGATTGGTCGTGAGATAATGGGCCAGTTCGTGAATTTTTTGCGGATATTTAACCCGGTAGCGCCGGACAATATCCTTGAACAGGATGCTGTCGAACAGGGTCGGAAGATAGGTTTCAAGGGATATATTGTTGACCACCACTTCGGGGTAGCCGCCGGTGTGGAGCCATGCGGTAAAGTGATGCTGAACCATCGGCTCATCCGCCGGGTCGGCATCCTTGGCGGCCAGGTATTCGCGAAACGAAAAAGGGAGCAGGCGGAACTCCAGGTAGCGCCCGGTCAGATGGGTGCCGAGCTCGCGGCTGAGCAGGTGTGCGTTGGAGCCGGTGATGACCAGATTGAATCCATTTCGCTGCAATCGGTTGACTATCAACTCCCATGACGGGACATTCTGGATTTCATCGAACAGTAGCGTTGTCACCGCCCCATAGACGGCAACCACTGAACGCATCAGTTCATCAAAATCGGCCAGTCCGGTCAACCGTTCATCGTCAAAGTTGACGTAGCCGAAGTCACGTCCGTGCAACAGTTGGAAGGCAAAGACCGATTTACCGGCGCGGCGCGGCCCGGTAATGACCTTGATCAGGCTACTCTCCATCTGCGGTAGCGTCTTGTTCAATAATTCACGGGGAATAGTCGTTGCCGCCAGTGTGCGGTCACGCTCTAATTTGTGTTGTTGTATGGCAGTTGTTAGCATGGACTGCAAAATAACATCATTTATTTGGCAGTACAAGTTGAAAAGTGCCAATTATTGGGAATTTTGAAACGGTTTTCGCCTAAATGACTTAAGTCATTTAGCGATAGTGTCCGCTATCAAAAAAAGTACTTGACAGTTTATGTCAAAATATATAGTTTAATATTAAACAATAAGACATCAAGCCAAAGCAGGTTGTTTCATGAAAACGTCAGCTAACCCGAAATACCGGGCTCTTAATACTTATACCAAACTGATGAGGGCTGCTGAATCCGTAACTACCAGGGTTCACCGGGTTCTGGCGGCACCAAAACTCACCATCAGCCAGTTTGGTGTGCTGGAAGCGCTTTATCACAAAGGTCCTCTGTGTCAGAAGGACATTGCCACAAAAATTCTTAAGAGCACCGGCAATATCACCCTGGTCATTGATAATCTTGAGAAAACAGGCCTGGTGCGTCGGGAGCGAGACTGTGAAGACCGGCGCTATTTAACCATCCACCTCACTGAAACCGGTCTAAAGCTGATTACCACTGTTTTTACCGATGTTGAAGCATCTATCGTTACTGAAATGGCTTCGCTTTCCGAAAGCGAGCAGGAAGTACTGGGAAACCTGTGCAAAAAACTGGGAATAAAAGGAGAACTACCATGAGAAAGTTTATCACATCCATCTGCACCATTATCGCTCTGGCACTGCCGGCTTTTGCCTTTGCACAAACCTGGACCATCGACCCGGACCACTCAAATGTCGGTTTCAAAGTTCGTCACTTGATGGTGTCCAATGTGAAAGGCAGTTTCGAGAAATTGATCGGCACCGTTGAGATTGACGACAAAGACATCACCAAATCAAAAGTTGAAGTCAGTATCGACACCAATTCCATCAACACGAATGTCCAGAAGCGTGACGAGCATCTGCGCAGCGCCGACTTCTTTGATGTTGCCAAATTTCCGACAATGACCTTTGTCTCAAAGAAAGTAGCCAAGGCCGGGAAGGATACCCTGAAAGTGACGGGAGACTTGACGCTGCATGGTGTGACCAAGCAGGTGGTGCTTGATGTCGAAGGTCCCTCGAAAGAAAGCAAAGATCCCTGGGGTAACATCCGTCGTGGTGCAACTGCCACCACCAAGATTAACCGCAAGGATTTCGGCCTGGTCTGGAACAAGGCGTTGGAGACCGGAGGAGTTGCCGTAGGAGAAGAGGTAACAATCACACTCGAAATAGAAATGATCAAAAAATAGAAGAGTATACCGGGTAAGTCGGAACAGAGATTCGCGCACTCCCGACTTGCCCGGCAAGATGACTGAATAGCAGCAAAGGAGGAGGAAGTTATGAACGTTCTCATCGTGCAGTACAGCATGTATGGACATATCTACAAAATGGCTGGGGCGGTAGCGGAAGGGGTACGTCAGATTGAAGGGTGCGAGGCGGTCATCAAGCGCGTCCCGGAGACGCTGTCGGATGAAGTCCTGGGGATGATGGGGGCGTTGGACGCCCAGAAGAGTATGGCTCATCTCCCGGTTGTTACTGTTGATGATCTGGCTGCAGCCGATGCAATTATCTTCGGCACACCGACCCGCTTCGGCAACATGTGCGGTCAGATGCGTCAATTTCTCGATGCCACCGGGGGACTCTGGATGAAAGGAGCGTTGATCGGCAAGGTCGGCAGCGTTTTTGCGAGTTCCGCTACCCAGCATGGCGGCCAGGAATCAACCATCCTCAATTTTCACACGACACTGCTTCACCACGGTATGGTTGTCGTCGGTCTGCCCTACTCCTTTACCGGTCAGATGGGCGTTACGGAACTGACCGGAGGTTCACCGTATGGCGCAACTACCATTACCGGTGGCCAGGGTGAGCGTATGCCGAGTGACAACGAACTCGCCGGTGCCCGGTATCAGGGGGCGCATGTGGCAGGAATTGCATTGAAGCTGAAAGGGTAGATCGATTGTAGCCGGTCGCTAAATTTTTGCTTGCAGTGACCGGCTATATAAGCAGTTCCAGACTGATCCTACAGCTCGATTCCGGTTCTTGCCGGAACGCCGGCCTTGTAGTAATGCTTGACCTCCACCATCTCGGTAACCAGATCAGCTGCTGCCATCACCAATTCGTGGGCGTTACGTCCGGTAAGCACCAGTTCGGTCTTATCCGGTCTGCAATTGATCAGTTCCAGCACCTGTTCAACGTCAACCAGGCCGAAGCCAACGGCGCCATTGATTTCATCGCAGACAAAGAGGTCATACCGATTCGAGATCAGCAGCTCTTTCGCCTGAGCAAAGGCGGCCTGAGCGACCCGCCTGTCTTCGCTGATATCTTTGGTGTTAACCCACCCGGGTCTGCCGGTCTGAATAATGGTCAAGAGCGGCGCCAGTTTTTCTGCCGCGATATGTTCGCCGTAGCGGCCGCCACCCTTGATAAACTGGAACAGACAGACATTCAGGCCCCGCCCGACCGCCCGCAATGCCAGCCCGAGAGATGCTGTCGTTTTGCCTTTGCCATTTCCGGTATAAACCTGGACGCAGCCCTGTTCCAAAGCCATTGCCATTCTCCCTGAATTGAACTTTTTCGAATTTCCTCAACCAACCTACGAAAAGCATTTGAACTACCTGTTTTATTGCACTTTATCCTGTTAATCCATGTGCACGTGCTTTTATAGGCTTATTCGTTATTCTGACGATTCGCTATCTCTTCGTGCAGTGCTGCGCCTTCTCACCTTTGAATTGTAACTGTTGGCAGAACCGGTGGTGGCAACCGGGGGCGGAGAGGGCACAGCAGCGGCCGGCACTGTCGCTGTTTCGACATTCACCGTCATTTCCAAAGGCTTTTGCTGCTCTTGAGCGGTATTCAGGAGGGAGCGAATATCCGACGGCTCCGGGTAGAGGATTTTTACTTTCGTTTTAAAGCGGGCCGGGATTTCATACTCTTTATTGGCGTAATGGGCGACTCCGGTTGAATCGACCCACATATAGACCATACAAACGGCCGGGGCTGCTGCCAGTAAAAGCGCCACAGCACAACCTCCTGACAGTGACAATATGCTCTTTGCTCGAATTTTATGTGAACTCAAAGCCATCCTCAGCCTAAATCGCTTTCAATATCAGTAGTACGTGACAACATCAAAATCCTTATCTGCAAAGCGGTCGAATCCTTTACCGTCAAACGAAAAAGAGTTGATTATTCTGCCGTTGACACTGCCGGGTGTCTGGTAAAGGTGGATATTCATAACTTTTACCCGTTTGCCGGTCTTGTCACTCAAAGCTTCTGAGCTGTCATTGTAGGTAACCGTCACGGTGTGGTCGAAACGTTTTGAGCCGTCCTCCATGCCAAGCGTATCTGAGCGAGTCACCGTGAGAGTTGCCGACCTCGGGAACAGTTTTTTCAAAGGGCCGCTGAAATAATCGATCTCACCTGACGTGCGCAGGACCGTCTCGCATGCCTTGCGCTGGTCTTCTGTTTGTTTGTATTGCGCTGGATTGACAAGTTTTTCTCGACAATCGTTTAACAACTCCCCGGTGAGGTTGGTTGCTTCAAACATGAATAACCTGTCGCCCGTCTGGGCACCGGACAGGTATTTGAGAGCCAGTTCACCGTTAGTATCGCTCGATAGCGGTGCAACATTCTGCTTTTTGCTGCTGCTTTGTGTGAATCCGTTCGGGTTGTCACTGCATGCGCTAATCCCGCCAAGCAATGCACACAGGGCAATTACTGTTACGACCTTTTTCATAGCATCTCCTGAAAAGAAAATAGCCCGGAGGTGTTACCACCCCCGGGTTATCTGTGTACTTCAAAATCAGACGGTAATTCAAGTTAAATGTGCAGGAGAAGCCGACCTGAACTTCTCCTGCACTCTTCAGTTTACCACCAGCGGTGAATTGCTTTGATGGTTGGAACAGTGACGTTTGAAACGTTCTGGGCTGTTCCATGGCAGAGCAGACACTGCTCTTTCTTGGCAAGCGCTGAACTGCGTGGCTCATAAATTGATCCGCCGAACATGATCATGTGCGCCCTCGGAAGCGAGGAAAAATGGCATGAGTAGCAGGCAGCCGTAATCGGTGACATGACCAGAGTCGTGTCTGCTGCAGGTGTAATTGCACCTGTTGCTGCTGAGAAGGCAAAACCAGTACCATAATTAGCGCCAGGTGTGACAAATGGTGAATAATATGCAGCCGGAACAGTTTCCAGACCGGTAACAATAAACTGTGCATCAAGAGGAATTAATCCGGTTGCATACGTGCTGTAGAGCAGGCGATCGGTAAGAGCAGGAGCACCGGTCACAGCAACGCCACCCTTGTTGTATGTCGTGCTTGTGTATGCGCTGTTGCTGAAGTCATACATGCCGGCAAGGTGGCACATTTCGCAGTTTTTCAGGACCGGACGGTTGGATGCGTTTGTACCCGGCAAGGTAACGGCCCAGTATTTTGCTCCAGCCGAGACTTCCCAACTGAACCTGGTGTCACGTTTGGAAGCTGCGTGGAGCGAGTGGATGGAATCCTTCAAGTTTGCCGACCAGCCGCTGTTGACACGGTTGGTGTTATGGCAGAAGGAACAGGTTGGCGCATCATTGCGCTGGCCGACATGGAACTGCGGCTTCACGCCCAACTGTACATGGCAGGCATTACACTTGGCGTTGGCAACAATCGCACGGCGTCCGCTGTAGCCGGTGGCAACCTTGACAACATTTGTCGGAGCCATGATGAGGCCGCCGATTTTCGTGGTGAGGTCGTATGGCGGAACGCCGGTTACGTTCATCTGGGTAAGCGGCTGGTTATTCGGGTAATCGTACTGGTATCCGAGGCCGCCGGTGAGCATTGTTGCTGAAACAGGAATTTTTACCGTTGTCAATGTGGCGGTGTAATAGCCGGTAGCATCAGGACCGGTCATGGTTGATGCTACTGCAGGTGTGCTGCCACCTGTTTTACCGATGGAGGTGTAGTAGATGTTTTTCAGGTTGGCGCCGGCTGTTGCGTTATAATCGGCCGGAGCTGCGATGTTGTCCTGCGGCACGGCAAAGGCGAAGTACACACCGGGTGTACCGACAAAACCGGGCATGATGGACCGTACTCCGTTAGTTGAGGAGTAATCACCGAATACAACACTGCTGTTGTCTTTCTTTTTCAGTTTAAACGTTATCGAAGGATTCACAAAATTGACATCAGCGGTAGCGACTGCTTTAACTTCCTTGACGTCATAAGTGATTTTTTCTGCAGCTGCAATCGAACCTTCAACAGCCATGTAACCGGCATTGGCTCTGATGGTTGTAGCGCCGTTCCAACCGGAGAAGGCGGCATCAGGTGGTGTCATGGCGACATGCAGCAGAGTTGCGTCGGCATGGCAGCCGGTACAGTTCTGGTCGGTCGGCTGGCCACCGTGATGTGAAGCAAAGTCAACGGCGTTGTGGCAGGAACCACATGCCTTCTGACTCGCCTTATCTTTCCAGCTGTCATTACCTTTGTGGCAGGTGGTGCAGTTTCTGATGTCCTGCGGATAGGTCTGCTCGTTATAGGTTACGAGAGAGCCGGTAACCGGCTTGAATGAGCCGCCTTCGTTAAAGACTTCACCCATATGGATGCGGTGAATAAAGGTAACGAACTCGCCTTCGCCATTGGCAACCTGTTTGGTGTGGCACATTACGCAGAGCTTGGTATCGGTCCGGGAACCGGTATGACCGGAGAGGCCGTTGTTTGGCACTGCAAATGCGAGTTTGTAGTGACACTGGGCACAGGCATCAGCAGTTACAAGATCACGTGCAGGTGTCGCCAGTTTTGCGCCGGTCGCAGGGATAAAGTCATAAATAAGGTTGGTGGTGTTCTGGCTCGTAAATACTGCCTGAAGAGCGTTAGTCAGAGGATTGATCGGCCCGCCGTACGCACCGGGTGTAAGGCCGATAACACCGGGGACGGCGACACTGCGGACGGAGATGCCGAGACGGGTTGTTGCATTGGCGTCATAAGCTACGTTGGTATTTTTGGTGATATCGGCGCCAAAGGTTACCGTGTAGGAACCGTCGCCATGGTCGATAACCTTGTAACCATCGGCCAGTTTGGCACCGGTCGTGGTGTTGAACCTGTCGGCAGCATCAGTCGTCGGGTTGGTGGCTGCGTTTGCAGAACCGGGCATCGCCGTCTGCGGCAGACCGCTGGCAATGTAGTTCATCCAGTAAGAGTTGCTGCCATTAAGTTCCGGGGTCAGTTTCGCGACATGTAGTGCAAAGGTGCGCAGACCCTTGATACCTTTTCCGGTCGCCTTGTTTGTTACCGTGAAGTTCACGATAGGCTTGTTGGTCGGGATGAAGGTGCTCTGAATATCGCCACCAAGCGCAACGTTGTTGAGGTCGGCAACGGTAAGCGCAGCAGCATCCATGGCAGGAAGCAGTGCCGCATTCGACAGTGAACCGGTCAACTGAACGTTTCCGGCCGAGCTGTAAGAGAGAACCTGGCCACCGTTGTTAACAACCTGCTGTGCCGCATCAGCATACGTTTTGTTTGCGGAGTTGAGAGTTGCACCTGGATCTCCCAGAATTCCGGTTACGCCGAGCATGGCGGAAGTTGTAATGGCAATATTGGTGGATTCCTGGCTGATGGTGATGTTAACGGTATTGCTGCCGGTGATACCGGACGCCGGAGGATTGCTCAAATCCATCGGAACGATGGCACGGAACGGCGTTCCTGCCAGGTTGACGTCAGCCTTGAATACCAAAGTCGCTTTGGCGGTAGGCAGGGTTATCGTCACATTTTTGAAAGAGCCGCTGCCGTCAATGACGCCGCTGCCCAGGGTCGCCCCGTTCTGGGCATCAATGATGGTCAGCGTGCCGAGGTCGGCAGTTGCAAAGACCGATTTAAGGGTCGTTTTTCCCACTTTACCGTTGAACGTTACCGGGATTCCGTCTCTGCTGGTTGTGCTTGAACCGCTGCCGCTGCATCCTGCCAGAGGCAACATCATTAGTGCTACGAGCGTTACCATGTACCATAGTTTCTTGCCAATCATAGTTTCCTCCTGTCTGGTTTTTTACACACTCTGTTTGAACTTCTGTTGGCTGCTGTTTCTCCTGCAAAGCTATCTCTTTTTATGCGATGATGCACCTCCTTTCCTATAGTTTTTTTAACATGGTATCAACTACTCTGCCACAACTACGGTCTTTAATTTTTACTGCATTTCACATTTCCGCCGATAGATTCGCTATCGCCCGGGATTGCTGCCCGGGTGTTCTAAAACCCGAGAATTGGTAACGATAACTGGCCGCCGAATGTAATACCCAGGGTAGACAGACTCGGAGTTACCGTAAGCTGGCTGCTGGCTGGCGAACGGTTCCCTGCTGCGTCTATGGCTTTGACATAATACGTATAGGTCACACCGGAAGTAACCGGCGAGTCGTTATATACCAGGGTTGTCACTGTAGTGATCCTGGTGCCGTTCCGGTAAACTTCGTAGCCGGTTACGGCGGTATTGTCAGTAGATGGATTCCATGCGAGATTTATGGAACTGGTCGTTCCTGTCACGGTGGTTACCGTTGCAGTTACGTTTGTCGGTGTTGACGGTGCAGTCGCATCCTGCTGTGGCAGTCCTGTTACTCCGGTAGACAGCTGACCGTTTATGGTAACTCCAAGCGAAGCCTGTCCTGGTGTTACAACAAGCGGGCTGCTTGCTGGAGAGGTGTTTCCGGCAGCGTCAAAAGCCTTGACAAAATAAGTGGTTGCTACGCCCGTAGGTACTGATGAGTCTCTGTAGACCAACGTTGTTACTGTGGCAACCTTGACTCCGTTACGGTAGACGTCATAACCGGTTACCGCAACGTTATCCGAAGACGGGCTCCACGCCAGAAACACCACACTTGTCGTTGCCGTATCGACAGATGTCGTTGCTGTCAAATTAGTCGGCGCTGTCGGTGCGGTGATATCCTTAAATGCCAGATCGGTTACACCGGGTGATAACTGACCACTTACGGTTACCCCCAGGGAGGGTGTACTCGGAGTTACGGTAAGCGGACTGCTTGCCGGTGAGCGATTTCCGGCCTTGTCAAAGGCGATGACGTAATACGTGTACGTAGCACTGGAAGTAACAGACGCATCGAGATATCCCAACACTGTTACCGTGGCGATTTTGCTGCCATTGCGATAAACATCATACCCTGTTACCGCCACGTTATCAGTTGCCGGGCTCCAGGAGAGGAGCACCGAACTTGTTGTTGCCGTCACGGCAGCTGTAGAAGCGGTAAGATTGGTGGCTGCGCTCGGAGCAGTAATATCCAGGAAAGGCTGGCCCGTTATGTCGGTAGATATCTGCCCGTTTACCGTTACCCCCAAGGAGGGGAGGTTTGGCGTTACTGACAGGGTGTTGCTTGCCACGGAACGATTGCCCGCGGCATCGAGCGCTTTTATGTAATAGGTGTAGGTAACGTTTGAGGTTACTGATGCGTCCGTATAGCCCAGCAGAGACACCGTGGCAATCAAACTGCCGTTACGGTACACTTCATAGCCGGTGACGGCAATATTATCAGACGAAGGACTCCAGGAAAGGAGCACTGCGCTGGTGGTTGCCGTTACTGCAGATGTGGAGGCTGTCAGGTTCGATGGTGCTGTCGGTGGTGTGATGTCTTTAAGCGGTAATCCGATTATTCCGGATGAAAGCTGGCCATTTATGGTCACCCCAAGAGAGGCCTGATTTGGCGTTACCGAAAGCTGGTTGCTTGCAATCGAACGGTTGCCGGAAGTGTCAACGGCGATAACGTAGTACAGGTATGTTATGTTGGCAGGTACCGACAGATTGGTGTAGGTCAGGCCGGTTACTTTGTCGGCAATTCTGACACCGTCACGGTAAATTTCATACCCTGCAATGGCAACGTTATCAGTGGCTGCATTCCAGGTGAGTACCACCGAGCTCAAGGTTGCTGTCTGCGCAAAAGTGGTCGCCGCCAGATTTGCAGGGGCGCTGGGTGCTGTAATATCCTTTGCCGGTAAACCGGAAACATCCCAGGAAAGTTGGCCGTTTACCGTGACTCCCAGAGATGGCTTGTTGGGCGTGACGGAGAGCGGATTGCTTCCAGCACGGTTTCCTGCCCCATCGAAGGCGACTATTACGTACTGATAGGTGCCAGGAATAGCAACAGAAGGATCGGTATAACCGGGATACGGCACGGCAGCTATTTTGACGCCGTCACGGAATACGTCATACCCCGCAACACCTTTATTATCTGTTGACGGACGCCACGAGAGCGTTACCTGGGCGGTCGTATCATTAATTATGAACGTCGTGGCCGAAAGGCCTTCCGGCGCAGTTGGCGGAGTTGAATCGACAATCGGCACTCCGAGCGGCACCTGCACCTGATTACTTGCCACAGAGCGGTTGCCGACCGCATCGAAGGCAAATACGACATATTTATATGTGGCATTGGTTGCAAGCGGCAGGTCGGTATAGAACAGTGTGGTAGCTGACACGGTTACAATTTTTATGCCGTCGCGATAAATGTCATACCCGGTTACTGCGACGTTATCAGTTGCTGCTCCCCATGAAAGCGTCACAGAACCGGTATTGTCAGCAAAAAGTTTTGACGTCGCATTTAAATGAGTCGGCGCAGTGGGCTGCACTGTGTCAGTCCAGATTGGTACGGCAGGAGGGTTGCCGGCCAGAGCAACAATTGCATCTATCGCTGCTATCAGTGCCGGATTATTCGGGTTTGCCAGCTTGACCTGACCGGCTGCTGCCGTCAACATTTGCAGATAAACCTGATATGCCGGATTAGTCAGAACAGCATTAGCAAAGGCCTGATTGACAATAGCCATTATTGTCGTGGTGTTTGCAGGAAACCCTTTGCTTTTCTGGGTTTCCAAGGCCTGATCAATGAGGAGAAGAACTGCAGTGTAGCTGATGTTTTCGGCGGGATTGGCAAGAATCATACTCCCGGAACTGCCAAGTCCGAAATAGAGACTGGCAATCCGGCTGTTAGCGGCATTGATTGCCGCACCAAGATATGCATCATTTGCGAGTGCGGGGTTGTCGGTCAAAATTTTCTGAAACTGCTGATAGGCCGCTTCCGTGAGGGGGGTGACAGCAACACTTTGCCCCGGAACCACAAATTCAACAATGGCGTTAAATGTCTCGCCTGACGTAAACGGCACCTCAGCCTTTGCCGCCTCGCTTATGTAGGCAGCGCCAGGCTGACCGGTCACCCTGATCAGGAGTGGCACGTAGGCATTCGCTGCTGGTATGTCGATGGCGTACGTTCCGGTTGC
The DNA here is from genome assembly GCA_013349405.1 of Desulfuromonadales bacterium. Classification (GTDB taxonomy): domain Bacteria; phylum Desulfobacterota; class Desulfuromonadia; order Geobacterales; family Pseudopelobacteraceae; genus JACRCG01. The sequence continues at coordinate 28,568 of DUZS01000008.1, read as the reverse complement.
ACTTGAAACGCCCGATCCGAGCAGTGCTCCAGTACTGCCATCGGCACGCAAGCGGAATATCTGTACCAGTGCGTTCTTAATAGGGCCTTTCGTTGCCGTACCTGATATTGTTATCATTTGCACCGGTCCGGAAGGTCCCCCACCGCCACTGCCGCCACCGCATGCAGCAATAACAAGAAGCAGGCTGACCAGCATAATCAATGTTACAAACCTCTGAAAGGCCTTGTTCATTATTTCCTCCTTCCCAAACTATAAGCGGCTCTCTACCGCAGGTACGCAACAGGTTAATTATGGCACATGGCAACCTAATTCGCTGTTGTTAAAGCATTTCGGCCCAGAACCAGCCACTCCCTGTCCGCTTGTGCCATGGCAGATGTTTGTCCAGCAGGTAGAAACACTGCCATTACCAACTGTGTTGATGAAGTCTTTGTGCGTAGACTTGAAGCTTCCGGAGACCAGACGGTTATGCGGATGCTTGTCAGGAACGGGGTTAACAACCGTTGGCTCTGCAGGATGGCAGGAGAAACAGGACGGGCCGCTGAGAAAGACGCCTCTCAAGCTGTTTGAGTCTGCGCCATGGCAGGCACCGTTAGCGGCACAGGAGGTATAGCCGTTTGCTTTAACATAGTTGGCATGCCCTTTCGGGTTCTGTAATACATTGCTGCTGATGACGGTCCAGTTTGCCGGGTGTTTAGCAGATTGACCGCCGATATGGCAGGCGGTTGCGCATGCAGGACCGCTCCCGCTGACTCCCGTGAGCAACGTCCCGTGGCAGGAGATCGTCGCGCAGCTTGACGTCCCGTTCACTGCGACAAAGCCTTTATGACGTGCATAGGCGTAGTTGCCCCACTGAACCGGATGAATCGCAGCGGAACCGCCAAGATGGCACGAAGTGCAGGAAACCTGTGATATGCCGCCATTGAGATTTTCCCCATGACATTGGATACATGTTTCAAGATCTGCCTTGGCTGACAATTTGTGCGTTGAGTTCCAACCTTGCGGATGCCCATAATCGCTAGTAAAGACAGCCGTATCGTTCTTGCTTCCGCACCCGCACAGGGCGGTCGCCAGAGCCAATGTGAAAAACAGATGAGAAGGTTTTACTTGTGACATGACGCGCACCTCACATTGTTGGTGCGTCCGTGACATTTGACGCACGAAACCGGGTTAACTTTGCCGTCAATGCGGTGCTGGGTCATATAATCACCGCGATGGGGAAGGGACCGCTCGGGGGCATCGCTGAATTTATCACTCGGCTTGATATCTTCCTTATTGGCGTGACAGTCGGTACAGAACGATTCATGGTGGCACGAGTTACAGGTCTGACGAGTCGAAGCGGCATAAAAACGATGCTTGCTCATGAAATCGGGAGCACGATGATTGAGGGCGCCCCATGAATCAGTGTGGCATTCAGTACAGTTTGGACTTTGGCTCAATAGCTCAGGGTGTGTACGCGGCAGGCTGGTGGTACCCGCGCAGGCATACAGCAGAGTCATCAGCAAAAGAAGAGACACGATGGCTATTTTATTTTTCACTCTTTGTACCCCCTTCAGCAGCAAACTTTGTATCAAATGTATAGGTCGCCATGACAAGAGCACGAACCTCGTTATCAAAATCAGGACTTTTTGAGTATTGCAGATCACCTCTGACTTTAAGCTTCGGGTTGAATTCGTATCCGGCCGCTCCGGTGACAACATAACTGTTACTGATGCCGTTGATGTTTTTGTCATAGTTTACGTTAATCGCATCAAGGGTCAGGTCGGCCTGATTGATTTTTTTAGCAATAAACGCCCGGTACTCGGTGTAGCGGAGTTTGTCGACATCACCATTCATGCGATGAATTCCACCACCGGCCAATAAATTATCCGGCAGTTTATAGGAGGCCTTGGCCCCGAAATACGAGGCGTCACCGGATTGGTCGTAGCGGTAAAATTTGTAGTCAGCGGCAACAGTCAGGTTCTTGCTTGCGCTATATGAAGCGCCTGCTCCGTAAGCGGTCTGCTTATTATTGTAACTCCAGAGCGGATTATTGACACTTAAAGCCGGTGTTGTGACATTGAAGAGGTAATCTTTAAAATTTACATGGGAGAAATCAGCGCCCAGGCTGAGCGTTGATGTCGGTGCATAGCTGATAGCATAGCTGTTCTCCATCCACCCGTTGGTTATGGAGTTATATGTTGAACGACCGTTGATATCGACCTGTTGGTGCGGTCGCAGCCAGAGATCGAGGCCCTCTTCTTCGCGATAGTTACGAGTGGTCGTACTCTCGCTTTTGAGAGCGCTCAGGCCGATGCTGTACATCTGTTTGTCGGACTGGGAGATCCGGGAGCCATAGATAAGGTCTCCACCCTGATATTTTGGGTTTGCAAGAGCCTCGGTGGTGACGGAGCTGCCTGCAAAAGCCGATACACCGATGCCGTACTTGAAGTCATTGCGCAGATATACGCCGTCGATGCGCTCAGCGGCAACACCTTCACTGATGAACTGGCGCCCGATGGTGAAGACGGAGTTGTTTTTTGCGGCCTGGTAGGTGAGATAGGCATATTGAAGATTGCCATTCGTGCCGTGGTCGTCCGGTTTGTCACCCAGATCGGCCCGGCCCCATGCTCCGAGGTGAAATGCCACCCCTGACCCGTTACTGAGCTTATCGGTCATGGTGAGGCGGAGGTATTCGTAGGCTGGGGATATGGTCTTGTCGGTGATTGAAGTGCGCATGCGGAAGATGGTATTGGACTCACCAGAAAATGAATAATCAGACGCGATGAGCGGCGTTGACCAGAGCAGTGTTGAAGCCAGTACTGCCGCCCCCGCTCCAAGGACAAGGCAGCTTTTATTCGTGTAGGTAAATTTCAAAATATTCCCTCCTTTCCAAAAAATGCGTTCTGAAGCGTCATGCAATTAACGTGAGTGGAGTTGTTGGCGGGTATATCCTCATTTATAACGTGTTAGCTATTTGACAGCGCCGTCTCAAAGGATATCCCGGAAACTATCAATGTCAAGCAACGCAGTAAAAAAAGCAGTATCTTAAGGAAGTATTATTTAGATAGCGCTACTTTTCGTATGCTGAACACTATCAATAGTGCACGCCAGATGCAAGGATTTTTTTGAAAATTTAATAATTAGAGAATAAAAATAATACTTTGCAATGCTCTCCAGGTCCACTTCTGGGAAATCAGGGCTCTTTTGCATTGAAGCGTCGAGGTAACGGACACCTTTTCGGGGCGCAGAAGTTGACACCGTTGACAAATACCACCGTGCGTTATTATAGTGCAGTCACACCATTATCAGAGAAGAGGAGCTTACCCGTTATGCCGATGTACGAATACCGCTGCACCTCCTGCGATCATCAGTTTGAACTGCGCCAGAAATTTTCAGACCCGCCCGCCAGCCAATGCCCGCACTGCAACGCCGCCGTCGAAAAAATGATCTCATCCACCGCCTTTACCCTGAAAGGTGACGGCTGGTTCAATACCGGCTACTGCCCGAAAACAGAAGCGCCAAAACCGGCCGCGTGCAGCGGCTGCGCCTGCTCGGCGGAATAATCTCGTAACCCAGGAGTCCTCCCCATGAAAGTAAAAAAAGCTGTTTTCCCGGTTGCCGGTCTCGGTACCCGCTTTCTTCCCGCCACCAAATCATCCCCGAAGGAGATGCTGCCGCTGATTGATAAACCGCTGGTGCAGTATGTTGTCGAGGAGGCGGTGGCTTCCGGCATCGAGCAGATTCTTTTTGTGACCGGTCGCGGCAAGCATAATATTGAGGATCATTTTGATATTTCCGTTGAGCTGGAGGCGCATCTCTATGACAAGGGAAAAGATCGGGAGCTGTCGCGGGTACGGGAAATTGCCGAGATGGTAAACATCTTCTATGTCCGTCAGCGGCAGGCCATGGGTCTCGGGCATGCGATCCTCTGTGCCAGGGATTTTGTCGGCGACGAACCGTTTGCCGTGTTACTTGGTGATGACATTGTTGATGGCGAGCGCCCCTGTCTCGGGCAGCTGCTGGATGTGTTCAATCTGCAGGGAAGATCGGTGCTGGCGCTGGAAAAAGTACCGATGGAAAACATCTCTTCGTATGGCTGTGTTGCAGCGGACAAGGTCGGTGAGCGCACTTTCCGGATTACCGATATGGTGGAAAAACCGGCCCGGGAGGAAGCTCCCTCGGATATGGCGATTATCGGCCGCTATGTGCTGACGCCCCGGATTTTCGATATTCTCCAGAATCAGCTGCCGGGAAAGGGGGGAGAGATTCAATTGACCGACGCCATCCTCACCCTGTCAAAAGAAGAGGCGGTATACGGCTGTCTGTTTGAAGGATTCCGCCATGATTGCGGTGACAAGCTCGGCTTTTTGAAGGCGACGGTTGATATGGCGCTCAAGAGGAAGGAATTCAGTGCGGAATTTGAAGCCTTTTTGCGGCAGCGGCTGGGGTGAAATCGCAACTGTGAAAATACCATTTTACACGTAGGGGCAAAGCAGGTTTCATCTGCTTTGACCGCTTTTGAACTTCGAGATATAAGGGCAAAGCAGGTGGGACGCTTGCTTTGCCCCTACAAATTATTTGCCCTTTTCTTCTTCAATCGCCTTTGTCGTAACTCTTTTCGGTTCCCACCCCTGCCAGACATATTCCGGGTCGATCATCGGATCATAATATCCCGGCTGGGGAACCATGCAGAAAACAGCTTCCGTTATGCCGATCACCGCACGATATAATGTCATGCCGACACCCTTGACCGGGCCGATGACATAGCCAACCGGCCCCATCTCTCTTCCGGTCAGGATGGTCTGCTTCGGAAGTTCGACAATGCTGGTAAATGTATTGGTGACTCCCCGTACCAGTTTGATCGCCATCTTCTCGACTATCACTTCCGGCTGCTGATCGGCTGCTGCGCGTTCCGGTTCCAGGATAACAAAAGCACACAAAAAAACTGATACCAACAGAAGCTTTTTCATACGGTCTCCTTTTTAGCAAGTTGAAATTGATTTGCTACTTAAATATGTTCCAATTCGCAATCCTCCAATTGCAGTCCTATAATCCGGCTAAACTCTCGGGTGTTGTGTGTGACAAGTTTCAGTTTGTTCGCGAGGGCGATTGAGGCTATCTGAAGATCATATGGTCCGATAGGAGTCCCTGCTTTAGCTAAATAAGCTCGAATGTGGCCAAATTCCCTGGCGGCCTCACTATCAAAGGGGAGCGAATCAAATAGATCAAGGAACGGAGTAAGTCTGGCAAGATTTCTCGAAGGGGTGGCGCTCTTCATTACTCCGTAGTACAGCTCCGCTTCTACAATAGAACAAAGCACTATTTGCGCCGGATTTAACATCTGCATCCGCGTACGAATCGGAGTTGCGGCATTGTTAAGGTATGAGATACAAACATTTGTATCCAACAGAAATTTCACTGCAGCATGTCTCTAACTTCATACTCACCCTGATTCTCTCGGATAAGTGGCTCGCCAGCAAAGCATCCGGCGGTCTTGGCAAAAAAATCCTTTGGCCATGTCCGTGGAGGCTCGATTAGTGGCTTCGATTCATCTAAAGGCATAATAATAATTTCCAGAGACCGTTTCATAAACGCTTTGGGAATTTTCAACGATATATAATCTGTGTTAACGATTTAAATTTTTCTCAGTGCTTGCATGTCTATTCTCTCCAGTTTCAGACTCTTACCACAAAGAAATACCGCTTGCAAGCATCACAGGTCAAACAGTGTCGGTTCCTGCGGCAGAAACGGTTCAAAGCGCTTTTTGACATGGCGCAGTTTTTCTATGTAATAGGGCACATTGATATCGGGATGCGCGGTATTAAACGCCGCTACCGGACGACATTGCTCGTATGCAGCGGTGCCTTTTCCGAAGCCGCTGACATAATAGCTGACGTGGTCTCCGGTGCGGTAGGGCCTCCCCGAAGCAAGGGCCACTTCAAAGGCTGCTGCGCGGTTGCGCGACCCTGAACGAAGTTTCTCCGTGTAGCTGTCAGGCGACTCATTGAGTGTTTCACTGCGGGCAACCCAGGCGACATCAAGTCCGCGCGCGCGAAGCCGGGCAACATACGTGGCAAAAAGCCGCTCCACTGTTTCGGCGCTGCCGTTCAGTAAACGTTCGATGACATCGCGCATGAATTCCCGTAAATACGGCTCAACCCCTCGTGATCGAAGTCCGCTCCCCTTGATAATGATCCTGCCGTCATACTCCTGCAGGGCATAATTTTTACTTTTGTAGGCGAACATGGTCCGATAGCGGCCGTCCAGATCGACCTCTATCCCCTCCGGTAACTTCTGGGAAAGGCGCTGTACCAGTTCCTGCTCAGCCTCCACGGAGGTACAGGCCGCCGGTGGTTTAAAATAGATGCCATCAGTGTCTACCTCAATCGGTCGGGCTCCTTCAGAGACGAGCAGTTCAATCATGTTTTTGATCGTAACCCGTCCCAGGCGGGTTACTTCGGCAGCGGTTGCCGGATCGGAGAAGTTGTGCCGCGCAGCGCCGAGATAGCCATAGAATGAATTGATCAGCACCTTGAACACCTGCTGCAGCGCATCGAAATAGTGCCGTTCCGCATCATCTGCTGAAGCGCGGGCCCGTTGTTTGGCGGTCAGGCGGAAGCGGCGCAGATCCGCGAGCATCGGAAGGAAAAGATTCAGGCTGTCCTTGGCAGGGGCAAGATGGTATGTCAGCATCAACGACGGGTAGAGTGATGCCACGTCACAATGGACAATCGGGCCGACAATCCCCGAAGATGGCGACTCCGTATAGCCCCCCTCAAAAGGTGCAACGGCAGAAGTCCGGGCAGGTATCGCGTGGCCGCGATGCAGGTATTCACGGAGAAAAAGCGAATTGATGCGGGTGGCGTTGCCGCGAATGACGCAGTTTTGAAAGGAATAGGGGAAAATTCGACTCTGCAGAAACCAGGGGTAGCCGAGCAGGCGGAACAGGGAGAGCGTTTCGCGGGCATCATCGCGGTTATAGCGATACAGTCGCTCCGGGTCATTGTGAAAAGCGGTTGAAATATCGGCGCCGTCCAGATAGGTGCGCTCATCCGCGGCAATTGCGAAATGCTGTGCTACGGCTTTGAGCCCGTGACTTTCAAGATTGCGCCCGCCGATATCATAGAGCTGTGTCAGAAAGTATGTGTCGATAATGTGGCGCCCGTAGACATCCCAGCGGGGGTATTCGAGCGTTTTTTCGGCGAGACTCCAACGGGCATGCGGCGTTATATGCGGCGACGTCCCGTTGCGCCCCCAGTTCAGGCGGATACCATGCCGCTGCGCCCGGCGACCGATATAATCAAGATCAAAACGGAAGAGGTTGTGACCGGTGATTACATCCGGATCACTGAGGAGCATCGCATTGTTCAGGGCCTGGAGCAGCTCCGGTTCTGAGAGCTGATCGCCGCGAAGCACGACCTCGTCACCATGGGAATCCTTGAGAGCAACAGAGATAATCCGGTCCTCCGGACGTTCAGGGTTGGAAAACTCATAGCCTTCGGCACAGGCGGTTTCGATATCGAGAGCGAGACAGCGCAGTGCGGAAAACTCCATGCCTTTAAAGAGCGTCGCGCCGCTGGCCAGCATGTACTGGTGGGAAAGATCCGGGAGAAAGAGATAGGGGGCATCGGGGGCAGCATAGTTCTTACCGGTTTTCCCGGCAAGAAAATCACGGGCGGCCAAACAATCGTTCCACGAATCAAACAATAACTGGCAGCGGAAAAAAGCTTCTCCGGACAATGGCCGCACAGCACACGGGATGCGACACCCGGAGAAAATTGCGGCGTCATTGACAAGGATAAACGGTTGAAACGGTTCGTCATGGAAATGAACGCGGCCGGCGGCCCTGAAAAAGAGCCGGATGAAGTGCCCGACCGACTCAATCGCGACGATGCCGGAGCGTTCATCACGCCCGAAGAGCAGCGGGTTATGTTCGATTGAGCTGGTTGGCATTGGCGTTAAATCCGTAAATACCGGTCTTTAAATAACACAGAGCAACGGAGCAGCGGAGAAATCAAGCCGATTTTCTCTCAGATTTTACTCCGTTGCTCTGTTGCTCCGTGTTTCAATTGATTTATTTTCAGGTTTTATTTAAATGTCTGCTTTCTGCTTCAGCAGCGCGGCTTTATCCGTTTTTTCCCAGGTAAATTCGGGCAATTCCCGTCCGAAGTGACCGTACGCTGCGGTTTTAAGATAGATTGGGCGAAGCAGGTCAAGCTGTTCGATGATGGCACTCGGCCGCATGTCAAATGTTTCGCGAACCAGCGAGGAGAAACGCTCTTCCGGCAGTTTGCCGGTGCCGAAGGTGTTGACCATGATGGAAACCGGCTGTGCCATGCCGATAGCGTATGCCACCTGTACCTCGCAGCGGTCACAGAGACCGGCGGCGACAAGATTTTTGGCGACATAACGACCCATGTAGGCGGCCGAACGGTCTACTTTTGAGGGATCTTTTCCGGAAAATGCACCGCCGCCGTGGCGGCCCATGCCGCCGTAGGTATCGACAATGATCTTGCGGCCGGTCAGGCCGCAGTCACCCATCGGACCACCAACGACAAAGCGTCCGGTCGGATTGATGAAGTAACGGGTGTTGGCATCCAGCAGGTGAACCGGAATAACCTTCCGAATCACTTCGGCAATAACCTCTTCCTCAATTCTCGCATGGGTAACGTCAGGGGTATGCTGGGTAGAGATAACAACCGTATCGATCCGGCTTGGTTTGCCGTCAACATATTCAACCGAAACCTGGGATTTGGAGTCGGGGCGAAGAAAGTTCAGCCTGCCGGATTTGCGCACCTCGGCAAGTTTTGCAACCAGCTGATGAGCCAACTGGATCGGCATCGGCATAAGCTCCGGAGTCTCATTGCAGGCATAGCCGAACATAAGCCCCTGGTCGCCGGCACCCTGTTCCTTGTGAAGTCCTTCCCCTTCAGAGACGCCCTGCGAGATGTCCGGAGACTGACGGTCAACGGAAACAAGCACCGCACAGGTATCGGCATCAAAGCCGATTTCCGAGTCGGTATAGCCGATGTTTTTGATGGTCTGACGAGCGATTTCGGAATAGTTGATGACGGCGTTGGTGGTGATCTCGCCGGCAATTACCACCATACCGGTAGTGACCATCGTCTCGCACGCGACACGGGCGGTGGGATCCTGGGTGAGGATTGCGTCAAGAATCGAATCAGACACCTGATCGGCCACCTTGTCAGGATGACCCTCGGATACGGATTCGGAAGTGAAAATGAATTTTTCTGCCATGTCGATGAACTCCTTTTATTGGATATTTGCTGCGTGGTATTCATTATTTTGAATGGTGAAAATATCGGTAGAGTGCTGATTTGTCAAGTGAAGAGGGATCAGTCACAATATTCCGTTTGACTTAATTGATGTGAATTAGGCACTATGGCAAACCATTTCATTGATTTTGAGGCGACCGTCATGTCCAGGCTACTCACATTTTTACTTGTTTTTCTCACCGGCACTCTCCTTTCGACCTCGCTATCAGCGGCAAGTAAACGCCCTGGCGATGTGTGGAATTATTACCACTTTGACGGCAGCGCATTTGCTCCCGGCCCGGCAGTTGACGGCAGCGCATTTGTGGCGGTTCGCGAAAAAACGCAGCCCGTTGTGCTGACAGCCGAGGCAGACGGGCTTGAACAGGCTGTTCTGCCGGAAGGCTCAGGCGCCATTGCCGGTATCTGCTATCTGCAGAGTTCCGGGGGCAAACTCGGCGGCAGCAGTGGTTTCAAGCCCTACCCACGTGTGCCGCTGCTGATCTCCGCATCTGGCAAACAGCTTGTCACGGTGCAGACCGATGATCATGGTTATTTTGTGGTCGTGCTGCCTGCCGGGACCTATGCCGTCGGCAGCGGCCCCTTTACCGCAGAGATAACCGTAGAACGTGGCATTACAACTCTCGTCCCATTGCGGGCCGGCAAAAGGATGGTCGATTGATGAGCCGCTTCTTTGTACGTCTGACCCTCGGCATTATTACCCTGGTGCACCTCTCTGCGACCGTACGTGCCGGAACGCTTGATGAGTATTACCTGCAGCAGTTCGGTGAGGCAGGGAATATGCAGCTTCAAAAAGCCGTCTTGTCTGCAGCTCCTGTCGCCCTGGAAGCGGCACACTGCGGCATGCCGCTCAAACATGGTCTGCGCCGTGACTGGAATCTGCTGGAACCGTCTACGCAGAAAGTGCTGGCGAAACAGCTGGCGCTGCCGGTTCTGAGTGGTACGGAACAAACATTGGTCTCACTTTCCGGCAAATTTAAAATCCACTACACCACAGCAGGTGCTGATGCCGTTCCATCGTTCACCTGGGTGCAAACAGTCGCGCAAACCTTTGATGACGTTGCTGCTTCATATACTTCTCTGCAGTGGCACCTGGCTCCTACGTCCGGTAACGCACCGTACGATGTGTATCTGCGTGACCTCGCCCCGCAAGGATTTTACGGAGTGACGAATAGTGGTATGTCTGCTTCAACCGGAAGCCATCCCAATGCATTTACGAGTTGGATGGAGCTGGATAACAACTTTACCGACCTCATCTATAAACCGGGCATCTACAGCCCGACCCAGAGCCTGCAAATCACGGCAGCTCACGAATACCACCACGCCATACAGTACGGATATAATTATTATTTTGATGTCTGGTACGCTGAAGCAACCTCCACGTGGATGGAAGATGAACTGTATGACAGCGTAAACCAACTTTACAACTATATTCCCGCCTGGTTTACGCAAAGCACACTATCACTGGATATTGCTGAAAGCATCTCTACCGGGGGCGGTTACGGCCGCTGGATTTTTAATCGTTATCTGTCAGAAAAACATGGTTCAATAATGGTTCGAAATGCCTGGGAAACCCTGGCCGGCATTTCCAGCCCTAACGGATTTGATATTTCAATAACACCGGTGCTCGATTCCGTGCTCTCCACTACCTACAACAGCACTCTTGCGACAGACTTTTTCGGCTTTGCCAAGCGCGTCTACACGAGGGAGTGGTCAACCCATCTTTCTGATACCGCAAAAATACACCCCTACTCACCTGTGACAACCTACTCGGCATATCCGGTGAATAACAGCAGCAGTCAGAAACCGTCAATCTCGCTTCCCCATTACTCGTTTGCCTACTACACCTTTACACGCTCTGCCAGTATGCCTACCCTGACAATTACCGTAAGCAAAAGTGCCGGTATCCAGACGGCTGCTTTCAGAAAGAGCTCCGGGGCCATCAGCGAAATCACAGCCAACGCCGGTGGCAGTTCCTATACCGATAACTCTTTCAGCAGTGCTGATGAGGTGGTCCTGCTGGTTGCAAACACGTCTGGCACGAATGAAGGTGCGAACGTCAGCTTCAGTACTGACGGCTCAGTCGCACCCGTAACGCCAAATCCGGTCGTGAGCGGGAGCAGTAGCGGCGGCTGCTTCATCGCCACCGCTGCATACGGCAGTTATCTTCATCCGCAGGTGCAGCTGCTGCGAAATTTCCGTGATGAGTTCCTTCTTTCCAATGCTCCGGGACGGGCTTTTGTTGCGTTTTACTATCGCGCCAGTCCGCCGGTGGCTGATGTTATTGCCCGGCATGCCGTACTTCGCTACATCACCCGACTGGCTCTGACGCCGCTCGTTCTCACAGTTGCTCACCCGCTGATTGCGGTTTTTTCTCTGCTCCTGCTGACATGGGGGGTCTTTGCAACAGCGTCGCGGCGGACTAAAACTTCTCGCTTGAGTTAGCAGCACAAAATCCCAAAGTAAAGAGAGACGCCATGTCTACGTATTGCAAAACTATTCTAATTGCCTGCTTTATTGCCCTTCCTTCGTTCGCGTTTGCTGCCGACAATCCGGTTGAGGCAACACCGGTTGTTGGTATTACACCGGTCGAGACAGCAGTTAAGCCAGCTGGCACTTCGCAAAGCCCCCGTATCGGCTATGTGGATATCATTCGTATCGGTTCTGAATCCGAGCGGGGCAGGGCGGTCAAAGCTCTCTTGACGGCGAAAAAAAATGCTCTTCAGGAGAAAGCCGACGGGAAGAAAAAGCAGTTCGAAAAGTTTAAAACCGCCACTGAAGGCAAGATCGCAACAATGACCCCGGCACAGCGTGACGCCAAAGCAAAGGAATTCCAGAAAAAAATGGAGGAGCTCCAGAAATTTGCCCGGGCGTCGGAAGAGGAATTTTATCTCCTGCAGGAGCAAGAGACGAAGGCCCTCTACGAAGCAATCGAGCAAGCCGCTGTGGCTCACGGCAAAGCCAACGGTTTTGCCGCCATTGTGATTAAAAAAGAACTGCTCTACATCGGCAGTTCTGCTGATACGAAGGATGTTACCGACGATCTGGTCAAGGCGTTGAACCAGGCGGACCAGAAGAAGTAATTTCCGGTCGCGTCAACTGCTCCCAGTCGGCCAGGCGCTCCATTGCTTCAGCGCGGTTCGCCCCGCACATCTCCTCACTCGGCTGGAGATTTCTGCAGACCTGCGGACGTTCATAATTGTCAAAGAGCTGGCAGCGGTTATCATCCGTCAACTGGAGGCAGCGCACCCCGGCAGGCTTGCCATCAGCCATGCCGGGGATTGATGAGGATATTGACGGCGCAATACAACAGGCGGCACATCCTGCGCGGCATTCCATAAATCCACCCTAATACCGGTACTGCTCCGCCTTGTACGGCCCCTGCTTCGGCACACCGATGTAGGCGGCCTGCTCATCTGTCAGGACACTCAACTGGGCATTCAGTTTTTTAAGCTGCAGGCGGGCAACCTTCTCATCGAGATGCTTGGGCAGAACATAGACCCCGACCGGATATTTGTCCGGGTTGCAGAACAGTTCGATCTGGGCGATGGTCTGGTTGGCGAAGGAAGAGGACATCACGTAGCTGGGATGTCCGGTGCCGCAGCCGAGGTTGACCAGGCGCCCTTTGGCGAGCAGGATGATGCGTTTGCCGTCAGGGAATATGATGTGATCCACCTGTGGCTTGATCTCTTCCCACTGATATTTTTCAAGTGCGGCAACTTCAATTTCGTTGTCGAAATGGCCGATGTTGCAGACAATGGCCTGATCCTTCATCCTGATCATATGATCGTGAGTAATGACGTGGTAGTTGCCGGTGCAGGTGACAAAAATATCAGCCTTGTCGGCGGCGTACTCCATCGTTACGACACGGTAGCCTTCCATGGCGGCCTGCAGGGCACAGATCGGGTCGACCTCTGTTACCCATACCTGGGCAGAGAGAGCGCGCATCGCCTGCGCAGAACCTTTGCCGACGTCGCCATAGCCGCAGATCAGGGCGACCTTGCCGGCAATCATGACGTCGGTGGCGCGCTTGATACCGTCAACGAGCGATTCGCGGCAGCCGTAGAGGTTATCGAATTTTGACTTGGTGACGGAGTCATTGACATTTATGGCCGGGAATCTCAGATCGCCCCGCTCATGCATCTGATAGAGACGATGCACACCGGTGGTGGTCTCTTCGGTTACGCCCTTGATCTCGGCCAGACGGGTGGAGTACCAGTTCGGTGCACCGGCCAGTTTGGCTTTAATCGCCGCATACAGAATCGTTTCTTCCTCCGAGCCGGGGTTGGTCAGCACGGAGAGATCTTTTTCCGCTCTGGCACCCAGATGCAGCAACAGGGTGGCGTCGCCGCCGTCGTCGAGAATCATGTTGGAAAAACCGCCATCGCTCCATTCAAAGATGCGGTGGGTGTAATCCCAGTACTGCTCCAGTGTCTCACCCTTTACGGCAAAAACCGGTACTCCGACTGCAGCAATAGCAGCCGCAGCATGGTCCTGGGTCGAAAAAATATTGCAGGAAGCCCAGCGAACCTCGGCACCGAGGGCGGTCAGGGTTTCAATCAGCACCGCGGTCTGGATGGTCATATGGAGCGAACCGGTGATACGGGCCCCCTTCAGCGGCTGTGCTGCCGCGAACTCTTCGCGAATGGCCATCAGGCCGGGCATTTCCGTTTCAGCAATCCTGATTTCCTTGCGGCCCCAATCGGCCAGTTTCAGATCTGCTACGATGTAATCCTGTGACATGGTGTTTCTCCTTTTGTGGTGTGGCTATTCTGTTATAGATGCTCGTACTATCAATACCGACTCCTGCCCGTTCCCCGCATCAATACGCTCGCTCTGTGCGGTGGCAAAACCTGCTGCAGCAAACCACGATTGCAGCTCCGTCTCCTCAAAGCCGAGCCATTGATCGGCCAGCTGTTCCCGTGCCGACTCACGCTCATGACGGGCAAGATCCGCCAGCAGCAGCGTACCGCCGGGAGCCAGCACCCGTCGGAATTCCACAAGAACGGCGGCCGGATCCGCGGCATGATGCAGTACCATGTTGGCCACGAGACAGCCACCGGCAGCATCGGAGAGCGGCAGATGGGCCATCTCCCCCAGGCGCAACTCTATGTTGGTAAGCCCGTTGTCCGTCACCGTTCGACCGGCCTCCTCCAGCATGGCCGGAGAATGATCAACACCAATCACCTTTTCTGCCCGTACTGCCAGCTCTCCCAGCAGGCCGCCGGTGCCGACGCCGATCTCCAGCACGGTACCGCCGTGCGGTACCAGTTCAAGCAGGCGTTGGCGGTACTCGGGAACCGGCAGGAGCGTTCTGGCCAGGTCATCCCACTGACGGGCGTGCTGGTCAAAGAATTCCCGGCTGCGTCTGCGCCGCTCTTCCAACACCCCCGCAACGGCGTTCAAATCGCGCTGCCGATCAGGCAGTGCTGCCATATCCCGTTCAAAGGTGGTGCGGATGGCGGCAAAAAAAGTGTTCCCGTCACCAACCCGAAAGTAGCTCCACGTCCCCTGACGCTTGACGGAAAGTATCCCCGCTTCGGTCAGGATTTTCAGGTGCCGGGAGATGCGTGACTGCCCCATGGCCATGATTCCGGTCAGCTCCTGCACGGTGAATTCACCGGCCAGAAGAAGCGCAGTCAGGCGCAGGCGGCAGGGGTCTGCCAATGCTTTGAAAGTGTTTAGCATAATTATATCAAGGTAGGCAATTTATTTATATCAAGCTATCTTGATATAACAGAGAAAAGGGGCGGGGTCAAAGGAAAAATTTACGAAGCAAATATCAGATCCATCGCATCTTGCACCGTTGCAACGCCTTCAAGGCGGATGCCCCTCTTTTTCAGGCGTTTCATGCTGCCTGCCGGAATAATGCAGCGCTTGAAGCCGAGCTTTTCCGCCTCGGCAATGCGCAATTCAGGCTGGGTGACCGCTCGCACCTCTCCGGCCAGGCCGACTTCACCAAACACAACCGTATCGGGGGGGATGGCCTTGTCGAGGTGGCTGGAGGCTACGGCCATAATCATTGCCAGGTCTGCTGCCGGTTCATTCAGTCGGGCACCGCCGGCAGCATTTAAAAAGATGTCCTGTCCGGTCATATGCAAACCGACCTTTTTCTCCAGGACGGCCACCAGCAGGGCGAGGCGGTTATGATCCACTCCGATGGTTGTCCGTCTCGGTACGCCGTATGAAGATGGTGTTACCAGCGCCTGAAGCTCTACCAGCAGCGGCCGGCTCCCCTCGAGCGAGGTGGTGACGACTGATCCTGACACGCCGAGCGGACGTTCGGAAAGGAACAGTTCCGAAGGGTTTGCGACTCCGCACAGCCCCTCCTGCTTCATTTCAAAAACGCCGATCTCATTGGTCGAGCCAAAGCGGTTCTTGACCGCCCGCAGTATCCGGAAGGGGTGGCTGCCGTCACCTTCAAAATAAAGCACCGTGTCCACCATATGCTCAAGAACCCGTGGACCGGCAATCGAGCCGTCTTTGGTGACGTGGCCGACAATGAATATCGGGATGTCGCTCCCCTTGGCAAGCAGCATCAGTTTGCCGGCTGATTCCCGCACCTGGCTGACACTGCCGGGAGCCGATTCCAGGGCAGACGTCCAGACGGTCTGGATAGAGTCAACAACCATAGCTGCCGGTTTAAGAGCCGCCGCCTGATTGAGAATGGCTTCAAGGGAGTTTTCCGCCAGAATCAGCAGGTTCTTGCTTGAAGCGCCCAGTCGCTCGCCGCGCAACCGGGTTTGTGAAGCAGACTCTTCTCCCGAGACGTACAGCACCTTACCAGCTTCCTCCGCAAGGGTGTGCATCGCCTGCAGCAGCAGCGTCGATTTCCCGATGCCGGGGTCACCACCGATAAGTACGAGCGAACCGGGCACGATACCGCCGCCGAGGACCCGGTCGAGCTCTCCGATGCCGGTCGGCCTCCGTGTTTCCGCTTGGGGGGGGACATCACAAATCGGAATGGGCTGTGCACCTCCTGTCGGGTACTGCCCGTGTGACGCCTTGATAACGGTCTCTTCCGCCATACTGTTCCAGGCAGCACAGTCAGGGCATTTGCCGAGCCATTTAGGGGATTGGCCGCCACATTTCTGGCAGGTGAAGATGGTTTTCTGTCTCATAGCGCCCCTCGTGAAAATTCAGTCGATTCAATATGTAAACAATGTTTTTTGGGAAAGACTTTTGTGCGGCAGTATGGCATAATTCGCGGCCACAATACAAGGAGCGGCAATGTCTTTCTCTTTCTATCGTCCACCCAAAATACAGGATATTCATAATGCGCTTGGCAGCCTGTACCGTGCGGTGCTGGCGCGGAAGTTCTATCCGCCGGGGCACCCGTCGCGTCGCAGCAGCCTGAACTGGGCTCATGCGGCGATGCTGTCGCTTCTCGATGGGAATACACTCTCTCTCTCGTGCAGTCGCACCGGTTTCAGCTTTCCTGACGGGGAGCTTCTTAAAGGTGCTACCAGGATGTCTACGGGACTGGCCTACGAGCTGTTCCTGCGCCGTGTCAAAAAAATAACACTCTCTCAGGATCTGTTTCAGGAAGATGTCGAAGAACTGGTAAAGCTGTTGAGCCTCTCTCCCGAGCAGATTCACCAATCCGGCGGCATGGACGGCCTCATGGAGGAACGCGGCGTACGTACAATCTGGGTCAATGAATTTGACCTGGCGATTATTCGCGGTAAACGTGAGAGAATAGAACTGGCCGGGATTGTTCCTGAGGGGGGTGACGAGTCTGAAATCGAAGCAATGACCTGGCCTGCTGAAGAGCATATCGCCCCGCTGTCGGAGGAACTCTCACCGGAACTGCAGCTTCAGGCCC
Organism: Desulfuromonadales bacterium; assembly: GCA_013349405.1. Lineage (GTDB taxonomy): Bacteria > Desulfobacterota > Desulfuromonadia > Geobacterales > Pseudopelobacteraceae > JACRCG01. Next base: position 11,471 of record DUZS01000008.1, on the reverse strand, counting down.
TTCTTGGACGAATTGCAGCCTGTACGGATGACGACATATATCTGTTTTTAGTCCGTCAGGCGGTTGCGTGCTGCGCCATTCCCCAACTGCGTCAAGAACCGTATACGCTGTTTCTTCTGATCGATTTACTCGCCGGCCACATCAGCGACAGGCAGCGCAGTCAGGGGATACAGGAATGTGCTCAATTTGCGCTGGAACAGATCGTTATTACCGGTGATATTGTCCCTGTTGCCCTTGAACAGGCAGTACAAGGATCCGGTCTCTCGCTTAATGCCCTGCAAGCGGTTCTCAAGGCAGGTGGTGCCGCTGCCGTTACCGCTGCAATTGACCTGTTGGGCCGCTCTCACAGTGCAAAAACCAGAAAAATGCTTACAACAGTGCTCGGCTCGCTCGGCGAGGCTGCCGTGCCGATTCTTCTCAATGCGGTGCATGATTCCCGCTGGTTCATGACGCGAAACATCTGTGCAATTTTAGGAACTATCGCAAGCAGGAAAGCACTGCCCGCCGTTACGCAATGCCTGCAGCATACTGACATCCGCGTACGCAAAGAGGCGATCCGCAGTCTGACTCAGATTGGCGGCGATGAAGCCGAATCGGGCATACTCAACGTTTTGCAGGGTCCTGATACGGAGCTGTATTCCCAGGCCATCGCGTCACTTGGTGTCCTGAAAAGTAAAAAATCATTAAATGAGCTGATGAAAATTGTCACCACCAGCGACATTTTTTTGCGTACGCTCTCTCTCAAAATCGATGCTCTGGCTGCCATTGCTTTAATCGGAGATCGACAGGTGACGCCGCTGCTTGTGCTGCACATGGTAGAACGCAACCTGCTGGCCGTAAGCCGGGGCAGACAGCTGAAAACGGCCATTGCGCTATGCCTTGGTAAACTTGGAGACATCAGGGCGGTGCCGATCCTGACAAAGCTCAGTTCCAGCGGGGGAGAGCTTGGTGCAGCATGCGCCGAATCAATCAGAATGATAGAAAAAAATGAAGGAAGGTCTGATGGGAGCCATTAATAAAGAAAAAGCACTGCATCTGATCACGCTCTTTTCCGGAGCCGTTAAAGGAGTTTCCTTTTACCCGGCTGCGCATCCGGCGATCAGGCAGCCGCTCATGGAGCTATATAACTTGCTGTCAGCGGCGCTTATTGCTGAAACGAAGCTTTCATGGGGAGTAATCGATGGTCTCATTTTTTTTGATGACCACATTTTCAGTAATCCCTCAACGGCAATTGCCGATCTGACAAACCGGATGGTTGAAAAGGAAATAAGCCGGATTGTCGTAACTTCATCCCTTCGCTTTGAAGAGATGGAAACATTCGTAAAGCTGTTTTCCGTCAAAGGGACACGCTTTGAAGCTCTTGCCCGTCAAATGGCGGACAGCAAAATCACCGGACTGACAATTCTTCGTCACGGCGCAGAAAACTTTGATCCCGAAAGTGAAGAACTTGAGATCGGCGATGATCATCGTGAAATGTATGGTCGGGCAGTTACTGCTCTCCGGACAGTCTGCCGTGAAATTGAACGGGGTCGCATACCGGGCAGCGCTCAGGTCGTGCAGGTTGTCGACCAGATGGTCGAGATCATCTCTCGGGAACCGTTGGCCCTTCTTGGCTTGGCAATGATACGGGATTACGACAACTATACCTTTACGCACAGTATCAATGTCGGAGTTCTGGCGATGTCACTGGGAGCAGTACTCGGCCTGGACTCCAGAGCGCTCAGGGACCTGGGAATTGCGGGGCAGCTGCACGATATAGGCAAGACCATGGTGCCAAAGACAATTCTGAATAAACCGGGCAAACTTTCCAGCACCGAGTTTGATGAAATGAAGCTGCATCCCGAGCTTGGCTCGAAAATAATCAAGGAAATGGAGGGATTGGCACCACATCTGTCTTCCATTGTGCTCGGGCACCACCTGCACTACAACCGCTCCGGATATCCTGAATGGGCAAACAAGCTCCCGTTTGATCAGTTGATGGATATTATCGCGGTTGCCGATACCTATGATGCCATGACGACACTCCGTGTGTATCAGCATCCGATCAATCCGAAGAAAGCGTTGGACCATATGAAGACAATGACAAACACGATTCTGGACGGAGCGGTAGTGGCGCGCTTTGTGGAAATGATGGGCACATATCCTGTTGGAACGCTCGTGCGCCTTGATACCAACGAGGTTGCGATTGTGTACCGGCCGAACCCGTCGAATGTGGATGCACCACTGGTGCGGATATTGTTTGAGGAAAGCGGCAAGCGACTCCGCGCTCCGCGTGAACAGGCGCTCGTAGAACCGGATGGAACCTGCTATGCCAGAATAGTCGCGGTTGTTGATCCGTTGTTGAAAAACATTGAAATAGGTCAATGGCTTGCAAATGGCAATCAATGACCCTGATTAATTGCACTGCCACATCAAGGCGCGCGTTACTGAAATGGAATTTTGCTGAAGGCGATGGCGGCAGCCTGACGCGTTGATGCATGAGGTGAGGTAAGGAGCGCTTCAATCCGGGGAAGTGAAGACGTGTCTTTAAACCGGGACAACGTCAGAGCCGTCTCTGCTTCGAGAACACCGTCATGTGCGTCGAGCAACGGACGTAATTTGATGAGTATTTCCGGGGTCGCCGAAAAATTCCGCAGCGCCGCTACGGTACACGCTTGAACAATCGGGCTTTCGTCGTCGAGAAGTTCGACCAGCACCGGAAGGGTCTCCGCTAACGCCAGCTTCCCAAGAGCCGCCACCGCTGCCGAGCGGATATCAATTTCGGGACGTCTGGCGCAATAGACAAGCGGCTTTAACACACCCGCTCCGCCAACTTCACCGAGAGCATAGATCGCACCTATCCGGGCTCCCATATTCCCGTTTTTGAGTGTCTCAAGAATCTCGACAACAGTGCTGGACGCTTCCAGAGCTTCAATTGCGTCCGCTGCCGCGAGCCTGACCTCAGGCGCAGGATCCTTCAGTAACGGTTGCAAAGCGTTTATACGTGCGCGTGCTTTATCTGCCATGGGCGGAGTGTAGCAGAAACCGTCTGACGAAACAATCGCGAATTGTTTAATTCCAGCTTGTACACGAGAGGCCAGTTCTGATATGTTGTTTAGCAAAACGATACTATTTATAAATCCACATGGGTCATGCAAGCGCCTCAACGATGAGGATATCTGCACATACACAAAAGGGAGAGTAACAGCATGTTAGGACCGATAGAAATTAAACCCGGACTTTACTGGATAGGATCCGAAGATCCTGATCTCAGGGTATTTGACGATCTTTTCCCGACGGAACATGGCACCAGTTACAATGCGTATCTGTTGAAATGGCAAGACAAGGTTGTCCTTATCGATACGGTCGAAGAAAAATACGTTGATGAATATATGGATAAGATCAGATCTCTGGTAGATCCCAAAACTATCGACTATATCATTGTCAACCATACCGAGCACGACCACTCCGGCTCACTGACGTATTTGATGGAACAGGCTCCACAGGCGGTGGTCTACTGTACGCCCGCTGCAAAAAACTTTCTCGGTAATATTCTGAATAAAACGATCTCCTGCCAGACGATCAAAGATGGTGAAACCCTTGATCTCGGGGGGCGTACCCTGCGTTTTATCACCGCCCCGTTTCTCCATTGGCCGGATACCATGTTCACCCGGCTCGAAGAAGAAAATATCCTTTTTTCCTGCGATGCCTTTGGAGCCCATTACTGGCAGGTCGGGCACATCTTTAATGATGAAGTGGAGGACTTTACCTCCGCGCGCCACTTTTATTTCGACTGCATCTTCCGCCCCTTCAAGGACAAAATTTTATCGGCGATCGAAAAAATCCGCCACGACGTCATCGATATGATCTGCCCGAGTCACGGCCCGATCATCCGCCGTGACCCGTGGAAAGTTATCTGCCAGTTTGAAGAGTGGAGCAAGCCCCCTTCACAGAATAAAAAAATTGTACTCCTCTTTCTTTCGCCACACGGCAGTACCGAAAAGATGGCTCACGCCGTTGCCAGAGGCGCCGCTCAAGATGGCATTGAGGTTGCCAGCTATCATATCAACAGCCTTAACGCCAGTGAACTGCGCAACCTGATGGAGGAAGCCGATGCCCTGCTGTTCGGCATTCCGACCTTTAACCGCGACATTGCCAAACCGATGTGGGATGTGCTCGCGTATCTCAGCACGGTAAAGCTGAAGACCAATCTGGCCGGAATTTTCGGCAGCTACGGCTGGAGCGGCGAAGCCTGTAAAATGGCGGAAGACCGCCTCAAAACCCTCGGCTTCAAGCTGGTCGGTGATACGGTGAGAACGCAGTTCTCTCCGAAACCGGAAGTGCTTGAGCAGTGTGAAGTGCTCGGAAGGGCGGCGGCTGAAGCGGTGGTCGCCAGGTAAGAATTGTACCATTTTGAGTGACAAAAAAGAGGTGGGCATTAAGCCTACCTCTTTTTTTGTCAGTGTAAGGCAAAATGTGCGTGCTTATTTAAGTGTTACTCCAAGAGGTGAAGCCGTCAAGCCGGTGATATCAGCACCGCCTGTGCCGTAGGCGGCAAAATTAACGACGCTGAAATCAGTCAGGCTTGCCGTTTGACCGCTGGCGAGGTTACAGGTAAGCGTCGCGAACTCACCTACCGGATATTCAGCCGTTCCGCTTGAAATGTTAATTATAACCACGCTCGGTTTGCCGGCACCGGCCGATGAATATCTTCCCCAGAATGGGCGTGGAGTCGTCAGAGTCGAATAACGGGCAAATACCCCTGACAGTTTGAGAGCGCCGGGCGCAGTCTGTTTCGGGTTGAGCGGGTCAGTCTTGACCGACACGGTGGCCGGAAGATTTACAGTCAATTCAATTCCTTTATAGGCACCGGAAGGGGTACCGGCTGTTTTAAGAGTCAGTACCGCCATCGTCGGTTGAGGAGGGGTATCGCCGCCACCACCTCCGCAACCGCCGACCAGCAGGGAAAATCCAGTCACCATCAGACCACCAATCACTGTTTTTTTCATAATATCTCCAAGTAGTTAGATTGTTTTAGTACGTTTCCTCAGCCGGCTACCAGAGTCCGACCAAATGTTCCAGCGCGGCCACGACATCACCGACAGTTACTCTGCTGCCGCCTGTCGGCATGGATGGAACGCCACCGATAACCGGTGCCATTTTAATGCCATCGAGCGATGCAGGAGCGGGATCAAGACCGAGAGAAATGCGCAGGTATTTCAGGGCATCGGCAAGGTCAAAAACGCCATCGGAAGAGCCGGAACCGCCTGAAATATCACCGATGACTCTGACCGTCAGGGTACCCGGTACGAAGGTAATGGTGTAATTTCCCGAAGTCTGTCCTGCAGGCGTGATCGGGTAGGTTCCCGGATCACTGGTAATCGTAGCAGCAGTGGCGAATGTCAATGCACCTCCAAGTACCGCCGCAGTGTCACCATTGACAAAGCCTGAATACGTGGCGCTGAAGGTCGGATTTGCCACTTTCGCAAAGCGCACTTTATCGTTGGTCGTTATGGTCAGCGCTGCTTTACCCACCACGAATGACTGGTCAACATCTGCCGCCGCGCTGTAGTTGGCGTTACCCGCCTGGCTGGTGCGAACAACAACAGTTCCGGCACCGGTGATAGTTACCGTGGTGCCGCTGATGGTCGCCGGACCACTGAGAATGCTGACGCTTACCGGAAGAGTGCTCGATGCGGTGGCGCTCACCGAGAACGGCGCAGTGCCGTATGTCTTACCTGCGAGGGCGCCGAAGGTAATGCTCTGGGCAGCCTGAGCGACCACGAATGACTGGTCAACATCCGGCGCCGCGTTGTAGAGGGCGTCACCCGCCTGGCTGGCGCGGACGACAACAGCGCCGGCACCGGTGATGGTTACCGTGGTGCCGTTGATGGTCGCCGGACCACTGAAGATGCTGAAACTTACCGGAAGAGTGCTCGATGCGGTGGCACTTACCGTGAACGGTGCATCGCCGTACGTCTTGCCGGAGAGAGCGCCAAAGGTGATTGTCTGAGCTGATCTGGCCAGAAAACTCTGATCGACCGGAGCAGCGGCGGTGTAGTTGGTGTCACCGACCTGAGTGGCACGAACGACGACTGTTCCGGTTGTTCCAGTCAGGGTAATGGTGTTTCCTGAGATGGTTGCCGGACCACTGACGATACTGAAACTTACCGGCAGAGAGCTTGACGCGCTAGCGCTTACGGTGAACGGGGCGTCAGTGACGTTCCTGTTCGGCAAGGTGCCGAAGGTAATGCTCTGTGTGGCCTGGGCGACCACGAATGACTGGTCAACATTTGCTGCGGCGCTGTAGTTGGCGTCACCGGCCTGGCTCGCACGGACAACAACAGTTCCGGCACCGGTGATGGTTACCGTGGTGCCGCTGATGGTCGCCGGACCGCTGAAGATGCTGAAACTTACCGGAAGAGTGCTCGATGCGGTGGCGCTCACCGTGAACGGCGCATTTCCGTAGGTCTTCCCGGCAAGGGCGCCGAAGGTGATGCTTTGCATCGCCTGAGCGACCACGAATGACTGGTCAACATCTGCCGCCGCGCTGTAGTTGGCGTTACCCGCCTGGCTCGCGCGGACAACAACCGTCCCGGTACCGGTGATGGTTACCGTGGTACCGCTGATGGTTGCCGGACCACTGAAGATGCTGAAACTTACCGGAAGAGTACTCGATGCGGTGGCGCTCACCGAGAACGGCGCAGTGCCGTATGTCTTACCGGCGAGGGCGCCGAAAGTAATGCTCTGCGTCGCCTGAGCGACCACGAATGACTGGTCAACATCCGGCGCCGCGTTGTAGAGGGCGTCACCCGCCTGGCTGGCGCGGACGACAACAGTGCCGGCACCGGTGATGGTTACCGTCGTGCCGTTGATGGTCGCCGGCCCACTGACGATGCTGAAACTTACCGGAAGAGTGCTCGATGCGGTGGCACTTACCGTGAACGGTGCATCGCCGTACGTCTTGCCGGAGAGAGCGCCAAAGGTGATTGTCTGAGCTGATCTGGCCAGAAAACTCTGATCGACCGGAGCAGCGGCGGTGTAGTTGGTGTCACCGACCTGAGTGGCACGAACGACGACTGTTCCGGTTGTTCCAGTCAGGGTAATGGTGTTTCCTGAGATGGTTGCCGGACCACTGACGATACTGAAACTTACCGGCAGAGAGCTTGACGCGCTAGCGCTTACGGTGAACGGGGCGTCAGTGACGTTCCTGTTCGGCAAGGTGCCGAAGGTAATGCTCTGTGTGGCCTGGGCGACCACGAATGACTGGTCAACATTTGCTGCGGCGCTGTAGTTGGCGTTACCGGCCTGGCTGGCACGGACAACAACAGTTCCGACACCGGTGATGGTTACCGTGGTGCCGCTGATGGTCGCCGGACCACTGAGAATGCTGAAGCTTACCGGAAGGGTGCTCGATGCGGTGGCACTCACCGTGAACGGCGCAGTGCCGTATGTCTTACCGGCGAGGGCGCCGAAAGTAATGCTCTGCGTCGCCTGAGCGACCACGAATGACTGGTCAACATCTGCCGCCGCGCTGTAATTGGCATTACCGGCCTGGCTGGCGCGGACAACAACAGTGCCGGCGCCGGTGATGGTTACCGTGGTGCCGCTGATGGTCGCCGGACCACTGAAGATGCTGAAACTTACCGGAAGAGTGCTCGATGCGGTGGCACTCAGCGTGAACGGTGCGTCGCCGAACGTCTTGCCGGAGAGAGCGCCAAAGGTGACGGCCTGGCCGGCCTTACTGACAGTCACTGGTTTTGCGTCAGAACTGCTGGCATAGGAAGCATCTCCGCCGTAAACTGCAGAAATCGTGTGCGGTGAACCGGCGACCTGAAGTCCCGAAATGGTTGTCGTGGCCAATGTGCCGCTAAGCGGTACAGCAGCCCCATATGGAGAACCATCGACAAAGAATTGTACCGTGCCGGTCGGCCCGGCACCGGGAGTTATCGTCGCTGTAACGGGCAGGTTATCGCCGTAGACAATGCTGCTGAGACCGCCCAGGCCAAGCGTGAGCGTTGTTGGTGTTCCGTAAAAATAAACCTGCTGCTTGATCGGTGCTTCGGAATTACCCGCAAGATCCTTGGCAAAGTATTTGAGTGTTGTATTGCCGGAGATGGCAATCGGCCCTTTGGGAACGTTGCCAACGCTATCAGTAAAAGAAAGCGAAGAGGTTGTTGGATCGGCGCCATCGGTAGTGTAATAGATGGTCGCCGGTTCGCTGACGGTCAGGTAGACACTAATCGGCCCCGTCTGTGTGCCGCCAGCCGGGCTGGCAGTCGTTGTCGGGAGCGTCGTATCAATGGTGAAGGTCATAAGATTAGAACCAGGACTGATATTGCCCGCAGCATCAGTCGCAGTAGCGATGATGGTGTGGCTGCTTCCCTCTGTCAGGAATGGCAATCCTGCTGACCAGGTCCCGGAAACGTTCGCAGTCGCACTGGCTAAAGGGGTAGCTCCTTCGTACAGCTGCACGGAGGAATTTGCCTCCGCAGTGCCGGTTACGGTCGGGGTGGTACTGTTTACCCGGTTGTTGGTAAACGGGGTGATAGTCGGCGCTATCGGCGCGAGGGTGTCTACCTTGAAAGTAAACGGAAAAGCCGCAGACAGGTTACCGGCAGAATCCTTGGCCCAGACAAAATAGGAGAAGTCACCGTCTGCCGGGACAGTAACACTTACAGGATTAATGGTGTTCCAGAGCGGGTCTGTGAGAGAAGGAGGCGTTGATGTCCCTGTTATCATGTAGCCGGCTATGCCGCCAACATCACTCGCGTTGACGAAAACGCTAAAGGCCCTGTTGTTGTAAATTGACTGAGAGAACACCTGGCTAATTGTCGGCGGCGTGGTATCCAGGACATAATTTACTGTCTGCACCTGGGAACTGTTACCTGTCGTATCCTTGCCAAAGTATTTGAGTACGGTCAGATCCTGGCTGATGGAGATTGGCGTCGATGTGCCGTTAGCGGCAGCAACCGTTACAACGGAATCGGCGGTTGTCGGCTGAAGTCCATTGGTTGTGTAATAGATGGTTGTCTGTTCATTGGAGGTGAAGGTGACATTCAGCGGCAGACTATTGGTGTACGTGTAATCCAACCCGGCCTGATTGACGACTCCAGGGTTAATGGTCAACACCGGCGGGGTGGTGTCCATAAAAAGGTTGTAGGTGGCACTCGCCTGGTCACCATAGACGCCGGCGGCCATGGCAACAGCGCGCACGGTTACCGCCGCGCTGGTTGAGGGAGCAGGCGGGTTGATAGCAATATTGCAGGGACTGGTACAGAAACTGCCGAACCAGCGGGGGTCAGTGCCGTTCACCGTCCAGTAGATGCCGCTTGAAGGGTTGGCCGTTGTCAGGGTGATGGCCAGGGGCGACATGTCCTGGGGATTAGGTGGGGGCGTGATGGCAACTATCGGCGCAAGCGCGCCCTGGATGGAACTTTGGCCGACAGCCCCGCCCCTGACGTTGTAGCTACGCGGCCGGAAAATGTAGCCGGCCTTGTCGGCGACAACGGTGACAAAATCTCCGTCATCGACATCAAGTACATAGAAACGTCCGTTAGTGCCGGTGCTGGTGAGCGTCGGGTCAGGTCCGCTGGTCGTACCTCCATACACAACTTTGTACTGTTGTCCGTGGTAGCGCCAGCTGTAGGCGGTCACGACGACACCAGCAAAATTAACGCTCGTATTATTGGCGTCAACGGTGCGGCTGCGGATGATGCCGCGACTGCCGGCAATCATGTTGGTCATTGCTGCGGCCGGAGGATTTGACGCCGATACGGTTCCGGTCCAATTGACGCCGGCAACGTTCCAGGAGGTAAGGTCGGCATTGGTGAATATGCCGTAATTACCGGTCGTCACATTTGCCGTATAGGCCCCGAAGTTGGTGTAAGTATCAAGATAGCCGGTCTTGCTCAGCTTGAAATCGAGCGGCATTCCGGAAGTAATCCCTGTAATGGTATACTGCCCATTAATGTCAGTCGTGGCATTTGACGTCGCTATGCCGATGGGGTGTACCACAACACCGGATACGGGGAGGTTTGACGAATCAGCAACAAATACGCTAGCGCCGGTTGCTCCGAAGCTGATCGTCGGTGTGAATTCGGTTGTGCTGATGCCGGTGACACCGCTTACTCCGCCAGCAGTGACGGTGATCGGTCCCTGCGAGGCGTTGCCTGGAACCGTAACAGTAATGGAGGTATCACTGCTCGCTGATACGGTGGCCTGAGCTCCGTTGAATTTGACTATCGGTGTGATGACGGTACCGCCCGGCATGAAACCGCTGCCGGAGATAGTCACCGTTGTTGTGCCATTTACGCCGGAAACCGGCGAAAAACCGGTAATCTGAGGTCCGGTCGCCACCACAGAATAGGAATAGCGGGCGGAGGCGGAGTTACCCGCCATATCGCGTGATTGCAGGTCCCATTGGGTGCTGGAATTGAGAGGTCCCAAATAGGTGCTCAGCATGCTGGGCGGGAAACCGTCGCCGCCGCCGTTATTGCCTGCCCACGCCTGAAAATCGTAGTAGTAATACGGCTGCGGGTTCGGAATGCGCCAGGAAGCGTTTATGACGGGGTTGTCGACAACCGTCCCCCTCGGGAAGGATGCCCGGGCGAAATCATCGTTGATTCGCTGCACCCGTAGAGGCACTATTTCATTCGGACAGGCGACGCTGTCAGAGTATTCGATGGTCGCCTGGTACAGATCACCGGCTACCGGATCGGCATTCGGGCGCGCGTTCGACCAACTGGTCCAATACCCAACCGAGCCCCAATTGCCGCGCCCGACTGATACCGGAGACAGCGGCAGTGTGCCGGTGGCGCCATTGGCGATAGAAACTCCGGTGACGAAGCAGGAGTTGTTTTGAAATTCAAAATTGAGGTTATACCATTCGGCAGGAATCGACGAAGTGGTATCGAGGGTATGCTGCACCGAAAGTTGCGGGAGGGAGCCACTCCTGGTAAAAACGAGCTTACCCCCCTTGACCGGAACCGCACCTTCAGAGCCATCCACCACCACAACCGGTGCCATGTTGTTGCCCAGGTTGAGATCGCCGGCGTCGTTGGCATGACTGTTGTTGGCGTCTACTATTCCCTGTACCCGGTAGTGCCCTGGCGGCACGTTGGTGATGGTAAAGGTGCCGGAAGCAGCCGGTGCCGGAACAATACCGAGCACCATGGAGTTTTTCCCGGCGAGCAAGGCGACATAGAGAGGGGTCGTTGCTCCCGGGGTGATGCCGGCGATGCTGTAAGCGCCGGTCACGGTAGCGCCCGGCGTCGTCGCGGCAGCAATGCTGGCACTGCCTGTCCCCTGGTGGGTTGGGTCAAGAACACCGTTGACTACCGGAACCGCAGTACAGGAGAGAATCCGATAGTGTCAAAAATTTCATGAAAGACCGGGATGTTCAAATGGAAAGCGCCCGAGAGCGATCAATCTCTTCAAGGAAAAGCCTTCCCGCGCCTGTCCACACAGTGGCTTGTTTGATTTTATAGTTA
>DUZS01000007.1 GCA_013349405.1 Desulfuromonadales bacterium | reverse complement strand
GGGGAGGGGATGGTGCCACAGCGGGGGCCGTTGCACGTGGAGAGAAAACTACACCCCAAACAACCTCATCTTCGCCTCATGCATCACCAGCGGCGGTTTCCCCAACGACTTCAAAGCATTAAATCCGCCCGCCTGCCTGATCTCCGGCACATCCCACAAGGCCGGTGTTTCCAGCGCCTCGGTGCCACCCAGTTCGAACTGGTTCCCCAACGCCATTAAAACCGTAGCAGCTTTCGGATCGGCGCCATCAAACCAGCTGCGGTTGTTATCAATATAGAACCAGTTGCGCTCCGAACGCTTGAAGGCGTTGGCGCGATACCCGTGATGGACAAAAACATCGTACATATCGCAATCGTTCATCTTGTCGATTTCACGGATCAGCTCCGGGCTGAAATTGCTTGCCAGCAGATGGTTGATAAGCTGCTGGCGCTTCTGCGTTTCCACCCACAACTGCCGAAACTCCTTCAAGCTGTGCGCTTCCTGCAAAACCCGTGCAATCATATCACGCCGGTATTCATCCACCGGAATTCGTACATCGCGACCGTCTCGACTGCCGAGAATGAAGTGACCATCCGCGCCAATGCTCACAAAATGCCCTGACAACTCCGCAACTGCCGGAGGTTCTTCACCGCTACCACCACCTCCGCCACCGGTCCCCCCACCGGAGCCACCACCTCCGGAACGTGGCGGAGCGGAGATGAAATCGATCCCGAGCAGATCGGTAACACCGGTGTAGTCGTACAGCCAGAACTTGTATTTCTGCGTCTCTTCATGGATGCGGGTGCCACGCCCCACCATCTGATAAAACTTGATCGAAGATTCCAGATAGCGAAAGAACACCACCGCATTGAGCCGCTCAATATCAACACCGGCTTCGAGCAGATCAACGGTGCAGGCAATAAAGGCACGTTCACCGGAACCACGCATCGGTTCGATCATGTCGCTGCCGTTGTTGTTGCCCCCCATGCATTTGAAGGCGTAATGCTCTTTTGGTGTGCTGCCCTGTTCCCTGCACCAGGCGGTGTAGAGGTTGTTCATCTGCATGGCGACCCGGTCGGCCTGGATTTCGCGGGTGCAGAAGATGATGACCTTTTGTTCCGGGCCGCCATTCTGGCAAAGCAGTTCAAAGAGATCCTTACACATGGCGGGGGTGCGCATGTCGATAAACAGCTCGTCGTCAAAATCCTTGCCGCTGTACTGGCTCTTGGTGAGGTCTTCGGCGGTTATCAGCTTACCGGTTCTGATATCGAGCGGTTTGGCGGCAAGAATTTCCTCTCTGGTAAATATCTTGCTATCGATAGATGGCTTACGCTTAACTATTTCACAGGCGGCCAGATAACCGTCTTCCTGCGCCTGAATCAGGGTATATTCGTAGACCGGCTCCCCAAAATACTCCCGATTATTTGCCGTAATTACCTCGTCTTCGGAGGTTTTCTTTTTTAAATCGCACAAACGGCGCGGCGTAGCTGTCAGACCAATGTGGATGGCATTCGGGTTGCGCTTGAGAACTTCGGACCAGCGCCCCCAGGCGGATCGGTGACACTCATCAATGATGATAACGCTGAAGGCGTCAAGCGGATAGAAATCGGTGAGGAAGCTGGCAATCTTTTCTTCTTCAGTGTCGTCATCCAGTCCCAATGTCTGGTAGGTGGCAATGTGAATACGGGCGTTCCGTGCGGCGTTCTGGTTCTTCTCCGTTTTGACTATTCGGGCGTTATCGCCAAATACGGCACTCAGTTTGTTGTAGGCCTGCTCACGCAATTCATCACGATCACACAGGAACAGGGCCGGTTTGGGAAGTTCTTCGGCCTCATGCAGTCGCCAGAGCAGATTGGCAGCAATAATCGTTTTGCCCGCACCGGTCGCCAGACTGAGGAGAACACGCGCCGGTTCACCTTTCTGCCGACAGTGGATGATCTTCTCAAATGCGGCGCGAATGGCAGCGTCCTGATAGTAGCGGGAGTCGGGGTAGGCGGGGCTATCCGGCATGAACAGCTTTTTTGCTTCGGGCAGAGACACATCAATGCCGGTATCTTTGCAATAGCGTGCAGTCAGATCAGGGTGTGGCGGGAAATCGGCAAAGGGATGAGGTCCGGCCTGCAGACCGGAAAACGTGTCATATTCACCGTAACGGTGGCCGTTGGTGGCAAAGACATACTTCACATCATAGCGATCACTATACCCTTTGGCCTGCTGCATCCCCTTGAGCGGATCTTCATCCTCTTTTTTCGCTTCAAGAACCGCAACCGGCAGCGCTTTGGGCATATCACCAACCTGAACACAAAGCAGATAATCAGTGCGCCCGGAACCCTTGCGCCGCCTCCCCTTGGGGCCAGTTGGTTCAACCGGGGCGGGAGTTTCAAGCTTTACCCACTGATGAGAGTCGTACCCTTTTTCGCGCAAGACCGGGTCAATCAGGTGGTAGCGGGTTTCTGCTTCGTTATAGTTCATGAACTAATTGCCTCAAAAAAATCACTTCCCTTTCACACTCTGCTTCTCTCCCGTCGTAACGATTGCCCCGGGAGTCAGGCGCAGTTGGCCGTCCACTACCACGGTTTCACCCGCCGCCAATCCTTTCTCGACAACAGTATCCTCGCCCACCGTCATGGTGGCAGTTACCTGACGCATATCCACGGAATTATCCGTCTTCACCACATAAACGAATTGTCCCTGCTGGCTGGTCTGGATCGCATTAGTCGGCACAACGACGGCTTTTTTCCGGCTGCCGAGCGTCATAACCACATCGGTAAACTGACCCGGCCAGAGTTTTTTGGATTTATTGGCAAAGCGTCCCTTGAGTTTGATCGTTCCGGTGGCTGGGTTTACGGCATTATCCAGAAAACTGATCGTTCCGGTCTCGTTACTCTCCGGCTCATTCGGGATGACCGCCTCAATCTTTAATTCATTGCCTGCCATGGCCCGCTTCACCTCATCGAGCAATTTTTCAGGAATGGCAAAGGTTGTGTAGATCGGCGTAATCTGGTTGATCGTCACAATCGGCAGATCATTTGCCTTCACCAGATTGCCCGGCTGCAGGGCTATCGTGCCGGTCCGTCCGGAGATCGGCGAACGGATGGAGCAGTAGCCGAGCTGGATTTTAGCATTTCTGATGGCGGCCCGATCAGCTGCTATCGTCGCAGCCAAGGAGTCGGCATTCGATTGCAGTAACTCATACTGGTCGCGTGTTACGATACCCTCTTTAAGTAACCCTGCGTAGCGCTCAACCTGTTCGCGGGCGAATTTAGCCTGGGCCTGATCTTTGGCCAGAGTTGCCTCAAATTGACTCACTGTTGCCTGGAACGGTTCCGGGTCGATGCTGATCAGCAGAGCGCCTTTCTCCACGTTACTCCCTTCGGAAAAATGGAGTTTCGCTATCTGGCCGTTTACCTGCGCTTTGATCGCAACACTGGTATACGCTTCGATGGTGCCGATTGCTTTAACCTCAATCGGCACATTTTTTTGGACTGCCTGGACCACTTTCACCGGTACCGGCGGTTTTACTTTGGGCTTTTCTTTTTTGGCGCTGCAGGAGACGCAGAGGAAAAACAGGACGACAATGGACAGAATTACGGAAGGTTGCTTCATGGATTCATCTTCTTTCCTGGTTCACGTATAACAGCTTCAGGTTTTTAAAATTTATGGGAGGAGCTGCCTCCTCCCATATAGTCATATAGTTCAGACTTAAAATTCGCTTAAAAGGCTCTGACACGCTACCAGCTCGCGCTTTGGGGTGGGCAACTATTGGAACAATACCTGTGGCAGTTATTGAATCAGGTCAGGTAAGTAAGTGGAAAAATGGTTCTCATACCACACACCTATTCCAGCGGCTTTGCGCCAACAGCGAAATATTCTGATTCGCCAAAACAGTTGGTGGGGACGCCTTTGTGCTGTTCATAGGAGAGGGCCAGTCTCTTGCCCATGGATGCATTGATTTTGCTGATCAGGCTTTCGTCACGTACTGAAAAAAGGAATTTCTCAGGCATCGCACCCGGCACCGGCAGCATCTGCAGCTCCCCTTCCCAGGTTTTACAGAGCCACCCTTTTTCAGAAAATTTCTGAACGTAGCCAACCCGCTCTCCCTTGGAATAGCTCACGTTAAGCACTATCATTACATACCCGGCAAACAGGGCACCTGCTGTGACGATCACCAGCAGAGCCAGTATGGTTGCTTTTTTCCCCATGTTCTCAAACGTCATCTCTCCTCCGGTTCTATAAAAACGACGATACCATATCATAAAACAGCCGGAGTAGCCGTAATTTTTGCAACGGGCACCATCGACTTTATAATTACTGGTTTGCGGATCGCACTTTCTGCACCAACGCTTCAAACTTGTCGGCAGTAAAGCCCTTGAGTATTTCCTGATTGTTGCCGATCACGACAACCGGTACGCCACGGGAATGGTACGTATTCTCCAATTCTTGCATCGCAGCTGTGTCAAGTTCGACATCCCGGTTAATAAAAGGAATGTTTCTCGAAGTCAGATATTCCTTCAACTCGCGACAATGTGGGCACCAGGCAACGGTGTAAATGACAATTTTCGGATAGGATGATTTTTTTGCTGTTGCCGGGTTCAGAATTGTCTGTGGAGGCGCATCTGCTGCAAACGCCGGAATGTCCGGTACAATGGTCGCTGCGGTAAAAAACAGTAAAGCCGCAGTTACTTGTCTCAAATTCATGGTAAAGCTCCTTAAGTGATTACGAATAAGAACAGCCAGTTCAAAACCGTCATTTTTATAACATATACTTATGAAAAAACAACACCATTTAGAATTATGATTTTACGTCTCAATACGGTATATCTTTACTTCATTATGGCAGAGCAAGGCACCTTATTTTTATGAACATTACACTGTTGACGCATTTTAAAGAGTTCGATAAACGCTCAAATACCGGTCGCCTGGTCGTTGACGTTCTGGGAAGAGCTGCTGAACAGATTCGCTGGGATCGGATGAATCCTCCGGCACGGTTAATTGAAGACATTGAGGCGGGGGGCGTGGCTTTGATTTATCCCGGCGCTGAACATGAAAATGACGGCGATCTCAGCGGCATCAGCCGCTGCATACTGATCGATGGCACCTGGCATGAGGCTCGAAAAATTCATCAACGCAGTCCCTACCTGCAGACGCTTCGCCGGATCAGCCTGAAAACGGATGAAAAATCAGTCTATAATCTCAGAAAAAACCAGAAGGATTTTGGTTTGTGTACTGCTGAATGTGTCATCAGGGTGTTGCGGCTTTCGGGAAATATTGATGAGGCGGAGCAGTTGCAGGAACGATTTTTGGCGTTTATCAGGCCACCAGGTGTCATGCGGGGTGAGGCGCCGGGGCATTAATGCCGTTTTTAAGCTTTAAACCTGCTCTCAGTGCCTGCTAGCAGACGGCTGATATTTTCGTGGTGCCGCGCGATGACTATGAGAGCAATGACAAATGTCACAATGGTGATAGTCCGGTCCCCTCCCAGCAGAGAGACTGCCACAGGCATGGCGGCCGCCGCAGCGATTGATCCGAGCGAAACGTAGCGCCAGAGAAACATCAATGCTGCAAACAGCGCTATCGCAAGTGTAACCGCAAGCGGAGCCAGCGCCAGAAAAACTCCCAAAGCTGTTGCAACACCCTTTCCCCCTTTGAATTTCAGGAACAGAGAGAACACATGGCCGCAAAAAGCGGCCAGCCCTACCCAGGCAGCCAGTTCAGGCGGAAATGTGCTTGCTTTTACTACCACTACCGGCAGCAGTCCTTTCAGGCAGTCGCCAAACAGCGTGATTATGCCGACTTTGCGCCCGACAGTCCGGTACAGATTGGTTGCACCGATGTTGCCGCTCCCCTCCTTACGGACATCTATGCCGTACGCTTTGCCGAGCAGCAGTCCGGTGGGTATAGAGCCGATCAGGTAGGCTGCAGCAATGACAATACACTGAGCCGTTATGGACGTTCCATCGCCGGTCATGGTTTGCTCAGAGAATTCAGTGTTTTGGCGGCGTCAGCACTGTGCGTGCTGCCGGGAAAATCACGGGTAAGCTGGCTCAATACCTCCTGCGCTTTTGCTTTCTGGCCATCTTCCAGATATGCTTTGCCGAGGTAAAACAGCACTTCATCACGTCGCGCTGTTTCGGGAAACATTTTAAGTGATGTTTCAAACCGGCCGATTGCTGCTTTATAGGCGTCCGTTTTCAGATAGAAGCGACCAACATACAGTTCATACTGAAGCTGCTTGTCACGGCAGTCACGATTTTTTTCCTGAACCTCTGCAAGATATTCCCCGGTCGGGTAGAGTGTCAGATACGAGGCAAGAGTCATTTGAGCGTTTTTCACCGGAGTCTGGTCGGTGTCAATGCCGTGAATCTGATTGAAATAGCTCAACCCCTGACGATACAGGGCAAAATCACCCTGTGGATGTTTCGGGTGCAGTTTCCGGAAATCTTCATATCCAGCCGCCGCTTCAATAAAATCTTCATTCATGAAATAGGCATTGGCGATTCCCAGTTCCGCTTTAACAGTAAGCTCAGGGGACTGATACGTCTCCTTGACTTTTTTCCATTGGGTGATGGCGTCCTGATATTTTTTATCCTTAAAGAATTGCTCTCCCTCTTTATAGAGCAGATCAGCAGACTTGTTTACCGGAACAGTCGCGCACCCCTGGAAAAACAGGGCTGCAAGAATCATGGAGAAGACTAAATTCAGAGCGGTTTTCATACGTAATCCTTTGTTATCCGGGAACATTTAAACTATTTCCGACCCGCGCGCATCTGCAAGCAGACGGCCGATTATATCGTGATTAAGCCAGAGCGTTGGTGACGGCGGATTCCAGGAACAGTGCAGTATCAGTCTGCCGGTGGCAAGGAACACTATTCTCGATAACTCGGCGCAGACGAGCTGCTTCTGATCTGCATGCATTGCCATAAGCTCTGCCGATGCCGTCAGCATCAGTTCGGCCTGTTCGCGGGTATTGTGCTGCGGCCAGGTGGCAAAGTCGACAATCTGAGCCAGAATCGGAGAGGAAAGGTAGTCATCAGCACGTTTCAGCATTCCGGCTACGCTTTCATCCTCTTTCAGCAGTGCCTGACAACGGGCCTCAACGGCGGCTGCAATCTGTTCCCCCGCTTCACGGCGAAGAGCAGTCAGGAGCGGGTAGAGTGATATCTCGACGCCCAGAAACAGGGCGCTGGAATTAGTCTGTATTTCCGGGCAGTTGAACACGGTTGCCGATATCCCTTGAGCAGTCGCCTCGGCGGCGATATCCTCAAGCCGTATCTTGGCGATTCCTTGAACATAGGGTGTATAGGACTGCCAGCGATACTCGCCGCCCACCAGCACGCCGGTACCATGATAGCCGTACGCAGTGTAGCAGACCCGGGCCCCGGCGCTGCAGTTTCTGTCACGCAGGGTGGCGGTCCCTTCAATCAGGTAGCGGAACGTATCCGCGGTTACTTCGTTGAAGCTGATATCGCAGAGGCGGCCGAGCGGGCTGTTCCAGAACGCTTCAGAGGCCAGATATTTGTCACCGGTCCCTTTGAAAATACGGTTCAGGAGCGGCATGAAAACCCGGGCCCGGGGGATTCCGCCTGCCATTGAGTGAGCAAGAAGGATATTGGCCTCTGCCGGTATGCAGTTGAGCAGCTCTGCTTCAAGCCGGGCCAGATGTGCACGGAGGCGGGAGGTACCGGCAGCGCATGCTTTTTCAATACTCCCGTCGATGAAACCCGCCGTGGCAAAATCATCCGGGCGCACTTTTTTCAGCTGTTCCGCGAGCGAAGGAACGCCATCGACACTTTCCATATCAAACCCGGCTTCGAGCGGAATATTTAAAATCCTCCCGCCAAGTAGCGTCTCTGCATCTGAAAGCTCCTCAGGCGTAAGCGGCCGTAGTGTCCCGTCACTCTCTCTACGCCCCACGGTCGTGCCGATTACGGTCATGCCGATACGTTTTGCTTCATCCACCAGGCCGTTCGCATAGCCGCGGCCGAAAAGTTCCCCGACGAGCACCAGCACATCGCCGGCTTTGTATCCAGCTGGCTCGGGCAGTCGTTGCAGTGGTCTGTATTCAGTCATTCATTCCCCCGTGTTCAATAAAATAATCAGTTTGTTTACCATGAATTGCGCTGGCATGTGAATATAAAAAGCTGCTGCGCTGCTTAATAGTGGGCTGGTCAGGTCGTATGGTGAGTGTGGGTGCCTGAGAGATATTCAAATGTTGAACCTGGCACAACTGATCCCTCTGCTGCCGTTTGTTGGAAATTCGGTTTTTTAGCTGTTTTCCTGCTTGATAGATATGGAGTCCTGACTTGTGCATAGTTACTTTACTCGTCCGTCTGAATGTTAAGCATGTTCAGCAACAAACTTTATTTCGAGATGACAACCGACAGCACGAGCATATTTTCTGAGTGTTGTCATGGAGGGAGCGTGTTTACCAGCAGCTTCAAGTCGTGATATTGCGCTCTTTGTTGTTCCCATCAATTCGGCAACGGCTTCTTGTGAAAGTCCAAGTCGCGCTCGTGCAGTAAGCATCTCTTTTACCAGCGCATATTCCTCTTCTAAATCTTCGTATGCTTTTTTGAAACCTTCCCGTTTTTTTGCTTTTGCAATGAATGAGTCATGGTTATGGGATACCGGTTGATATTTCAAGTCAGCCATTTTGCACCTCCTTAATTCGTTTTCGAGCTATTTTCAGTTCTGGTTCTGGGGTTGTTGGTGTTTTCTTGATAAACGCATGAAGAATAACGATCCGTCGGCCAACAAGTAAACAGTAAAATGAACGTCCTATTCCCTCTCGTCCTTTTGGCCGCAATTCAAACAGACCCTTTCCCAATGCTCTGGAATGAGGCATTTTCACGTTTGGCCCGAACTCAATCAGAAGTTCTATAAGCCGAGCGTAATCAGCAAGAATGCCGTCAGGCCAAGATTCAATTTCAGCTTGTACGCGGGAGTGAAAATATTCGATGGTGTAGTTCATAGGAAGGAGGTTAGCAAATATGCTAACCTATGTCAATATTGTTAGCAAAATTTGGGGGCAGATAACCCAACCTACAATTTTATGTAAAAGAGGTACACTTTGACCGTTTGTAAGCATACATAAACTAGAAAATGACGGCGCTCCCTCCGCCAGCAGGTGGAGTGGTGCCTTTATGCCGGATGGCGCCACCGGTAAAGACGAGGGAGCCATATTTTCCGTAATGAGTAATTTTTGACGCGTACTGTTCAGCGGCCACCTCCGAGAGCGGGCGGAAAAGCGCCGCAATCCGTGCCGTTGGCGAGGGGAACGGCAGTACCAGAAAAAGCAGTCCATCCGGCGCGGTCACAGCATCATCGCGCAAGGAAAAACCGGCAGCGTTCCGGGCGATCCCGGAGGGCAATGGAGGCAGCAGTGAGCGGTGTTTCGGGACTCCGCAGAAGATAAGGTCGTGTCTACGTATGAGCTCCTCATCAAGTTCACGCTCTCTGATCACCGCTGTCCCGCCCTTCCCGAGAGAGTCCAGCAGGCGCCTGAATGTAGCATCCCTCGCCCGACAATCTTCGGTGATAACGGCGAGGAGCTGTCTTGAACCTTTAATGCTGTTTACGGTGACTGGTATCTCGTCCGGGGCAAGCAGGCGGAACAGTTCAGCATCAGGGTCGAGGAGCAGCTGCCGGGGCTCAGCGGGAGTGGAAAAACTGAATCGGGTCAGCGCCCCGGTGACCGGAATATTCTTCCTGATCGATGCTCCGTCACTCTGCAGCCGAAGCGGCACACCGAGCTCATAGAACGGGGGAGTCTGAACAATTGAACCGGAAACCGTCCACCCTCGCCCTTCGCTTTCCTGTTGACGCGTTACGTCCGAGAAGTGGAAACGCGGACCGCCGGGGCGGGTAAGCCACTGCTTCATGAAGGGTGAGAGATCGAGTCCGGAACTTTTCGAGAATGCACGGGTGAAATCGTCCCAGGTGGCGGAACGGTAGAGCCGCTCCCGGCATATTTCCCGCAGAGCGCCAAAGAAGGCGTCGTCACCGATTCCGGTGCGGATCATATGAAAGAGCATGGCGCTCTTGCCGTAGCCGACACTCCGCGAGGCCGGATCTACGCGACTGCGGAAAGCGGTAAGGGGGAAGTCGGTATCCGTTGTCACGAGCGTGGCGAAATCGGAGAGCAGCTGCAGCCGGTATTCGCGCCCCTCCTCCGCCGAATGCCGTTCTTTCAACAGGTAGTCGGCCAGATAGGTGGTCAAGCCCTCCGTCCAGTTTCCTTCGCTCTGATCTGCTTCGATCGCGTTACCCCACCAGGAATGAACGATCTCATGAGGGAAGCTGGTTTCTATGATGAACGGGAGCCGGATGATCGTGCTGCCGAGCAGGGTGAATGAGGGGAAGCCGTACCCGGTCGGGAAGAAATTCTCCACGACGGCGAACTTCTCAAAAGGATAGGGACCGAACAGATCGCTGTAGATACGGAGATATTTGGCAGCTGCATCAAGATAGCGGGAAGAGAGGGTGGCATTATCCGCGTAAAAGTAGCTGTACAGGTCAACACCGGCTTCACGCCGCTCATCGACCCGATACGGCCCCGCGCAGAGCGTGAGTCCACCGGTCGGCCGCAGCTCTTCCCAGGAGGAGGTAGTCACAGAATCCTTTGTGCTCCGTGCCACCCTCTTTCCATGAGTTATCGCCTCGATACCGGCCGGAGCAGAGACCCGGATAGAGCGTTTGAGCGGCAGCGACGGCGGGAGCGGATACCAGCCGGCGCTGTCACTCAAAAACGTGCCCTGTGTCGTGATGGCGCCACGTACGCCATAGGTCGGGTCCTCACTGCTGCCGCCGGGCTGCGGCAGTGGATCGTTAAAAAATGCGCGGTAGGTGACAGATACCGGAACCGTTTCATGTTTGGCTGTTTCTGGCATATTCAGGGAGAGGGTGCCATCCGAAAACGAATAGGGGAGCTGCGCTCCTGAAACAGTAACAGATTCAATCTGTGCTGTTGGCGAGAGCTTCAGGGAGACACTCTGCGTTCCGGCAGCAAAGGTGATTGTACTCGTGCCGCGCAAGAGATGTTCTGACGGAGTGAGGGTAATCTCGATCTTCTGGTGCAGAACGACCGGTTCCTGCAGATCGGTTGGAGCTGCGGAAGTCGGGCAGGAAAGGGAGAGGAAAAACAGCAGCAGCAAAAAATAACGCATCGCACCACACCTCGCGAAATAGGGTAATTCGACACACCATACCAATTTTGACATGCGGTGACGCGAATAAATTTACTACCGGGTGTTTTTTTGCTATGGTTCGCGCATTTATTTCAGGTTATTTTGCTCACGAGAAGGGGCTCAACATGGTAAAAACGGTCAAATATCTCCTTCTCCTCTGCTGCATCGCCGTGCCGGTCTGCGCCGCTGCAGGCGGTTCGATCGTGCGCATGAGCGACAGGCAGGTTGTCAGTTTCGCGCAGATGATGGCTGATGTGCAGAGCTCGGATGTCACCATGGTCGCTGAAACTCATGACAACAAAAAACATCATGAACTGCAGCTCGAAATCATCCGCTCGTTCCAGGCTCAAAAGGTGTCCGTGGCAATTGGTCTGGAAATGTTTCAAACAGACTACCAGAAGCAGCTTGACGATTGGATCGAAGGCAGGATACCGGAGCAGGTCTTTAAAGATGTTTACGCCAGAAACTGGTCGTATGACTGGTTCCTCTATCGGGAGCTGTTCCTGTTCGCCCGTGATAATCATATTCCTATGATTGCTCTGAACGTCCCGAAAACGATTGTCTTCAAAGTGGCAAAAAAGGGCTTTGAGTCATTGACGCCAGAAGAGCGCAGGAATCTTCCCCTGGGGGTCACCTGCGACATCAACAAACCTCAAACCGGGTTCCTCAAGAAAACATTCGAGGGGGTCTTCGGGCATGAGGCGAAAGGGCAGCAATTTTCCTATTTCTGTGAAGCACAGGCGGTGCGCAACAGCGGCATGGCGATGATCATAGCAAACAACCACAAGAGGTATCCGGACAGAAAACTTGTGGCACTCGCCGGAACCTGGCATGCGGTAAAACACGGCATCCCCGAACGTTTCCCGAACAGTATCAACCTGAGTTTCCGGGTGCTGCTTCCGGAAATAGCAGAGCTGGGTGTAAAAAATACCACGTCTGATATCGCCGATTACCTGATTGAACGGTAGCCAACGGTGAAAAGCAGCCGTGACATAAAACCGCTTTCGTGCTATCGGTGACACTCAATTTCAGGAGACAACTCATATATGAATAACGACCTCATTCTTCTCGGCCACGGCAGCGGCGGCCGCCTTTCCCACCAGCTCCTCGATGAACTGATAATACCGATTGTCAGCGGGAGATCTTCCGTCGGGCTCAATGATGCCGCGCTGCTGGAAGTGAATTCCGGCCGGATCGCCTACACGACAGATTCGTTTGTTGTAGATCCGATATTTTTCCCGGGTGGCACCATCGGCAGTCTGGCGGTGCATGGCACAGTCAACGATCTCGCCATGATGGGGGCGCGGCCGCTCTGGCTGAGTGTCGGGCTGATCATCGAAGAGGGTTTCAGCAAGGCGGATTTAAAGGTAATTCTCGAGGATATGCGTGCGGCGGCGGATGCTGCCGGTGTTGCCATCGTTACCGGAGACACCAAAGTCGTGCCGCGCGGCAAGGCCGACAAGATATTCATCTCGACATCAGGTGTCGGTGCTGTGGAACACACGCTGGAAATCCATGGCGCCAACGCACAACACGGTGATGTCATTATTATCAACGGTACGATCGGTGATCATGGCATAGCTGTCATGGCGGAACGGGAGGGGCTTGAGGTCAGCACCGCGATTACGAGCGATTCAGCCGCGCTGAACGGTCTTGTTGCCGACCTTATTGCCGGGGTGGGCGCTGCCGTGCATGTCTTGCGCGACCCGACCCGGGGCGGCGTCGCTACGACCATCAAGGAAATCGCCCAGCAATCGGGAGTCTCGATAACCCTGTACGAAGCGGCATTGCCGGTCAAGCCTTCGGTACGCGGCGTCTGCTCGATTCTGGGACTTGATCCGCTCTTTGTCGCCAATGAAGGCAAGCTGCTGGCATTCGTCTCTGCTGATGCCGCTGATTCAGCTCTGGCCGCTCTGAAAAAACATCCGCTCGGCAGCAGCGCCGCCGTTATCGGCACCGTCGCTGCCGGCCCTGCCGGGCGGGTACAGATGGAGACAGTTATAGGTGGTATGAGATCGGTTGACATGCTTTCCGGCGAACAGTTGCCGAGGATCTGCTGATATGGCCAGGGAAAAAACACCGGTAACCGCAGCAGTGCGTCAGCTTCGCGCGGAACAGGTTTCATTCAGCGATCACCTCTACACCTACGAGGAAAAAGGGGGCACGGCGGCCTCTTCCCGTGAACTGGGCCTTGACGAGCATGCGGTGATAAAAACTCTGGTGATGGAGGACGAACGCTCCAGGCCGTTGATTGTGCTTATGCATGGGGATCTGCAGGTTTCGACTAAAGAGCTGGCACGTCTGATCGGGGTAAAACAGGTATCACCATGCTCGGCTGAGGTAGCCCAGAAACAGAGTGGTTACCTGTTCGGCGGGACGTCACCATTCGGTACCCGTCACCGGATGCCGGTCTATATGGAAGCAAGCATTGCCGACCTGCCACAGATTTACATCAACGGCGGCAAGCGTGGCTATCTGGTCGGGATGACGCCTTCAGAGTTGGTCAGGGTGTTGAAACCGCAAACCGTCACCGTCGGTGTTCGCTAGAAAAGGAGAAGATCATGATCAGAAAAGCACAAATTGCCGATGTAAAGAATATCCAGAAGCTGCTGATGACGTTTGCCAACCGGGGCGATATGCTTTCCCGTTCGCTGTCGGAATTATACGAATCGCTGCGTGATTTTTATGTCGTTGAAGAGGATGGCGTGCTTCTCGGCACATCAGCACTGCATATCGTATGGGAGGATCTTGCCGAAGTCCGTTCTGTGGCGGTGGTGGAGGATTCCGGCCGTAAGGGCATCGGCAGCCGTCTGGTGCAGGCGTGCATTGCTGAAGCGCGTCAGATAGGATTAAACCGGATATTCTGCCTGACCTATAAGCCGGATTTTTTTGCCAAGCACGGTTTTCGTCTGGTGGATAAATCCGAATTGCCGCATAAAGTGTGGGGTGACTGTATTAAATGCGCAAAATTTCCGGATTGTGACGAGAATGCGATGATACTTGATCTGTAAGATGTGCCGGCCTCATGAAGGAGGCCCGCATTATCATCATGGACGTCTGCGGATCGTTGGTCGGTTTTACTGCCGATGCTGTCTTGGAAGTCATCCGTAATGAGCGTTAAAAGGTCTTCGCATAGGAAGCTGTTAATGAATTTTTGCTGTTGTAATCTGTACAAACTTCGGTATAGTTCATCAATATCTTTCGTAAAGGCCGCACATGTCCACATCAGTCACCGCCAACCCCTCGAGATTCGCCATCCCGCTGTTCCTGTCGCTGCTCGCAGCCGGCCTGGCCGGCAATTATTTCAACTTCGAAATATTCCTCAACATCAATTTCCTCTTCGGCAGCATTTTCGCCATGCTGGTACTGCAGTTTTTCGGTCTTGGTCGGGGAGATGAAGAAAGTCAAGGACCCTCTCGGGCCTAAAGAGGTAAACCATGGATAAACGTTTCAGAATACTGGCAGTGGATGATGAATACGTCAATACTCAGCTCATAAAATCGGCTCTCAGCGCAGATTATGACTTCCTCACGGCACTGAACGGGCATGAAGCTATTGATCTGGTCAAGCAGCACAAGCCTGACCTTATCCTTCTGGATGTGATGATGCCGGATCTGAGCGGTTTTGACGTGTGCAGAATCATCAGGGCCGATGCCGAGTACGACACAATCCCGATTATATTCCTGACGGCACTGGATACCCGGGAAGGACAACTGCAGGGTCTTGAACTCGGCGGCATAGATTATTTGACCAAGCCGGTGAACCGGGATCTTCTCAGACTGCGGGTGCGCAATCATCTGCTTTTGAAGGAGCAGCGGGATATGCTGGCACGCCAGAAAGAAGTGCTTGCTGAGATGCTGGCGGAGCAGGAGTCGCAGAATGAACGGCTCAGAGAAGCTGATGAGACGGTGCGGGAGAGTGAAGCGCGTTTCCGGAATTTACTGCAAAACATCCCCTCTGTTGCCGTGCAAGGGTATGCGCTGGATGGCACGACCCAATACTGGAATAAAGCCTCCGAGCTGTTGTATGGGTACACTGAGCAAGAGGCTGTTGGACGTAGCCTGCTGGATTTAATCATACCACCCGAAATGAAAGAGGGTGTGAGGCATGCCATGCGGCAGATGAGCGAGACGGGGCAGGCGATCCCGGCGTCTGAGTTGGTATTGGTGCGCAAAGATGGTGCACGGGTGCCGGTTTTTTCGAGCCATGCCATCGTGCAGGGAGCCGACCGGGTTATGGAGTTATTCTGCCTCGACATTGATATTACCGAGCGCAAGCGTGCCGAAGAAGAACTCGTTCGCAGCGAGTCCGAACTAAAGGCAATATACGAAAATTCACCGGTCATGATGTGTCTGCTCGATACAGAACGGAGAATCCACTATGCAAATCCGGCCTTTTCACTTTTTACGGGTACGGCTGAAGACGACCTGAAGGGCTTAACCGCCTGTGGAGTCTTTCATTGCGTCAACGCCGAAAATGATCCGAGAGGGTGCGGATACAGCAGCAACTGCCTGAATTGCACGTTATTACGCTCGATAGAGGACTCGTTTCAGACCGGAACAACTCATCACAACAAAGAGCACACCATCACGTTATTACGTGACGGCGAGCAGCGAAAATTTACGCTGCTGGAATCAGCCACACTGATACATTCAGGTGGCCATGCCCGCCTGCTGATCTATCTGCACGACATCACCGAGCATAAACGTCTCATTGATGAGAAAATGGCACTTGAACAGCAATTCCAACAGACCCAGAAACTGGAGAGCCTCGGCGTTCTGGCAGGCGGTATCGCCCACGACTTCAACAACATCCTGGCGATCATCGTGGGGTATTGCGCTCTGATAAAAATGGATTATGAAAAAGCGGCAACCAATATACCGCACATAGAAATGGCTGCCGAACGGGCCGCTGCTCTCTGCCGCCAGATGCTCGCCTACGCCGGGAAGGCCCAAGCTATTCTGACTCAGGTCAACGTTACGGCACTGGTGGATGAAATGGTCACCATGCTGAAATCAACCACCACCCAGAATGTCGCCATCATATCTGCTCTCTCTGCCGAACTGCCACTTCTCAAGGGCGATGCCAGCCAGCTCCGGCAGATCGTTATGAATCTGATCATTAACGCCTCGGAAGCCATTGGCGAGGAACAGGGGCTGATCACCATATCACTGGAAAAGACAGCCATCAAAGCCGGTTCACCGGAGAAGGACCACCTCGGCATACTTATACCGGCGGGCGGCTATATCTGTCTGGAAGTTACCGATACCGGCTGCGGTATGGATGATGAGACAAAACGGCGTATCTTCGAGCCGTTCTACAGCACCAAATTTACCGGGCGCGGCCTCGGGATGTCGGCAACACTTGGTATCATCACCGCACATAAGGGGGCATTACAGCTCTCCAGCGTGCCGGGGGAGGGCTCAACGTTTAAAATATATCTTCCGGTTCAAAACAGTGTCAGCGCCATTGAGGGCTCGCTGCAGCAGAAAAAATCAGCACCCTGGCAGGGAGGCGGCACTATACTGCTGGTTGAGGATGAAGAACAGGTTATGCTGATCGTAAAAACCATGCTGCAGGAGCTCGGTTTTACGGTAATTGAGGCTTGCAACGGCAGGGAAGCTCTGGAGTTGTACCGGGGGAATATTTCAGATATCATACTGGTTGTTACGGATATGGGGATGCCGGTCATGGATGGCTATGCGTTGTTTCGTGAGTTGAAGGCATTGAACCCGCACCTGCCGATTATCATCTCCAGCGGCTATGGCGATACCGTCGTCACCTCACGGATTCCCCGTAATGAGATTGCCGGACTGGTCAGCAAGCCGTTCGGGTTTGATCAATTGCGGGATATAGTGCAGAGTGTTGTGGAGGGGGTTTCGTAGCAGGCATACCGTTGCAAAAATATGGTGCCAGCGGTTTTTTCATGCTGACTTCGCTTTTTAGCGGCGACTATGTGCCAACTGATAGTCAAAAAATGACCTGATTCGTTCTAATCTGCCGCAAGAGACTCATAACTCCCCCCAACCCCCTCTTATCTTAAGAGGGGGAGCTTAAAGGCAAAAGCAACAGCTTATTGCAAAACCACACTTCAACTGCTACGCGTCCCTCTCCTTATCTAAGGGGAGGACAGGAGGGGTTAGCTTTTGACTTAAACGCTTGTCAAAGGGTGAACAGGTTTTAGCAGCGAATTAGAACGAATCAGGAAAAAATGATGAACAGGGAGCAGGCCATGCATTTATGCTCATTCATCCGTATGCTGATGCTGGTGGCGTATCTTGTTTTTGTGCTGCCGGCAATACCGGCATACGCTGCAGAGCCGGTACGGATCGGTGTCCTCGCCTACCGGCCGAAACCACAAACGTTGGCGCAATGGCAGCCTTTGGCTGCCGCACTCAAGGCGTCCCTGCCGGAGTACGATTTTGTCGTTGAGGCGCTTAGCTATCAGGAACTGGATAGCGCTGTTGCCGCTCGTCAGCTCGATTTTGTCCTGACCAACCCCGGTCATTTTATCCTGTTAAAAAGGCGCAGAGAATTATCAGCGCCGCTCGCTACGCTGGCGGCCAATGTACATGGTCAACGTGCCACTGCTTTTGGCGGCGTCATTTTCAGCCGCGCTGACAACGGCTCAATCGATTCCCTGACTGACATCAAAGGTAAAACTGTTGCGGCCGCCGACATCGAATCATTGGGCGCGTATCAAATGCAGGTGTATGAGCTCAGTAAGGCGGGAATTCGTCTGCCGCAGGATGCCCCGGTGATTGCCACCGGCATGCCGCATGATACAGTCATCGAGGCCGTGCTGGCCGGTCGCGCCGATGTCGGTTTTGTCCGCAGCGGGGTACTGGAAGGGATGGTGCGTGAGGGCAGGCTGGAGATGAAGCAGCTCAAGATTATCAACCGGCAGAATCCGCCCGACTTTCCGCTGCTGCTTTCAACCCGCCTCTACCCGGAGTGGCCGTTTGCAGCTCTGCCGGATATGGATGAAAATCTGGCACGGCGTGTTGCCGCGACGCTTTTTGTCCTGGAAGAACATCAAGCGGTTGTACAGGCAATCGGCATACATGGTTTTGTCGTGCCGGCCGATTACTCCCTGGTGGAGGATATGCTGAGGGAATTGCGTTTGCCACCGTTCGAGAGTGCTCCTTCTTTTACATCGAACGATGTCTGGCATCGCTATTTCTGGCAGATTATGGCAGCTTTGCTCGCTTTTGGTGTAATCATATTTCTGGCTATTAGCCTGCTGGCTGCTAATCGCAGGTTGTCAACGCAAAGCCGGATTCTGCTCTGGAAACAGGAGGCGCTGCTCGAGAGCGAAGAACTGTTCAAGGGTATGTTCATGAACCATGGTGCCGTGATGCTGCTGGTTGAGCCTGAATCCGGCCACATAATGGGTGCAAACCATGCAGCTGAACTGTTTTACGGGTATTCACAGCAAAACATGCTGCGCATGAATATTTCTGACATTAATATACAGTCGCTGAGGAGTATTTTAAGCGGGAAAAATCCCGGTATGGAAGAGAATTCAGATCACTGCATATTCCCGCACAAGCTGGCAAACGGCGAAATCCGTACCGTAGAGGTTTACACTTCTCCTGTCAGGCGACAAAACACGACATTCATATTCTCCATAGTACACGATGTTACCGAGCGCACGCAGATAGAAGCAACGGTGAACCGCCTTGTCCACGAACAGTCTATTATTCTCGAAAATGCCGGGGTCGGCATCACTTTTATAAAAAATCGCCTCTTTAAGACGATCAACTCAGCCATGTGCCGCATGTTCGGCTACAGTTCTGACGAGATGACAGGCGCCAGCACCAGCCTTCTTTACCGGTCCCGGGAAGAATTTGAGAAGGTGGGTCTCGAAGCGTATGCCGTACTGTCGTCAGGAAAAGCCTTTACCAGAGAACTCCTGCTCCGGCGCAGTGACGGCTCGCTGTTTCATGCACTCATTAACGGCAAGGCGGTCAGTCCTGATGACCCGTTTGTCGGAAGCATCTGGATCATTTCTGACGAAACAGAGCGCTATGAGTTGCAAGCAAAGCTGGTTGTTGCACGCGATGCCGCTGAATCGGCCAACACCGCCAAGAGCCAGTTTCTGGCCAATATGAGCCACGAGATCCGCACCCCGATGAACGGGGTGCTCGGCATGACCCAGCTCCTCGAGTATACCGACTTGACGGTGGAACAGCGCGAGTATGTCACCTCCCTCAAACAATGCGGCAAAAATCTGATGTCGCTGATGAGTGATATTCTTGACCTCTCCAAAATTGAAGCAGGGAAAGTTACGATCGAACCGGTCGAATTCAGTCTGCAGCAGTGTCTTAAAGACTGCATCATGATGCAGAAGTATGCCACGTTCTCAAAAGGATTGACGCTTGGGGTTGACGTGGCCGATGACATCCCCTGTCTGCTGGTGGGCGATCAGTTACGCATCAAACAGATACTCCTCAACCTGATGGGCAACGCCGTCAAGTTCACCGCCGCAGGGAGCGTCACCGTCTCGGCAGAGCTTCTGGAACAGCATGAAACCTCTGTACTTGTCAGGATAGCGGTACGCGACACCGGTATCGGCATCGCACCGGAAGCGGTTGAACAGATTTTCAGACCGTTCATCCAGGAAGACGGCTCCACCACCCGCAGATTCGGCGGCACCGGCCTCGGCCTGACCATCAGCCGTCGTCTGGCAGAGCTAATGGGCGGCACAATCAGCGTTGAAAGCACGCAAGGCGTCGGCAGTTGTTTCAGCGTGGCACTCCCCTTCCGAATCGGCACGGCCCCTTTCATCCCCGAGGCGTCACCTGCACCTCCACCAACAATCTCCGCCTGGGATGGCCCACCGCTGCGGGTACTGTTTGTCGAAGATGAACAGGTCAACATCGCCTTTGGAATATCACTGCTCAAAAAACTGGGACACACCGTCACCACAGCGGAAAACGGCAGGCAATGCCTCGCCGCTCTGGAAAAAGCAGAGTTCGATATCGTGCTGATGGATATCCAGATGCCGATCATGAACGGCGAAGAAGCACTGGCTGAAATCCGGGCACAAGAAAAGGGGACAGCAGCTCACCTGCCGGTTATCGCCCTGACGGCGTACTCGATGCGCGGCGACCGTGAACGGCTTCTGGCCGCGGGGTTTGACGGCTATGTGTCAAAGCCGCTGTATATCCAGGATCTGGTGGTGGAGATGAAAAGGGTGAAGGGTGAAGGGTGAAGGGTGAAAGGGTGAAAGGGTGAAAGGGTGAAAGGCAAGGAGATAAACCATGAATAAACGCTACAGAATACTGGCGGTGGATGATGAATACGTCAATACACAGCTCATCAAATCGGTTCTCCGTGATGAGTATGACATTCTCACGGCGCTGAACGGGCATGAGGCCATTGATCTAGTCAAACAGTACAAGCCCGACCTGATTCTGCTGGATGTGATGATGCCGGATCTGAATGGCTTTGAAGTCTGCAGGATCATCAAGGCAGATGCGGAGTACAACTCTATCCCCATTATCTTTCTGACGGCGCTGGTTACCCAGGAGGGTCAACTGCAGGGGCTCGAACTCGGCGGTATTGATTATCTTGCCAAGCCGGTGAACATGGAACTGCTCAGACTGCGGGTTCGCAATCATCTGACAATGAAGGAACAGCGGGATCAGCTGGCGCTTCAGAAGGCGCAACTGGAAGCGGCGCTGGCAGAGCTGGAAGTGCAGAACGAACGACAACGTGCGGCTGATGAGAAAATGCAGCAGTCTCAGAAACTCGAAAGTCTCGGTGTTCTTGCCGGCGGCATCGCCCACGATTTCAACAACATCCTCACCGCCATTATCGGTAATGCTGATCTCGCTTTGATGCGGATCAACAAGGAATCACCTGCGGTGGACAATCTGCAGCGTATTGAACAGGCAGCGGGACGTGCTGCCGACCTTGCCAAGCAGATGCTGGCCTACTCGGGTAAGGGCAGATTCGTCATCGAGAACATCAACCTGAACACCCTGCTGGAAGAGATGCTGCGCATGCTGGAAGTATCCATCACCAAGAAGGCGTTACTCCGGATCAATCCGCATCACCACCTTCCCACGGTGGAAGCCGACGCCACCCAGATGCGCCAGATAATCATGAACCTGGTCATCAATGCCTCCGAAGCGATAGGTGAGAAGAGTGGTGTTATCGCCATCAGTACCGGCTGCATGGACTGCGACCGGAATTATCTGAAAGATGTCTGGCTCGACGAAAATATCTGCGAAGGGCTCTACGTCTACCTGGAAATAGCCGACAGCGGCTGTGGCATGGACAAAGAAACCATGGCAAAAATCTTCGATCCATTCTTCACCACCAAATTTACCGGTCGGGGATTAGGCATGGCTGCGGTTCTCGGGATCGTCCGGGGGCATAAAGGAGCCATCAAAGTTTACAGCGAACTGAACAGAGGAACCACCTTCAAAATTTTACTTCCGGCCAGCAGCAGACCGGTTGAAATCTTTAATGGCGCAGGCCACAATGAGGACTGGCAGGGGAGCGGTACCGTCCTGCTCGTGGACGATGAAGAGACAATCCGTGGCATCGGATCTGAAATGCTCAAGGAACTTGGATTTACGGTTATTACTGCAGAAGATGGTCGTGAGGGGGTGGAACAGTTCAAACAGAACCCCGACATCAGCTTCGTCATCCTCGACCTGACCATGCCGCATATGGACGGTGTGCAGTGCTTCCGTGAACTCAAGCAACTGAAGCCTGATGTCAAGGTCATCATGTCCAGCGGTTACAACGAGCAGGAGGTCACGCAGAAATTCGTCGGTAAAGGGTTGGCCGGCTTTATTCAAAAACCGTATAAGTTCTCGGTGCTGAAAGAGGCTGTTCAGGTTTTGATTATGAAGAGGAGCGCGAATTATTATGTCTGTGACAATACACACAATACAATTTAATGGTCTTGAACTTCTCGTTGTCGAAGACGATCCTGCTTCGGCTTTATTCATTTCGCGGATACTTCTGCTGCACGGGGCTCGGGTAGAGATTGCGGTGAACGGAAGCGATGGACTGTTGAAATTTAAGGAACGTTATCGCCCGATTGTCATAACCGACATCAATATGCCGGTTATGAGCGGCCTTGAATTGGTGAGCCACATCAAAGAGCTGAATCCCGATGTACAGGTAATTGCCACCTCGGCCAATCGGGATACCGACTGCCTCATTGCGGCAATCGAACTTGGATTCAGCGACTATTTTTTGAAACCGATCGAAATTGAGAAGCTGCTGTTATCTGTGAAACGGTGCAGTGATATCATAACGATCAGGCAGCAGCTGGAAAGTGAACGCCGAAGATTCCAGGCTGTTGTCGATTGTCTGGGCGAGGGGATCGCCATTAAAGACCTCAATAACCGGATAGTATATCAGAACAGAGCTCTGACAGAGATGTTCGGTGATTTTACCGGGTCACCCTGTTACGAAATGTTTGAAAATACGGTTCCCTGTGAGAGGTGTCCGACGGTTCTTGCCCTGTCGGACGGCCAGGCGCACTCTGCCTGTAAAAACAAGTTGACCGCCGGTTCAACCCTGCATATTGAAAGCACCGCATCTCTTGTGAGGGATTCGAGTGGAGCCATTACGGGAACAGTCGCGATTGTTCACGATGTCAGCGAACGTGTCAAAAACGAGAAGATCATCCGGGATATGGCATTCAAAGACCCGCTCACCGGCCTGTCAAACAGAAGACTTTTTGAAGACCGCCTCGAACAGGCTATCGCGAAATCCCAACGTAACGGCATAAAATTCGGTTTATTTAACCTTGATTTAGATCATTTTAAAAACATCAATGACACTTTTGGCCATGAAGCCGGTAATGAGGTGCTCATAGAGGCGAGTGAAAGAATCAGATCCTGCTGTAAACGTGACGTGGATACGGTGAGCCGCCAAGGTGGAGATGAGTTCGGCATTATTGTCACAGACTGTGAAGGACAGGAGGAGTTACTGGGAATTGCCGATAACCTGTTGAAAACATTCTCAGTTCCATTCAGGATTGATGGGGCTGAAGTCGCTGTTACTGTCAGTATCGGTATCAGTCTGTTTCCGGATGACGGTATTCATTCAAAGTCTCTTGTGGAAGCAGCAGACAGGGCGATGTACTCCGCCAAACGCGCTGGCCGAAATACCTACCGATCTGCTGTTTGAGAGATTACAGGCAGGGAATCACGAAGTGGTTTTTATTCTCCGGTGTGGTGACGCAATTGTCGCTAAATATAATACATAACTTTGTGATCGGTTTCGTTTTTTATACCCAGATCATGAGCCCTCTGACAGAGTGTTTGCAAGGTCATGCCGCCAAACAGAGTGTCAAGCAGTGCGTTCGCTTCACTCCAGACAGTCTGTGTGACGCATTTCCCTTCAAAGGGACATTCTGATTTCCGGCGGAGTTTTTTCGGCGTGGCGCCAGCGCAATCAACCAGCAGCACATCCTGCTCGGTGGCATTCAATATTTCAAGGACCGTTATTCCATCCGGTTTACGCGACAATGCATACCCCCCCTGTGGCCCACGCTTGCTTTTCAGAAGACCGGCACGCTTCAAATTTTGAAAAATCTGTTCCAGATAACGGGGTGAAATCTGTTGGCGCCGCGAAATATCCTGAATCTGGGCAGGTGCAGATCCGCAGTTGTAGGCGATATCAAACATGGCTCGCAGTCCGTATCTGCTTTTTGTCGAGAGGCGCATATTATTCCTCCATTCATGTAAATTAACAGGCTGAATATTTACGGAAGCAAAGCGTGATTGTCAAGAAAATAAACAGAAAATAATCCGCCAGGTTCCGGTCGCCTGATGCGTGTCATTATCTGGCAGTGCGTGCAATTGTCACGGCAATTACTGCAGTTGCTCCCGCTTTTTTCAACTCTTTGGCGCACTCATCCATGGTGCTGCCGGTTGTCATCACGTCATCGAGCAGCAGGATATTCTTGCCTGCGATACGCTCGGGAGTCCTGACTGAAAAAGCCCCTCTGACATTAACCCTCCGCTCTGCTGCCGAGAGCTCGATCTGAGGCTCAGTCGCACGTGTTCTCGCGAGAGCATCCGGCAGCATCGGCAGGGCACAGCGGCGCGACAGCACTCTCCCCAACAGTACCGCCTGGTTGAAGCCACGCATGCGCAGCCGGGAGCGATGGAGCGGGACAGGAACTATGAGGTTCGGACGGTGATCTGCCGCAATGCCATCAACTCCTTCGAGGGCAAGAAGCGCAAGCGGGAAGCGAAGGTGGATATTCCGGTTGTACTTGAAGGCGTGAATCAGTTCGCGCAGGGGGCCTTCATAGAGGAAGTGCGCCCTGGCAGCATCAAAATGGGGTGATTGGAGTGTGCAGGCACCGCAGCGATGGTCGCTGCCGGTCCCGCTGAAGGGAATGCCGCAGAGAGAGCAGAGCGGCGAGACCACAAGCGGTAAGTGATCGTAGCATGACGGGCAGATATGGAGTTCAGCGGCGTTGGGGATAAAAGTGTGGCAGATGTGACAGATGGGGGGGAGAATAACGTCAAGCAGCGCATGGAAGAGCTGCTTGACGGCAACCATTTAAAAGCCCAGGTCTGAGTTGACGACCAGTACATGTATATCCGTAATGCGCGGTTTGCGATCGATGATGGTGGTGACACGGCAGAGCCGGTCGGGCGAACTGCAGTCGCTGCAAAAACCGGTTGTGGCGCAGGGGGTTTTGAAGCTGAGGCGCTTTGCATTCGGTGGCGTTGCCCAGGTTTTAACCCGTGCGATGGCATCCTGCGGTGAGCCATCAACCAGTTTGTTGCGCCCGGCGACGACAATCACCTTCTGTGGTCCGAACAACATCGCCGCAACCCGGTTGCCGGTGGCATCGATGTTGACCAGTTCACCGTTCAGGGTCAGGGCATTGCAGCCGGAGAGGAACAGGTCGCAGGTCAGCTGCCGCCGCATGATAGCGATTTTTTCTTCCCGGCTGAGCTCTGTCGAACCATGATTGAGAATCTCCTTGCCCATCTCCTGCAGCAGCGATTCCACACCGAGTGAGACGATTGACATCGAACCGCCGAAACCGACCGTAGCGGCATCAGCAGCTGCGGTGATGATGTAGTCAGCGGCTTCCTGGGGTGTAGGGCAGTAGTGCGCGGTGAATTCATTTTTCTCAAGTGCCGCAACCGCCTTGCGGCACTTCTGCTCATGTGACCAGCTCACCAGCTCTTCTGTTTTGCCCATGGCAGGTTCCTATTTCACGATTTTGACAGCTTTGATGGTGACAGGCTCCAGCGGGACGTTCTGGAATACCGAATTTTTCCGTGACTGCGGCGTGGACACGATTTTATCAACAACATCCATGCCCTCTGTCACTCTGCCGAAGACAGCATAACCGAAACCGTCCGGGCTGGGTTTGTTGAGGGAAGCATTGTCGGCAACATTGATAAAAAACTGCGATGTGGCGCTGTTCGGGTCTCCGGAGCGGGCCATAGAAAGTGTGCCGCGATCATTTTTGAGGCCATTGTCCGCTTCATTTTTGATCGGCGGGAGATTGCCCGGTTTTGGTGTGAGGTTTGCGGTCAATCCCCCCCCCTGAGCCATGAAGCCGGGGATGACGCGATGGAACGTGGTGCCGCTGTAATAGCCGCTTTTTGTGTAGTCGAGAAAGTTTTTGACGCTGATGGGTGCTTCCTTCTCGAACAGCTCAATCTTGACGTTGCCCAGTGACGTTTCCATGATGACAACCGGATTTTTCTTTGCTTCTGCACAGGCAATTCCAGCCGTAAAACAGACTACAAGAACAGCGCTCAACATTTTTTTAAACATGATACCCTCCGAAAAAATGTATGAATTGTGGCGGCGACTATACGCCAGACAACGTGTAAAATCAACCTCAGGCAACAGCGCCCCGCACCAGTTCAGCCAGGCACTGGATAAACAGCGGCGAGCTGTTGAGGGACTCCATGCGACGGAACGAGGTAATGCCGAGGTGCTCGGCAACTTCGCGATATTCAATGTCGATCTCATGCAGTGTTTCAATATGGTCCGAGACAAAGGAGAGCGGCACCATCAGAATGTCGGTGTGACCGGCTGCCGCCAGTTCCTTCAGCTCGTCACCGGTGGATGGTTCCAGCCACTTGACCGGGCCGGCGCGGGACTGAAAGGCGAGATGGTGCGCAACACCGCCGAGCTGTGCCATGACCAGCCGTACCGTTGCCTGGATGTGATCAAGGTAGGGATCACCTTCGGCGATGAATGACTGCGGCAGAGAATGGGCCGAGAAAAAGAGTTGTACTTTGGAGCGGTCAGCAAACAGTGCCAATGACTGTTCAATTTTTTCGACCAGGGCTTTGATATAGAGCGGCTGATTGAAAAACTGGCGTACGGAGCGGACATCGAATGTGGATGAACATCCCTTCAACGAGCGTTCCAGATCATTAAAGCTTGATCCGGAGGTGGCACGGGAGAAATGGGGGTAGAGCGAGAGCGCGACGATCCTTTTGATTCCTTCTTCCTCAATGGCCGCCAGAGCCTCCGGGGCAAACGGGTGCCAGTAGCGCATGGCAACGAAGCAGCGGTATGAATCACCCAGTGCGCTTTCAAGTGCCGCCGCCTGCTGCTCCGTCAATTCTCGCAATGGCGATTTACCGCCGATCTGACGGTAGTTGTCGGCGCTTTTAGGCGCCCGTTTTTTGACGATTTTTTTAGCAATGAACGGCTGCAGAAAAGCCGGACCGATCTTGATGATATCGCGGTCGGAAAACAGATTGTAGAGAAACGGCTCTACCGACGCCAACGAATCGGGGCCCCCCATCTGGAGGAGAATTACGGCAGTTTTTTCGGACATAGTTTACGACCGTATCATGACGAGCAGCATTTTAAACGGCTTGATCGCTTTCATTTCGTGAGGGATAGCCGCCGGCATGATGATAATCTGCCCGGCGGTGACGGTGTGCTTTTCGCCATTAATAGTCACTTCGGCTTCGCCGTCTACGATCTGGACAAAGGCATCATACGGTACGGTATGCTCACTTAACCCCTGTCCGGCGCCGAAAGAAAACATCGTCACCGTGCCGACCTTCTTGTCGATCAGCGTCTTGCTGACAACCGAGCCCTCGTTATAGGCGACAAGTTCACCTAATGTTAATGCCTTTCCGATGAGTTCCATGGTTTTCTCCTTGTTAGAAATCAATTTTCCGTATTTTTGGGAATATACTTCACTCCGGGGATGTTAATAAAATCAACATCCTGTGTCCACAGTTCAGCATTATACCGGATCGCGGTTGCCAGAATCATACTATCAGCCATCGGTGTCTTGTATTTCAGACTCAGCTTGGCCGATTCAAGAGCAATAGTTTCATTGATATCAATGACGGTTCCTTGTCTCATCAGGGCAATAGCCTGCAAAGCGTCATGCTCGGATCGTTGTCGCATGACAACTTTGAATACCTCATATATGGTGATTACCGGGACAAGCAGCTGTGAGGTCTCCGCTAACGGCACTGCAAAAACAGATGCATTCGGACCGTCGGCAAAGAATTCAAGCCAACCGGATGAATCGACGATCCGTTTCATACCCGGTCATTCTCCCGTTCCACGCAGGTGTCGATTCCTTTTAAAAATCCCCGCATTTCGGAGATGGAAAGTTCGGGAATTATCTCCACGCGATTGTCGTAAGCCAGGATCTGGACTTTTTGGCCAGGAAGCAGTTTGAGGAGGCTCCGTACCGATTTCGGTATGACAACTTGAAATTTTGGCGAAATGAGCACGGCTTCCATGCTGTTCCTCCTATCGATCATAATTTTGTACAACAGTACCACGATGGATAAAAAAGACAAGGATTTTAACCACCCTTTGAAGCCCTCTCCACCAGTAGACACAACGCAAACAAGGCAGAGAACCGAAGTCCTCTGCCTTGTTTTTATTACATCAAGCGATGTGGCTGATCGGCTAGTACATTCCGCCGCCGCCCATGCCACCCATGCCGCCCATACCACCGGGCATTCCGCCGCCCATGCCGCCGCCTGCAGAGTCATCCTTCGGCTTCTCGGCAATCAGTGCCTCGGTTGTCAGCATCAGGCCGGCAATCGATGCTGCATTCTGCAGCGCACTGCGGGAAACTTTGGTCGGGTCGATGATACCGGCTTTGATCATGTCGACATATTCATCATTGGCGGCATCGTATCCAAAGGCATCTGTGCCGTTCTTGACCTTGTCAACTACGATCGAAGCATCGATCCCTGCATTTTCTGCGATCTGACGGATCGGTGATTCAAGGGCAGCCTTGATCACGGTCACGCCGAACTGCTGCTCGTTTGCGAGCGTGAGGCCGGCAAGTGCGCTCATGGCGCGGATATAAGCAACGCCGCCTCCAGGAACGATGCCCTCGTCTACTGCTGCGCGGGTTGCGTGCAGTGCATCTTCAACGCGGGCTTTTTTCTCTTTCATTTCAACTTCAGTTGCTGCGCCTACTTTGATAACGGCTACGCCGCCAACCAGTTTGGCGAGGCGCTCCTGGAGTTTTTCCTTGTCATAGTCACTGGTTGATTCTTCTGCCTGAGCGCGCAGCATCTTGACGCGGCCCTGAATATTCTCTTCTTTGCCATTGCCATCGATGATGGTGGTGTTGTCTTTATCAATCGTGACGCGCTTGGCCTGGCCGAGCATGTCAACCGTGGTCTGGTCGAGTTTGAAGCCGACTTCTTCGGAAATAACCTGTCCACCGGTAAGGATGGCGATGTCTTCCAGCATTGCTTTACGACGATCGCCGAAGCCGGGGGCTTTAACGGCACAGACGTTCAGCACGCCGCGCAGTTTGTTGACAACCAGAGTTGCCAGCGCTTCGCCATCGATGTCTTCAGCGATGATCAAAAGTGGACGACCTGATTTTGCACTTGCTTCGAGAACCGGAAGGAGATCCTTCATGTTGGAGATTTTCTTGTCGTGAATCAGGATCATGGCGTTTTCAATGGAACATTCCATCCGCTCCGGATCGGTGACAAAGTAAGGGGAAAGATAGCCGCGATCAAACTGCATACCTTCAACGGTTTCAAGGGTCGTTTCCATCGCCTTTGCTTCTTCAACAGTAATAACGCCCTCTTTGCCGACTTTTTCCATCGCTTCGGCAATGATATCGCCGATGGTTTTGTCGTTGTTGGCGGAAATAGTGCCGACCTGAGCGATTTCTTTGTGGTCTTTGATCGGTTTGGAGATTTTCTTCAGTTCGGCAACGATGGCTTCA
Organism: Desulfuromonadales bacterium; assembly: GCA_013349405.1. Taxonomy (GTDB): domain Bacteria; phylum Desulfobacterota; class Desulfuromonadia; order Geobacterales; family Pseudopelobacteraceae; genus JACRCG01. The sequence goes on along the minus strand of DUZS01000007.1, from coordinate 78,018 downwards.
ACAGCCTTGTCGATGCCGCGTTTGATTTCCATCGGGTTATGACCGGCAGCAACCAGCTTGGAACCCTGCTTGTAGATGGCCTGAGCCAGTACCGTTGCTGTCGTGGTGCCGTCACCGGCAACGTCGGACGTTTTGGAAGCAACTTCCTTGACCAGCTGTGCGCCCATGTTTTCAAACTTGTCGTCAAGTTCGATCTCTTTGGCAACGGTTACGCCGTCTTTTGTGATCAGCGGTGAACCGTAGGATTTGTCGATAACGACGTTGCGGCCTTTCGGTCCGAGGGTTACTTTAACAGTGTCGGCGAGAATGTTTACGCCTTTCAGGATTGCGTTGCGGCCATCCTGGTCGAATTTGATAATCTTTGCAGCCATGTGGTATTCCTCCGTATTTTATTTGTTTTCTGTAGAGGCGAATTACGTTCGCCCGTTTTCGGTTTTAATGTTTATTCTACAACAGCAAGAATATCGTCTTCACGCATCATCAGGTAATCTTCGCCATCCACTTTTACTTCTGTGCCGGCATATTTGCCGAACAGGACGATATCGCCGATTTTAACGTCCAGCGGCAGAACTTTGCCGTCTTCAGTTTTCTTGCCGTTACCTGCAGCTATGATCTGGCCGCGCTGCGGCTTCTCTTTAGCGGTCTCGGGGATGAAAAGGCCCCCTGCGGTTTTGGTCTCTTCTTCTACTCTCTTGACAATGATACGGTCCTGCAGTGGTCGTAAATTCATCTGTACTTCTCCTTTCTATCCTTGTGGGGTGTGGTGGTAAAGTTGAAATTAGCACTCGCGGTTGTCGAGTGCTAACAGTCGGAATATAAACAGCGCCAATTCAAAAATCAAGGGGTATCTGAAATTTTTTATTCAGACCTCATCGGCGACTCTGGATGCCTTGAAATCGCGGTACAGAATAAGATCGTAGACGATTTTCAAGCCACCCGCGATGATGAAGGGACTCCCCATCGATACCGAAAGCAATGCTCCGGCCACGGTGGGAGCAAGAGAGGCACCGACTGAGCGGGCAATACCGGTGATGCCGGCTGCTGCTGAACGCTCATCAGGATCAACGACGGCCATCGTATAGGCCTGACGCGTCGGCACATCCATCTGGGAGATGCTGAAGCGCAGCAGCAGCATGGTTATTGCGAGCGGAAAATTCGGCATGAATGGCACGAGGATAAGCAGAATATTTGACGGCAGATGGGTGAATACCATGGTGCGTATCAGCCCGATCTTTTTTGCGAGCGGCACCGCCAGCAGCGCTGAAAAACCGGCGAGCAGATTGGCCGCGAAGAATATGCTCCCCAGCATCGCTTCATCTGCACTGAAGCGGACATGAAACCAGTACGCCATAAAACTCTGCAGAACAAACCCTCCGGCAAAGGCATCCAGTGAGAAAAGCAGCGAAAGCTTCGTAACGACGCCACGCGATTTGTGCAGTCCGTAACGATTCGGCGTCGAGGCTGCCAGAGATGACGGAACCGCTTCACATTCTCCGGTTAAACCGGTAAAGACCAGTGTCAGCAGGCCGCCAATCAGGGCATAGCCGCAGAGAATAATCCGATAGGAATTGAGTGGGTTGAACCCGTTACGTTGCAGCTGCGTGGTAAGAAAACCGCCAATAAGCGCACCGGCAGCGGTTGCGAGAGAACCGGCCAGATTGTACCAGGCAAAAACTCCCGTTCGTTGTTCTTGAGGCACAAGTTGTGACAGCATCGCCTGTTCAACCGGAAGAAACGGGCCGATTTCGTTGCCGCTCGGGCTGATGACTCCGACAATTGCGGCAAGGATAAGCAGCAGCGGATTACTGGTCAACACGAAAACCACGCCGGCGACCATCATGAGGAGCGCGCCGATAATCAAGGTTTTTTTGCGGCCGAAGCGATCAGCGGTAGTGGTGAGAAACAGCGATATTCCGGCATCTCCGACCAGTGTCAGCGAGAACATGACTCCCATGAGAACATCAGTGAAGCCGGATTCTGAAAGATAGAGGGCAAGCACGATGGAGAGAAAGCCATAGCCGAACAGCCTGAGAGTGCGGGTTGTAAAAAGCAGTACAATATTACGATTAGTTTGGAACATCGCTACTCCGTGCGGGGCTTAAAAATTGACTTTTGAAAATATTGATGTAAATTCTACCTGTAAAAAATCCTGCTATACGTTCTGAAGGGAGTGATTATGGGTTTTATTATTGGATTAATTCTGCTGGTTTACTGGATTTTTCAGATCGTCGACTGCCTAAAAGGTGATTTTTCCGGATATAACAAGATAATTTGGATTCTCGTTCTCATCTTCCTCGGCCCTCTTGGAGCAATTATCTACTCCTTTGTCGGGAAGGATCAGAAAATCTCCTAATCCTCCCTCCATTGGCCGCTCCCGGGGAACAGGGGCAGGCTTAGACCCCCTGTTTCACCGGCCAGCCGGTCTCGTACCCTGTTGGGTAGAAATTTTCTTTTGTGCGGTTATAGTAGCCGAACTGCAGCTTCGGAAACTCTTTCTTAAGCCGCTGCAGCAGCCGGTACATGCCGATCCCCTTCCCTTGCACCGCCATCTCACGGTTATAATAGTCAGGATCAATTGACAGATTGCGCATCTGAATCATGTCGATCTGCGTGTCGGCAACAAATTTCAGCAGTGCCTCGACCTCCTCCGGAGCATCTGAAACACCGGGGGAAACGAGATAGTTGATCATGGTGAAGCGGTCTGCCTGTTTGGCTGTTTTTACAGACGTGACAACATCGGTAAAGGTGTACCCCTTTGGTCTGTAATAACGGTTGTAGGTATCTTCGCGGACTGAATTCATTGAAAAACGGAATGAATCCATCCCGGTATCGCAGAGCAGCTGCACCCGCTCCGGAATGGAACCGTTCGAATTAAAATTAACCGTGCCGCGCGACGTTCCCTTTTTCATCCGGATTGTTGCCTCCGCGATGGTATCGGCCTGCAGAATCGGATCACCCTCACACCCCTGGCCGTAGGACACTATCGCCTGTTCGGCCTGTTCCAGGTGAGGGAGGGCGAGTTCGCACAACTCCTCGGGCGTCGGGACAAAGCTGATCCGGTCATGATTGGAGGGGCAGCATTCCGACGCCTGCAGGCTGATGCAGCCGAGGCAGGCGGAATTGCAGATCGGCGAGGTCGGCAGCGGTGCCTCCCAGCGGCGATAAAAGAGATTTTTGGCGGCAAAACAGTGGTAATCGACGGCGCAGCGCGCCAGCTGCTCCAGCAGGCGGTTGTGCGGCATCTCCTTCAACAGCTTCCTGACCAGCGGATCAAGAGTACGGTCGTCATAGTTCACCGGATTCCAATTGCTGTTGCCATCCACTTTGGTGGCGGCGACCACGAAACAGTCGCGCTCCTCGTCCCAGCCGACAGCAGTATATGACCAGAGCGGCAGCAGCTCCCGCTTCTGTGAATAATCGCACGCCGGCAGCAGCGTACGCAGATACCCGGGAGCCATAAATGCAGACACCGCCTGGATCCGCTGACTCCGTTTTCCTTCACGAATGCTATCGACCGTGATGAAGGCTTTTTTGCGAGCGTCCCACGCGACCGGCGGCATCGACGGCATGGTGAACAGCTTGCTGTCTTCGGGGAGCGGTATCAGTTCGACATCCTCCGGCAGGGTCGGTACCGTGCCGTTCATGCCGGCCATGCAGAGCTCCGGGTGGTCGAAAATGTTACCTTTATGATCGGCATACAGCATCTTTGGCAGGCGTCGTGACACGGTGGCGCTCCTGATTTTAGGATGGAATGAAGAGGTGACAGACTACCGCTATAAATTTTTCTGTCAAGCGGGAAAGCTTTGTAGTTGCATCCAATTGCAATATGCAGAAGAATGGAATGCAGAGACGTAAAAGAAGAACGGCCTCACGCAGAGGCGCGGAGAACGCGGAGCAACCGAAAATTTAAATAAGGAAATTCTCCATGAAGAGAGTCACGGCAGCGCTCATCTTCTTAATTATCACTCGTATTTCACCCGGTCTAGCCGCTTCTCCCTCCCCATCGCTGAAAAACCTGAAACAGCAGATTGCCTCCCGCTTCGCAGGTGTAACGCCAGCCATGTGGGGAGAAAACGTGCCGGGTGTTCGCACTCGATTGGACAGCGGCGAGAAGGTTATTGCCCTGACGCTTGATGCCTGCGGCAGTCCCACAGGGAAAGGGGTTGATTCCCGGCTGATGGAATTTTTGATCCGTGAAGAGATTCCGGCGACGCTCTTTATCAATGGCCGCTGGATCGATGCCAACCCCGACCTGTTCAGGCAACTTGCTGCCAATCCGCTCTTTGAAATCGCTAACCACGGCATCCGCCATAAGCCAGCGTCAGTTACCGGTCGGTCGATATATGGCATTGTCGGCACGAAGAGTATCGGTGAGGTCGTCGAGGAGATCGAGCTGAATGCCCGTAAAATTGAGGCCATCAGCGGGGTGCGGCCAAAACTGTATCGCTCGGGCACCGCCTACTATGATGAAATTGCGGTGCAGATATCCCGGGAACTGGGGCATGAGGTCGCCGGTTATTCCCTGCTCGGTGATGCCGGTGCAACCTGGAGTGCTGCTCAGGTTAAAACGGCTCTTTTGCAGGCGATTCCGGGCGACATTGTCCTGCTGCATATGAACCACCCTGAAGCCGGTACAGGGGCGGGGATCATGGCAGCGGTGCCGGAACTTAAGAAACGTGGTTTCAGGTTTGTTAAAATGTCCGAGTTCTCTTTGCAATAGTGGCATTTAATACCGTTTCTGGCTCAATAAAAAATAAAAAACAGTGTTACTATTTTTTTCTTGCATTTGTGGAAAAAAAGTTATATAGATGTCCCACAAACAAATCAGGAATTATTTTTTACTAAATAACGAAAAAACTAAACTACCCGCGAGGGTAGGACGGAAAGCCCAATGGGTCTCTAGAAGATAGCCGGGTCGCCGAAATGTCGAGAAATCGATATCCATGGTGACCCGGCTTTTTTGTGGTTTTTCCGGAAAGGGGGTGGGATCAATTGCAGTACGCGGTTGGCTTATAGTTTGATCAGCTATAGGCCTTGGAACCTCTCGTGGCAGACGATAATACTAAACCATTCGTGAGAATGGGGCGGAAAACCCATAGGGTCTTAAAGAGACAGCCGGGTTGCCGAAATGTCGCGTGATAACTTGCCTTGGTGGAATATAAGGCGTTACTCACAGCTACGAAAAGGAGAATTTAATCATGGAAAAGAATATTCAGACTTCTGTATCAGTCTCACCTGCATGCAAAATCAAGACACCTCTTATCACAAGCCTTCTGGTTGCATTTCTTTTAACTCTCCCTCTCGCCGCATGGGCGGCAACACCCTGGTACTCGCAGGGTGAAACTCACATATTAACACTCACCCCGGATGGCAAGGTCTGGGTTACGGGTGACAACGAATACGGTCAGCTGGGCAATGGCGAATTTGAAGGTGAAGCGCTTGTACCTACGGTAGTTGCCGGCTTGAACTCGATTGTTGCTACTGCCACCGGAGGTAATCATTCTGTCGCTTTGAAAAAAGATGGCTCGGTATGGGCATGGGGGCTGAATCGTACGGGACAACTTGGAAACGGCAAGACTGAAAATTCAGCGATTCCGCTGAAAGTTCCTGGTCTCTCCGAAATCACAGCCATTGCAACCGGAGGAGCTCATGTTGTTGCCTTGAAAAAAGACGGGACGGTCTGGGTCTGGGGTGGCAACCAGTCGGGCCAACTTGGAACCGGAGACCAACAGGACCGTCTGACCCCAATGCGCCTGCAGGGTCTCGAAAATGTAACTGCAGTTGCTGCGGGGGTATATAATACTACGGTGTTAAAAAGTGATGGTACCGTATGGTCATGGGGATTTAACGGTTCAGGACAGCTCGGTATCGGCAGCACAAAGCGGAGCAGAACTCCGGTTCAAGTGAGTGGCCTCGGCGATGTTGCAGCCATTGCAGCCGGCAACTGGCACGTGGCCGCACTCAGACGCGATGGCACGGTATGGACATGGGGAAACAATGATGCCGGTCAGTTGGGCGGCACGAAACTTTCCTTCAGTTTCTCACCGATTCAGGTAGAAGGCCTCAGTAACGTTGCCGATATTACCGCTTCAATGGGCCAGACCATCGCGATTACTCGGGACAACACTGTACTGGCATGGGGCAAAGTCACTCCGAATATCGGGAGCAGTTCTCCGCTTCCGGCAGAGGGCTACAATGGTCCGGTTCTGGTTGCAGCGGTAGTGAATCCTGACACGGTAAATGCGTGGAAATTTAATCCGGATAGCTCATCTCTTCTGGCAGACGCGGGTATGAGCAAAGGAGTAACTGCGCAATACAACGATTATGAGGACGCCCTTTAGAGTCACTATTACTGAATCGGACTATTCCCTGATCTGCTGCAGCAGGGCCTGAATATCCGGCTGAGCGGCGATCTCGCACTGCTCATCAAGGACGGCAGCAAGGATTTCTTCAGTGGTCAGGGGGTTGGCCATAACCACTCGGAAGACGGTGATAGTGTCACCGTTATAGCGGCCGGGAGCGAGGCGGGTGCGGGAGACGAAGGTTCTGCCCGCCTCGCGCTGGCGCTTCTGCATGGTTTCGATGATTTTGTCGAGTAGTTCGTTGATGCGGGCTGCCCGCTCTACCGGAGCTTGTGACAGGGACTGTTGCGCCCAGGCCGGTATATAGCGATAGGTGAGGATGTTGAGCTCGGGCTCGGATACCAGTTCAAAGTCGGGATGGGCGTCGATGCGGCGGGCAAAGCGGCGGGCGCGCTCGATGCCCTGATCTATAAGCAGTTCATAGCCCTTGCGGCCGATGATGGAGAGACCGGCGTGTACCAGCATGGCCATGCCGGGGCGCGAGCCTTCAAGGGTGCGGCTCCCGAGATCCCGCGAACCACGCCGGATGATGTAGGCGGCATGGTGTTCGATTGAGGAGAGCGTTGCCGGATCCTTGAACAGCACCATGCCGGCACCCATCGGCACATAGAGTTGCTTATGCGCATCAATGGTTACCGAGTCGGCCCGTTCGATGCCTCGCAGCAGTCCCCGGTAGGTATCGGAGAACAGGGTCGGTCCCCCCCAGGCAGCATCCACATGGAAGTGACACCCCAGTTCAGCGGCAAAATCTGCCAATTTCTCAAGAGGATCGACATTGCCTGTTTCAGTGGTTCCGCCGAGGCCAATGATGGCCAACGGGCGGATGCCATCGGCTTGCAGGCGTGAGCAGTGCTCACGAAGCCGCTTCATATCGATACGGTTGTTGTCATCCGTTTCGACGGCGACCAGGTTATCCCGCCCGATACCGAGCAGGTCGGCGGCTTTACCGAGCGAATAATGCCCCCGACGGGAGACCAGAATGGCCAGGCCCTGGCAGTCAAGGTGTTGCAGGGCTTTAAGCAGACCCTCCCGCGCAATCCCCTTGAAATCGCCCGATGGTCCGCAGAGGCGGTTGCGGGCCGCCCAGAGGGCGGTGACGTTGGCGATGGTGCCGCCGGAGCAGAAGGCGCCGAGGGAGTAGTTGCTGTTCTGAATCCACTGGTGGTAAAATTCGTCGCTGCCGCTGTAGATCAAGCGATGGAGCATCGCCAGCACCTGTCGCTCCATGGGAGTAAAGGCGCGCGACGTTTCCACCTTGACCAGATTCTGGTTAAGAGCGGTCAGGATCCGGGAGAGCGGCAGCATGAAGTAGGGGAGGGCAGAGGTCATATGGCCGATGAACCCCGGCGAGGCGGTATGTACTGATTGGGAAACGAGTTTTTCCTTGAGGAATTCCGTGTAATCGGAAACGAAGGTCGGATTTTCCGGGATGATTGACTGGGAAAAATCCATCTCAATTTCATCAAGGTCGCGCTCGACGGCGACGATATGTTCCTGCAGAAAACCGGTCAGATTATCGGATATAGCCTGGTCAATGCGACCTAACGTAGAGTCGGGAGCTTCCGGGACGGTAAAAATCCGGAAGATATTTTCCAGATTTGCTTGGGCAAGTTCTCTCGATTTTGGCATGGGAGTGAGGTCACCGAATTTTTAAAGGATTGAAAGAGTGTGCGAAAATCGGGCTTTCGCAGATGAAGTACTGCCGTGATAATAAAATTAATGTCCCTGTATACAGAAACGGCCGGCATTCTGTCAAATATTAGTTCACCAATGCAGCGCATCAATCGGGCAGGTATCGACACACCGACCACAGAAGGTGCAGCGCTCCGGCTGTTGAATCACAGCACACTTATGAAACCGGTCTGACTCCAGGGTGATTATTTTTTCAGGGCAGGCGGCCACGCAGCGACCGCAGCCGCTGCAGAGTGCAGCGGTGACTGTCGGTGCTGCTGACACAATGTCTATAAACCCAGATCCATCTGTTTCCAGGTGAATCCGGGTTTTGTCTGTTTGTAGTTGTAGGGGTAATAGCGGGGACATTTGGCAACGACGGCATTGCCCGCCTGCTTGCAGGTGCGGCGGCAGGAAGTACAGAGTTTGTTTGGCGCCGGGCGATGTGATTTTATTTTCTGTTTCGTCTTCATACGGAATCTACTCCACAAACCTCACCCAGCCAAATTCATCCTTCAATTTACCGGTCTGGATGCCGGTCAGGGTATCATAGAGCCGTTGGGTGATTTCTCCTACGTTGCCGCCGGTCAGTTGCAGTACTTCATCCTTGTAGCAGAGTTTCCCGACCGGAGTGATGACCGCCGCAGTGCCGCTGCCGAAGGCTTCGGTGACTTTGCCGGCACGAATGTCGGCCATCAGGTCGTGAACGTCTATCTGTCGCTCTTCCACCGTATAGCCGAGGGTCGGCGCCAGTTTCAGCACAGAATCACGGGTTACGCCTGACAGGATCGACCCGGTCAGAGGGGCGGTGACAATGTGTGTGCCGTAGGCAAAAAACATGTTCATGGCACCGACTTCCTCTATATACCGCATCTCCCGGCCATCCAGCCAGAGTACCTGATCATACCCTTTTTTCTTGGCTTCGAGTCCCGCTTTGAGCGAGCTGGCATAATTGCCGCCGGTCTTGGCTTCACCGGTGCCGCCCGGAACGGCGCGCACATAGAAATCTTCCACGAGAATGTTTACCGGGTTGAAGCCGGCCGCGTAGTACGCGCCAACCGGTGAAAGAATGACATAGAAGTAATAGTGATCAGACGGCTTAACGCCAAGAACCGGCTCGACCGCAATCAGGGTAGGGCGGATATAGAGCGACGTGCCGGCGGCGGTCGGAATCCAGTCACGCTCGAGCGAAACCAGTTGCTCGATGCCGCTGAGGAACAGCTCTTCGGGGACCGGCGGCAGACAGATGCGGTCGCCGGATTGATTAAAGCGCCGGGCGTTCATCTCGGGACGGAACAGGGCAACGCGGCTATCCTCCCATTTATAAGCTTTGAGCCCTTCAAAAATCTCCTGGGCATAATGAAACACGAGGCAGGCGGGATCAAGAACAAATGGCGCATACGGCTCTATCCGGGCATCGCACCACCCCTGACCGGCTTTCCATTCCACGACCAGCATCCGGTCAGTGAAATATTTACCAAAACCGAGCTGCGACTGGTCGGCAATTTTAGCTTTCATTTTATCTGCAGGAAGTGGAACTATTTTGATATCCATACATCACCCCATTTAGTCTGATTGAATGTTGCTGTACCTACCATATTTGGTTACTTGCGGCAAGATGAAAAAGCTTGCGTAGAGGGAGTTACTGCCCCTCTGGGTATTAGATTACCGATCTTTCCAGGTTCAACACAGCAAGTCTGCCCAGAATAGTTTCATCCGGCATTTCCGGGGTGTAGTCGTTCCAGTCGTAGGCAGCGGCGACGGTTATATCCAATGTTCTGTGGGCATTGTCCAGCCAGGCAGGGCGCGTGTTGTAGAGATTAGTGAGGGTGCGCTTTTTCAGGTCGGCCTCATGGCCCGGTTTGGCGACCGGACGTTTGGGGTAACCGGCTTTTTCTTCTGCGAGGGTGATGACCCAGTCAACCCATTCTGGTGGATTCAGCCAGTTGTCGCGGAGTTCGACAAGTCGGCGGGCGGCGGTGGCGATGGCCTCCTCCCCCCTCCCAACCTCCCCCCGCCGGGTGGAGGAGCTTTTAGTCCCCTCCCCAGGAGGGGGAGGGCTGGGGAGGGGGGACAGCAGCGCATCCCGATGCTCAATACTATCCAGCGCCCGCAAAATAGGGTTTCGGGCGATCTCCCGCCCGTTGCGGTGACACCACTGAATATCGCCGATCCAGACGGTGACACGAGCCAGCTCGGCGGCGAATTCGTTGATCTCGATACCGCAGATATTATGCGGGCCGGTCTGCATCAGCAGTTCCGGCGCAAAGCCGAACTCCTGAGCTTCAATATTGACCTGCTTCTCCACATCCCGCAGTGCCTTCAGGGCAAGATAGAGAAAATTTCCCGAGCCGCAGGCGGGGTCAAGTACCCGGAAACGGTGAAGACGCTCCAGAAAACCGTGGTAGGCGGCACGGGCATCCTTGAAGCCTTTACTGCCCGGCTTTTTATCGTAACCGGCAGCGATCACCTCTTTGACAATCTGCCATTCGGCCAGCAGCGGCTCGGTAATCAGCGGTTTGATCAGTTTTGCAATGGTGCCGGTGTCGGTGTAGTGAGCACCCAGCGGGGCGCGGGCAGATGGGTCAAGGCCGCGCTCGAACAGGGTGCCGAAGATGGTCGGGTCAATTGCCCGCCAGTCCATATCAGCAGCGGCGCTGTAGAGGGCTGCCAGATCAGAGACTGTCAAAGGTGGCACGTCAATAGTTTTGAAGAGACCGCCATTAAACCAGGCAATATCATGATCACCATATTCACCGCCGTTTTTCTCCATGGCGGCAAACAGAGTGGTGATGCGCCGGGCCGCTTTATCGGTATCATTTCCGGCGTTTTTGAGAAGATCGGTCAGGATGTTGGCAGGCTGCACGTTTTCGTCTTCGGCAAACATGCAAAACAGGCACTGCACCAGAAAATGCGCAACCTGCTGGCCGTCAAGCCCGCGCTGGCGCATGGACTTGGCGATGGCGGCAAACTTCCCGGCTGCTGCTTCGGTAATGGCGGCGGTGGATTTTTCCGGGCGCAGTTTGTGGGGATCAGTGAAAACCCAGCGCAGCAGTTGCAGGGTGGCAGGGTCGGTCAATTGCTCTATCCGCATTTCACGCGGTTCATCGGGGTAACCGGTAAAAGCGGTGTGGATGATAATCCGCTCGCGGTCGGACACCACCAGCAGCGGCGGGTTCTCCAGTTGCAGGGAATAGTCGGTAAGCTGCTTCAAAGCGGTATCAAGATTGCGCCCCGGCTTTTTGTTTTCCCAGCCGAAACAGCCCCGTTTCCAGACATCAGCCCAGCCTTCGCCACCGCCGGTCTTTTTGGCACCCCGCTCAAAACAGTAGTTATCGGGATCGCGAGGTTTGTCTACACCAAGCAGTTCGCAGAGGTCATCAAAATGAGCCTGCGCTCCGCCGCGCTCGGTAAGGGTGTTGTCTTTCCAGAGGGATATGAATTGTTCAGGAGTCATGGGGCCTTGGGGGGGAGCAGGAGTACACCAGGGATAGTAGCGGCCTTCCGGTCAAAGGTGAGCATTGCCGTACAACCGGAGCGCTTGTAGCGAATCGCCATCAGGCAATCGGCAAAATCGGAATTGTTGTTCTCATACAGGTACAGGGCTTCTTCAAGTGATTCTTCATGTTCAATGCGGAGGTCACGCGATTCCAGCAGCATCCTGAAGGTGGTGATAATTGCTTTCTTTTCCAGCTTTGCACATGAGCGCAATACCCATTCAGTTTCCAGGATAGCAAGCAGTGCTACCGCCACCGGTTCTCCCGCTATCAAGGCTTCATCGATGATCCTTTTGGCGCATTCCGCCTGTTCCGGATCATCCATCAACAGAAAACGTACCAGCACATTGGTGTCAAGGCCAAACATCTTCATTGATGATACTTCATATCTTCGAGCGGAACAGGTTTTCTCCCCGGATCATGAAGGAGTCCATAAAGTTCCCGCATGCTCCTTTTTTTCACCCTCATGATGACTGTTTCATCGGCTATGACGGTAAACTGGATCTGGTCTTTCGGCTGTAAGCCGAGGCAATCTCTGATGTCCTTGGGGATTGTTGTCTGGCCTTTTGAGGTTATGGTTGCAAGTGACATGGCGAGTTTCTCCTTACAGATAGCTATATCGTAAGGATGGGGTTTTGTCAATTTACATCAACTATCTTTGAGAATCCACAGCATTTCCCGAAAAAACTCATCCAGCCGCTCCACAGAACAATCAGGCATGAGATTGTTAAGTATGGCGGAATAGATTTGTGTTGGTGAGTGGTTTAATTTTGCCTGACTACTCATTTATTTCCATTTTTCTGTTCCCATGTTGGTGATTTTCTTCTCGTTACGTAGCGGGAGATTGGTAACGAGGGGAAATCCCCCAACCGATTTTTCTGGAGCGCTTTCTCTGGTTTGACGCGCAGACGCGCCAAGGGAGATATCCCGGCGCGGCCAAGCTGGCGGCGCATTTTGAAATATCAGCCAAGACCGCCCAGAGAAGCATCGAATTTTTCCGCGATCACCTCAATGCGCCGCTTGAATATGATCCTTCCTTGAAGGGCTGTTTTGACTTTTAACCGTACTGTACCGCCGCCTCTAAAACATGAGTCGCCCACTGGTTAAGGCTTTTTCCTTCACTCTGAGCAGCCATGATTGCAGCAGCGTGAACCTCGGGAGGTACTCGTAGCAGCACCTTCCCCGTAGCAGACTTCTGCGGCTGCTGTCCTAAAACTGTACACGCGGCAAGATAATCATCAACCGCTTCATGAAATGAGGTTTCAAGCTCCTCAACAGATGTACCGTGAAATCCGACAATATCGCGGATTCCCGCCAGGTGTCCGACAAAAATCCGGTCGTGTGCGTCAAATTCAATCCGCGCGGCGTATCCTTTATATCTCATACTGTTCATGGTTTTACTCCGATTGATTCGAGAAAATGCCTGGCATCCGTAACTCTGTAACGTAAAGACTCTTTTTGGGGATGAGGCCGGTGAAAATATGCCCGCTTGCCCAGTTTCTCAAAAGTGACGGAAGAACCGGATCCTTCCACCACGACACAACCCACGGCAATCAGTAATGCTTCTATCCGTGACCACTCAATATTTCCGTTGGCGGGGCTACTGAATATGGCTTTAAGTGTCTTCCGGTGTTTGCTGTTCATGGTTTAATGATAACAGATAGTGATATCATGTCAATGGGATTTTCACGGTACACAACTTACTAATTGACAAAGTCCAGACAATCTGTTTTAGTGCCGCCAGAATACAGCATAACTATTTAAAATAACTGAATAATTTTAGTTTTGCTAAATAAATTTACCGAGGAGAATTGCAACATGGAAAAATACCGATTTCGTAAAGTCATGGCGGCCAACCGGGGTGAAATTGCTATCCGTATTTTCCGCGCCTGTACCGAGCTTGGTATCGGCACGGTGGCGCTCTACTCCGAAGAGGACAAACTCTCGCTCCATCGCTACAAGGCTGATGAAGCGTATCTCATCGGTAAGGGAAAGTCGCCGATTGATGCCTACCTCGGCATTGATGAGATCATTGCGCTCGCGCTTAAAGCGGATGTTGATGCGATCCATCCCGGATACGGATTTCTGGCCGAGAATGCTGAATTTGCCGAAGAGTGCCGCGTTAACGGCATAACTTTTATCGGACCTACAGCAGAAATGATGCGCGCGCTCGGGGACAAGGTCTCGGGAAGACGGGCTGCTATTACCGCCGGCGTCAATGTTGTGCCCGGCACAGAACATCCGATTGAGAAAGAAGAAGACGCACTTATTTTTGCCAAGGAACATGGCTATCCGATTATCATCAAAGCATCTGCGGGGGGCGGCGGTCGCGGCATGCGCGTGGCCAACAACAAGAAAGAGCTGCTTGAGGGGCTCGTTGCTGCCGGCAGTGAGGCTAAAGCCTCATTCGGTAACGCCGAGGTCTTTCTGGAGCGCTACCTGGTACACCCGAAACATATTGAGGTCCAGGTGCTGGGGGACAACTACGGCAACCTGGTACACTTCTTCGACCGCGATTGCTCCGTACAGCGGCGTCATCAGAAAGTGGTCGAATTCGCCCCGTCCCTGTCACTGACCCAGTCACAGCGGGAAGAGCTCTGCACAGCGGCGCTTAAGATAGCCGGGCACGTTAAGTACCGCAATGCCGGAACTATCGAGTTTCTGGTGGACAGTGAGGGCAAGCATTACTTTATCGAGATGAATCCCCGTATTCAGGTAGAGCATACCGTCACCGAAATGATCACCGGGCGCAATCTGGTGCAGAACCAGATTCTGGTCGCCTGCGGTCATAAACTTTCCGATCCCGAAATAAATATCCCGTCCCAGAGCGCCATCGACATGCGCGGTTACGCCATTCAGTGCCGCATCACCACTGAGGATCCGGCCAACAACTTTGCACCCGATTTCGGCACCCTGACCACCTACCGTTCGGCTGCCGGTTTCGGAGTGCGTCTGGATGCGGGTAATGCCTTTACCGGCGCCAAAATCACCCCTCATTACGATTCAATGCTGGTCAAAATCTGCGCATGGGGGCTTTCCTTCTCAGAGGCCGCCAATATCATGCACCGGGCTCTGCAGGAGTTCCGCGTTCGCGGGGTCAAGACCAATATCGGTTTTCTTGAAAACGTCATCACGCATCCGGTGTTTCTCCGGGGCGGGTGTGATACCTCCTTTATCGAAAAGCACCCGGAACTGCTCCGCTTCAGGGAGAAACTCGATCGCGCCAGCAAAGTACTCAACTTCCTGGGTGAAGTTATCGTCAACGGTTCGCCTGGAGTGGCGAAGCCGCTTAAATCCGCCGAACTGATCGAGGCCAGGGCTCCGTATGTTGACAGTACCAGGCCGCGCCCGTCCGGCAGCAAGGACCTGTTCATGCAGCTCGGCGCTGAAGGGCTCTCCAAATGGATTCTGGAGCAGAAAAAACTGCTGATCACTGATACCACCATGCGCGATGCCCATCAGTCCAATCTGGCAACCCGGGTGCGCAGCTATGACATTCTCAAGATAGCCGAACCGACTTCGTATCTCGGGTCAGACCTGTTCTCTCTGGAATGTTGGGGCGGAGCGACGTTTGATGTCTCCATGCGCTTTTTGCGGGAAGATCCGTGGCAGCGCCTGCATAAGCTGTCTGAACTGATCCCGAACGTGCTGTTCCAGATGCTGCTGCGCGGTTCAAATGCAGTCGGCTACACCAATTATCCTGACAACGTCGTGCAGAAATTCGTTGAAGAGGCGGCCGATTCCGGCGTCGATATCTTCCGTGTTTTCGACTCGCTTAACTGGACGACCGGAATGAAGGTTGCGATGGATGCGGTGCGTAAATCGGGGAAAATCTGTGAAGCGGCTATCTGCTATACCGGTGATATCACTGATCCGAAACGTGATAAATACCCGCTTGAGTACTACGTTAATATGGCGAAAGAGCTGGAGAAGATGGGTGCGCACATTCTGGCCATCAAGGATATGGCGGGCCTCCTCAAGCCACACGCCGCCTATAAACTGGTCAAGGCGCTCAAGGAAAATGTCGGCATTCCGATTCATCTGCATACCCATGACACCTCATCAAACGGCAGTGCCACGCTGCTTATGGCGAGTGAAGCGGGCGTGGATATCGTCGATGCCGCTCTTTCATCGCTTTCCGGCCTGACTGCCCAGCCGAACCTGAACGCGCTGGTGGCAACGCTGGAAGGGACCGAACGCGACCCGCTTGTCAACGCGCCGGGACTGCAGAAGCTGGCCAACTATTGGGAAACGGTGCGGGATTACTATTCCCCCTTCGAATCCGGTCTTAAAAGCGGCACCGCCGAGGTGTATCATCACGAAATTCCGGGTGGCCAGTACTCCAACTACAAGCCGCAGGTTGCCGGTTTGGGCTTGATCGAGCGCTGGGATGACTGCAAGGAGATGTACCACAAGGTCAACATGATGTTCGGCGATATTGTCAAGGTCACTCCCTCTTCCAAAGTCGTCGGTGACATGGCGATGTTCATGGTCAAAAACAATCTGGAGCCGCAAGATATCTTCACTGCCAAAGAGGATCTGGCCTTCCCTGAATCGGTTGTCGGTATGTTCAAAGGGATGCTCGGCCAGCCGTACCAGGGGTGGCCGCAGGAACTGCAGAAAATTATTCTGAAAGGTGAACAGCCGATTACCTGTCGTCCGGGTGAACTGCTTGAACCGGTCGATTTCGTTGAAGAGAAACTGAAGCTGGAAGAAAAACTGGGTCACCGGGTTGATGACCGGGCGCTGGTTTCTGCGATACTCTATCCGAATGTCTATCCGGAGTTTGACCGTCATCGCCAGCAGTTTTCCGATATATCGGTCTTTCCGACGCCGATTTTCTTTTACGGTCTTGAACCGGGCCAGGAGACTTCACTGGACATTGAACCGGGCAAAACGCTGATCATCAAGCTGAATGCGGTCGGCAAAGTTCAGAGCGACGGCACCAGGGCGGTCTATTTCGAGTTGAACGGCAATAATCGTTCAGTTGTTATTCGGGACCGGTCGGTTCAAAATGATCAGGCCGTCCGGGTGAAGGCCGAAAAGAGCAACCCCTGTCACATCGCGGCGCCGATGCCGGGTAAAGTGCTGAAAATAAACATCAAGACCGGTGATACCATTAAAGCGGGGGATGTTCTGATGGTCACCGAGGCGATGAAGATGGAGACCAATATCAAGGCCAAAGCTGATGGTGTGGTGGCGGAAGTCAAGTTTAAAGAGGGTGAAACGGTCGAGAAGGAAGATCTGGTGATTGTGGTAACGGAATAATTTCCCATTGATATGAACGTGCAACGCTCCGCCTCTTTTTGGAAGCGGGGCGTTTTTTTTAAGATTCTTCAGATCAGCGCATGATACAGGCGAAGGTGTGCTGCTGTTTCAGCCTGCGGTGAAAATGAGGTGCGCATATATTGTGCGGCACGACCGCCGAGACCGTCCCGCAGTTCTGCGTCCATTGCCAGTCTGATAACGCACTGCCTGAATGATTCCTGATCGTGGTACAGCAGACCGGTATCGCCATGTTGGACGACAGTCCGATTGCCCGGTATGTCGCTTGCCAGTACCGGTCGCCCTAAAGCCATGGCCTCCAGCAGCGTGTTTGGCATCGATTCCGAGTGAGAGCAGTTGAGCACGACATCTGCCCGGGTATAGAGGGCACCCATCTGTTCTCGGGGTATCTCTCCGAGCCACGTTGCGAAGGGTGCGTCATCGAGCAGGCAGCGAATTGTGGCGGCATAATCCTGATCAATAATGCCGCCTGCGATTACCAGCCGAATGGCAGGCAGTTGATCCGCCAGCGACTTCAGCGCCAGCAGGGGGAACTCAATCTGTTTAACCAGTCTGAACGCGGCAGGCAGCAACAGCACAAAGGCGTCGTGTGCAAAGCCGAAGTTTACCGCCGAATTGACAGGGAGCTCTTCAATACTTTGGGCGATCACGGTAATTTTTTTTGCTGCCAGCGGGAAAGAGCGAACCACTTCTGCCGCCTCACTCTCATGGAAACAGACCACAGCGCTGGCTGCTTCTATGGCTGTAATCGTATCGGGGTGTTTGCGCAGCAGTGGATCATATACGTCGCTGCCGGTGAAGGTCAGCACACTCGGCACGTTAAAATTTGCTGCCAAGTGCCTGGTCAGTCCGCCGCAGTAGCGGGCATGGAAGCCGTGGAGCAACTGCGGGGTGAAGGAGGTAAGTTGCTGCTCCATCTCTGCTGCTGTTACGGCATCCGCAGGGAGTACGAGCAGTTCTGCCCCGGCCTGGCGAAGCAGGCGGCTGATGCGGGAAACGGTGGTAATGTTGCCCCGCCGGGGGCCGATGGAATAGGGAGCTATTAAGGCAATGCGCATACCGGCCATTATGAATAAAATGGAGATAAGAGCAAGTGTCTAAATTAATAACGCTATTGTTTTTGACTCAATCAGGTGTCTGACGTATAATCCGCACCCCGGCCGGCAACTGCGATTGCCTTCCGATCATACATTAACTGTTTTACAAGGATCTTGGATGCAATTTTTTATCGACCCCTATTTCCCCGACTCCATAACCGCTGTTGGTGACGCCGGCATGGCCGGCTTTGATGAAAAACGTCCGCTGTACCTTTCCGGCTGCAAAAATTTTCTGGCTAAATATCGGGAAGAAATCAGGCAGCTTCATCGGAATGGTGCCAGCGGCACTGATGTCACACACCTCATCAGTGATATGATGGACGAATTACATAACAAATTATTTCTTTCCATTATTTATGACATCGGCGGCGGCGAGGAAATGCTCGATCATATCGCGCTGGTTGCGGTAGGCGGCTACGGGCGGGGAGAGCTGAACCCTTATTCAGATATTGACATCATGTTTCTGCATGACGGTGTCCTCCCGGCTGCGACGGTCGAAGATATTGCCCAGAAATTACTCTATTTTTTGTGGGACATGCGCCTGGATGTCGGGTATTCGGTGCGTTTGATTGCTGATTGCGTCGAAATGGCGGCAGCTGACGGCACGGTCAAGACGGCGCTGATGGATGCCCGGTATCTCTCCGGTAGTCGGTCTCTTTTCACCACTCTTACCAAGGTTATTTTTAGCCAGATTCTGCCAAAATCAAGTGACTCATTTATAAAAGAGAAAATGGCGGATATGAAAAACCGCCGCGAAAAATACGGCTCAACCGTGTATCTTCTGGAACCGAACCTGAAAGAGGGTGAGGGGGGACTTCGCGATCTCCAGACCGCCATCTGGGTTGCCCGCGTCAAGTACAAGTTTACCGAGCTGCGTGAATTGATCATCAAGGGGATCATGAACGATGAGGAACTGGAAAGTTATCTCGCGGCGCTTGACTATCTCTGGCGCATCCGTAACGAGCTGCATTATTTTAACGGACGAAAAAACGATCAGTTGACCTTTGATGCCCAGGTGCATCTGGCCGGCTTTCTCGGCTATACGGACAACGGCAGAGTACTGGCGGTGGAAGATTTCATGAGGGACTACTACCGTCAGGGAAACAAGGTGGAACATTTTGCCTCCAGTCTCATATCCCGCTGTGTCTGGCGCGATGAGGGCGCATTGAAAATATTGGGCTATTTCATCCGGAGGCCGGTCGGAGACGGCTGTTTTGTCATCAAAGGTGAGTTGATTGTTCCGGACGAGACCGTTGTTGAAGAAAATCCGGATATCATGATGAAAATGTTCGAGTACTCTCAGAAACATGGCGTTACCTTTAATGTTCGGGCCAAGGGTCTTATCAGAAAGAATCTTGCTCTGATTAACGATAAATTCCGCCGCAGTCGCGATGTAAATCACTCATTCATGAATATTCTGCGTTCACCGAAGGGGGTCGCCGACACACTGCGATTGATGCATCATCTGGAGTTTCTGAATCGATATATTCCCGAGCTTGAGCATATTTACTGCAAGGTCCAGCATGACCTATATCATATCTATACCGTTGATATTCATACGCTTTTTGCCGTTGAGCAGACGGAAAAGATGCTGAACGGTGAATTCAGGAAAATCATGCCGATCCCCTGCCGGATTGCTGCAGAGATCGGCAAGCCGGAGCTGCTTGTTTTATCAGTACTGTTTCATGATATCGGTAAAGGCTCTGGAGGGGGGCACGCCGAAAAGGGTGCCGCCATGATCCCGACAATTGCACGGCGGATGGGGCTCTCCCGCGAGGATAGCGAACGACTGGAGTTTCTGGTGCGGCAGCATTTGCAGTTCGCTCATATTTCACAGCGCCGTGATCTCAATGATGAAAAAATGATTGCCCAGTTTGCCAGCCAGATGGAAAGCAGTGAAAATCTCAAAATGCTTTATCTGCTTTCAGTTGCCGATGTTCGTGCCGTCGGCACGGATGTCTGGACGGCCTGGAAAGCCTCACTCTTTCAGGAGCTGTTTGAAAAAGCCTTTGCGATTCTCGATCGTGGCGGCTTCCAGCAGGAGGCGCGCAGCGAGCGGGTAACCTCCATGATAAGAAAAGTCACCACCTTACTGGAAAACGATTTCCCTGTTACCGAGATACGCCATGAGCTGAAAGCGATGCCGGTGCGACTGCTCCTCTCTACGCCAGCCCCGCTCATTGCGGAGCAGGTTCGTCTGCTGCTTGGCCTGGAGCACTGCGATATATTACTGCGCCTGACTCACCAGGCGGAGAGCGGCTATTCGGAATATACCATCTGTGCCCATGATATGCCGGGGCTCTTCTCGCGGATCACCGGAGTTATGGCTGCCAACGGCATAAATATTCTCGGTGCTCAGATTAACACCAGTAAAAACGGCAAGGTTCTCGATGTTCTACAGGTAAATTCTCCACAGGGAAATCTGGTTACCGATGCGGCCCGCTGGGAAAAAATTGACAAGGATATGCACCAGGTTATCCATGGCGAAGTGCAGATTGCATCTCTTGTTGCGCAACGGAAGCGCCCGACCCTCCTGACGGCACGCCCTGCACCGCGCTTTGCAACCAGAGTTGATATCGATAATGACGTGTCAGAAGAGTATACCGTCATCGATATCCTGACGCACGACAAGGTCGGACTGCTCTATCTGATCACCAGCACTCTCGCTGCAATGGGGCTCTATATCGGCGTCTCCAAGATATCCACCAAGGTTGATCAGGTTGCCGATGTGTTTTATGTGCGGGATATCTTCAGCCATAAAATCACCGCGCCTGAAAAGCTGAGCGAAATATGTGGCAGACTTATTACTGCGATTGATGAGTGGGTGTGAATGGGTGAAGGATGATGGACGGAGAATCTGATTGAACGATTACCTCGATCTTTTTTTATCGTATCTTGTCGTGGAAAAAGGGCTCTCGGACAATACCCGGAGTGCCTATAGCCTTGATCTTGTGCGGTATCTGAATTTTCTTGAAAAGGAGGGACGGCAGAAACCGGCAGATATCCGTTCAGCAGATATTGCTGCCTTTATGGCTGTTCTGCAGAAACGGGTTATTAGTCCGCGCAGTCGTGCCCGCTGCCTGTCGGCGATCCGCATGTTTCACAAATTTCTGCAGATCGAGAACTACGCCGACAGTAATCCGGCGACGATTATTGAAGCGCCGCGCACACTCCACAAGCTGCCGCAGTTTCTCGATGGCCGCGAGGTAGATGCCCTGTTTGCCGCCTGTGTCGGTGACCGTGGCGAGGATCTGCGCGACCGGGCGATGTTGGAAATTCTCTACGCGACCGGTCTGCGGGTATCAGAACTGGTTAATCTGAAGCTGCGGGAAGTCAATCTTGACTCCGGCTATCTGATGACAACCGGCAAGGGCAATAAAGAGCGTCTGGTGCCGATCGGCGAGCCGGCCAGAGTTCATGCCGCTGTTTACCTTGAGGCGGAGCGCTTCAGACATGATCCGTTGCGGCAGAATAAATTCTTTTTTCTTTCCCGTCTTGGTGCCCCGATGAGCCGCCAGGCGTTCTGGAATATCATCAAGAAACGGGCACTTCTGGCGGCAATCCGGAAAAATATCTCGCCTCACACCCTGCGGCACTCGTTTGCCACCCATCTTCTCGAAAACGGTGCTGATCTCCGCAGCGTTCAGGTCATGCTCGGCCATGCCGATCTGGCCAGCACACAGATTTATACCCATGTCACCAGAGAGCGGCTGAAACGCCTGCACCAGCAGATTCATCCGCGCGGGTGATGACTGTCCATCTGCCTGCCACCGTGTTTCGATGCAGTTCTATTGACACCTTTTTGCTTTCAGATTACTATTCCGCTCCGGATATAAATTCTGCAGTCCTTTTGTCCTCTGGTGTATGTATTTATGGCTGAACAAAGCGGCAGTACACAGGAACGGAATTTACTGATAAAACTAAGCCGGTTTGGGTCGAATCTGCTTGATTCCCTGATCAGAAAATTTTCCAACCCCGCTACGTCCCGGCGCAACAGGAGCGTTCTTCTTGTCACTACGGCACTGCTGCTTACCATAACAATACTTCCCAGTCAGCATACCTTTACTCTCTCCTATAAAGTTGGTGATATTGCTTCATCCGATATTCGGGTGCCTCAGGACCTGCTTGTTGAAGCCAAAGCATTAACGGAACAGCGCCGTAAAGATGCTGCTAACAATGCACCGGTAGTGTATAACCTGAGTGACCAACTGGCGGGGGCACTGCACGACAAGCTGCAGCAGGCTCTTGTAATCGTACGTGCATCCGGTGATGAAAAAAACAGGAAAAAAATTTCCACGTTACGTGCAGCACTCTCGCCGCTGCTTGATACAGATTTGAGCGATGCTGAAATAATGGCGTTGACCCGCGTCACTTCAGATAAACTTTTTCTGGCGAATGCCGCCGAATTACTTGGTGAACTGTTTCAGCGCAAGATTGTTCTGGATGTCAATGTTTTTCAGATGGATATCCGTCGCGGTCTCGAAATCACTGATAACAATGGTCATAAAATTGGTGGCGGCGATGTTACGACGAGTTTTATCGGTATCGACGATGCGCGACGCATAGTCAGTCGCTGGAGTTTCAAAGGAGTTGGGAACAGTGTAGATAATATCCACATTGCGTCCATGATTGCCAAAATCATGCTCCCGAATCTCTTTTACAACAGGGAGGCCTCCGAAGTCCGTTCCCGCAGCGTTATGGAAACGGTGCGACCGGTACTTTTTAAGCTGCAAAAAGGTGAAATGGTCGTGCGGGTGGGCGAGCGGATTACCGCCGAACAGGCCCAAAAACTCGACGCCATATTCGTTGGTCAGCATAGTGGCGACTGGTTTTTCAAGGCTTTAGGGACGTGCATACTAATTATTGTGCTGTTTTATTTCCCCTACCGGTTTGCCTGCAAAAATATACGTAAATTCAACCCGACCGACAAAGATGTTCTTATCATTTCTTTGCTGATCACCATCAGTTTTATCTGCTTTAAGACCGCCCTTCTGATCACCCATAATATTGGCGCAGTATTCCCCTCGGTCGATGCTTCAAATTATTTTTATCTGTTTCCGTTTGCCGCAGGTGCGATGATCGTCCGGATTTTTATCAACTCTGAAGTCGCTCTGGTCTATTGCGCCATACTGGCTCCGCTACTCGGGATCATGTTTGAAAACAACATGCTGGTGATTATTTATTCGCTGCTGGGAGGAATTGTCGGCGCTCATGCCGTGCGCCACTGCACCAGCCGCGGTACTCTCTACACTGCCGGTATCAAGGTTTCTATCGTCAATCTGGCGCTGGCATTGTCGTTCCAAACGTTGAATAATGCAATTTTTTCCATGCAGACGCTGTATGTTGCCTTGTTTGCTCTGTTCAGCGGTTTTATCTGCGCCGGTTTTGTTTCAAGCTTCATTCCCCTTGTTGAAACGCTCTTTCAGTACACAACCGATATCAAGCTGCTTGAGTTGGCAAATCTTAACTCTCCGGTGCTTCGAGAACTTATGGTAAAGGCCCCCGGAACCTATCACCATAGTATTGTGGTCGGTAATCTGGTGGAAGCTGCCGCCGAATCAATTGGCGCAAATCCTTTGCTTGCTCGGGTTTCTGCCTATTATCACGACATCGGTAAAGCGGCAAAGCCGCTCTATTTTATTGAGAATCAATCCGGTGAAGAGAACCGGCATGATAAACTCCTGCCGAGCATGAGTGCGCTCATCCTGATTTCACATATCAAGGAAGGGGCTGAACTGGCCCGTGAACACAGGCTGGGGCAGCCGATAATTGATATCATACGTCAGCATCACGGTACCGCATTGATCAAATTCTTTTATGAGCGGGCCAAAAACCAGGCAAAAGCAACGGATCAGATCGTTGAGGAAAAAGATTTCCGCTATCCCGGTCCCAAACCGCAGACTCGCGAGGCCGGCATCGTCATGCTTGCCGACTGCGTAGAAGCTGCTTCCCGGACACTTGCCAATCCAACATCTGATCGCATTCAGGGCTTGGTGCAAAAGCTGATAAATAATGTATTTATTGATGGTCAGCTGGATGAATGCGAGCTGACTCTTAAAAACCTGCACGAAATAGCCCGGAGTTTTACCACCATTCTCAACGGCATATTTCATCATCGCGTTGAATACCCCGAACCTGCCCACAAAGGCGGAGACCGGTTAAAAAAGAGTGCCGCACGTGAAAATGGCAAAATCGAACAGGGAGTAGTGCCCCATGATACTACTAGTGAACAATCGTCAGAGACGCCAGCCTTTCAAGATCCGCAAGCTCAAAAAAGTAGCGGAGAAAATCTTAAGCGCCTTGGGATGTCCTGATGCTACTGAGCTTTCGGTTTCCATTGTCGGCGACCGCTCTATCAGAATCATAAATCGGGACTATCTCGGCAAGGACCGCCCCACTAATGTAATCTCGTTCTCTCTGCAGGAAGGTGACTTCGGCGGGGTCAGCCCTCATGCTCTTGGCGATGTCATAATTTCTGCGGACACTGCCGCACGCGAGGCCGAAGATGGTGGTTTGGAGTTCTTTGAACGCCTCTCTTTTCTGCTGATGCACGGAATTCTGCATCTCTGCGGCTATGATCATGAACGGAGCGGTGCCGCAGAGGCGGCAAAAATGGAACAAAAGGAGCAGCAGCTATTCAGAATTCTGAAGAAGGAAGGGTTGTTAAGCCCGACCGGTTTATAGAATCCGCCAACTGTGCTGTTGAAGGGATTCTGCACGCGGCCCGTACTGAACGGCATATGCGCGTTCATTTCGCTGCTGCCATCGTGGTGCTGCTCGCCGTCCTTTTCCTGAAGGTAACTCCGACGGAGTTCGCGTTCCTGGCCCTGTCAATCCTGTCAGTCCTCTGTGCCGAGATGTTCAATACGGCGATTGAGGCGGTCGTTGATCTCGTTTCTCCCGACTTCCATCCGTTGGCAAAAATTGCCAAAGATACGGCTGCCGGAGCCGTGTTGATAACTGCCTGCGGCGCCGGCATCATGGGGTATCTGATTCTGGCAAAGTATGTAATGCCACTCTACGCGGAGGTGCTCGCAATGTTTGGTACCGTCTCTGATATGGGAACGATTGTTTCCATACTGATAGTGGTGATCGTTGTGGTTATTGTAAAGAGTGCCACCGGTACCGGTACGCCTCTTCACGGGGGAGTGCCGAGCGGACACGCAGCCGTTGCATTCTCAATTGCTACAGCGTTATCGCTTATTACCTGTGACCCGCTCATATCGTTTCTGTCTCTGCTGCTGGCCGTCATGGTGAGCCACTCGCGACTGCTGATGAAAATTCATACGCTGCGTGAAGTTATTATCGGTGCAATTCTCGGTTCAGTTATTACCCTGCTGGTCCTTCAGCTGTTCAAGATGTTTGGTTGACTATCATTCCAGGGAAAAAAAGGTGCATCTCAATGAAAACTCGTATTAAAGAGATTGTTCACCAGGGCAGCTGTGCAGACAGCTGCTCTTTTTCGGGGTGGGTGCGGTCGATCAGATCGTCGAAGGGGATATGTTTCATCGTTCTAAATGACGGCTCCACCGTGGAAGGTATTCAGGTCGTTGCCGAGTCATCACTCCTAAATTTCAGCCATATAAGCCGGATCGGCACTGGAGCGGCCCTCACGGTATCAGGCGCGTTGGTCGAATCTCCTGCAGCCGGTCAGAAATGGGAGGTAGTGGCGACTGCAATAGAAATTATCGGTGAAGCTGACGATAGCTTTCCGCTGCAAAAAAAACGACATACGTTCGAGTACCTCCGAACCATCGCCCATCTGCGTCCTCGTTCAAACACGTTTGGCGCGGTCTTCCGTCTTCGGTCGAAACTCGCGCAGGCTGTCCACCGTTTTTTCTCCGAGAATAATTTTCTCTATGTCCATACCCCGATAATTACTGCCAGCGACTGCGAAGGCGCCGGAGAATTGTTCCGCGTCACTACTCTTGATGCAGCGAATCCACCCGTTCTGAATGGCCGACCTGATTTCAGCCAGGATTTTTTTGGCCGGAAAACCGGCTTGACTGTCAGTGGCCAGTTGGAAGGGGAACTGTTTGCCCTTGCTTTTGGAGATATTTATACGTTTGGGCCGACCTTCCGGGCAGAAAATTCCAACACCGCCCGGCACGCCTCAGAGTTCTGGATGATTGAACCGGAGATGGCTTTTGCCACTCTGGCTGACAACGCCGATCTGGCAGAAAAGTTTATCAAGTATCTCTGCCGCTTTGCTCTTGACGAGTGTGCCGACGACATGGCGTTTTTTGATAGACATGTTGAAAACGGCCTGCTTGAGCGGATCAGAGCAGTTGCGGAGGCCGAGTTTGCCCGGATGGAATATGGGGAAGCAATAGAGCATCTGCGCCGATCGGGAAGTGCATTCGCCTATCCGGTAGAGTGGGGACTGGATCTGCAGACGGAACATGAACGCTATATTACTGAACAGATTGTCGGCGGCCCGACCTTTATTCTCAACTATCCGAAGGATATCAAAGCGTTTTATATGCGGCAGAACGATGATGGCCGCACGGTAGCCGCCATGGACCTGCTCGTGCCGAAAGTGGGTGAGATTATCGGCGGCAGTCAGCGCGAAGAGCGCCTGGAACGGCTTGAAGCGCGTATGACTGAGATGGGTATCGCCCGCGAACCGCTCTGGTGGTATCTCGACTCGCGTCGCTGGGGAAGCTGCCCGCATGCCGGCTTTGGCCTCGGCTTTGAGCGGCTGGTCATGTATCTCTCCGGGATGGAAAACATCCGCGATGTCATCCCGTTTCCACGTACGCCGAGGCATTGTGAGTTTTAAGGAGGAAGAACACAGTTGCATGATCTCAAACACGGGTGACTTTAGCGAGAATATCGTAATGAACACACCGACTTATTCTGCCAGTGAATTCTTTACCTGGTTTTCCATAAGCTGATAATTAACTTCATTGTAGCCCCGGTACACTCCGGCAATGGTGCCTTTCTTGTTCAGCACCACGTAACAGGGGACACTGAAAATACCCAGCGTATTCTTGACGACTTTCTCTTCAATAAGGGCCATCGTGAAGCCGATATTGTAGTCCTTGATCAACCTCTTGAGATCTTCAATTCCGTACTTGGCGCCGTAATGCAGGCCAAGCATTTGAAAACCCTGTTTATCGTATTTTTTTGTCAATTCATTGAACATGGGTGCCGCCTTTTTGCAGGCGTCACAGGCATCACTGGTAACGGCAATCAACACGACCTTGCCGGCATAGCTCGCCTGAGATACTTTTTTTCCGTCAATAGCTGTTGCCTCAAACTCCGGCAGTTTTTTCCCCTTCATCGGAGCCGCAAAAACCAGGCTTGGAATGACCGCAAACAGTATTAGCAGCGGCAGCAGAACATTCTTCAGTACGGAATTTCTTTGCATACAGGTTTACCTCGTCTTTTCTTTTGGTATCAGTATTTTTGAATTGGGTCATAGCACCGACTCCGGCCCGGTGTCAATCGTAATACAAAGGTGCTGTCGGTTATGATTTACACCGCAGGCAGCTAAATTTCATTTGAAGGGTAAGGTCTCATCGTATATAAAGACTCGTTACGTTCGTCTCGATTAAAGCAACACGCCCTCTGGCTGGAGAATCATGTTCCGTCCCTCAACCATTTTTATGTCACTTCTCTTCTCGGGCATCTGTATAGTCTGTTTTCTGTTTGTACACGCACAGATGCGGAGTGCTGCAGACCTTCCTCTGTTGAAAAAACATGCCAGGCTCGCCGGGCAACTCGGATTAACCGATCTGGCACTCTGTACCGAAGCACGCTATACACGCCACCCGTCACAGTCTGACCGGCATTCGGCATTTCAGGAACATCCCGGCGCACTGGAGCACTTTCCCACCGGAGCGTTCATTCCACCACCAGGAAAAAAGTGATGACGCCAGCTCTTGATCGACAGCGCAACATTCTCGACTTTACCCTGAGCAGTCTCTTGCGACGACGCGGCAAACTCCTGTCGCTTGTTTTCATTTACAGCACAGTGGTATTTGTCCTTGCATCCATCATGTTTTTTACCCACGCTCTGCGCCGTGAAGCGCAAATACTCCTCGCCGATGCTCCGGAGCTGGTTGTCCAGCGTATGGTTGGCGGTCGCCATGATCCCATTCCCCTTGAATATGCCGTGGCGATTAGTGAAATCCGCGGAGTTTCCGGAGTTCAGCCCCGTTTCTGGGGGTATTATTACGATGCCGACCTTGGTGCCAACTACACCCTGCAGGCGGTAAGCGACAACTCGCTCCAGACGGGGAACATTGCCATTGGTGCCGGCCTGGCACAGCTGCGTGGCCTCGGCAACGGAGACGCTTTTTCTCTCTGGGGTTCCGATGGACAACCACGGACATTTACGGTAAGCAGAGTATTTTCTCCTGCCAGCGACCTACTTACAACGGATCTGATCATGACCACCGAGGGGGACCTGCGCGAGTTGTTTAATTTTTCAAAAGGGACCGCAACCGACCTGTCGGTCGCTGTCCGTAACCCCCGAGAGGTTCAAACGGTTGCAGAACGGATTGTTGAACTATTTCCTGACTGCCGACCGATTACACGAGAAGACATCCAGCGTACCTATACGGCAGTTTTTGACTGGCGTAGCGGGATTTTGCTGGTTACCGCCAGCATGGCGATATGGGCGTTTGTGATTTTTTCCTGGGATAGAGCCAGTGGCATTTCTGCCAGCGAGCGGCAGGAAATCGGTATTTTGAAATCAACCGGCTGGGCCACGGAGGACATCCTGCTGCTCAAACTCTGGGAGGGGATCATCGTTTCGTTGACCTCTTTTCTGCTCGGTCTTATCGGGGCGTACATCCATATATTCTTTTTTTCCGCACCGCTTTTTACTTCGGTGCTGAAAGGGTGGGCAACCCTCTACCCCAGTTTCCGCCTCACTCCGTTTATCGACTATTATCAGGTTGCCATACTGTTCGTCCTTTCAGTTTTTCCCTTCCTGCTGGCCACCATCGTGCCTTCATGGCGGGCCGCAATTATTGATCCGGACAATGCCATGCGGGGTGGCGCATGATCGAACTGATAGATGTCACCAAAACATTCAATCGTGGTGCGGCAAATGAATACCGGGCAGTACGGGGGATTACTCTTGAACTGGCGGCGGGGGAGAGTCTCATCATCAAAGGACCGAGCGGTTCGGGTAAGACCACCCTGCTCTCCATGATCGGCTGCATGAATCGACCCACCAGTGGCCGAATTCGCCTGACGGGCGAGACAATCGCCGGACTTGTAGACACCGATGCTTCCGGGTTTGTTGAAGTTACGTCGCTGCCGGAGCGCTTTCTCACGGCAATTCGACGTAGGATGTTCGGCTTTGTCTTTCAGCAGTTCAATCTGATTCGCGGAATTACCGCTCTGGAAAATGTCATGCAACCGGCCTATCCGGTGGGTATACCACGACGCCAGATCCAGCATGATGCGGCGGAGCTGCTTGCTTCACTGGGCGTAGGCCACCGCCAGACGGCACTGGTCGAACATCTTTCCGGGGGTGAACAGCAGCGGGTCGCCATAGCACGGGCACTCATCAACAAACCGTCCGTACTGATTGCCGACGAGCCTACCGCTCACCTGGACACGGTTCTGTCGCGGGAATTCATGGAAATAGCGGCTCAACTCAAGAAAATGGGCACGACGCTGATTATTGCCAGCCACGATCCGCTCGTCTATGAATCAGACCTGGCCGATCGAACCATCGTCGTGCGGGACGGCGTGCTTGTCACTACGGACACGGAGCTATGATTCTTCAGCCCGGCGTCATCGCCCTGCTGCTCGCCTCACTCGGGACTACGGGACTGCTTCTCTACGCTGCCGGTATTGGTATTCAAATTCTGCGAGGATGGGATGTCACCAGCAGCAACGAACAGCAGTTGATGCTGGAGCGGAAAACGGCTCTTGTCTCATCGATCATTGCCATTCTGCTCGGTTTTCAAATAGCCACCCTGGCACTGTTCATCTACACTGCAGACGCCCTCCACCCCCTCTTTACCGGATCAATGTGCGCAGTGGGCACACTCAATGTGAATCCCTTCGGTTACCCGACGCTGCTTGCCAAACTGGCCTGTACTGTAATCTCCGGAATCTGGCTGATCCTGAACCGCGCTGATAACCGCTCAAGCAGTTCCCCCCTCACCAGAACCAGGTTTCTCTGGCTATTGGCTTTGGCACCGCTGGCAACATTTGAATCAGTAGCGTTGGTTACCTTTTTCATGAAACTGAAGCCGAATGTTATCACGTCGTGTTGCGGCAGTCTCTTTGACGGCGGTCAAGCGACCCTGTCAAGCGTTCTGGCCGGACTGACACCACTGCCAACGGCCCTCGTATTCTACATAACAGCGATAGCTACCCTGATCAGCAGCCTGTATACCTGGCGCACCGGTCGTGGCAGCAGGATTCTAGCGGTTGGCAGCGTTGCCACCTTTATAACAGGCATCGCAGCTCTGATCGCTTTTTTCTGCCTCTATTACTACGAAATTCCCACCCACCACTGCCCATTTTGCCTGCTACAGCCCGAATATGGGCGGATCGGTTTTCTCCTTTACGGGCTGCTTATCGCAGGAGTGATAACTGGCTGTGGTAGCGGCGCGCTGGAACGGCACAAAACAAAACCAGGTTTGACCAGAGTCATCCCCCCTTTGCAACGGCGTCTTGCCATCTTTGCAGCGGTCAGTTTTACCATCTATCTTACCCTGGTAACATATCAAGCCGCCGTCTCGTCATTTAAATCCGGTTAGCAATATATACAGAAAATACAATAATATCAGCATGATAAATAAATGTTGCAATTTATCAAAACAGTATGTTAGAAAGTCGCACGTTTAATACGGGTATTCCTGTTTTAAGCAGTACGATATACGATAATACTAAACTGCTCGCGAGGGCAGGACGGAAAACCTAAAGGGTCTCACTGAGACAGCCGGGTCGCCGAAATGTCGAATCCTTCTCAAAAGAAGACTCGACTTTTTTATTTGTTGAGTCGAAAGGACGGTAGCCATGTCATTCGACAGTAGCCAAGTCAGCAGTTTCAGATTCATATCTCCGCTTCCACCACATGAAGCACTCCCCCCCGTACCCAAAACTCAGCCGTTAGGTGCAGCGATGTTTTGATCGTCTTTTGACGTTTCTTTACATCTGCTTACTAGGCATTTAGCGTACAAAGCCTTAATAATCAGGCATTTACGCCAGTGGATTGGTTTATGTTATCTCGTGCTGTCGACATGGGTACCGCAAATGCTGATGGTAAAAGGCTAAACAGCTTTATGCGCATAACAAAAAACAGCGTATGCAATAAATTATAATATTGGCATTTTACCTGCATTAGCAAGGTAAGTACCCGTAAGCTAGAAAAATAAAAATGCTTTAACAACCCCGTTCAGATGGATGGGATATATGACAGAAGGAGGAACGAAGATGATGGTGAAAAAGTTGACGATGGTACTTTTGGCAGGTGCCCTGGCTCTTCCGGTGGCAGGTTTTGCAGTAGAACAGGGCGTGGATGCACCAAAAGCTGCTGTTGCTGCACCGAAACCGGTGATTGCAACGCCTGCTGACTGTGTTGTTACCGGCAAAAATAAGGGGCCGGTAAAAGGGGCGGCAGCTACTGAGAAGAGGAAGCAGATACACGCCCGGAAAGGTATCGTAAGTGGCGAGGAGAAGTTGGTTGTCCACGACAAACAGGCTGCTCATGACCACGGAAAACACTCAGAAAACTAATTAAATATATTCGGAACGAAATTTAGCTTCAACAATTAAAAATAAAAATACAGGAGGATATTCATCCATGCTTAAACGCATCATTCTGAGTGGTTCACTCGTAGCACTTTCCGTGGCACTGGCACCTGCTCCCAACGCATCGGCCAATTGGGCTACCTACCAGTACAATGCCCAGCACTCCGGTAAAGCCCCGGTTAAAGGCCCATCCTTACCGGTAATCAAATGGCAGTACCAGGCGCCTTCACAAACATTCACCGACCCAAATGATCCGAACAACCTTTGGACCACCGACCAGTCGTTTACTGCCGGCGTTGCTGAAGGGACTGACGGTACTATTTACGCTGCCGGCGACGATGGCCGCGCCTATGCATTTGATCCTCGTACCGGTGCAATCAAGTATCTGCTTGACGGCGTTGGTGTCTGCTGTGCGCCGCCAGTTGTAGGTAAAGACGGCACTATCTATTTCTCCGGAAATGGCCTCTGGGCACTTAACCCCGATTTCTCGATTAAATTTTATTATCCGGATGGCGGCAACTGCTGCGGTGCCATTACCGTGGCTGATGACGGCACTGTAATTGTCGGTAACGGCTGGTTGCACGCCTTTGATGTCAACAACCTGGTTTTTCTTGACCCGACTAACTCCGATCCTCTAAGTGCCAAAATTGTAGCTCCCAAGTGGATCTATAACGAGAGAGGTGCTGACTGGTCTGCTGCCGTTACCCCTGACGGAGCTACCGTTTATGCTGAAAACTACAGCGGTGAACTGGTTGCAATTGATCCAAACAACCTGACCCTCAATCCTGATGACGGCAAATTTTATGCTGCAACAAAATGGTTCAAAACTATTATCAATGATCGTGAGTCAAATCCGGTCATAGCTGCAAACGGCAACATCTACATTGCTGATGACCAGAAGGTTATTTCCATTAACCCCACTACCTTGGCGGTACAAACGATCGCCTTGACTCCCGGCTATCAGGTTTCCAATTTTGCCAACAATGGCGGAACACTGTATGCGACAGCCCATCCTGTCACCATAGACCCCGTAACGGGAGCCAGAAGCTTTGATGAAAACGCCGAAAGCAGCATGCTCTATGCCATCAATCCTACAGGTGCATCAGTAACATGGTCGGCAGTCCTGCCAGGCGCAGGTGAGTATGCCAATCCGATCATCGACAACACTGGTTCCGTATATGTCGGAACCATTCAGAAAGCAGACGGCGTTGATTTCATGGCTAATGTCAACATGTTCACACCTGCCGGTGTCAAAGTGTTTACCTATTCAAAAGGTACCATTCTTGGCAACGACCTGCGTCGTCCGATCATCGGCATGGATGGAACACTCTACGTCATCATAGACGGTTCACTTGTTGCTATTGGCGGAACGGCTGACCTCTCAGTGGACGTTGTTGCCTCCCCAAGCCCGGTAACCACTAATGCTCCACTCAGCGTCACCGCCACCGTTACAAACGCCGGTCCCGACAAAGCAGTTGCCAGCATTGTTAAAGTAACATTGCCAAGCGGATTCAGCAGTTCTGCAAGCTTTGTTGCTCCGGCCAACTGCATCATGAACAGTTCAAGGGTGGCCAGCTGTGTTCTTGGTGAAATTGTTGCTTCAACAAGTGCATCAGTAACATTCACGGGAATTGCTCCCGCAACAGTCGGCAACGCCTCCTTTACCGCTACTACAAAAAGCGATGTTCCAGACCCGATAACAACGAATAACTCCAAGACAATCACCGTTCCAGTAACACTTCCTGTTTCATGTGACCTGGTTGTCAGCGTCGTTCCGAAGATCACCACTTCCACCGGCACCAGCACAACTTCCGTAACCCGTGGAACTACTAAATACAACTTCATTGCCACAGTTAAAAACCAGGGGACAGGAACATGTGCCGCATCGACCCTTGGCTTCTATTTCTCAACAAACACGACCATTGACAGCAGCGATTACAAAATCGGCACAGCAGCTGTAACCAGTCTTGCCGCCGGTGCCAGCAAAGCGATCACGCTGAATGTTGCTGTGCCTACTTCACTTCTTTCGGCTAGCAGCTATTATCTTGGTGCCTTTGCCGATAGTCCTGCGGTAATTACAGAAAAAATTGAAACCAACAACACCTCAGCAACTGCCAGCAAAATCACCGTGAAGTAATCTACAATCCTTTGAAATGCCATGCCCGGCAGTCTTTTGACTGCCGGGCGTTTTTCGTTTAAGGTGGTACACGTTTGGTCA
This sequence comes from Desulfuromonadales bacterium, assembly GCA_013349405.1. GTDB lineage: Bacteria > Desulfobacterota > Desulfuromonadia > Geobacterales > Pseudopelobacteraceae > JACRCG01. The sequence continues at coordinate 44,159 of DUZS01000007.1, read as the reverse complement.
CCTACGTATGAGTGAGGTTTTTCATGTATAATGTTCTGATTATCGCTATTGCCGCACTATGTATTTCCCTCCCAACAACGAGCTATGCTGTCATTAAAAAAGGCACACAACTGCCTGCTTTTTCATCTACTGCGGCAAGCGGCGTCAAGGTTACTTCCACCGCCTACAGCGGCAAAGTGCTGTTGTTAATGATTGCCTCAGAATATTGTACCTACTGCAAAACCGCCATACCTTATCTGAACCGTATCAATGAGCATTACGGAAAATCGGCAATGCATGTTCAGGGTTTGATCGCCGGCCCCGGTTTTGGTAAGGAAGCTCTGAAAAGATATATAGATAGTAACGATGTTCATTTCCCAATGGGGTTTACTGACAGTAAAACAATCTATGAAACTATTGGCGCGTATTCTGTCCCCACCTTTCTGCTGATTGATAAAAAAGGAATTGTCGCAGGCTACTTTCGGGGGTACAGTGAGATAAACATGAAGCTTATTGAAAAACAGGCCAATACCCTACTGGCTGAATAGACGGTGCAGTCTCGCAGTGTCAAATTTTAATGGTTATGTGTAGAATAATGTATAACAAATACAGACAGTTGTATTCCTAGTCAGCAAAATAACGTAACAATCTGGAACGCTAATACTATCATGCACATCTTCTGCCTCGAAATCTCACTGTTAACAGTTTCGACATATACAGGTATCAATTATGCGTAAAAAGATAATAGTAGTCACAGAAGAAACCAAATTGACAGGATTATTTATCCTGAGCTTACTGGTAGTATTACTCGTTATGGTCATAGTAAGCTATTTTTTGCAAGAAAGACCAACAGCTGACCGTGAGGAAGATGAACAGAATACGGTCGTTATAATGAAAGCTAAAAAAGAGCAGATCCGTCAAAAGAAAGCTCGACAGTCCGTTGTTAGCTCGGTCAGAGATGCGATAAAAAAAGGCAATTCTTTAACTCCATACATGCAAATTGGTAATATGGACACTAATTCTCCTGAATATAAAGAGTTAAAGAAAATGCTTGAAGATGAATCGAAAAGACGCAAAGCTGGCGGCGTTCGTAAAGAAGCTACTGATTCAAAAAAAATAATACGGTATATAGACGAATCTACACCTCGGGACAGATCGTCAGATGCTGCATATATTTACTTCGTTGATGTTTCCACTGTTCTTATTCCACGTTTCTGCGTGCAGATAGCATTACAGCAGCATCTGCAGATGACCGAAATAACCATAACAGCAGACTCAAAAACTATGAGCTTAAAGGTACCTTCCTATGAATCCAAGAACATCGAAAAGGGTGTAGCAGAATGGTACGATGTCCCCCTTGATCAAGACACGTATAGAGCTGTTCAGGCTATAATGAAAGCTAAGAAGGCCGTTCTGAGCATTAATGGATTGAAAGGCAAAGTGTCTCGTGACTTAACTGAAGATGAAATAAAGGCATTTCGGCGCATACTGGATGGTTACACTGCTCTTGGAGGCAGTCTGAATTATTTACAAGTTGATAGTCCGTCTAATAGAAAATAGGAAACGTACTATTGTTACTCTCTGTTCAAGTTTTTTTACCTTCAGCTACACCACCATTTTTTTCCTAGCTCCAGCTTGAAAACGAGAATAAAGATTGATACTGTTTCAGGTGTCTCATGCACATCTTCTGCCTTGAAATACACCTCTCTCTCCCCTCACACTCACTGAAAGAGAAGCGCGGCATCGTCAAAAGTATCCTTGGACGGGCGCGCAACCGCTTTAATGTTGCCTGCGCCGAGGTTGACCGTCAGGACAATGCTGCTGTGGGAGTGCTTGCCTTTGTCACCGTCAGCTCTGATAAAACTATCCCCCGCCAGGTACTGGAACGGGTAGAAGATTGGATTTACGAAGGGTGGCCGGATGTGGAGATTACCGGCTCTGATATCTCCGAAATTTAGACGATAAACCTTGAAACTGAACCCCGCTTCAGTGTATAAATACCGCTTGACAAAGTGCCCCTCCATTACATCCCGGTGCTTGCCTGTAACCTGTCGTAACACCTCTAATCTGTTGGCATTTACTGCTGATGCGGCATTAATCTGAAATTCCTGGAGTATGTGTGAAAATCTGTTCGCTGGCGAGCGGCAGCAAGGGCAACTGTCTCTCTCTTGAAACGGGTGATACCCGCCTTCTTATAGATGTCGGCCTGTCGCTCCGCGAGACGCTGCTGCGTATGGACGAAGTCGGTATCGATCCTTCAGGTGTTCATGCGGTATTCGTTACTCATGAGCATATTGACCATATCCGGAGTGCCGGTTCATTCGCCCGCAAGTTCAACATCCCTGTTTTTGCCAGTCATCTGGTTCACGCCAGGGCCGACAGATATTTCATAAAGAGCCGGGTCACCGAGTTCGAATCAGGTTCGGCTTTTACCTTCAGGGATATTCAGATTGACCCGATTCCGCTTACCCATGACAGCTGTGATCCGGTCGGTTTTGTGCTTGAATCGAGTGAGGGGCGCGCTGCCTCTGTTACCGACTTCGGCATTGTCACGCGACTCATTACCGAAAAGCTGCGCGGCTGCCGTTTTCTTAACCTGGAGTCGAACCATGATGTCAATATGCTGATGAACGGCCCCTATCCGTGGGAATTGAAGCAGCGCATCAAATCCCGCCACGGGCATATCTCCAACGAGGAGTCGCTTGAATTACTTCACGAACTTGCCCATGGTGGATTGGAGATGCTGGTAATGGCGCATCTGTCCGAGGTGAACAATCACCCGGAGCATGTGGTGCGTTCAACGGAGTCGTTTCTACGTGACCAGAACATCTGTGCGCCGCACATTGTCATTGGGGACCAGTACCAAGCCAGTGCGTTGGTGGAGATTTGAGCGGAAGAATGGAGATTCTATGGGAAATGCCGCACGAAAAATAGAGCCGTACACCTATCAGGAATATCTTGAAAATCATGGCGATGAACGGTTGGAAATTATCGATGGAACGGTCTATGACATGTCGCCGTCGCCGTCGGTGAAACATCAAAAAATAGTTATTGCTTTTGCCGCCCTGGTCTATGGATATTTCAAGGGGAAAGCGTGCACACCGTTCGTTGCTCCTATGGATGTTGTGCTTGATGACATCAATGTAGTGGAGCCTGATATTTTTGTCGTCTGCGACAAAAACAAGATTTCCGATGCCAATATCAAAGGTGCGCCAGATCTGATTATTGAAGTATTGTCGCCCTCCACCAGTGTGAAAGATCGCCGGGAAAAGAAGCACCTCTACCAGCAGCATGGAGTGCGTGAGTACATCATCGTCAACCCGCTCGATGAATCGGCGGAGCGGTTTTTACTTGCCGGTAGCGGTAGATATGGTGAATCAGACATCTTTGCCTGGCACGATGCCTTTGCCTCACGGATTTTTCCTGATCTGATATTTTATCTGCGGGTAATTTTTGAAAAAGAAGATGTCGAGTATGTGGCGGATGCTAACGTTCCGGAGTGGCTGGCGGAAAAATTGAAACAATCCGGAGTGTTGTAAAATATATAGTATAGAGTTAAGGAGCTTTTACATGATCGAACGTTATTCCCGCCCTGAAATGGCACATATCTGGACCGCTGCAAACCGCTTCCGTATCTGGCTCGAAATCGAGACCCTCGCCTGTGAAGCCCAGGCGGAGTTGGGGGTTATCCCGAAAGAGGTCGTTCCGGTGATTCGTGCCAAAGGTAATTTCGATATCGCCCGCATTGACGCCATTGAGGCTGAAGTCAAACATGATGTCATCGCGTTCCTGACATCGGTTGCCGAACATGTCGGCCCGGAAGCCCGTTTTATCCATCAGGGGATGACCTCTTCGGATGTACTGGATACCTGCCTGTCGGTGCAGCTTGTGCAGGCTGCCGATGAGTTGCTCGCCGATCTGGATATGCTGCTGGCATCGCTCAAACTGCGCGCATTGGAACATAAAGATACGGTCTGCATCGGGCGCTCCCACGGGATACATGCGGAACCGGTGACTTTTGGCCTCAAGCTGGCCTCTTTTTATGCCGAGATGCAGCGCAATCGAACCCGCCTGACCGCCGCCCGCGAGAACATCGCCACCGGTGCCATCTCCGGTGCGGTCGGCACCTTTGCCAACATTGATCCGTACGTTGAAGAGTATGTCTGCAAAAATATGCAGCTTACGCCGGAGCCGGTTTCCACCCAGGTCATCCCGCGTGACCGCCACGCCGAATTTTTCTGCACCCTGGCCATTATCGCCTCGTCGATGGAACGAATTGCCGTAGAGGTCCGTCATCTGCAGCGCACCGAGGTTCTTGAAGCGGAAGAGTTTTTCAGCAAGGGGCAGAAAGGCTCCTCGGCCATGCCGCACAAACGGAACCCGATCCTCTCGGAAAACCTGACCGGACAGGCCCGTTACATTCGCTCACTCTGTATTCCCGCCCTAGAAAATGTGGCACTCTGGCATGAACGGGATATTTCTCACTCATCGGTCGAGCGCTACATCGCCCCGGATGCCACTGTGGCGCTTGACTTCTCCCTGCGTCGCCTCAACGGCCTGATCAAAAATCTGGTCGTCTATCCTGACAATATGCTGAGAAATCTCCATCAGATGAAGGGGCTTGTTTTCTCGCAGAAAATCCTGCTTGACCTGACACAGGCCGGGGTTTCGCGTGAAGAGTCATACAGTATGGTACAGCGCAATGCCATGAAGGTCTGGGAGCAGGGGGCCGATTTCCAGACGGAACTGCTGGCCGACCAGGCGGTTGTCGGGGCACTCGGCGAAGCAAAAATTCGCGAGTCATTCGATCTCACCTACCATTTGAAGCATGTTGACACTATTTTCAGGCGGGTATTCGGTGAATAGCCTGGTCGAACTTATACGGGAGCTGATCGAGACGCAGGAGGGGGATGGAGCGCTGCTGTTTTGGGCCAAAGAGATCTTGATGGCGTTGCTCATTCTGGCCCTGTTCTGGGTGCTGTCGCAGCTTGTGGTGATGATTCTGAACAAGTGGGGCACGCGGCTGACATCCTTTACGTCATCCGATCTCGATGATCGGGTGCTGCAGCGTGTTATTCCGTACGTGTCACGATTGTTTATCGTGACTGGAATTTATCTGGCCATCCGTTCGCTGCCGTTGCACGAAAAGCTGGTGCTGATTGTCTCCGGTATCATTTACATCATCCTGGTCGTGCTCGTCTGCAACCTTATCTACCACGCCCTTGATGAATTGATGAAATGGTATGTTGCCAGTCAGCAGGAGGGTGCCGGGGCAGTTATGTCGCGCCAGATGATGCCGGTAGCTGAAAAGCTGGTGTCCCTGATCCTGATGGGTGCCGCGCTGGTGGTGGTACTGAAACATTTCAATTACGACATTTTTTCACTCGTCACAGCACTCGGCATCGGTTCACTTGCTATCGGTATGGCGGCCAAAGATACACTGGCCCATATGATCTCCGGCTTTACCATCATGCTCGATCGTCCGTTTCGCATCGGCGACCGGATTCAACTGGTCGGCGGACAGATTGGCGATGTCGCGGATATCGGCCTGCGGAGCACCAAAATCCGGACCCTGGATAATCAGTTGCTGATCATCCCCAATTCAGACCTCTGTAATACTATGCTGACTAACCTGGCGTTTCCCGATTGCCGGGTCAAAGGTCGGATAAATGTCGGCGTGGCGTATGGCAGTGATGTTGACCAGGTGAAAGCTCTGCTGGTTGCAACCGCCGGCGAAGTTGAATCTGTGCTGGCTGACCCTCCTGCGGAAGCCTATTTTATCGGCTTTGGCGACTCCGCCCTCAATATGGCGCTCTTCTTCTGGGTTGCCGAGTACAGCGCCCTGTTTGCTGTTACCGACAAAGTGAACTCCCTCATCATCAAGCGGTTTAATGAACATACTATCGAAATTCCGTTCCCTACCAGAACGGTGATTATGGAAAAACAGCCTTGTACTGCTGCTGATTGAGCAAGGAGATCGACATGATTGAACTTTCCGCTTTTGAAAATGCTCTGTCTTCATTAGTGCGCGTCTACCTGCGCAGTCAAAGGGAAGCGGCAGATGAAGATATTCGTGATGCCTGTATTCAGCGATTTGAATATACCTACGAACTGGCATTCAAGATGCTCAAAAGAACTCTCGCGCAAAGCCTTCCAAGCAGCGAAGAGCTTGATCAGATGGGGTTTCGTGATGTTATCAGGCTTGGGGCACGCAACGGTTTTATTGAATCGCCGCAAAGCTGGTTTGAATACCGTGAAAAACGGAATAAGACTTCTCATACCTATAACGAGGATACGGCAATTGAGGTTTATACTGTTTTAGGTCGCTTTATTGATGACGCAACCACCCTTCTTGCTTTATTGAAAAAGCCCGATGCTTGATATCGAAGAAAGAGACAAGGCTGAAGTACTGCGGATACTTAACCGGTATCTTCCCGATATTGAAGTGAGGGCGTTTGGATCACGGGTTACGGGAAGGGCGGGAAAATTTTCGGATCTTGATCTTGTCGCCATGACAACGCATCCCCTGACAGTTGAAACTAAAATTGCCTTGCAGGATAGTTTTTCTGATTCAAATTTACCGTTTACTGTTGATATTGTCGATTGGGCATCAACAGATGAAAATTTTCGAAACATAATTCAAAACAGGAATGAAGTAATTCAGGAAGCCTTGAAAGGATAAATGGATGGCAAACCGTATAGAAATAACACTAAAACAGGGAGTTCGAGACGCTCGAGGCGAGCGGGTTAAGCGAGAAATAGAACATTTTCTGCACCTCAATGTAGAAGAAGTTCGTACCGTTGACGTCTACACGGTTGATGCCGTGCTCACGTCGCAGGAGCTTGAGCAGGCCGCAACAGGACCATTCAGCGATCCGGTGATTCAAAATTGGAGTATTGATCGGTCATCTGCCACCGGATTCGATTTTGCCGTGGAGATAGGCTTTCGTCCCGGTGTAACCGATAATTTCGGGCGTACCGCCCGCGAGGCGGTGGCGTATCTGACCGGCCGTTCCTTTGCGGAGGGGGAAAATATCTACTACGCCGTGCAGTATCTGCTGAAAGGGGGGCTCACCGCTGCCGATGTTGAAAAAATTGCTACCGGTCTGCTCTGCAATACTCTGATTCAGCGCTACAGCATCCTCTCCGCTGCCGAATTTTCTGCAGCGGGTGGCTTTCCGGCCTACGTGCCGAAAGTCAGTGGTGCAACGAAAGCCGAAGTGAATGTAATTGATCTGGAAGTCTCTGACGAAGAGCTGATGCGAATCAGCAAGGACGGGGTTCTGGCGCTGACGCTCGATGAGATGAAGATCATTCAGGCACAGTACCGCGATGCCAGCGTTCTGGCGGCACGGCAGGAGTTCGGTCTTGGCGCGCAGCCGACCGATGTTGAGCTGGAATGTCTGGCTCAGACCTGGTCGGAGCACTGCAAGCATAAAATATTTGCCGGCACCGTGCAGTATGAGGATGAGAAGGGGAACCGGCAGGAGATCAAATCACTGTTCAAGTCGTTCATCCAGCGTACCACGAAAGATGTGCGCGAACGGATGGGAGACAAGGATTTCTGTCTGTCCGTGTTCAAGGACAACGCCGGCGTCATCAAGTTTAATGATACTCATTCACTGGTGTTCAAGGTTGAAACCCATAACTCACCATCCGCTCTTGACCCGTACGGCGGGGCGCTGACCGGCATCGTCGGGGTTAATCGCGATCCGTTCGGCACCGGCATCGGCTCAAAGCTGATCTTCAACACCGATGTCTTCTGTTTTGCCGACCCGTTCTATGATAAGCCGCTCCCGAGCCGGCTGCTGCATCCACGGCGGATCTACGAAGGTGTCGTTGAAGGGGTTGAGCATGGCGGCAACAAAAGCGGCATCCCGACTGTCAACGGCTCTCTCGTGTTTGACGACCGTTTTGCCGGCAAACCGCTGGTTTTCTGCGGTACCGCCGGTCTGATGCCGACAACCGTTAATGGCCTGCCGGCGCATGAAAAGTCGATCAAGCCGGGTGACCTGATCGTCATGACCGGCGGACGAATCGGTAAGGATGGTATCCATGGCGCGACATTCTCTTCAGAGGAGCTGAACGAAAACTCGCCGGTAACCGCAGTACAGATCGGTGACCCGATCACCCAGAAGCGGATGTTCGACTTCCTCATCCGCGCCCGTGACAAGGGGCTCTACCGTTTCATCACCGATAACGGCGCAGGAGGGTTGTCCTCCTCGATCGGTGAGATGGCGGGAGAGTGCGGCGGCTGCCGGATGGATCTTGCCAAGGCTCCGCTCAAATATCCGGGGCTCAATCCGTGGGAAATACTGATATCGGAGGCTCAGGAACGGATGTCCCTGGCCGTGCCGCCGGAACTGATCGATCAATTTCTGGCGATGGCCGCCCGCTTCGGTGTCGAGGCGACGGTGCTGGGCGAATTTACCGACAGTGGTGTATTTCATATACTCTACGGTGAACGGACGGTCGCCTGGCTGCCGATGGGGTTTATGCATGAAGGGCTCCCCCCGATGCAGCTCCCTGCCAAGTGGAACCCTCCGCAACACGATGAGCCGCTTCTTGAAGAAAAGAGCGATTATACGGATGATCTGAAGCGGCTGCTCTCTGCGCTGAATATCTGCTCCAAGGAATCGGTGGTGCGTCGCTACGACCATGAAGTGCAGGGTGGTTCGGTTGTGAAGCCGTTCACTGGAGTGGCCAATGACGGCCCATCGGATGCGGCAGTCGTCAGGCCGATTCTCGATTCATTTGAAGGTGTGGTGACGGCACACGGCATCTGCCCCCGTTTTTCGGATATCGATACCTACCACATGACCGCCAATGCCGTCGACGAAGCGTTGCGCAATTATGTGGCTGTCGGCGGTTCCCTTGATCTCGTTGCCGGCCTCGATAACTTCTGCTGGTGCGACCCGGTGCTGTCCGAGAAAACTCCGGACGGGCCGTACAAAATGGCCCAGTTGGTGCGCTCGAATCAGGCGTTGTACGACGTCTGCATGACATACAACCTGCCGCTCATCTCCGGCAAGGATTCCATGAAGAACGACTTCTATGACGGCACCACCAAGATATCGATCCCGCCGACGCTGCTGTTCTCCGTTATCGGCAAGATCGATGATGCCCGGAAAGCGGTAACAATGGATGTCAAACGTCCGGGCGATATCGTCTTTCTCCTCGGTAAAACGGCCGATGAGTTGGGTGGCTCCGAATATCTGGCGCTCTCCGGAGCGGTCGGTAACAAAGTGCCGCACGTTGACACTGCTAAGGCGTACCAGCGCTACCAGGCCTATCATCAGGCGGTCAATCAGCGGACAGTTGCCTCCTGCCACGACCTCTCCGACGGCGGTCTGGCGGTAGCAGCCGCTGAAAGCGCCTTTGCCGGTGGTTTTGGCGTATCTCTGGACCTCTCTCGCGTGCTCTGGAAGGGTGATGCGGCGGGCAAAAACGATTGTGCGCTGCTCTTCTCCGAATCAGCTTCCCGCCATCTGGTGACGGTGCATCCGGAGAATCGGGATGCATTCGAGGCGGTCATGAGCGGGAACTGTTTTGCTTCTGTTGGGGTTGTGACGGAAGAGGCAACTCTTACGGTTACCGGTTTGGATGGAACTGTCGTTGTCAAAGCCGGTCTGGCTGAGTTGAAAGAGGCATGGCAGAAGACGTTGCGGGAGCTGTAGCACCTTCATTTGACCCAGTGTTGTCCATTTAGTTTTTGCTTGTGATCCCCCTCCTTCCTTTCAAGGAGGACCCTCTGGGGCCTAAAGGGTTAGGGGTGGTTGCTTTTGACATTAATCAATCATAAGAATAAAACAGAATCAGAACCTAAAACTGACCACCCCCAGCCCCTCCTTAACGACAGGAGGGGGGCTAAAAACCTATTTACCTTAAAAAAGCAGTTTCACGCAACGACGCAACGACGCAACGAATGAAATCTGAGGCAAGGTGCTCATAACTCCCCCCCCCCACCATGCCACGCGGAACAATGTAACAACCGGTAAGATGGTTTTAATTGGCTTCGAAAACCGGTGGGCAATGAATCCTGCCACCCTTCAAAACGGATTTCAATTGGTATTTATAACCATTTCAGAAGTTGACGCCAGATAACGATTGGTATATTATGCCAACTATTAAAGCGAAATTACTTATTCACAGAAAAGAACGGAATGCTGAGGGTCACATCACGGAGCTGAAAGCGTGGATTGTACCCGTAACTGAGCATACCCCGAACGGACTGAAATATTCTGTTGTCTACATTGTGAATGGAATCAGGGTCGTGGGGTATGACAATGAACGCGGTAAAGTTGACCATCGGCACTTTGCGGGTGTTGAAACACCATATACCTTTATCAACATGGCGCAGCTTATTGCCGAAATCAACGCCGATGTCACCCGCTACCTTGAAGGAGACGACAATGAAAGCGACCTTTAAAACAATCACTATCAAGCCACATGAACAAACAATGTCTGAATTTGCGGCACTATGTGATGCGGCAATCTGCGGGGAAAAAGTTAAATTAGAAGAGCCGCAATACAGCTTCACCAGCTTTGAGGCATTCCGTAAGGCCATGACCCCACAGCGGTTTGCCTTACTAAAAGTGATTCGTGAAAAGCAGCCTGAGTCAATAAAAGAACTGGCCGCTATCACACACCGCGACATGAAGAACATATCTGAAGATGTAAAAATACTTCTTGATATGGATCTGATTGAAATGGAAAAACATGGCAAAAACAAAGCCCCCAGATTGCACTATGAAGGTTTCAGGCTTGAGGTTGCGGTGTAAGTTTGTTAGAGGAAAATGAGTTATAGCGCCAATGAATAACCAGAAAGCACCCATGACCCCAACCATCCACAACACCCTGAAAACAATCTTCGGCTTCCACGAATTCCGCTCTCCGCAACAGGAGGTCATCGAGCGGATCGTGGCCGGGGAAGACGTCTTTCTCGTCATGCCGACCGGCGGCGGCAAATCTCTCTGCTACCAGATACCGGCGCTGCATCGGGAGGGTGTTGCTGTCGTTGTGTCACCGCTGATCGCCCTGATGAAAGATCAGGTTGATGCGCTGATTGCCAACGGGGTTCGTGTCGCCCTCCTTAACTCGTCGCTCTCTTCTGCCGAGGCTGCCGGTGTTTATCGGCAACTGGATGCCGGTACGCTTGATCTGCTATATGTTGCTCCGGAACGTCTGATGATGGCGGATTTTCTGGATAAGCTGGGAACATTAAAACTCTCTCTGTTCGCCATTGACGAAGCGCACTGTATCTCACAGTGGGGGCATGATTTCCGTCCCCACTACACACAACTCGGCCGCCTGCGCGAACTCTTTCCGTCGGTTCCGATGGTGGCGATGACCGCCACTGCCGATCCGGAGACCCGCAAGGATATCCTGAACCAGTTGGGGTTGGCAGGCGCTGCCGTTTTTGTTGCCGGGTTCGATCGTCCCAATATCACCTATACGGTTATTCCTAAGCAGAAACCGCTCGCCCAGCTTGGTTCCTTTCTGAGCGGGCGACGTGACGAGGCTGGCATTGTCTACGCCTTGAGCCGTAAACGGGTGGAAGAGGTGGCGGAGCGGTTGCGGGATGCCGGATTCAACGCAGCCGCCTATCATGCCGGACTGCCGGATGCGGAGCGCAGGCGGGTTCAGGAAGCGTTCCAGCGCGATGATATCCGGATTGTCGTGGCCACAATCGCTTTTGGTATGGGGATCGATAAATCAAACGTGCGCTTTGTGGTGCATTATGATATGCCCAAGAGTGTTGAAAGCTATTATCAGGAAACGGGCAGGGCGGGGCGCGACGGCCTCCCTTCTGAAGCGCTGATGCTCTTTGGTATGGGCGATGTCATGACCGCCCGCAAGCTGATTGAAAACAGTGACAATGCCGAACGGGTCAAGATAGAGCTGCAGAAACTGAATGCCATGGTGGGGTATGCCGAAGCGCTGACCTGCCGTCGCCGGGCGCTGTTATCCTATTTTGGTGATCTGCGCGAGCACGAATGCGACAACTGCGACATCTGTACCGACCCGCCACAGCGCTTCGATGCCACGGAGCAGGCGCGCAAGGCGCTTTCCTGTGTGTACCGGCTTGGCGAACGCTTTGGTATGATGTATGTCATTGAGGTGCTGCGGGGGAGCAAAAATCAGCGAGTGCTGGATATGAAACATGACCGGCTCTCCACCTGGGGCATCGGTGCCGATACGTCGGCGGTGCAGTGGGAGAACATCATGCGCCAGTTGATCCATCTTGGCTATCTGGTACAGGATTTTACCCGCTTTGGTGCACTGGGACTCTCTGCTGCTGCGCGTCCTGTTCTCAAGGGTGAAACGCAGGTCATCCTCGGCTTGCCGCGTGATGCCGTGAAAACAGTGGAAAAGAGCAAAAAACGGGCCGGTGGTCGAAAAGATTACGATCAGGTTTTATTCGACACACTACGGGCCTTACGCAAACAGATTGCCGATGCATCGAAGGTACCACCATTCGTGGTGTTTTCCGATGCAACTCTGGCAGAAATGGCGCGGAGCAGACCGACGCATGCGCTGGAAATGCTGCAGGTAAGCGGTGTCGGCGAGCACAAACTGCAAAAATATGGTACGGCCTTTATGGATGTTATTTCCGGCTATGACTCGTCAAATTCTGTTAAAAAGGTTTCCAGTCTTTCTGATAAAGATCTGGCGCTGACCATGAGCGATACTCAGAAAGAGACGCTGCGTCTTTGTCGGGAAGGGTTTGATCTTTCGGGTATTGCCGCGCAACGTGGCCTGAAAAATTCAACCATTGCTGCTCATCTGGAAGAGTTGCACAACTTGGGAGCTGATGTTGATTTCTTGAAGTTTGTTGAAGCCGACAAAGTTGCGACCATTCGTGCCAGGTTGAAAGAGGTTGGTTCTGGTAGTATGTCATTAATCAAGGAAGGCTTGCCGGAGACGATAAACTACGAAGATATCCGGTTGGTCCGGGGAGCCTGGAATAGCGGGCAGAGATGAACAGGAGATAATATGTCTTATGTAAATACAAGAGAAGATGTCTTCTTGTTTCTGCAAACGGAATTGCCAAAACTACAACGTGAGTTTGGCATTACTAAAATGGCTCTTTTTGGATCTTTTGCCAAAGGAACACAAACTGAAACCAGTGATGTTGATCTGCTTATAGAATCATCTCATTCACTTGGATTTAAGTTTTTTGAACTTTCAGATTACCTTGAAAACGGCCTTGGCAGGAAAGTTGATCTTATAACATTTCGCCAAATGGAAGACAGCAAGAAAAAACCTCGATACAAAAATATTGCCGAAACTGTAGAGAGGAGCCTTCTGTATGTCTAATTGCAGGAAGGATGTTGATTTTTTAGCAGATATTGAAGAATCAGCTGATAAAATATCCCGTTATGTTGATTGCATGACCTTTGATGAGTTTTGCGATGACAGTAAAACGGTGGACGCTGTTGTCAGAAATCTTGAAATTATTGGCGAAGCGACAAAAAATATCTCCGAATCATTTAAATCACACACTCCTGAAATTTCATGGAAAGGTATGGCTGGTTTACGAGACAGACTGATTCATAATTATTTTGGTGTTGATGTAGAAATTGTCTGGACAATAGCTGTTGACGAGGTGCCCGTATTACTTGAGAGGTTGCACAAAATCAATGAAACAACCAAGGAGAACAGCACTACATGAAACCAACACGCGCAATCGTTATAACCGGTAACGGTACCAACTGCGAGATGGAGGCGGCTCATGCATGCCGCCTCGGAGGGTTCGACGAAACTGTTATTGCCCATATTGCCGAAATCCTCTCTGGTGAGATCCGTCTGGACGATTTTCACTTCCTTAACCTGACCGGTGGTTTTCTCGATGGTGATGATCTGGGGAGCGCCAAAGCCCAGGCCAATCGCTTGAAGCATGCTCCGGTGGCAGGTGGTAATGAAAAACTGGTTGACCAGTTCACCCGTTTCATTGCGGCAGGCAAGTTGATCCTCGGAGTCTGCAACGGCTTCCAGTTGATGGTTAAAATGGGCATGCTGCCCGCCTTTGACGGCCAGTATCTGCACCAGACGGTGACGCTCACTCATAACGACTGCGGCCGTTTTCAGGACCGCTGGACGTATCTGCAGGTTGATGCCGCCTCACCCTGCGTGTTTACCAGTGGGATCGACAAGGGCATCTATCTGCCGGTGCGTCATGGTGAGGGTAAATTCCTCTGCGATTCAGATGCCACTCTTGCGAGGATTGAAACGGGGCATCTTGCCGTGTTACGCTACAGCGATGCTGACTACGCAAAAGCTGTGATGGAGTTCCCTGCCAACCCGAACGGCTCGACCAACGCCATTGCCGCCCTGTGTGATCCAAGCGGTCGCCTGATGGGATTGATGCCGCATCCGGAGGCGTTTGTGCATTATACCCAGCATCCCCGCTGGACGCGGGAAGAGTTGCCGGAAGAGGGGGACGGGTTAATCCTGTATAAAAATGCTGCAGTGTATGTTAGAAAAAATCTGAATTAAGTCAAAAGCATGGAGCTTTTAATTATGAAGTTATCCCGTCCTCAAGAAGAATGTGGTGTTTTTGGTATTTACAATCATTCAGAGGCGTCAAATCTGACCTATCTCGGCCTCTACGCCCTGCAGCATCGCGGTCAGGAAAGCTGCGGGATCGTCTCTTCAGATGGCAATTCCCTGCATGCTCACAAGCGGATGGGACTGGTGGCTGATGTCTTCAGTAATCCGGAGGTTTTTAAAAAATTGCCGGGTAAATCGGCCATCGGCCATGTACGCTATTCAACTGCCGGTGCGTCGGTGGAAAAGAACGTGCAGCCGATCATGGTCGATTATTCACGTGGTTCGATTGCGGTCGCGCACAATGGCAACCTGGTGAATGCGCAGTTGTTAAAGGCCGAACTGGAGGCGTACGGTTCGATCTTTCAGACGACGATGGATACAGAAATAATTATTCACCTTATTGCTGCTTCCAAAACGAATTCACTTGTAGACCGCATCGTTGACGCGCTGAAGCGAATCCAGGGCGCCTACTGCCTTCTCTTTCTGACCGAGTCCCGCATGATTGCAGTGCGTGACCCGAATGGCTTCCGTCCGCTCTGTCTCGGCAAGCTCGGTGATGCCTGGGTTATCGCCTCAGAAAGCTGTGCTCTTGACTTGATCGAGGCTGATTTCATCCGCGAGATTGAGCCGGGTGAAATGGTCGTCTGTACGAAAGATGGCGGTGTCAAGTCACTGTTTCCCTTTAAAAAAATAGTACCGACACCCTGTATTTTCGAATTTGTCTATTTTGCCCGTCCCGATTCGTACATCTTCGGCAGGAATGTCTATCTGGCCCGTAAAGAGCTGGGACGGCAGCTGGCCCGTGAATATCCGGTGGAGGCCGATGTTGTCATTGCCGTTCCCGATTCCGGTGTTCCTGCAGCCATGGGGTATGCCGAGGAGTCAGGTATCCCGTTCGAGCTGGGTCTGATCAGAAATCATTACGTCGGGCGGACGTTTATCGAGCCGGCACAGTCCATTCGTCACTTTGGGGTCAAGATCAAGCTTAATCCGGTACGGGAGCTGCTCAAAGGTAAACGTGTTGTTATAATTGACGACTCGATTGTGCGCGGTACCACCTCGCGTAAAATTGTCAAAATGGTGCGTAACGCCGGGGCGCTGGAGGTGCATCTGCGGATATCTTCACCGCCAACGAGTTATCCCTGCTATTACGGCATAGATACGCCGAACCGCAAGGAGCTTATTTCGTCATCGCATACCATTGATGAAATCTGCCGCTATGTTACTGCAGATACTCTGGGGTATCTCTCAGAAGAGGGGCTGATTTCCTCAATCGGTCATGGCAATACCGACTACTGCAAAGCCTGTTTTGCCGGAAATTACCCGGTTGCATTCCCGAAACCTGTCGAGAAACCCCAAATGGGACTATTTGAAGAGGAGGCTGTAGAGTATGAGTGATCGTGAACTATTGAAGAAAATAATTTTGGAATTGTCGTACGAAAAGCGTCTAGTTACACTGGCATCCGGTCGTCAGAGCGATTTTTACTTTGATGGCAAACAGACCACCCTCCATGCCGAAGGTGGCTTTCTGGTCGGCAAACTGTTCTATGAAGCCATCAAGGATGTTGAAGGAGTTCAGGCAGTTGGCGGCATTACGCTTGGTGCTGATCCAATCGCTACGGCAACATCAATTGCTGCTCACTTGGCAGGACAGTCGATGCACGCCTTTATCATTCGCAAGGAGCCAAAGGGGCATGGTACCGGCCAGTGGCTGGAAGGTCGCAAAAACCTCCCGGCTGGCACCAGAGTCGTGATCGTGGAAGATGTTGTCACCACTGGCGGTTCCTCTATGAAGGCGGTTCGCCGTGCAGAGGAAGAGGGGTTGGTGGTGCTTGGCATTGTGACGCTGGTTGACCGTGAAGAGGGTGGCCGCGAGAATATCGAGGCGGAAGGGTACTGGTTGAGAGCGCTCTTTACCAAGAGCCAGTTGGTTGGCGAGTAGGATTATTGACCAAACAACGCCTCGATACACTGATTTTGCTGCGCGATCTGGCTCCGTCGCTTGAAAAGGCACGAGCCTTGATAATGGCCGGTCAGGTGGTAGTGGGTAATCATACCGTTGACAAAGCCGGCCATCAGGTGGCAGTCGATGCGGATATTCGGCTCCGGGGCCAGGCTCTTCCGTATGTCAGTCGCGGCGGGATCAAACTTCGTAAAGCGCTCGATGAATTCGGCGTTGATGTGACGGGATTGACTGTTGTTGATGTCGGTTCCTCCACCGGCGGCTTCACCGACTGTCTGTTGCAGGCTGGTGCAGTCAAGGTTTTTGCCGTTGATGTCGGGTATGGTCAGTTAGCCTGGAAGCTGCAGCAGGATCCACGTGTCGTCAGTATGGAGAAAACCAACATCCGCTCTGTAACGCCGGATCAATTTGACGGTGAGTTGTCATTTGCCGTCATTGATGCCTCGTTCATTGGACTGGCCAAGGTGCTGCCCGCGACAGTTAGTCTGCTAAAGCCGGGCGACCGGATCATTGCCCTGATCAAGCCGCAGTTTGAGGTCGGTAAAGGCGAAGTAGGGAAGGGCGGGGTGGTGCGTGATCCTGCCGTCCACGAAAAAGTTATTGAAAATATCCGTCACACTGCATATGAACTTGGGCTGACCGTCTCCGGTCTCTGCGCATCACCGATAACCGGGGCGGATGGAAACCGCGAGTTTTTAATACTGCTGCAACTACGATAGTTTTATGAAAAACCGGGAGGCTACCTTGGAGAACTGTATTTTCTGCAAAATAATTCGTGGCGAAATACCGTCAAAGAAGGTGTATGAAGATGAACATCTGCTTGTAATTGAAGATGTGTCCCCTCAAGCGCCGTTACACCTGCTGCTGGTACCGAAAAAGCATTTTGTCAACTGTCTGGATATGACTGCTGAGGAAGATGCGCTCGTCGGGTATATTTTCAGGAAGGCTGGCGAGATTGCCAGTAAGGATGTGTACGCCCAATCAGGTTTCAGGATTGTGCAGAATAACGGGTCAGGGGCCGGCCAGTCGGTCTTTCACATTCACTTTCATCTGCTGGCAGGGAGAAACCTGGTCTGGCCTCCGGGGTAGCAGCTAAAATGACAACGCCCGCTTGATCAATCCGGGTAATACGGTATCGACCGTCATGATTACCGTCAAAACAATCATTATACCGACTGTCAACCAGGCAATACTGTTAAATACCGGCCCGTTGACATAGGTGCCCATAAGATTTTTGTCATTGATAAGCTTAATCATGAACATCAGGACAAACGGGAGAACCGCACCGTTGACGACCTGTGAAACGAACATGATGGTCATGAGCGGGGCATTCGGGATGAGTATCAGGCCGGCACTGATGACGATTATGATTGTGAACAACCAGAAAAACTGGGGAGCCTGTTCGAAGTCCTTGTTTACTCCCGATTCCCATCCCATTCCCTCACAGATGTAGTACGCCGTTGAAAGCGGCAGAATACATGCGCCAAACAGTGATGCATTGAACAGTCCGAAAGCGAACAGCGATGAAGCGTATTGACCGACCAGCGGTTTCAACGCCAGTGCCGCATCAGCAGCAGTTTCAATCTTCAATCCATGCAGATGAATCGTTGAGGCGCAGGCAACCATCATGAAGAACGCCACCACGATGGCCATGATACAGCCGAAAATTACATCGATCCGGGAAAAATTGTACTGATCGGCAGTAATCCCTTTTTCAACGACAGCAGCCTGCTGGTAGAACTGCATCCAGGGGGCAATGGTCGTGCCGACAATTCCTATCAGGGTCATCAGGTAGGTGCTGTCTGTTTTGAATGTGGGGGTAACGCTCGCCTTCAAGACGATATTCCAGTCTGGACCAGCCATGAATGCGGCAATCGGATACGCGATGTAGACGAGACACGCAACCAGAAATACTTTTTCGACAACCTTGTACGATCCTTTGACAATCAGCAGCCAGACCAGAATTGCACAAACCGGCACTGATAGATATTTGCTGATGCCGAATATCTCAAGACTGGCGGCGATACCGGCGAACTCGGAGATGGAATTGCCCATATTGGTCAACAGCAGGGCGATCATGACGTAGAACGTGACCTTGACGCCGAATGATTCACGTATCAGGTCTGACAACCCTTTGCCGGTGACCGCCCCCATGCGGGCGCACATCTCCTGGATGACAACCAGTGCGATTGTTGTGGGTATCATCATCCAGAGGATAGAGTAGCCGTAATTGGCCGCAGCCAGCGAATAGGTGGTGATACCGCCGGCGTCGTTATCCACATTGGCGGTAATGATGCCCGGTCCGAGGATTGCCAGAAAGATCATGACGTTCCGGGGGCTGAAGCTTTTGAGCGGTTTTAAAAATCTGAATTGTGAAATGTAGTTAAGCATGGGTACCGGTTCTAACGACGCTTTATTTTGATGATCTGCGGCAGGTAATGTGCCAGCACATCGTCAACGGTGACGATACCGGCCATTTTGTCTTCGGCATCGAGTACCGGGATGGCAATCAGGTCATACTTGGCCAATGTTTCCAGCATATCCTCCAATTCCGCATCGATACGCACCGATTTGATGTTCTCTTCCATGATATCTGAGATGATTGTTTCGAGTGGATTCATGATCAGACCTTTGATGGAGACAACGCCTTCCAAGCAATCTTCTGCAGTAACGACATAGCCGTAGAAGATCGTTTCGACTTCATCGGCACACGCTCTGATAATTTCCAGGGCCCGACCGACGGTGATATCCGACGTGAGTCTCAGGTAGTCGGGGTTCATGAGGCCACCCGCCGAATCCTCCTCGTGTTCCAGCAGTTCCTGGATGTCTTCGGCATCCTCCTGATCCATCATGTCGAGCAGTTCCTGTGCTTTCTGCTCCGGCAGATCACTCAGCACATCGGCGGCTTCGTCTGGCTCCATCTCTTCAAGAATGTCGGTAATCTGTTCATTGTCCAGTTGATTGATGACCAGATTACGCATGTCTGATTCGAGTTCGTAGAGAGTTTCCCCGGTGGTTTCGGTGTCGATCGAATCAAGTACGGTGCGGATGCTCTGGATCGGAATATTCTCGATGATATCGGCAAGGTCGGCAGGATGCATCTCATTCATCTGATCGCGGGCAATTTTAAGCGCAAGTCTCGATGAGTTGGCCTCCAACGGCTGGACATAGGACCAGCTGATCTCGGCGTGAGGTATATCACGCCTGACAGCACGGGCAAAACGCTCGCCAAAGCGTTCATAGCCGAGGCGCCTCAGTAGCCCGCGAAAACCGATATCTACAGAGAATATGCAGAGCTGTTGGTTAAACTTGCCGAGCTTTATGTCATTAACCCGGACAACTTTGGCACCTTCCACGTCAACAATCTGTTTGTCAAGGAGGTCGCGCTTGACGAGTATATATCCCTCTTCGGGGAGATATGCGGTGAGGCCGAGCGGCCTGGTGCTGCCGGTTGAAATAACCACGTGAGTAAAGAGCGTAACCTCACTCCAGGGGAGGATTTTAATCCCGGTGCGCGTCTTGATCACAATATGGGAAACCACCGGAAACACTTCACCCGGGATCATGATCAAATCACGCAGGGTACCGATCTGGTCGCCGTTACTGTTGATTACCGAGCGGCCGATGACTGAGCTGAGATAGATTTCGGAAATTTCAATCGGCATAATTCAAGCCCTTCGCAAAAACAAAAAAAAGACGCTTTCAGGAAGAAAGTGTCTAATAAAGATGCCACCATAGTCTTCGTAACTGGTAAACCGCTCGAGCGCTGAACGCCTCATGTGGGTGTAAAAAAAACCGCCTGGTAACGCCGAACCGTCTCTCTTTTGTGTAAAACGCTTCAGGCGAAGATTGAAAAGTTGAAGCCGCTGTTTGCGGCAGGCTGGGGTGACTGCCTGGTGTTCTGGGAAAGCAACTCAGCCATTTTGTTCTGTTGATCAGCCATCTGCTTCATCATTGTCGCTGATAATGCCTGCTGCGACTGCGCCGTTTTCAACAGAAGTGAAGAACCTGCAATTGAGCTAGTGTCCATGTGACACCTCCATGGTCTGAAGTGTACCGCATCCGCATAGCGGTTTGCAAGCTCGAATTCTCAGAACATGAAGCGGCGCATACTGATATTCTGCAGCAGGCCGATTCCAACCATGGAGGTGATCATAGACGTGCCTCCGTAGGAAAAAAACGGCAGGGGTACTCCGACTACCGGAAACATGCCGATCACCATGCCCATGTTAATGACAGTATGCCAGAAGATCATGGCGGTTACCCCTACCGCAAGCAGTCCGCCAAAACGGTCATTGCAGCGATGGGCAATATTAAGCCCCCACAGTACCAGCATAAAGTAGATGGCAATGAGCAGCAGACAGCCGATGAAGCCCCATTCTTCCGCAAAGACCGAAAAAGCAAAGTCAGTATGCTGTTCAGGGAGAAAACGAAGCTGCGATTGGGTGCCTCTGACGAAGCCTTTTCCGGTAAGCCCGCCTGAGCCGACCGCTATTTTACTTTGGATGATATGATAGCCACTGCCTAGTCGCGACCGTTCAGGATTCAGGAAGTCAAGAACACGGTTTTTCTGGTATGGCCGGAACACGAACGCCCAGCCGATCCAGGCCATTGGTATTGTCACACAGGCAAATGTAACAATGGTGGTCCAGCGTAGGCCGACATATATGGTCATGGACAGAGCAATTAGAATGACCAGAGTGGCTGTCCCTAAGTCCGGCTGTTTCACGATCAAAACTGCCGGTAAGGCAAGAAGACCCAGTGGAATGAGCACGTCCTTGACCGTCAGGCCGCCGACCGACTGAAAATTATTAAAAAAACGGGAAAACGTCACAATTATGACGATCTTCATGAGTTCAGACGGCTGTACATTGAAAAAACCGATATTCAACCAGCGGGTTGCCCCCATTGACCGTCGGCCGAAGACAAGCACCGCGAGCAACAGAAGTATCAAAAAACCATAAAACCAGTAGGAAAGATCCTCCAGAATGTGATAATCAAGGCTGCAGACTGCCAGTGAAATGGTAATTCCTACGAGCATCCAGTAAAATTGTTTTATATAATAGGCCAAACCAACAATCTTGTAGGGAGTTGTGGCGCTATATATATTTAAAATACCCAGCAGGCAAATCGCTACCACCAGTCCGGCCAAAACCCAGTCAATATTGGTCAAAAGGCGGCGATCAATCATTGGCAGAGTCTCCATTTACGCGAGGTTCTTTCACAGCCGCCGGCGCGTTATTTTCTACGGTGTCTCCATCATCCTCATCTTCTTCCAGTGCCGAACCGCTTGACTCCTTGCGGGGAGGCTTTTTACCATCAAAATAGGCCCTCAGTATTCTTCCAGCAATCGGGGCGGCCGCAGTTCCGCCATGCTCTCCATGTTCAACAACAACAGCAACGGCTATTTCAGGTTTGTCAAAAGGTGCAAAAGCAACAAAGAGGGCATGATCACGGTATTGGTACGGGGTGCTCTTTTTACTGTCACGAAGTTTTACTACCTGGGATGAGCCTGTTTTGCCAGCTACTTTTACGTCATACAGTCTCGCCATAGCTCCGGTCCCTCCCGGTTCATTGACAACTGCCAGCATCCCCAGCTTAACCAGTCGAAACGATTCTTTCGGAAATGATGCGGTGCCGATGATTTCATTTTTGGTCTCCCTGAGGGTCTTTCCGTCCGCATCAACAATCCGTTTAACCAGATGAGGGCGATAAATTGTTCCTTCATTGGCAATTGTTGCAGCCATTGAAACAAGCTGGATAGGGGTCAGAAGAACAGCACCCTGACCGATTGAAACCGGAAGCGTTTCACCATGATACCACCGTTTGCCGAAGCGCCTCTGTTTCCACTCCGAGGTTGGAATAAGTCCGCTCTTCTCATTAAGCAGTTCAACCCCGAGCGGAGCGCCAAGTTTGAATGCATGCGCGGTGGCGGCAATTTTATCCACGCCCAGTTTTTCCCCCAGTTGGTAATAAAATACATCACACGACTCGCGTAATGATTTGTTCAGGTTCGTCGCTCCGTGCCCTTTCTTGTTCCAGCATTTGAATGTAGAAGTCCCAAGATCATAACTGCCGTAACAATTTATCGATGTTGTTTCATTGATCTTGTTCTCCTGCAACCCTGCGAGAGCGGTAATCATTTTAAATGTGGAGCCGGGAGGATATTGACCGCTGAGAGCTTTATTCTCAAGAGGATGACGTTTGTCGTCCAGATAGCCCTGCCACACGTCTGCCGGCAACTTGCCACTGAACAGTGCAGGGTCGAAGCCGGGGTTGCTGACAAAAGCAAGAATTTCGCCGGTTGTGACTTCCATCGCAACTGCTGCCCCTGCTTGATCAGCAAAAGCCCTTTCAGCCTGTTTTTGCATAGCAGCATCAATTGTCAAAATAACGCTATTGCCGACAGTTGGGCTGCTTTCGGAGATAGTTCGTAATATCCTGCCGCGCGCATCAACTTCAAGTTGGCGGCCACCGTCACTGCCATGCAACTCCTTCTCCAGAGCGCGTTCAATTCCGTTTTTGCCAACATAGTCGCCGGGATTGTAATCTTCAAACCCCTCTGAATCCAGTTCCTTTTCAGAAACTTCTCCGATATAGCCGAGGAGATGTGCTGCAAGCTGGCTGCTTGTGTATTCACGGACCGGCTTCATTTCAATCTCGATGCCCGGCAGGTGCAAGCGATTTTCTTCAACCATCTCAACATGGTCGCGAGATATATTGGAGGCCAAAACAAGCGGATAGTACTTGGCACGTCCCGTGCTTTTTTCCCATCGTTCTGCCATTTCGGTGCGATCAAGTCCAAGCAGTGTGGAGAGAAGTGTGAGAAGCGCCTCCTTATCCTTTACCTCTTGAGGAATGACGGCAAGACTGAACGATGGCCGGTTGCTCACCAGCACTTTTCCGCTGCGATCAAGTATTGCGCCACGCGAAGCAGCCACCGGTACGAAACGGAGCCGATTGTTTTCCGACATTGCGTGATAATCTTCCGCGCTCAGTATTTGCAGATGCCATAGCCGAATAATCAGAAATAGAAAGGCAATACCCACTACAAACGAAAGTATCACAACACGCTGTTTTGACTCGACTAATTCTCTGACAAAACGACGCTCTTTCATGTCGACGGCACATTTTCGTCAAAACCGAGGCATGCGGTAACAAGTGATGCGACAAATGCATTTACCAGGAGCCGGGGAAAAAACTCTGAAAACATTGAATACACAACACCGGGGGAAGTCGTAAAAAGGGCTATCAGGAGCAGGTTTAGCGTGAAGTTGACAAATGTTACGCCGACAACTGTCAGGACAAACAGGAAGGCACTTTCGGCATATAAACGATCAGAGATACTCTTTATGATGAGAAATGATATCAGGTAGGTGGCGGCATTCAGGCCCAGGAATAAGCCGCTGCAGACGTCATTAAGCAGGCCAAGTATCCAGGCCAGAGGTGCTCCTGATTCAACTGACCCGCGCAGTGCTATGAAAACCATAATGACGAGCAGCAGATCCGGCTTAAATGAGGGGCGAATAAAGACAGGGAGTAGTGATACCTGAATCACAATTGATGCAACAACAATACAGAGCAGCAACAGGACGCCACGTCTATTCATAACCGCCCCGCTGAACTATCAGTACTTCTTCAAGATGAGGCAGATTAACGGCAGGGCGAATCGATACGGTTTGAAAAATCCCGTATTCCCCGCGCTTTACCATAGTAACTTCGCCTATAGGAATACCTTTGAGAAAAACACCGCCGATTCCGGATGTAATCACCGTGTCGCCTACTTTTACATCCTCTGCTCGGGTTGTGAATTCGAGCGTACAGTTCATTTCACTTTTGCCCTTGACAACACCCCTGGCCCGAGAACGTTGAATTGTTGCCGAGATGCCGCTGGCATGGTCCGTCAGCAGAAGAACACGGGAAGTTGTCGAAGAAACTTTCACTGTCTGACCGACAACACCTTCAGCAGAGATAACTGCCATTCCTTCGCGAATGCCGCTCGAACTGCCTCGATCAATAATCAGCGACCTGAACCATGAGGTCACATCTTCTCCGATAACTGTCGCCGCTATCGTCGGCTCTTTAATACTCTTTTTCATATTTAGAAGCTGTTCCAGGCGCTTGTTTGCCAAAAGCGCTTCATTAGCCTCCTGCACCCTCAGATTGAGAGCACGGATATCTTCCTGCAAGCGGATGTTTTCGCTATGAGTATCAACCAGGCGTATATAACGGTCCCATATATCCTCAACAATACCACTTATTCGGTAAACCGGTTTAAGGAGCGGTGATAAAGCATTTAGAACAATACGTTCAATTACATTCGCCTCGCGATTACGAGGAACATTCAGCGAAAAGACCAGCAGTGCAGCCAGGATACAAGCGCCGGTCAATAGCGGGTACATATATTTTTTCAGAAAATCCATAAAAAGTACTCGAATTAATTATATTCCACACAAATCGGTTTCGTTGTAAACGCGCTGGAGGTACTCCTTGTAAGAAGAGTTGGGTGTTGCTGCAATAACTTTTTCCATCTGTTGACATGTGATAAAGCCGCGTCGTAGAGCGATCTCTTCAAGGCAGGCAATCTTAAGACCCTGTCGGGATTCGATGGTTTCGATAAAGTTGCTGGCTTCCAGCAGACTCTTGTGTGTGCCGGTATCAAGCCAGGCAATGCCGCGACCAAGGCGCTCTACCATCAATTCGCCTCGCCGCAGATATTCAAGGTTCACGTCGGTTATTTCGAGTTCGCCACGGGGAGATGGTTGTATGGATTTGGCCACAGCAACGATGTTTTTGTCGTACAGGTACAGTCCGGGTACTGCAAAATGCGATTTAGGTGAGTTCGGTTTTTCTTCGATACTGAGAACTTTTCCCTCTGCATCGAAGGCAACAACACCATAACGCTCCGGATCATTGACCTGGTAGCCAAAAACCCGGGCTCCGGTTTTAAATTCGGTAACAATTCTGTCAAGATTCATTTTCCCGTAGAATATATTATCACCCAGGATCAGGCAGACCGGCTGGTTGTCAATAAATTCTTCTCCAACCAGAAATGCCTGGGCAATCCCCTTCGGCTCCGGCTGAACCTTATATGTTATTGTTATCCCCCAGCGGGAGCCGTCACCTAAAAGTGCCTCAAAACGCGGCGTGTCAAGCGGTGTTGATATCAGCAGGATATCCTGAATTCCGGCAGTCATTAGTGTAGCCAGAGGATAATAGATCATCGGCTTGTCATACACCGGCTGCAGCTGCTTGCTGGCGACCAGAGTCAGCGGGAAAAGCCGGCTACCGGCGCCGCCTGCCAGAATAATTCCCTTTTTAATTCCTTTGGACATAAGCAGTTACCTCACACGTTTTTTATAGCTGACCTAGATAGCATGTTATCCGGAGCAGTGTCAAATCTGATTAAACGACGCACTTTACTGCTGCAAGCAGGTCATCACATACGGTAGTCTGAGGGCCGGCGTACGGTTCTTCTTCTGAACCGTAACCGGTTCGAACCAGAATTGTGCGGCAGCCGGCGGCTTCTCCTGCTGCCATATCTACGCGTTTGTCACCAATCATGGTCGAATTCTGCAGATCTATGTCATAGCGCCGGGAGGCATCTTTCAGCATTCCCGGCAGTGGTTTTCGACATTCACACGGCAAGGCATAGCTGCCGCGACCGTCAGGGTGATGAGGACAGAAAAGCCACGCGTCTACGTGAGCACCGCAACGCTCAAGCTCTTGGGCAATATGGCGATGCAGTATTTCTACATCTTCTTCGCTATAATAGCCACGCGCTATGCCGGACTGGTTGGTGACGACAATGACCATGAATCCAGCCTGGTTGAGAATTTTAATCGCTTCAGGGGTTCCCGGAATAAATTCAAAGTCTGTTCTTTGATACAAATACTCTTTTTCGACATTAATGGTGCCATCGCGATCCAGAAATACGGCGCGTTTCATCGAATCCTCCGTAAACTTTGGTTTCGTAATAATTAACTTGCTGATTTAGTGGGCAAATAATGCACAGAAGCATTGACAACTCAGCCGGTATACAACTATAACACCATCCACTAACAGAAAGGGAGACGTGTCACGTGATAAAGACCAATAATCTTAAAATTACCGGAATTACCCCGATAATCGCCCCTGCCGACCTGCGCCAGGTTTTTCCACTGTCAGAAAAAGACCGTGCTTTTGTCAGCAGAAGCAGAGAGCAGATCAAAGAGATCCTGCAGCGCAGGGACAGACGCTTAATGGTAGTCGTCGGCCCCTGCTCGATTCACGACACTCAAGCGGCAATCGAATATGCCGGAAGACTGGCAGAACTTTCGCGTAAAGTTGATGACCAGCTTCTCCTGATCATGCGGGTATATTTTGAAAAACCGCGCACAACTATCGGCTGGAAAGGGCTGATCAATGATCCGGACATGAATGGCACCCACCTCATTTCCAAGGGGCTCGGTATTGCCCGTGGCCTGCTCAGCCACATGACTTCACTTGGTGTTCCGGTCGCCAACGAAATGCTCGATCCGATCACCCCGGAATATGTGGCTGACCTTATCAGCTGGGGCGCTATCGGAGCCCGCACCACCGAATCCCAGACACATCGTGAAATGTCCAGCGGCCTTTCATTTCCGGTCGGTTTTAAAAACGGCACCGACGGCAATCTGCAAATTGCTATCGATGCCATGAAGGCAGCACAGCATCCGCACAGTTTTCTCGGTATCAACCGTGAGGGACGGACTTCCATCATACAAACCAGCGGTAATCCGGATGTGCATATCGTGCTGCGGGGCGGCTCAAAAAAAGTCAACTATCACCACGAGGATATTCTCCATACTGAAGAACAGCTTGCCAGGAACGGTCTCCTTTCGACCATGATGGTCGATTGCAGCCACGGAAACTCGAGTAAGGATTATCAAAAACAGCCGGAAGTTCTCGAGAGTGTCGTTGATCAAATTCTGAACGGTAACAGTTCAATCTCGGGGGTTATGATTGAAAGTAACCTTAAAGCCGGCAGCCAGAAAATACCGGCCGACATCACCCAGCTGAAGTATGGCGTATCAATAACCGATTCCTGTATCGACTGGGAAAAAACGGAAGAGATTCTCCTTGGTGCTCACGCCCGGTTGAAGCAACGACAATAATGTTATGGTGACGTACGGCGTGTGTTTTTACTCGTACACCATCTTCAGCCCGCCTGCTGCCCGTCCCAGAGGCCCGTTAAACGTTTCCTCAGCACCTTCAGCCAGCAGATCCAGATAATTTACTTTCTTCTTCGGCGGCAGCAGCAGTTCGGGATCTCCTGAAATTCCGGCCTGCCTGCCCGCCTCGTCAATGGCATCCTGCAAAGTGCCGAGACGATCCACCAGCTTGTATCGCAATGCCTGCTCTCCAGATAATATTCGTCCATCGGCAATTTTGCGTACCTCATCAACCGGCAATTTACGCCCATCGGCTACAGCCTTGATAAACTGTTCATGGGTATTGTCGATCACCGCCTGCAGCATGGCGCGGTCCTCTGCGGTAAATTCCCTCAGAGGTGAGCCGGAATCCTTATACTTACCGGTTTTGAGCGTATGAGATTTAATGCCGATTTTATCCATTAATGTTTCAATATTGGACAGTTTGAGAATGACGCCGATGCTGGCAGTAATCGTACCGGGGTTCGCATAAATCATGGTTGATGGTGCTGAAATGTAGTAACCGCCGGAAGCGGCAAGACTCCCCATAGAGACGATGATCTTCTTTTTCGCGGCAAACTTTTTGACTTCGGCATATATTTCCTGTGAAGGGGCTACAATTCCTCCAGGAGAATCAACACGAAGTACAACAGCTTTGACAGAATCCTGTTTAAGAAAATATTTCAACTGCCGTATCGTTTCTTTGGAGTCGAGAATCATCCCTTTAACCTCAATCAAGCCGACCCCTTCTTTACTCGTCGCGACATCAGAGCCGATAATTTTTGAAGCAATCTTCACGGAAAATGCAAACAGAAGCGAAAGCGAAAGAAGCACGCCCGCAGTGATAATGACTATTTTTTTTG
This sequence comes from Desulfuromonadales bacterium, assembly GCA_013349405.1. Taxonomy (GTDB): domain Bacteria; phylum Desulfobacterota; class Desulfuromonadia; order Geobacterales; family Pseudopelobacteraceae; genus JACRCG01. Next base: position 15,630 of record DUZS01000007.1, on the reverse strand, counting down.
ACATGTCGGCACCTTGCTGAAATATTTTCTTTAGAGAAAGAAGGACATCTGCTACAGTCTGACTATGAGAGCGCTTATTATTTCTGATACACATGGTGACATCAATCGCGCCTTGACAGCTCACGCTTTATCTGAGCCGGTCGATGTCATTATACATCTGGGAGATGGTTGCGCCGATGCAGATCTGCTCTGTGATGCTCTCGGAGTACCGGTCATAACTGTTGCCGGAAACTGTGACCTTTGTGCACATGCCCCGCGAGAACGTGTGTGGGAGTGTGAAGGGAAACGAATACTATTAACCCACGGGGATGCCTATACGGTAAAGTCTGATTTGATCAGGTTACGGCAGAGAGCGGAAGAAATCGGGGTTGACGCGGTTCTTTTCGGTCATACGCACCAGGCGGTGCTTGAAAATCAGTCAGGTCTTCTCTTGGTTAACCCCGGCACACTTTCAAATTACGGACTCCGTCGCAGCTATGCCGTTTTAAATCTCTTGCCGGACGGTATAACCGTTCAACAGTACGATATTGCTTAAGAAGTATCACCTTCCCGATGCATCGCCTCTCGTCGTTTATGCACCGCTTTCTCTAATCTGCGACGCCGCGGCCAGGAAATGATATAATCTATCGGTCCGGAAAGGGTGTACAGCAGCAGGATGCTGAATGTCATCACCACCGGTTCGGAAACCACAACAATCAACAGTACGACGGCAAGCAGTAAAAATCCGAATGGCTGCCGTTTTATAAAGGCCGGGTCTTTAAAAGAATTGTATCTGAAGTTGGAAACATTCAGGAACGCCAGCAAATAGATAAGCACTAAAATAGCGAGTTTCTTAAACGAGCTGGGCCAGCCGAAATGATAAAAAAGAAGTACCGTTGAGGCGACCATGCATGCGGACGCCGGAGTAGGGAGGCCGACAAAGCGTTTACTTTCAACGGTGTCAACCTGCACGTTGAAGCGAGCCAGTCGTAATGCAGCGCAGATAAGAAAAAGAAACGCGGCAACCCAGCCGAGTCTGCCGAACGGTTTGAGAGCCCAGGCATACATGAGGAAGGCCGGGGTAACGCCAAAGGCCACAAGATCAGCAAGAGAATCAAATTCGACACCGAATTTACTGGTTGAGCCGGTCATCCTGGCTACTTTGCCATCAAGCCCGTCGCATACTGCAGAGATAAAAATCCCGATTGCCGCCGTTTTGTAGGTGCCGTTCAGGGTGGCAACCATACTGTAGAAACCGGCAAAAAGGCTTGCGGCGGTTATCAAATTGGGGAGAATATAAATACCCCGCTTGATGTTTTCTTTCCGACCGGTGACCGTATCCGGTGTTTCAAAACTCATGATGTCGATTCCTTGATCAGCACATTCTTGCCAATACAGTTTCACCCGCCACCGTTTTATCACCAGGTTTTACCAGTGGGACGACTCCAACCGGCAGATACACATCAACGCGCGATCCGAAGCGAATCAGGCCGTAGCGTGCGCCACGCACCAGGATATCTCCGACAAGCGGGTAACTGATAATACGACGAGCTACCAGTCCGGCTATCTGAACAAACGCAATCCGAATGCCGCCGGCAACCTCAAGTACTATGCCATTCCGCTCATTTTCACAGGAAGCGCGCCCGTCACGGGCATCAAAAAATTTCCCCGCATGATGGAATGTGTCAATAACTGTGCCGTCAAATGGAGCACGGTTGACATGGACACTGAATACAGACATGAAAATACTGATTTTTAACGCCTCAACACCGAGCGGCGTTTCCGGAACCTGTTCGGCGACAATAACAACGCCATCAGCCGGAGCAATGACCGCAGTGGCGTCAGAAGGAGTGACCCGTTCCGGGTTACGAAAAAAATAGAGGACAAATAGCGTCAAAACAAGAGAAAGGGCCGCTGGTACATACAGTCCGGTTGAAATTCGTGTACCGGCAACCGTAAGTAATGCCGTTAACCCGACGCTGTACGCTATAAATGGATACCCTTCTCGGGCAAATGGGGAGGAATTATTCATGTACCTGCCTGATGCGAGACACCCCTCTTCGGAGGAAGAGGGGTGTTGTGATTCGCGCTGTAGAATTAGTTTTTGGTCTTGTCGACGATTTTTTTGATCCAGGGCATCATGCTCCGCAGCTTTTCGCCGACGATTTCGATCGGGTGGGCGGCATTGAGGCGGCGACGTGCCGTCATTTCGGGGTAATTCGACGCTCCTTCGAGAATGAAGCGCTTGGCATAATTGCCATTCTGAATATTGTTCAGGCACTCTTTCATTGCTGCACGGCTCTGGGCGTTGATCACCTGTGGTCCGGTGACATACTCGCCATATTCGGCATTGTTGGAGATTGAGTAATTCATGTTGGCGATGCCACCCTCATACATCAGGTCTACTATCAGTTTGAGTTCATGCAGGCACTCAAAATAGGCCATTTCGGGGGCATAGCCGGCCTCCACCAGAGTCTCGAAGCCAGCCTTCACCAACTCCACCGCGCCACCGCAGAGAACGGCCTGCTCACCGAACAGGTCGGTCTCGGTTTCGTCCTGAAAGGTTGTCTCGATGATGCCGGTACGTCCGCCACCAATGGCACTGGCGTAGGAAAGCGCCAGTTCGCGGGCCTTGCCCGAGGCATTCTGGTAAACGGCAATCAGGTCAGGAATGCCGCCGCCCCTGACGAACTCTGAGCGAACCGTGTGACCGGGTGCCTTGGGAGCGATCATGATGACATCGAGGTCAGCGCGAGGGACAACCTGGTTGTAGTGGATAGCAAAGCCGTGGGCAAAGGCAAGAGCTGCGCCCTGTTTGAGCTGCGGCGCAATCTCATCACGGTAGAGAATCGATTGGAACTCATCAGGAGTCAGGATCATCACCAGGTCAGCCGTGGCAACAGCTTCGGCAACGGATGCCACCTTGAGGCCGGCATTCTGAGCCTTGACAGCCGATGTTGACCCTGCACGGAGTGCAACGGTTACGTCAACTCCTGAATCCTTGAGGTTGCAGGCATGGGCATGCCCCTGGGAACCGTACCCGACAATGGTAACTTTTTTCGACTTGATCAACGCAAGATCACAATCACGATCATAATAAACATTCATACAAATATATCCTCCACATAAATTTTATCCGGTAAACCGGTCGAACGCACTCCATAAAATGAGCGAAACTGATACTACATTCAACTGATACTGTCAATGTTTCTCCCTACCCGTTCCACCCTTTGGCACCTCTGCCGATGGCAACTGCGCCGGTCCGCACGACCTCTTTCAGGCCAAGCGGTCGCAAAAGTTCCAGTATGCCGTCTATTTTCTGCGGATTGCCGGTTACTTCAAGGGTATAGGACTTTGGTGTGACATCAATAATCTTGGCCCTGAATATATCGACGACCCTTAAAACCTCGGCACGGGCATCATCTTCGGCAGCGACTTTTATCAGCGCCAGTTCCCGCTCAATGGCGCTGCCATCAGTGAAATCAAGCACCTTCAACACATCAATCAGCTTGTTGAGCTGTTTGTTGATCTGCTCAAGGATCTGGTCATCGCCCCGGGTAACAATGGTCATCCGCGACAACCCTTCTTCATTCGTGGGCGCTACAGAGAGTGAATCAATATTGAACCCGCGACCGGAAAAAAGTGTCGCGACGCGGGAGAGTACTCCAAAATCATTTTCTACGATAACCGAAATTGTATGTTTCATATATCTTTCCTCTCCTTAGGCGTTGAGTACCATTTCATTCAGCGATGCTCCGGCCGGAACCATCGGCAGCACTTTTTCCTCGCGGGCTACCATGAATTCCATGATGACCGGTCCCTTCTCCTCGAAGCCCTGCTTGATGACAGACTCAACATCACCCGGTTTTGTCGCCAGAAATCCTTTGGCGCCATAGGCGTCGGCAAGTTTGACATAGTCGATCGGCAGTTCCATGCAGGTTGAGGAATAGCGCTTGTCAAAGAACAGTTCCTGCCACTGGCGTACCATGCCGAGAAAGTTGTTGTTGAGAATGACGATTTTGACCGGAAGCCTGTTCTGTACCAGTGTCGCCATCTCCTGAATGTTCATCTGAATGCCGCCATCACCGCAGATAGTAATAATCTGGCGCTGCGGAAAGGCTGCCTGAGCTCCCATTGCTGCCGGCAGACCGTACCCCATCGTGCCAAGACCACCGGAGGTAAGCAGTGTCCGGGGCTTGTTGAATTTAAAAAACTGGGCCGTCCACATCTGGTGCTGGCCGACATCTGTTGAAATGATGGCGTCGTCATCAGACAGCTCACGCAGTTTCTGAATAACAAACTGCGGCTTGATTACCGTACTGCTCTGCTTATAGCCGAGCGGATGCTTCTCCTTCCAGGCGGTAATATCGGTATGCCATGGAGCCAGAGCTGCGACAAACCCGGACAGCTTTTCAGCACTTTTTTCCGCCTGTTTGATCATCTTTAACAACACATCTTTGACGTCACCGACTATCGGCAGGTCAACGGGCACATTTTTCTTAATGGATGTCGGGTCGACATCGATGTGGATTATTTTTGCGTGGGGAGCAAATGTCGAGAGTTTACCGGTAACACGGTCATCGAAACGTGCCCCGACGGCAATGATAAGGTCACTGTTGCTCATTGCCATATTGGCGCAATAGGCACCGTGCATGCCAAGCATGCCGAGTGACAGCTCATCACTTTCCGGAAAGGAGCCGAGCCCCATTAATGTCGTCGTGACCGGCAGTAACAGCTTGCGTGCCAAAGCGGTCAAAGGTTCGGCGGCATCACTCAGTACCGTACCGCCGCCGACGTACATGACCGGGCGACGTGCGTCAAGAATCATGGCGACAGCCTTTTCCACCTGGCGGGGATGCCCGGAAAGAGTTGGTTTGTAGCCACGGATTTCAACGGTTTCCGGGTAATGAAATTCACCCTGGGCAATCTGAATATCTTTGGGGAAATCAACCAGAACCGGGCCGGGACGTCCACTGCGAGCGATATAAAAAGCTTTCTTCATGGTCAGTGCAATGTCTTTGACATCGCGAATCAAAAAGCTGTGTTTCGTACAGGGGCGGGTGATGCCGATAATATCAACTTCCTGAAAGGCATCATTACCGATGAGCGCGGTAGGTACCTGTCCGGTGATGATTACCATCGGTATTGAATCCATATAGGCGGTGGCGATACCAGTGACGGTATTGGTGGCTCCCGGTCCGGATGTCGCGATAACGACGCCAACTCTTCCGGTTGCCCGGGCATAGCCGTCAGCAGCATGAGTCCCCGCCTGCTCGTGCCGGGGAAGTATGTGATGAATTTCTTTAAAATCGAAGAGGGCGTCATAGAGGTTGATGACGGTGCCTCCGGGATAGCCGAAAATTGTATCTACTCCCTCTTTTTTCAAGCATTCAAGCATTATTCGTGCGCCGTTCATTTTCATTGTAAACCTCGTGTGAACTTGTGTAGTTTTTCCGTTCTCAGACATGTCAGACAAGTCTGACTGGTCTGACATCATTTTAATCTGCAGTAGTAATTGCTCCAGTATGAGCCGATGTAACCACCTTAGCGTACCGTGCCAGCCAACCGCCCTTTATTTTTGGCTCAGGTGCTTTCCAGGCGGACCGGCGGGTTGCAAGAGTCGCCTCGTCTACGAGCAGCTCCAACCGCCGGTTCGGAATATCAAGCTCAATAATGTCGCCATCCTTCACGAGCGCAATCGGCCCCCCCTCTGCGGCTTCGGGCGATATATGTCCGATACAGGGGCCGCGCGTACCTCCCGAGAAACGGCCATCGGTAATCAGGGCGACGCTGTCCCCGAGGCCCATTCCCATTATGGCGGCGGTTGGGGCGAGCATTTCACGCATGCCGGGACCACCTTTCGGCCCTTCATAGCGAATGACCACGCAATCACCGGATTTGATTTTGCCTTCCATGATGGCTGCCATAGCGAGCTCTTCAGCATCAAAACAGCGAGCCGTGCCCTTGAACACCATCATAGGGGCAGAAACCCCCGACTGCTTGACGACCGCCCCTTTGGGAGCGATATTTCCGGAGAGAATGGCGATGCCACCTTCCTTCTTTATCGGATTCCCAAGCGGGCGGATAACCTCCTCGTCGACATTCTGAACACTTTCAGCCAGTTGATGCGTGGTGAGACCGAACAGAGTGGGCGTGTCATTAATTTTGCTGCCTAGCTGTTTCAACACACCGCTGACGCCGCCGGCGATGTCGAGATCTTCCATAAAATGCTCCCCGGCCGGATTCATTGAAGCAATCTGGGGAGTGTCCTTTCCCAGTTCGTCAAACAGTTCCAACGGCAGTTCAACACCGGCTTCATGGGCGATAGCGAGGAGATGCAGGACGGTGTTTGACGAGCCGCCGAGGGCCAGATCAACGCGAATAGCGTTTTCAAAGGCCTTGCGGGTCATAATGTCGCGCGGCTTGACGTCATTATGCACCAGTTCGACGATTTTTTCGCCGGAAGCAAAGGCGATGCGGCGTTTCAGCGCCGAAACCGCCAGTGCAGTGCCGCAGCGCGGCAGACTCATCCCCATCGTTTCGGTGAGAATCGCCATGGTGTTGGCGGTAAAGAGCCCCTGACAGGAGCCCATGCCGGGGCAGGCGTTATCTTCACAGACCTGCAGTTCCTTATCGTTGATGACTCCGGCTTTATAGCGGGCCATCGCCTCAAAGGTATCAGAAACGAAAGAATATTTGCGTCCGGCAGTGCCGCGGCCACTCATCATCGGTCCTGCGGTAACGACGATGCAGGGGATGTTCAGCCGGGCAGCCGCCATCAGCATGCCGGGGGTGATTTTGTCACAGTTGGTCAACAGCACCAGTCCGTCGAGACGGTGCGCCTCTGCAACCGATTCAACCATGTCGGCGATAAGTTCACGGGTCGGCAGGGAGTAATGCATCCCTTTATGGCCCATCGCCATGCCGTCGCAGACTCCGGGAATTCCGAAAAAGAATGCATAGCCGCCGCCTGAGTGAACCCCCTTTTCAATAAAACGCTCCAGGTCGCGCATACCGACATGTCCGGGGATCAGGTCGGTAAAACTGGTTGCTACGCCGATAAACGGCTTGTCCATCTGATTGTGCGGTACGCCGGTGCCTTTCAGCAGGGCACGATGCGGAGTCCGTTCAAGCCCTTTTTTAATCATATCGCTACGCATGGTCTTGTCCTTGGTGTGGAATTGGTTTGATGCCGCTAAACCCTTGATTGGTAAGATTTTACGGGTTGTGGAGAATAATATAGATAGCCGGATGTGTCAAACAAAATGACTTTGTTGACCGTTATTCTCCTAAAATTTGTTCAGGAGTAACATTTCTCTGCCGAACCGTCAGTCCCTGCAAAAAATTTCTCAGGAACTGGTCGCCGCACTCCTTGTAATGCTTGTGCCCGTTATTCCTGAAGAGGGCGCTCAGTTCTGATTTTGACATGGTAACGCCCGCCAGCTTCATCAGTGCCAGCATATCCTCTTCTTTCAGGTCAAGCGCTATGCGGAGTTTTTTCAAAATTGCGTTATTGTTCAAGGATGCATCCGGTTTTGGTGTTCCTGCGGAGTCGCGTCGGCCTCGCTTATGCACGATCAAGCCGTCGAGAAAGAACGACAGCAACGGGTTGCTGCAGGAAATGAACTCCTCCTCTTCCTCCTTTTTCAGCAATTTGAGCAGGGTAGGCTGCTCCAACGTGCACCCGGACAGTTTGAATATGTCGATCATGCCGGGGTTGCTGATGTCCAGTGCGTAGCGGATCCGGCGTAATACGTCGTTGTTGTTCATCGGTTTATTCTCCTCAGGTGCTTTCCGGTTTGTTATTTGAATGCGGCAACCTGGGCCTGATACATCGTTACCGGAACAAAGCGCACGGCAAATTCTGTGCTGCATCTGATACATGCCACAAAGAACGGTTTGCCATTCTTCCCCTTTTCAAAGGGGAGATCCTGCTTGTGACTGCAGTAGGGACACGTTGCTGCGACAACAGCCTGACTGATTTTCACCGGTTTTACTTCTGCTGTTGTCGTTGGCTTTTTTGCAACAGCCGGTGCTGGCTTTACCGCGCCTGGGGTTGCCTCGGTAAACTCTGATACAAGTGTATCTTTCTGCATTGGTTTGCGCTCCTTTTTCGTTGAAGTTGTAATCGGAAGAAATTCGTCTTCTGCATATTCAGTCACGGCAACCGGAGGCGGCAGTATCCCTCTCAGCGCCTTTTTCCAGAGCAGCGGCAGCGATGTCTTCGAATAGTGCAGCGGCCGTACTCCATTCATTCGCGCAGCCCCGTCAACAACGATGTAGTATTTTTCACGATATGACACCAGGGCCTGGTTACCGATTTCAGCGATTTTAAAGCCGGAACATATTTTGTTGTCGAGCCAAAACGTAAGTGTCTCTTCCATCTGCTCCCCTCCGTACTAATGGTGTCATGAATCAACAGTTACCAGAATCATGACCTCCTTACCAATAAAAATTATGAATATGACGCAGAAGTTTGTGCTATGTATCAAAAAAGCAGAAACCATTTTATGAGTGATAGGAAAACCGGAATGTCCCAGACTACTCACCGTACCATCTACCGTAATGATTACAGCGCCCCGGATTATCGCATCGACAGTATCGATATCCGTTTTGAACTTGGCGATGAAACCACCATCGTCACCTCCCGCCTTGCACTACGCGCATCATATGATGCTTCTCAGGGCATGCGTCCCCTCGTCTTGAACGGCAAGCACATTACGTTGCGGACATTGAACCTTGACGGTGTAACTCTGGACCCCGCCCGCTATAGTGCAACTGGTGAATTGCTGACCATCTATGAAGTGCCGGCCGTATTTTCTCTTGAGGTTCAGACCGAACTGCGCCCGCAGGAAAACACTTCCCTTGAAGGGCTCTACCGGTCAGCCGGGATGTTCTGCACTCAATGCGAGGCGGAAGGATTTCGTGCCATCACGTATTATCCCGACCGCCCCGATGTCCTGACGCTCTTTACCACAACAATCATCGCTGATCGCCTCCGTTATCCGGTGCTGCTCTCCAACGGCAACCTCACTGCTCAGGGTGAATTGTCTGACGGTCGTCACTTTGCGGTCTGGCATGACCCGTTCAGAAAGCCGAGCTACCTTTTTGCTCTGGTTGCCGGTAAACTTGTCTGTATTGAAGACCGTTTTACAACCTGCTCCGGTCGGGAAGTGGCATTGCGGATCTACGTGCACCAGCAGAACCGCGGCAAGTGCGATCACGCCATGCGCTCACTTAAAAAGGCGATGCGCTGGGATGAAGAGGTTTATGGCCGGGAATATGATCTCGACTGCTATATGATTGTAGCGGTCGATGATTTCAATATGGGGGCCATGGAAAACAAGGGGCTCAATGTTTTCAACTCCTGCTACGTCCTTGCCAGCCCTGAAAGCGCAACAGATGATGACTACCATGCCGTCGAAACGGTGATCGCCCATGAATATTTCCACAACTGGAGCGGCAACCGGGTGACCTGTCGCGACTGGTTCCAATTATCGCTGAAAGAGGGGCTGACCGTCTTTCGTGACCAGGAATTTTCATCTGACATGCAGTCGCGCGGGGTAAAACGCATCGAAGATGTGCGTAATCTCCGTACGGCCCAGTTTGCCGAAGATGGCGGTCCAATGGCCCATCCGGTTCGGCCGGATTCGTATATTGATATCAATAATTTCTACACTTCGACCGTGTATAACAAAGGGGCCGAACTCGTCCGTATGCAGCATACCATGCTCGGGGCGGAGCGTTTTCGCCTCGGAATGGATACCTATTTTACACGCTTTGACGGGCAGGCGGTGACGGTTGATGACTTTGTGCAGACCATGGCCGAAGCGGGTGAGATTAATCTGGAGCAGTTTGCCCTCTGGTACTGTCAGGCCGGTACTCCGGAACTGGCTGCCAACGGTTCATACAATACCGTCGAAAAAACCTTTACGCTGACGGTTGCTCAATGTTGCCCGGCGACCCCCGGCCAGCCGGATAAACAAGCATTGCATATCCCGTTGACACTCGGTCTGCTTGGCCGGGACGGGACTCAGTTGCCACTGACACTGGTCGGGGAGACTGGCGACGGTGCTGTCTCACGAACCCTCCACCTCCGCGCTGCCGGGGAGTCCTTCTGCTTCACCAATATTGCCGAGGAGCCTGTCCCGGCTCTGTTACGCGGGTTTTCGGCACCGGTCAAGCTGGAGTATCCATACCGGCATGACCAGCTCGCCCTGCTGATGGCCCATGAATCTGACCCATTCTGCTGCTGGGAGGCGGGGCAGCGTATGGCGGCAACGGTTATCCTCCGTCTGGTTGCAGATGTGCAGCAGGGGAAGGTGCTGACTCTTGATGCTGCCTTTGCCGAAGCCTTCAGAACAGCGCTTGTGAGCAGTTATCCGGATCGAGCCTTTCTGGCCGAAACGTTGACATTACCAAACGAAAAATACCTTGCTGAACTCGTTCACATTATTGATCCGGCTGCTATTTATTCAGCTCGGCAGTTCGTTATTCGCACTCTGGCGGATCTTTTCAGGGATGATTTTGCTGAGGTACTGAATGCCAACCGGAGCGATGTTCCCTATAGCCCCAACGATGGCCGCTCCGGCACGCGGCGTCTGGCCAACCTCTGCCGTGCGTATCTTATGAGCAGTGGTGATCAGAGCCATATCGAACTCTGTCTGGAACAGTATCACCGGGCGGATAATATGACTGATGCCATCGGTGCTTTGATTCCTCTTGCTTCCTGCGATTGCCCTGAGCGGATTGCAGCTCTCGACGATTTCTACCGGCGCTGGCAGGGGGACCGCCTTGTGGTCGATAAATGGTTTGCGCTTCAGGCTGCATCCACGCTCCCCGGAACTCTGCAAGAGGTGCAGCTGCTGTTGCATCATCCTGACTTTGAATTGACCAATCCCAACCGCTTCCGCTCTCTGGTCGGAATATTCAGTCAGAGAAATCAGGTGCGTTTTCATGACCCGAGTGGCGAGGGGTACCGTTTCCTCACGGATCAATTGCTGCGTCTCATTCCGGTTAATCCCCAGGTATCGGCTCGCTTACTGGGACCGCTGACTACCTGGCGGCGTTATGAAGCAGAACGAAGTCGTTTGATGCGCCAGCAGTTACAGCGTATTCAGGCTGTTGCAAATCTGCCGCGCGATGTATATGAAGTGGTAAGTAAAAGCCTGCTTTCCGGAGAGTAGTTATATGATTTGCACAGAAAAAACTTGACTTTAAAGGCAGGATTAAGTTATCAAGACTCTCCTCAAATGGTGGCTGTGGTGAAGCGGTTAACACGTGCGACTGTGACTCGTATATTCGAGGGTTCGATACCCTCCAGCCACCCCAAAACATAACGTAACTTAGTTTATTTTAAACAAGTTATTTTTCGATAAAATAGGGTTTTTCCGTGTGTTGGTACGCAATTTGGTACATACGGAGAAACCTTTTTGTTATATCTGGCTAAAAAAAATAAGGTGTATTTTCTTCGGATTCGGATTCCGAAGGATGTGAAACAATATTTTCCAACACCTGAAATTAAGAGAAGCCTTCACACTCACTTGTACAAACAAGCCAATGCTCTCACTAGACTTTTTGTTGCTGATAACTGCACTTTCAGGTCATCTTGATGAAGATGATCAGAAATTATTTGGAATCTTCTGCTAAATGGTGGATCGACTACCGTGAGAGTGACATAGGATTGACCCTGAGTGTCCGTTTGAAGTTCCGTTTGCAGTAACGGTCAGACTATGGCTTTGGACGCTAGGAAGTTTATGTAGTGAATTTCTTTTTTTGATGGTGATGTTCCTGATGATGAAAGTTAATTCCCACATTTCCAGAGTCAAGACTGATTATCATACCAGTATGCTTGGTGGAAGACGCACTCGGTTTGTCACATAACATGATTCCGCACATTTCTCCTATTTGTAAGCCATGAGAAATATTTTTACTCATTGAGACTAATGCTCCTCGTTCTGAAATATCTCCAAGTAATGTTTGATAGGTAACCCCATCAATCCCCATTAATAGGCACTCTGAACCAATCTTGATGCTCATAATATCATTCTCCTTGAATCTGATAGTACCATTAAGCTGAGTCAAGAAGTAAACTTAAATTCACAGAACCGTGACTTTTCTGTTGATAGATGCCAACCTCAGTGGTTTAGAACCAATTAGCACTAACAGAAGTGTCCTGAGACCACCTGAGAGGATTTGTAGAGAATGGACAGCCCGTTAGTGAACCTTATTTTTAATGACGTGGGAAATTATAGTTGAATCATCAATGCAACAGGTCGATAAATCCAATACTTTCCGCTGGTCATGTTTGCTAGGTTGATGTCACTTGTTATAACACTTCTCTTCCCCCTGACATTTTGATGTGCCAGTGTGTACTGCTTTTTGCCAAGAACTTTGTAAATAACAGCAGTATGGTCTGGTGATCCTAAAATCCCTGTTCTTACAACTCCACTAGGAAGATGTTCGACAGTGGTAAGTTTACTGAATTGTATTATATCTCCAGCTTTGACTTCTGATGTATCTGGGTCAATAGGCTGTCCAAATGCTGTAGGACGATTCCAGTCTGCGAGGGTCAAATCAAGTGCTTTTTGGGCAACATCCCAACATTCTCCCCTCCCAACAGTAGTGCCAATTACTTTGTTAATGAATTCAATCACTTTACTGTTTAGCTCTAGGTTAGCCAAATCAGGTTTCAGTGGCGTGTTCACTGTTTTTGTAAAAGATCCCAATCCCTGAAAGTTTGTAGCATTCTTTTGCTCACTGCCAAAGAAGGTGATGGTGTAATTTCCAACCCCATCTTTCAGGAGATACTTGACTTTAAATGAACCATCGGGCGTTAGCGGTATCTGATTACTGCGAAAAAGCGCGTCTTTTTTAGCTACTTTAACAATCAACGTTTTTTGTGTTGTTTTTCCTGAAAAGAATATACTTGCTGAGGAATCGTCTGGTATGGGGTTCATGCTTATCTTTGCTTCACCGCCAGTGTACCAATTTATCGTTGTGGAATTTGCGTAGGGTATGTTTGACGCAAATATCAATATGACTGTCAAAAATAATTGAGTAATCCTGTGCTGAAGGGTACTTCTACTAAACATACAAATTTAGAACTCCTTTGGTTAGTACTATAATTTGGCCTTTCTTGAAGCTTCCGAAACGTATCAGATCGTGATTTTAGGTATGCTGTGAATCATAAATGTGGTGATCGTGGCAAAGAACATGAAGAACATTATCGCCATTAGGATGCATAGAACGATACCTAACGTGTAAACCCATCTATTTACTCCACCAATTTCCTGAAGAACAGGCACAAAGTTCTGGGGTGACGTTGTTGACCGGATTTCTATGATCTTTGATTTGACATGCCGGTAGTAAAGGTAGTTTCCGATGCAGCCGACCACTATATGCAAGAAAAAGTTTATTCCTGGTATACAGAACACAATAAATGTGATGAGAGCCAGAGCGTACATTTTTCGATAGAGAAACCAAAGGAATGTAAATCCGCAACAACTCCAGTTCCATGTGACGCAGAACTTCTCCTGCCCCAGCATGGTGAAGTTGGAGAATTTCTGGATGTAGTAGTATGAGTTTGATCCAACGAAGGTACGAATTTCATCAGCGGAGATGTTATCAACGTTGATTGTGCTATACGGATCAAGATTCAGCATCGAACCGCAATGCTTACACTTGATAGCAGCGTCTTGGATGGTTTCTTTACAGTATGGGCAGGTCATGAATTCTCTTCCATTGAATGTGGCTTCGCCTTTAATACGCAAAAGAACGGGCCTGTCAACTTGATTGTGTAAATGACTTTTCGGTTTTCTGAAGTTCAGTATTATTTCAACTTGGTCGCGCAGTTGACTCGTTCGGGCTGCCTCTCCGCCCGAACTGTGTCCAACTGCCTGGCTGGGACTTCATCATTTTAGACTTCTGCCTTTTAACTTTTGTCTCGTATCAAGGGCAGACCCCTTCGGGGCTCTCGTTAGGTGGTAAGCAGCGGGAAAGCGACCGCGCCGGCAGGCGACGCCCAGTTCTTGACCAACTCGGCCACGATTGCGTTGGTGCTCGTCAGGTGGACCCCCGCGGTTTCCATCCGCCGCCAAGCCATCTCCTCCGCGATCTGGTTCGATGACCCGCAGGCGTCGCACACCACTTTCACTGTGAAACCCTCCTCGACCGCGCTGATCGCCGGCGACACCATGCACACGTCCGTCGTCACGCCAGCCATCACGAAGTTCTTTCTCCCGGTGTTCCGGCAGGCGGCGGCAAAGGCTGGATCGTCCCAAGCGTTTACCACTCCCTGTCGCTTGATGCGCGCTACGAAAGCCTCTGGCAGGGCCTGCTGCAACTCAGGCATTAGCGGCCCCTGGACGTTCAAGTTCGTTTCCTGGCTAGAGGTAAGGACCACCGGTATGGCGCATCCCTTGGCGAACTTGGCCAGAATGATGACGTTGCGCTGAAGCAGTGGCAGCGGGGTGGTGCTTGCCCAGGTGTTCGTCCCAACCTGGTGGTCAATTAGGATCACTGCCGTGTCGTCGAGGCTGAAGGTCTTCATGTTTCTCCTCCTATTTGGCTCCAAGAAATCCCATCAACCACCAAGGCGGAGCCTTTGTCTTGGTGGCCAACTTGTTATTGAGCAGTCAGCTCGATATATATACCTGTGGATACAAGTATCCATTATATATGCTTTTACGGTTTTTGCCAATTATCCAGATGTATCTTGTCGCGAGTTAATGATATGTCCGGTGTTGTAGCACATAACCTGTCCGGTTTAATTTGTCGTTGGGAGACGACCAATGAAACGGACAAGATGGCTATTCGATTGTCAGAGAACTTTGTTTGCGATGTGTTGGCACATCATTCCGTTATCAATGTCCTGGCACTCAACAGCTACCTAATACAAAATTAATTTATTTTCTTTACAAGTAACTGCTCAATAGCGTTAACTGGTGCAGATAAAAATCAAAGTGAAAGGGGAACAAGATGTTAAAAAAAGTTGCTATACTTGCTGGTCTTTGTGCATGTCTGTCTACACCTGCGATATCAGCGGATGGCCCATATTTTGGAGTAAACATGGGGGTTACATCGACTGTTGATAGCGATCTCTCTGAACCCGGCTTTATCCACAGAAAGAATTAACGATGTTGTTATGCTTCGGATTGATAGTATTTCGTGAGCAAAGGGGAGACTTTAATTAACTCATTTCCGAACATTTAGGAGATCAAGATTATGGCAATGACAGTCGAGAAACGTGGGAAGGAAGCTCTGCTTGTAGAGTGTGGAGCGGCAGTATCATTTTCAATTTGCCATGACAGAGCAAAACAGGAATGCCCAAATGTGTTCCGCCTCAGTCGGAATTGGACTTTCAGGCCGCTTGATCTAAGGGTAAGTCAGCTTCCCCTGAATGCCTGATCTCAGGATAAGCCCGTTGTCGTTTTTGCTTTCTTAATTCTCTTGCTTCTTCAAGTTTTCTATCACGCTCTTTGAATATTTCTTTGTCTCTGCCATTCAGCTTGTCAGACGGTGTCACGTAGCCAATGGCGCTGTGCAGTCTGACGGTGTTGTAGTGTTCGATGTACTTTTCTACTATCCGGCGGGCATCGTCAAGTGAAAGCGGAGTGCCTGGACGGATGCATTCAGTTTTGATGGTTTTAT